>JAKCDC010000040.1 GCA_021838635.1 Pseudomonadota bacterium
GATCAGCCGCGCCGGGGGGGGTGCTGTGCCTGAACCGGCGCGCGCCTCGATGCGTACCGCGCCAGTGTCGCTGAGCACAGCCAAGTCGTGACTGTCGACCGCCGTTGCGCGCTCGCCAGCGCCGATGGAGACCGCACCCTCGTAGACATAGACGAACGCGGCGTGCCCGGCGGGCAGCGCGTGGGTAAACTGCCCGCCCGGGGCGAGCTCAACGTCGAGGTAGGTCGGCTCGGTGGCCGGTTGCGCGATCGGGCCGGTCACGCCCTCGACCGTTCCGGCGATCACCTTCACGCGCGCTGCGGCCGCCTCGACCGTGGGGATGCGTTGCGGACCGAACTCCTGGTAGCGCGGCGCGGTCATCTTCTCGCGCGCCGGCAGGTTGATCCACAACTGGAACCCGCGCATGCGCCCCTCCTGCTGCTCGGGCATCTCAGAGTGGATGATGCCGCGTCCGGCCGTCATCCACTGCACGCTGCCGGGAACGAGCACCCCTTCGTGCCCGTGGTTGTCGCGGTGGCGCATGCGCCCGTCGAGCATGTAGGTCACGGTCTCGAAGCCGCGATGGGGATGATCGGGAAAGCCGGCGATGTAGTCGCCGGGATTGTCGGTACCGAATTCATCGAGCATCAGGAAGGGGTCGAGATCGGCCAGCTGCGGCTGGCCGATCACGCGCGTCAACTTCACTCCCGCGCCGTCCGAGGTGGGCATGCCGCGCACCAGTCGCTCAACGCTGCGGGTCGCAAGAGTATTCATGGCGGTCTCCGGTCGGGATGATATCGCTCGAGTGAGGACTCAGGCGGCCAGCTGGGCCGCCTCGGCCGTGGCCGCCGTGATCGCGGCCTGACGCTGATCGGGGCTGATGTTAACGCCCTCGGCGCGCACGAAGGTCACCTCTGTGATACCGAGGAAGGCGAACACGCCGCGCAGGTAGCTTTCCTGGTGCTCCAGAGCGGCCGCCGGGCTTTGCGGGCCGTAGTACCCGCCGCGCGAGGAGGCGATGATGACCTTCTTGCCGCCGGCAAGACCCTGCGGTCCGGTGTCGGTGTAGCGGAAGGTCTTGCCGGCCACGCAGACCCGATCGATCCACGCCTTGAGCTGCGAGGACACGGTGAAGTTGTACATGGGCGCGCCGACGACGATGATATCGGCAGCGAGGAAGGCCTCGAGCGCTTCGCGGCCGCGCTGCAGGTCCTGCGCCAGTGAGGCGGATTCCGGGGTAGCCCCCTGTGCGGCGGCGAGGTGCGCGCCGGAGAGGTGTGCGAGCGGTTCGGCGCCGAGGTCCAGATAGCGGACCTCCAGTTGCGGGTGCACAGCCTGCAGGCGCGCGACGACCGCGGCGGTCAATTGGCGGCTGACGGAGTTCTGGCCGAGAATGCTGGTGTCGATATGCAGGAGTTTCATGGGTGGCCTCGGTATAGTATAAAATAAGTACCAAGGCTAAGTATGTAAGTCCGCGCGGCATGAACACAAGAAGGCACAGTCATGCGACAGAGTGAAACCGGCGTAACCCAGGAGGGCGCGCAGCGCACGGACGGCTGTCCCCAAAGTACCGAGTGCCCGAAGATCAGCCAGGTCTTGGCCCGCGTCGGGGAGAAGTGGAGCGTGCTGATCATCATCATGCTCGCCGACGGACCGCGCCGGTTCTCGGATCTGAAGCGCTCGATCGGCGGCATCTCCCAGCGCATGCTCACGCTGTGTCTGCGTGGCCTGGAACGCGATGGACTGGTCAAACGCACCGTTTTTCCCGTCGTGCCGCCGCGTGTCGAGTACGAGCTGACCGCGCTCGGGCAGTCACTGCGTCAGCCGGTGACCCAGCTGGCGCATTGGGCGCGCAGCCATTTGGCCGAACTCGATGCGGCCCGCGCCGAGTTCGACCGCCGTGAGGCCCTTGCGCAGCGCGAGCGCAGTGAGACGCACGAGTGGGGCGCGGCGCCACGCCCGGGCGGGCTGCCCGCCGGGGCGAGCACGCCGCGCCGCTGAGGCGGCCCGTTCAGCCGCGGCTGGCGTGGCGGGCGCGCAGCTCCGCCGCCACGTGTTCGAGTGAGAGTCCGCGGCTGAGCAGCAGCAGCGTCAGGTGATAGAGGAGATCGGCGGACTCCGCGAGCAGCTTCTCCTCACCTTCGGCCACCGCGGCGAGTGCCACTTCGAGACCTTCCTCACCGACTTTCTGCGCCATGCGGGTCGTGCCACGCTCGTACAACTTCGCGGTGTAGCTGCCTTCGGGTCGCGACGCGATGCGCTCGGCAATCACGTCCTGGAGCTCGTGGAGGAAGGCGAGGGGCGCCTCGGTCGTGCCGAAGCAGCCGCTCGTGCCCAGATGACAGACCGGCCCGAGCGGACGGGTGCGGATCAGCAGCGCATCGCGGTCGCAGTCGGTGCGCGCCTCGAGGAATTCCAACGTGTGACCGGAGGTCTCCCCCTTCTCCCACAGACACGCGCGGCTGCGGCTGTAGAACACCACGCGGCCGCGGCGGAATGTCTCCTGCAGCGCCTCGCGGTTCATGTAGCCGAGCATGCGCACGCCGCCGGCCGCATCGGTGATGATCGCCGGCAGCAGGCCGCCCTGTTTGTCGAAATCGAGCTGCTCGATGTCCGCCGGGCTCAGGGGCGCGCCGGGAGCAGATACGCTGTTCATGGCCGGACCTCGATTCCGGCGCTGCGCAGGGCCTGCTTCAGTGCCCCGATCGCGATGACGCCGTTGTGGAACACGCTGGCGGCGAGCGCAGCGTCGACGCCCGCATCGCGAAACGCCGCGGAAAAATGCTCGATCGCGCCGGCTCCGCCGGAGGCCACGAGCGGCACGCGGCACACCGCGCGCACCGCCTGCAGCTGCTCGATGTCATAGCCTTGCCGCACCCCATCGCTACCCATGCAGTTGAGCACAATTTCCCCGGCGCCGCGCTCCTGGACTTCCCGCACCCACTCGAGCACGTCGCGGCCGGACTCGCGTGTGCGGCCAGGGTCGCCGGTAAATTGGAAGGCGCGGTAGCCGGCCGCAGTCCGTTCGCTGTCGATTCCCACGACCACGCACTGCGCGCCGAAGCGACGGCTGAGCGCGTCGATCAGGTTCGGGTCCGACAGGGCCGGGGAGTTGATCGAGATCTTCTCCGCGCCGGCGTTGAGCACCGTCTCGGCATCGGCCACCGAACGGATGCCCCCGGCGACGCAGAAGGGGATGTCGAGCACGCGCGCGATGCGCTGCACCCAGCTGCGATCGACCGAGCGGCCTTGTGGACTCGCGGTGATGTCATAGAACACCAGTTCGTCGGCGCCCTCATCGCGATAGCGTTGGGCCAACGTCATGATGTCCCCGACCACGCGGTGGTCGCGGAAGCGCACGCCCTTGACGACCTGGCCGTCGCGGACGTCTAGGCAGGGGATGATGCGTCGGGTAAGAATGCGGACAACTCCTGCACAGGAATACGCTGCTCGAGCAATGCCTTGCCGCTCACCGCGGCGGCGGCGCCCGCGCGGGCGAGCTGCTCGAGATCACGGGCATCGCGCACGCCGCCGGAGGCCTGCCAGGCGATCTGCGGGAAGCGCGCGTGGGCGGCCGTGTACAGCTCGAGGTTCGGGCCGGCGAGCGCGCCGTCGCGCTCGATGTCGGTGCACAACACGTGGCGTACGGTGCCCGCCGGGTAGCGCTCGAGCGCCCCCCAGAGCGTCACCGCCGCCGCCTCGCGCCAGCCTCGGGTCTGGACCATCGTTGCGCCGTGGGCATCGATGCGCACATCAAGCGCAAGGCAAATCCGATCGGCGCCGAAGCGCTCGAGCCACGCGCAGACCTCCTGCGGGCGCTCGACTGCGGCGCTGCCGATGACCACGCGCTCGACTCCGGCGGCGAGCAGGTCCTCGATACGCTGCGCCGAGCGGATACCACCGCCGACCTGCAGGCGCACGCCGGACTCAGCCGCGAGGGCGCTGATCGTGGCACGGTTGCCGAGCTCACCGTCGCGTGCCCCGTCGAGATCGACGACGTGCACCCAACTCGCGCCGAACGCCCGGTAGCGCCCAAGCAGCTCGAGCGGCTCAACGGGATAGCGCGTTTCGGCATCGAAGTCGCCCTGATAGAGCCGCACGCAGTGGCCGGCGCGCAGGTCGATGGCGGGAATCAGCAGCATCAGCGCAGTCCCAGAAAATTCTCAAGCACGCGTGCGCCGCTGGCGGCGGAGCGTTCCGGATGAAACTGCACGCCGCAGAAGTTGCCCTGACGGACCACGGCGGAGAAGTCCTCCCCGTAGTGCGTCTGGGCGCACGTGAAGGGGCCGAGCGGCACGGCGTAGCCGTGCACGAAATAAAAATACGCCTCAGTGCCAAGACCCTTCAGCAGCGCATCGTCGGTGAGTGCCTGCAGACGGTTCCAGCCCATGTGCGGCACTGGCCGCGCAGTGCTCGGCTCGAGCCGGCGCACGGTGCCGGGCAGGATGCCGAGACACTCGGTGTCCCCCTCGGCCGAGCGCTCGAAGAGCAGCTGCATGCCGAGGCAGATGCCAAGCACCGGTTGGGTGAGCCGCCTCAGCACCTCGGCGAGGCCCGCGGCGCGAAGTCGCTGCATGGCGTCGGCCGCCGAGCCCACACCGGGCAACACCACCCGGTCGGCGGCGGCGATTTCGCGCGCCTCGGCGCTCACCCGGGCCGCGACACCGAGTCGCTCGAGCGCAAACTGCAGCGAGGCGAGATTCGCCCCGCCGCTGTCGATGATGAGCGTGCCGCTCACAGAGCGCCCTTGGTGCTCGGCAGCACCTCGCCCTCGCGGCGCAGCCCCTGGCGTAGCGCACGGCCCACGGCCTTGAAGCAACCTTCGATCATGTGGTGACTGTTCTCCCCGGTGACGCTCACGTGGATTGCGGCACCGAGCGCATCGGCGAGCGAGCGGAAGAAGTGCGGCACGAGTTCGGTGGGCAGTTCCCCGACGCGCTCGCGCTCGAAGCGACCCTCGAAGCGGCTGATCGGACGACCGGAGAGGTCGATCGCCACCTGTGCGAGCGCCTCGTCCATCGGCAGGACGAACCCGTAGCGGGCGATCCCCGCCTTGGTGCCGAGCGCGCGGCGCAGCGCCTCCCCGAGGGCGAGCGCGCAGTCCTCCACCGTGTGATGTTCATCGATGTGCAGATCGCCCCGGCAGGACAGCTCGAGTGCGAAGCCGCCATGCGCGGCGAGCTGCTCGAGCATGTGGTCGAAGAAGCCAAGACCAGTGGCGATGCGGTGCGGTCCGGCAGCATCCAGGTCGACCCGCACCTCGATGTCCGTTTCGCGCGTACGGCGCCTGATCTGCGCGCGGCGGGCCGTCAGTTCAGCCACGACCGCCGGCCAGGTTTCGTGCGGCGCGCCGTCGCGGCGCACCCGCAGCCCGCGCACACCGAGGTTCGCGGCAAAGGCCAAATCGGTGTCGCGATCGCCGATCACCGCGCTTGCGGACCGCTCGACCGTCCCGTCGCGCAGATACGCATCAACCAGACCGGTGGCTGGTTTGCGGCAGGCGCAGCTGTCCTCGGACCGATGCGGACAGATGAACACCGCCTCGAATGTGATGCTCTGTGCGGCGAAGGTCTCCAGGACGAAGTGGTGTACGGCTTCGAACTTCGGCCGCGGGAAGGACGCCGTGCCGAGTCCGTCCTGATTGCTGACCATCACCAGACGGTAGCCGCGCCGCTGCAGCGCCTCCAGCGCGGCGAATACGCCGGGCATGAAGCGCACCTTCTCCAGCGCATCGACCTGGTGATCGGGCGGCTCCTCGATCAGCGTGCCGTCGCGGTCGACGAACAGAGTGGGCACTGGGGCGCTCATGACCAGGACTCCAGAAGTCGGGTGTTCTGCTCCGGCGTGCCGACGCTGATGCGCAGCGCGCGGCCGAGTCCGGGGTAGCCGCGCGCATCGCGCACCAGCAAGCCCGCCGCGGCGGCGCGCTCGAGTGCATCGCCGGCATCCTCGAATTCGGCGAGCATGAAGTTCGCATCACTCGGCCAGACGCGCTGTACCGCGCGCAGCCCGGGCAGCTCGCGCTGCAGGCGTGCACGCTCGGTGAGCAGGGTGGCGAGCTGCGGTTGCAGGGCCGCGAGCGCACTCGGCGCCAGGCGCGCGAGTGCCGCATCGACCGTGAGCCGGGGCATGGCGTAGGGCGGGATGATCTTGCGCAACAGGGCGATCACTTCCGGATCGGCGAGCAGCGCCCCGCAGCGTGCGCCGGCGAGGCCGTAGGCCTTCGAGAGCGTGCGCAGGATCGCGAGGTTCGGAAACTGCGCGAGCCGCCCGGCGAGACTGGCACGGCCGGAGAACTCCACATAGGCCTCATCGAGCACCACCAGGGCCCGGCCGGCGAGCGCCGCGGCGAGGCGCAGCACCGCGGCCTCCTCCAGGAGGTTCCCGGTGGGGTTGTTCGGTGAGCACAGGAAGAGCAGTTTGGTCGTCGCCGTGCAGCGCTCGAGCACGCGCGCCTCATCGAGCGCAAAGCTCTGCTCGGCGAGCAGCGGCGCCTCGATCACCTCGGCGCCCTGGATGCGCGCGGACACCGAGTACATCCCGAAGGTCGGCGGACAGACGAGCACCGCGTCGGTGCCGGCTCGGCAGAACGCGCGGCAGAGCAGGTCGATCGCCTCATCGCTGCCGCGCCCGAGCAGCACCGAGGCGGTGCTGACCCCATAGAGCTCGGCGAGCCGCTGCACCAGTGCCCGCGGCTGGGGCTGTGGGTAGCGGTTCAGCCCGTCGCGTCCGTCACCGCCGGTCGGATCCCACGGCAGCTCATTGGCGTGCAGTCGCTGCAGTTCCGGGCGCCAGGCGGCGTGTTCGTACACGCGCAGCGCAACGATATCCGCCCGAGCGAGCTCGGTGACCCAACTCATGAGCGCACGCCCGCATCGAGTGCCTGTAACCGACAGGTGACCGCGGCCGCATGCGCATCCAACCCCTCCAGGCGCGCCAGGGTGACGGCGATGGGACCGAGCGCGCGCAAGCCGTCGGGCGTGAGCTCCTGCACCGTGATGCGCTTGAGGTAGTCGGGCACGCCAAGGCCGCTGTAGGCGCGCGCGTAGCCGTAGGTGGGCAGCACGTGGTTGGTACCCGAGCAGTAATCGCCCATCGGTTCCGGCGACCAGGCGCCGAGAAACACCGAACCGGCGTTGATGATGTGCTTCAGCAGCGCGCGTGGCTCTCGGACCTCGAGGATCAGATGCTCGGCGGCGTAGGCATTGGCCACGGCCACGGCGCTCTCGAGGTCCGCGACCACGAGCGTTCGGCTGGCGCGCAGGGAATGCTCGAGGATGGCCCGGCGCGAGAGCGTCGCGGCCTGGTGCTCGACGGCCGCCGCCACGGCCTGCGCGAGCGCGGCGCTTGGGGTGACGAGCAGCGCCTGGGCGCGCGGATCGTGTTCGGCCTGCGCCAGCAGATCGGCGGCGACGAAGTTCGGATCGGCGTCTGCATCGGCGATCACCATCACTTCCGAGGGGCCGGCCGGCATGTCGCACGCCGCGCCGAGCGGATCGGTGGCGACGATCTGTTTGGCGGCGGTGACCCAGGCGTTGCCGGGGCCGAAGATCTTGTCGACCTTCGGGAGACTCTCGGTACCGTAGGCGAGGGCGGCGATCGCCTGCGCACCGCCGACTTTGAACACCTGCTCGATCCCGCACAGCTGCGCGGCGAGCAGCACGGCCGGGTGCGCCCGGCCGCTGCGGTCCGGCGGGGTGCACAGCACGCGCTGCGGGCAGCCGGCGATCCGCGCCGGTATGGCGAGCATCACCACGGCCGAGGGCAGGGGCGCGGAGCCCGCCGGGACATATAGACCGACGGCCTCGATGGGCCGGTAGATCCGCTCGCAGCGCACTCCGGGGACGGTCTCGAGACTGACGCTGCTGAGGTCCTGCGTGCGGTGAAAGCGCTCGACGTTCTCGATGGCGCGCTCGAGCGCCGCACGTTGATCGGCGTCGAGGGCGCTGTGCGCGGCGGCGAACTCACTCGCGCTCACCCGCAGTGTTTCGAGCTCGCTCTGGTCGAACCGGCGCGTGTACTCGCGCAGCGCCGCATCGCCGCGCACGCGCACCGCGGCGATGATTTCGCGCACCAGTGCCTCGATATCGGCACGGGAGTGCTGCGCGGGCCGTTCGAGCGCCGCGCGTCGTTCGCTCTCTGTGAGCGCGTTCCAGTGCAGAATACGCATCGGTTCAGTAGAGCATCTTTTCCACGGGCAGCACCAGCAGCGCGCTGGCGCCGGCCTGCTTCAAGCGCTCGAGCGTCTCCCAGAAGACGTTCTCGCGGCACACGGCGTGCACCGCGACGCGCTCGGGGAAGCCCTCAAGCGGGATAATGGTCGGGGATTCGCTACCGGGTAACAGCCGGCGGATCTCCTCGAGCGCCGCGCGCGGGGCATGCAACATGATGTACTTGCTCTCGCGCACCTGTTGCACCCCCTCGATGCGCATCAGCAGCCGCTCGACCCACTCGTTCTTCAGCGGCGGCAGCGTGACCGGCGTGCGGATCAACACCGCGTGGCTCTCCAGCACGGTCTCGACTTCACGCAGGTGGTTCGCCTGCAGCGTCGAGCCGGTGGACACCAAGTCGCAGATCAGGTCGGCGCGCCCGAGCCGCGGGGCGATCTCCACCGCGCCGGAGAGCGTGACGATTTCAGCGCTGATCGAGCGCTCGCGCAGATAGTGCTCCAGCAGGTACGGATAGGTCGTGGCGATGCGCTTGCCCTCGAGGCTGCGCCGCCCGTCAAACGGCTGGCCCTCGGGCACCGCGAGAGAGAGCCGGCAGCGGCCGAAGTCGAGGGTGCGCAGCGTCTCGAAGCGCACCGGGTGGCCGCGCGCGGCCAGCTCGTGGCGCTTCTCCTCCAGCACGTTCAGGCCGACCAGTCCGAGGTCGCACACGTCCTCCTGCACCAGGTCCGGAATGTCATCGTCGCGCACGAACAGCACATCGAGCGGCATGTTCTCCCCGAACGCCATCAGCTGGTCTTTGCCGCGGGAGATCTTCAGGCCGCAGCGCGTCAGCAGATCGAGCGACGGGTCGGTCAGGCGACCGGACTTCTGGATCGCGAGCTTCAGGCGCGACTCATCCATTGCGCACACCTTCCCGGCGGCGCGGCGCCGTGACCGGTTCGCTGGAGGCGGAGGCGGCGGCGCGGGCGGCATGCAGGTGCCACTTGCCGAGGCGCTGCGCCACCAGTCCGTAGCCGCCGTTGCCGGTGGCGAGAAAACGCGCTACGCGGCCGATGGTCGTAACGCTCACGCCGGTGAGGTGATGGATCTCCCGGTACGGCAGGCCGCGGCTGAGGTAATCGACGACCGACCAGCGATCGGACATCGCCTGCAGCTCCGCCGGCGTGCACAGGTCGCGGAAGAAGGCGCGAACTTCCTCGGCGTCGCGCAAGGCGGCGATGGCGGTGTACAGATTGCGCTCGGCGAGCGCTTCCTGGCGGGGCGTGAGGCTGCGGTGTGTCTTCATGCCGGGTAACCGTATTAACGTGCTAGTACAATAGCACGATAGGGCAACGGGCGCCAGAGTTCGCGCGCGGGCGCAGGGCGGGCCGAGCGCAACGGGAAGCTTGACCGGTGCGCGGCGGCCTGTCCCGTGTGGCCGGGATGTACGTATTGGCAGGGGCGCGATGGCCCGTAGAGTGGTGCCATCGGAGCCTCGGACAGGCCCGCCGCGGAGCACAACGTCATGCGTGTCCGGATCGTCGTGGCCGATCAGGCAGAGGCGCGTTTCTACGACGTCGAGCCGCCCGGGACGACCCTGCAGGTGAGCGGTCGACTGCTCGACCCGAGCGCGCGCCTGCATGAGCGCGAGCTGGTGAGCGATCGTCCGGGGCGGGTGTTCGATCGTGCGCCGACCGCCGGCGAGCGCCGCGGCGCGGTGGCCCATCACGACACCGGCGGGGAGCGCTCGGCGCGGCACGAAGCGACGGTCGTCTTCGTCCGACGCATCGTCGAGCAGCTGGAGCAGGCCTACCAGCACGGACGGTTCGAGCGGCTGGTGCTGATGGCCGAACCGCGCGTCCTCGGCATGCTGCGCGCGGCGCTGCCGGCACGGCTGGAGCACTGCGTGCTCGCCGAGGTGCACAAGGACCTGGTGCACCAGAGCGATGAGGTGGTCCGCGCCCACATTCCGCCCCAGGCGTTGCGCTGAAGGTGGCGTCGCGGACCGGCTGGCTTGACCGGGCGCATCGCTCCTCCTACACTTCCACGCAACTCATCGAGACCGGCTGAGGGATAGGCCCTTAGACGCCGGGGCAACCGCCAGATCTAACCCGTCTGTAAAGGTGCCAACTCCTGCGATGCATCCGGACCCGACTGCGGGCGCGGAATGCCTCGACAGATGAGCGAACTGTGTAGCTCCGCACGAAGCCGTGCGGGGATGGACGCAGCCCGCCTGCCAGATCTCTGGCGGGTCGCTCCGCGAGTGCTCGGTGACACGAGAGGATAGCGGAGCCATCCATGAACGCGATTGCTGAGGTTCGCCCCATCGAGGCGCAGTCCCCCGTGCGGGGTGCCCCGAGTGAGTCCGTGCGCGAAGGGATTTTCGAGATACCCGGCGGAGTGCACCTGCACCATGGCGGGCGGTTGCCCGACGTGCGCATCGCCTGGCGGCTTGCCGGCGCGGCCAATGCGCCCGTGGTGTGCGCGCTCGGGGGAATTTCCGCCCACCGGCGCGTCTGTCTCACCGAGCAACCCCGGCAGGGCTGGTGGTCCGAGGTTGTCGGTCCGGGTCGCCCGCTCGACACCGAGCGCTGTCGGGTGCTGAGCTTTGATTTTCTCGGCGGTAGTGGCGAGAGCACCGGTCCGCGTCCCGGGGAGTCGTTCCCGAGCATCTCCACCTACGATCAGGCTGAAGTGCTCGCGCGCCTGCTCGATCATCTGGGCATCAAGGCGCTGCGGGCAATCGCCGGCGGATCCTACGGTGGCATGGTCGCGCTCGCCTTCGGTGAGCGTTTCCCCGAGCGCGTCGGGGCGCTGATCGTGCTGTGCGCCACGGACCGGCCACACCCGCTGGGATCGGCCTGGCGGGCGGTGCAGCGGGACATCGTGCGCTTGGGTCTCCAGGCCGGCCGCCCGGCCGAGGCGCTTGCGCTTGCCCGGGCACTGGCGATGTCCACCTACCGCAGCGCTGAGGAGTTCGCCGCACGCTTTGCCGGCCCGCCGGTGTTCGAGGACGGCCGCGCGCGCCTGCCCGTCGAGCGGTATCTGGCCGCGCGCGGCGCGAGCTACGCCGCCGAGCATCGTCCCGAGGCGTTCCTGTGCCTGTCCGAGTCGATTGATCTGCACCACGTCGAGGCCAGCCGCATCTGCGTGCCGAGCACTGTCGTGGCGGTGCGGGAGGACATGCTGGTGCCGCTCGCCGAGGTGCGTGCGCTGGTGGCGCGGCTGCACACGGCGCGGCTGTGCGAGATCTCCTCGATCTATGGTCACGATGCGTTCCTGAAGGAAACCCAACAGCTGCGCGGCGTGTTTGCGCCCCTTTTTGAGAGCACCTGCTGAATGAGCCCGAACCCCGATCCGACATCGCAAGTGACCCGCACCGTGCGTGCGGGCCTGGAGTCCGACCCCTCGAGCGGGGCGGTCGTGCCGCCGATTCATTTGAGCTCGACCTTCGCGTTTCGCGCCTTCGGCGAGAAGGGCCGCTACGACTACACGCGCTCGGGCAACCCGACCCGCGATCTGCTCGGCGGGGCGCTCGCGCAGCTCGAGGGGGGCGTCGGTGCGGTCGTCACCGCCACCGGCATGGCGGGCGTGACGCTCACCGGATACCTCGTGCCGGCGGGCGGGCGCATCGTAGCGCCGCACGATTGTTACGGTGGAACGTACCGGCTGTTCGATGCCTGGCGGCGCCGCGGCGAGCGCGCAGTGGAGTTCGTCAATTTCGCCGACGAATCGGCGCTGCGTGCGGCGCTGTCGCGCCCGGCGGCGCTGCTGTGGATCGAGACGCCGAGCAACCCGCTGCTGCGCATCACGGACATCGAGCAGGTCGCCGCGCTCGGCCATGCCGCCGGAGCGCGCGTGGCGGTCGACAACACCTTCCTGTCCCCGGCCTGGCAGCAGCCGCTCGCCCTCGGCGCCGATGTGGTGGTGCACTCCACGACCAAGTACCTCAATGGCCACAGCGACGTGGTTGGTGGGGCGGTGGTGGCGCGCGAGCAGGGCGTGCACGATGAGCTGGCCTGGTGGGCCAACTGTCTCGGACTCACCGGCTCTCCGTTCGATAGTTTTCTCACGCTGCGGGGCCTGCGCACGTTGCATGCGAGGCTCGAGCATCACGGCCGCAATGCCCAGGGCCTCGCCGAATGGCTTGCCGGCGAGCCGGGCGTGCACCGTGTGTATTACCCGGGGCTCGCCACACATGCCGGGCACGATGTGGCGCGGCGTCAACAGCGCGGGTTCGGCGCGATCGTCACGCTGGAGCTCGCCGGCGGGCTCGCTGCGGTGCGCGCCTTCTGCGCGGGGCTGGAGTATTTCTCTCTCGCCGAGTCATTGGGCGGGGTGGAGAGCCTGGTGGCGCATCCGGCGACCATGACCCATGCGGCCATGGATCCGGCCGCGCGCGCCAAGGCGGGACTCACCGACGGGTTGATCCGTCTGTCGGTTGGTATTGAGGGGCTGGAGGATCTGCGCGCCGATCTCGCCGCGGGGTTGGCGCGAGCGCGCGCGGCAGGCTAGCCGGCGGTAATGCTCTCGATCCTGCCGCGCACCGTGAACGACGCGGTGTCGCGCCGGAGGATGAGGAAAATCCGGTAGGCGCTCAGATAGACCATCCGGTTGCGCGAGCGAACACTGCCGCCGCGTTTGATCGTGCAGAGGAGGGTGAGCGCGCGGCCCGGGAGCTCGGCGAGCAGCCGGCTCGCCGGCCGCTCGTGCCGGCGCGCGATGCAGGTCTCCTGGGTGCGCCGCCCGAGCCAGCGCAGCGTCATGTGGTAGTGATGACCGGGCTGCGGGTGTGCGATGCCCGGGGTCAGGCCCGAGAGCTGCTGCAGACGCTGCGGGGCGCGCACGACGCCGGATCGCTCGCTGAGGTGCTGGTGCTCGAGGCTGAGTAGCCCGAGAAAGCTGAGGTTCAGATTGAGCGCCGCCGGGACGGCGTTGATCGAGACGCGCTCGCGGTCCTGCAGGTAGCCGTCACCGATCGGGATGAAGGTGTCCGTGACGCGCGCGGTGGCGCTCGTGCCGCGCGCACGGTCGTGGCGTACGAACTGGCGAGTCACCACCAGGCGGTGAAAGGGAACCGAGGCGCGCCCGGCCCGGGCGAGGGCGCTGCGCACGCCCCGGGGCAACTGCGCCGGCCGGTAGTGCAAGGTCATGTACGTGCGCAGGTGGCGCGTCACCTGCGCCACGCTCAGCAACGGTGCGTGTTCAATGCGCGGCGGCGGCGACGCTGCGCACGCGCTCAACCCCAATGCGATCAGCGTCCAGCCCCAGCGAGTTCGATCAGTACGCATCCCACCGCTCCTGAGGCGGCGCGCGTCGCCGCCGTGACACCGTTTCGAAGTTAGAGCCGACTGAGCACCGCCTCGCCGGCCTGCCGGGTCGTCGCCGGCGGGTCATGCGCGGTGATGTCCGCGGTGCGCGCGCCGGCTTCGATCGCGGCCGACACGGCCTGATCGAGCGCCTCGGACTCCCCGATGAGCCCGAGCGAATGGCGCAGCAGCAGCGCGACGCTGAGCAGCGTGCCGTATGGATTGGCGATGCCGCGGCCGGCGATGTCGGGCGCCGAGCCGTGGATCGGCTCGTACAGGCCCCGCCGACCGTCCCCGAGGGAGGCCGAAGGCAGCAGCCCGAGCGAGCCGGCGAGCATCGAGGCTTCATCGGTGAGAATGTCGCCGAACATGTTCTCGGTGACGAGCACGTCGAATTCGCGCGGGCGGCGGATCAGATGCATGGCCGCGGAGTCGACCAACATGTGCTCGAGGGACACCGCGGGGAATTCCTCGCGCATGACGCGGCTGGTCACTTGGCGCCACAGGCGCGAGGTCTCCAGCACGTTCGACTTGTCGATCGAGACGAGCTTGCCGCGGCGCTGCTGCGCCAGGCGCGCCGCCACGCGCACGATGCGTTCGACTTCCCCGACCGTGTAGGTGCACACGTCGGTGGCCGAATCGGCCTCGCGGCGCTTCTCGCCGAAGTAAATCCCGCCGGTGAGCTCGCGGACAAACACCAGATCGACATCCTGGAGGATTTCGGGCTTGAGCGTCGAGGCGCCGAGCAACGCCGGGTGGACTTTCACCGGGCGCAGGTTGGCGTAGACTCCGAGCGCGCGGCGCAGGCCGAGCAGACCTTGCTCGGGACGCACCTTCGCCTCCGGCGCCGACCATTTCGGGCCACCGATCGCCCCGAGCAGCACCGCATCGGCCTTGAGGCAGGTCTCGAGAGTCTGCGGCGGGAGCGGCTCGCCGGTCAGATCGATGGCCGCGCCGCCGAAGGGCTGCTCGGTCAGGGTAAACTGATGACCGTGGCGCTCGGCGATGCGGTTCAAACAACGCACCGCCTCGGCGGTGACCTCCGGGCCGATGCCATCGCCCGGCAGTACGGCGATGTGCGCCTTCATGGCTGGTTCCGCTGCGACTCGTACGCCTCGATCTGCGCGGTGCGGTCGAGCAGGAAGCCGAGCTCATCGACGCCGTGGGTGAGGCAGTAGCGCGCGAACGGCTCCAGCGGGAAACGCACCGCCTCGCCCGTCGGCAGCGTCAGCGTGGTGTGCTCCAGATCGATCGTCACCTCGGCGCCCGGATGCTCGAGCAGCCAGCGATGCGTGGGCGCCTCGAGCAGCACCGGCAGCAGGCCGTTCTTCAGCGCGTTGCTGCGGAAGATGTCGGCGAACTGCGTGCTCACCACCGCGCGCACGCCGAAGTCGGTGAGCGCCCAGGGGGCGTGCTCGCGCGAGGAGCCACAGCCGAAGTTGTGTCCCGCCACAAGGACGGTGCAGCCGGCCGCTGCCGGCTGATTGAGCACGAAGTCCGGCCGCGGGCTACCGTCGGATCCGTAGCGCCAGTCGGCGAACAAGTGCCGGCCGAGGCCCTCGCGGGTGGTGGTGGTGAGAAAGCGCGCCGGGATGATCTGGTCGGTGTCGATATCGCTCACCGGCAGCACCACGGTGCGCGAGCGCAGGGTGCGGATGGGATCCATTACAGCAGTTCCCTCGGATCGGTCACGCGCCCGCGCACGGCGCAGGCGGCGGCGGTGAGCGGGCTGGCGAGCAGGGTACGAGCCCCGATCCCCTGGCGGCCCTCGAAGTTGCGATTGCTGGTGCTGACGGCGTAGTGCCCCTTGGGCACCAGGTCCCCGTTCATGCCGAGGCACATCGAGCAGCCCGACTCGCGCCAGTCGGCGCCGGCGTCGAGGAAGATGCGGTCGAGTCCCTCGGCCTCCGCTTCGCGCTTGACCTGCTGCGAGCCGGGCACGATGAGCATATGCACGCCGGCGGCAACCTTGCGCCCGCGCAGCAGCGAGGCGGCGGCGCGCAGGTCCGAGAGGCGACCGTTGGTGCAGCTGCCGACGAACACCACGTTCACCGGGTGCTCCTGCAGGCGCTCCCCGGGGGCGAAGCCCATGTAGGCGAGTGACTTGGCGAGCACCGGATCGTCGGCGCGCTGCGGGATCGTCCCGCCGATCGGGATGACCATGCCGGGGTTGGTGCCGAAGGTCATCATCGGCTCGAGCGCCGTGGCGTCGATGTCCACTTCGCGATCGAAGCGCGCGTCGGGGTCGCCCGGCAGTTGCCGCCAGCGCTCGAGAGCCGCCGCCCAGGCCTCGCCCTGGGGCGCGCGGGGCCGGCCAGCGAGGTAACGGAAGGTCGTCTCGTCCGGGGCGATCATGCCGGCGCGCGCGCCGGCCTCGATCGACATGTTGCACACCGTCATGCGCCCATCCATGTCGAGCGCGCGGATCGTCTCGCCGCGGTACTCGATGACGTGTCCGGTGCCGCCGCCGACGCCGACGCGCCCGATGATGGCGAGAATCAGATCCTTGGCCGTGACGCCCGGCTGCAGAGTGCCGTTGACATTAATCGCGAGCGTGCGCGGCTTGCGCTGCAGCAGGCACTGGGTGGCGAACACGTGCCCGACTTCGGTGGTGCCGATGCCAAAGGCGAGTGCGCCGAGCGCACCGTGGGTGCTGGTATGGCTGTCGCCGCAGACCACGGTCTTGCCCGGCTGCGTCAGGCCGAGCTCCGGCCCGATAATGTGCACGATCCCGCGGCGCGCATCGCGCAGACCGAGCAGCTCGATGCCGAAGGCGGCGCAGTTGCGTTCGAGCGCACTGACCTGGCGCGCCGCATCCTCGAGCGCGATGGGCGCGCCGCCGAAGACCTGCTCGGTGCGCGTGGGCGTCGAGTGATCCATGGTGGCGAAGGTGCGCTCGGGCCGGCGCACCGCGAGGCCGCGCTCGCGCAGCACCGTGAAGGCCTGCGGCGAGGTGACCTCGTGGATCAAGTGCAGATCGATGTACAGCACCGCCGGGGTGTCGGCGGTCTCGGCGCTCACTTCGTGGCTGCGCCAGACCTTCTCGAACAGAGTCTGCGGTGTCGCCATCAGCGCGTCGCCGCAGCCGGGGCCGCTGCCATGTCGATGTGATCGAGCCAGCCCCACTGATCGGGCGTCTCGCCGGAGAACAGCCCGAAGAACGCCTTCTGCAGCGTTTCGGTGATCGGGCCGCGTTTGCCGGTGCCGACCATGAGGCGGTCGACCGAGCGGATCGGGGTGATCTCGACCGCGGTGCCGGTGAAGAACGCCTCGTCCGCGATATAGAGGAGTTCGCGCGGAATGGCGCACTCGCGCACCTCGATGCCGCGCTCGCGCGCCAGACGCATCACCGAGTCGCGCGTGATGCCCCCGAGCACCGAGTGGGCGAGGGCGGGGGTGAGCAGCACGCCGTCCTTGACCACGAACAGGTTCTCCCCAGAGCCCTCACTGAGGGTGCCGTCGGGGGCCAATCCGATGCCCTCGTGGAAACCCAGCCGGCGCGCCTCGGCGCCGATCAGCTGGCTGGAGAGGTAGTTGCCGCCGGCCTTGGCGAGCGCCGGCAGCGTGTTCGGTGCAACGCGGTGCCAGGAGGAGATGCAGGCATCGACGCCTTGCTCCTCGCTCTCGTGGCCGAGGTACTTGCCCCATTCCCAGGCGGCCACGGCCACCTCGGTCGGCGGCTCATTCTTCGGCGTCACGCCGATCTCACCGTAGCCGCGAAATGCGACCGGGCGAATATAGGCGCCCTTGACGAGTCCATTGGCGGCGATCACCGCGCGGCAGGCCTCATCGATCTGCCCGACGGTGAACGGCATGCTCATGCGATAGATCTTTGCCGAGTCGAGCAGACGGCGCGAGTGATCGCGCAGCCGGAAAATCGCCACGCCCTTGTGCGTCTCGTAGGCGCGCAGCCCCTCGAACACCGAGGAGCCGTAATGCAGCGCGTGGCTGAGCACGTGCACCGTCGCCTTCTCCCACGGAACGAGCTTGCCGTTGAACCAAATGTACTGAGTGGCCGGAATGGGCATGAAACATCTCCCCTGGCGTTGCCAGTCAAAGCGTCGAAGCGATCTGTGCGGGAGCGCCGCGCTCCTCGCGCGAGCGGTTGCCCGCGGCTGCCTGCTCGATGCGGTTGATCACCTCGAGGAACGCCTTGCTGCTCGATTCCACGATGTTGGTGCTCACGCTCGAGCCCCGATAGGTGCGCTGATTGTACTCCACGTACACCACGGCCTCGCCCTGCGCGTCCTCGCCCTCCGTGACCCCGCGCACCTCGAATTTGCGCAGCATCACCCCGAGCCCGGTCGCCGTCTCGATCGCCTTGAACGCGGCGTCGACCGGTCCGTCCCCCTCGGCGCTCTGTTCCACCAGCCGCCCGTCGCTGTGACGCAGCCGGACCGTCGCCGTGGCCGGTCCTTGCATGACCGCCTGTGTCTCCAGGCCGGCGAGGCTCCACGGCCCAGTCGCTGCACCGCCGGCGCGCAGTACCAGCGCCTCGATGTCGCCGTCGAAGAGCTCCTTCTTGCGGTCCGCGAGCGCTTTGAATTCCTCAAACACCGCGTTGAGCTCCTGCTCCTGAAGCTCGAAGCCGAGTGCACGCACCCGGTCGCGGAAGGCGTGCCGGCCGCTGTGCTTGCCGAGAATCAAATGACTGCGCGCCAGCCCGACCTCCTCCGGCCGCATGATCTCGTAGGTCGAGTGGTGCTTCAGCACGCCGTGCTGATGGATGCCTGCCTCGTGCGCGAACGCGTTCTCCCCGACCACTGCTTTGTTGCGCGGCACGGTCATTCCGGTGATGCTCGAGACTAAACGCGAGGTCGGATACAGCCGCGTGGTCTGGATGCCGGTGGCGACATTGAAGAACGCCGCACGCGTCTTCAGCGCCATCACCACTTCCTCCAGCGAGCAGTTGCCGGCGCGCTCCCCGATGCCGTTGATCGTGCACTCGATCTGACGGGCACCGGCGACCACGGCCGTGAGGCTGTTCGCCACAGCCATGCCGAGGTCGTCATGGCAATGGACCGAGAGGCGAATCCGCTCGATGCCGCGCACGTTCTTGCGCAGGTAGCGGAACAGTTCGGCGAACTCGTCCGGCACCGTGTAGCCGACGGTATCGGCGATGTTCACCGTGCTCGCACCCGCTTCGATGGCCGCCTCGACCACCTGCGCCAGGAACTCGAGTTCCGTGCGCGAGGCATCCTCGGGGGAGAACTCCACGTCCTCGCACAGCTCGCGGGCGCGGCGCACACCCTCCACGGCGGTGCGCAGGATCTGCTCCTCGGCCATGTTCAGCTTGTACTGGCGGTGAATCGCGCTGGTGGCGAGGAATACGTGCAGCCGCCGCCGCGGCGCGTCGGCCAGGGCGCGCGCGGCGAGCTCGATGTCCTCGCGATTGCAGCGCGCCAGTCCCGCGATGATCGGGCCGTCGATCGTGCGTGAGACGGCCTGTACGCTCTCCCAGTCCCCCTTGGAGGCCGCCGGGAAACCCGCCTCGATCACATCGACGCCGAGTTCGGCGAGCGCCCGGGCGACGCGCAGCTTCTCCGGCTGCGTCATGCTGCATCCCGGGGCCTGTTCGCCATCGCGCAGGGTGGTATCGAAGATCAGTACTTTGTCCGGTTCGGCTGCCATAACAGTCTCCTTAGGGGACGGTGGGAGGGCGATGCGCTCAGGCGCGCCGGTCGTTCAGCCAGGGCATGCGCGCGCGCAGCTTGGCGCCGACCTTCTCGATCGGGTGCTTCAGATCGCTCTTCAGCAGCTTCGTGTAGCGCTTGCGTCCGCCGGCGTTCTCGCTGATCCACTGGCGGGCAAAGGCGCCGCTTTGAATCTCCTTCAGCACCTTCGCCATTTCCTTCTTCACGCGCGCATCGACGATGCGCGGGCCACGCGTAAGATCACCGTACTTGGCCGTCTCGCTGATGAACTCGTGCATCTTGGTGATGCCGCCCTCGTGCAGCAGATCGACGATGAGCTTCAGTTCGTGCAGGCACTCGTAGTAGGCGACCTCGGGCTGGTAGCCGGCCTCGACCAGCGTCTCCCAGCCGCGCACGACCAGTTCAGTCGCACCGCCGCAGAGCACCGCCTGCTCGCCGAACAGATCGGTCTCGGTCTCCTCCGCGAAGGTCGTCTCCAGCACCCCACCGCGCGTGCCACCGATGCCGTGCGCGTAGGCGAGGGCGCGCTTCTTGCCCTGGCCGGTGGCGTTCTGGGCCACCGCGATCAGGCACGGCACGCCGCGGCCCTGCTGGTACTGGCGGCGCACCAGATCCCCGGGACCCTTCGGGGCGATCAGCACCACGTCGAGGTCCTCGCGCGGCTTGATCTGCTTGAAGTGGATGTTGAATCCGTGTGCGAACAGCAGCGTCGCGCCCTGTTTGATCGCCGGCTCGATGCTCTCGTAGAGCGCTTTTTGCGCCAAGTCAGGGACCAGCATCGCAATCAGGTCGGCGTCCTTCGCGGCGCTCGCCGGTTCGGCGACCGCCAAGCCGTCCCGCTTGGCCTTCTTCCATCCGGGCCCGCCCTTGCGGGCGCCCACGATGACGTCAAAACCGCTGTCCTTGAGGTTCAATGCATGCGCTCGGCCCTGGCTGCCGTAGCCCATCACCGCGATGCGCGCCCCGCGCAGGGCCTTCTGGTCGACGTCTTTTTGCGAATACAGCTTCATCTCTCGATACTCCAAAACGGCCCGATGGCCCGGATGTCAGATTTCAGTCGTACGTTGACGCACACAAAAAACCCCGCAGCGGCCTTCAGTGCCGGTGCGGGGTTTTGGTGTCTTCTCTCGCCCCTGCCTGTCTGTCCTCAGGCGATTGCGAGCACCCCGCACCGGCTGCTCGTAAGGAGCAGCAGTCCGATAAGGAGTACCGGCAGCCGGCCGAGCAGCGCCAACGGCGTGCGCGACGCCGGAGGGGTTCGGACAATGTTGGCTGCGAGTACCACGGGCTTTGGGTGCCGGGACGAGATTAAAGTGGAGATGATGGGTCCGATAGGAGCACAGTCGGCGTGCGTTTGTCAACGCAGCCTGCGCACATCGCTGGCGGCTCGTGCGTGCCCCGCGCTATGCTCTGCGGCGTGTCACACGAAATGTTGTTGAAGAATGATCCGGGGGAGAGCCGTCCGCTGTGGCTGCTCGCCGAGGGCGAGCTGCCGGCATGGCTCGCGCGGCAAGACGGCGCGCTCGCCGGCTGGGTGCGCGCACACGGATTTCAGGCCGAGCGCTATCGTGTCCTGACATTGCCGGGCGAGGAGGGCGTCGCGGGCGCGCTGCTCGGCCTCGGTGCGCTGCCGTCGGCCGCCGAGCTCGGGCCCTGGCATGCCGCTGGCGCCGCCGAGCGGCTGCCGGCGCTGCCTTGGCGGCTGGGTACCGCGCTGCCGGCCGGTGCCGCCACACACTTCGTGCTCGGCTGGCTGCTCGGCGGCTACCGCATGAACCGCTACCGGCTCGACGCCCCGTACGGTCCGGGCGCGGCGCTGATTGCGCCTGCGGAGGCGGATGTGCGTTACGCGCTCGCCGCGGCGCAGGCGAGCGCTCTGGCACGCGATCTGATCAATACCCCGCCGAATGACCTCGGACCGCAGGAGCTGGCCGATGCCGCCGTGGCGCTGGCACGCGAGCGCGGCGCCCGTTGCCAGGTGCTCAGCGGCGGGGAGCTGGCGGGCTATCCGCTGCTGCGCGCCGTCGGTGCCGGCAGCGTGCGTGAGCCGCGGTTGATCGATCTGCGCTGGGGCGACAAAGACGCCCCACGCGTGACGCTGGTGGGCAAAGGGGTGTGCTTCGACACCGGCGGACTCGATCTGAAGCCCGCGAGCGCCATGGCGCTGATGAAGAAGGACATGGGCGGGGCGGCCTGCGCATTGGCGCTGGCGGATCTGCTGATGCGACTGGAGGCGCCTGTGCAGCTGCGCGTGCTGATCCCGGCGGTGGAGAACAGTGTCGGCGGCGCGGCCTACCGCCCGAGCGACGTGTTGCGCTCGCGCAAGGGACTGACGGTCGAGATTGGCAACACGGACGCGGAGGGGCGGCTGGTGCTCGCCGATGCGCTGGCGGCGGCCGAGGAGGAGCGTCCGCAGCTGATCATCGACCTGGCAACCCTCACCGGAGCGGCACGCACCGCGCTCGGTCCGGAGCTGCCCGCGCTCTACAGCAATCGGCCGGCACTTGCCGAGCGGCTGCGCGAGATCGGTGAGGCGGAGTGCGATCCGCTCTGGCCCATGCCGTTGTGGGCAGGCTACGAAGAGGATCTGTCCAGCAAAATAGCAGACCTCGGTAATGTTGCATCGACGCCATTCGCCGGCTCGATCATCGCCGCGCTGTTCCTGCAGCGCTTCATCGGCGGGGCCACCGACTGGCTGCACATCGATTTGTATGCATGGAATGGCAAGGAGCGTCCCGGTCGCGCGGTGGGTGCCGAGGCGCAGTGCGTGCGGGCGCTGTACCGTCTGCTGCGCGAGCGTTTCGGTTGAGCCGACTGCACGCTTCGTCGCTGTCCAGCCAACGGTTCGTCGCGTTGTGTCGGTCCGAGCGTACGGATTTTCACGGGAATGACATCAGTCTGAGAGACCATGCAACGTCGTGACGAACAGCATGCAGAAAAATGAAGCCGCCGAGCGGTTCGTGGGGTCCGAGCACGGCGTGCCGTGCTCGGCGCAGCGTACGGGCGTCGACGCCGCCCCTGGGCACCGGCGCGAGCGATCGTTGCACGCGGCGGTGCGCGGGCATTTACTCCGTGCGGCCACGTCCCTGTGCAGGACTGTTTGGCCACGCTCGAGCTCACGCTGCTAGTCCAGTTTATGATCGGTGCGGCCATTTATCGGATTGATCGTCTTGTGCAGTTGTCAGCGTCGCGGGTAGCGGTTACAGTTGAGCGCAGCATCCTTGGATGCACATGGCGCGCACGCTTGGCTTTCCGCCCTCGAGTCGCCGTGACACCGAACCAGCTAGGGGGATTGAGCCACACGAGCGACAGCCCGCGCAGGGCAGGCGCACGTGTAAAAATGTATGACAGATCCGGCGGGACCTCCCGTCGGCCAGCTCGGGTCCGGATTGAGCCGCTTGCGGGCAGGTGGAAAGACCGCTACCTTGCGCCACTCTCGTTTCGTTCCGGTGTTTTCGAATAGGCAACAGCCACGCCTTAGCATTCACACATGAGCGCTTACGTACACGACACACAATTTTTTACTCGCCGCACGGCCGTTCTCGCGGCCATCATCGTGCTGCATATCTTCATTTTCTGGGCGCTCGAGGCGGGTCTTGCCAGTCGCGTGGTGCGGCTCGTAGCTCCGCCCATCAAGACGACCATCGTCCGCCAGGTGCGCAAGCACCTGCCACCGCCCCCGCCCCCGCCGCCGCAACTGGTGCAGCAGCAGGTGCAGGTGCCTCCGCCGATGATCCAGATTAATGTGCCGCCGCAGGCCGAGAGCCACGCCATCACCGTGACGCACCACGTGGTGCGTGCCGCGCCGCCGCCGCCGGCCGTGGTGCGCTACACGCCGCTCAGCCCCGCAAGCGACTTCCCGGCGACGCAGGACTACTATCCGCAGTCCTCGCAGCGTCTGGGCGAGCAGGGCACCGCGATCGTGGAGGTGTGCGTCGGACCGAACGGCCGGCTGTCAGCCTCACCGCGCGTCATCACCTCTTCGGGCAGCCCGCGTCTCGACCGTGCGGCCCTGCGGTATGCGCGTGCTACTTCCGGACACTGGAACCCCGAGCGGGCCAATGGCAGGCCGATCAATTTCTGCGGCCATCTGCCCATCAAGTTCCAGCTGAACGACTTCTGATGCCCCTGTCTCTTCCAACTTCGACACCGCCATCCAACGCGGCATATTTGTGATCTGAGGAAATCTATGGCTATCCAAGCTCCCGCATCCGTCAACAACCCGTACGGCATTGCCGGCGTGTGGAACAACGGCACCATCATCGACAAGTTCGTCATGGTGCTGCTGCTCCTGATGTCACTCGCGACCTGGTTCATCATCCTCACCAAGCTGTGGGACCAGCACCGCCTGAAGAAGGCTGCGCGCGAGACCGAGAAGTCCTTCTGGTCGGCACCGTCGATCAAGGAAGGTATCGAGAAGCTGAAGAAGGACAATTCGTTCCGCGTCATTGCCGAGGACGGCATGCGTGCGATGTCCCATCATGACGGTCGGCTGACGGACCGCATCGACCTGCACGAGTGGATCACCATGTCGCTGCAGCGCTCGGTCGATCAGGTCTCCGGCGAGATGAGCAAGGGCCTCGCGCTGCTGGCCACGGTCGGCTCCTCGGCGCCGTTCGTCGGTCTGTTCGGCACGGTCTGGGGCGTCATGAACGCACTGGTCGCGATCGGCCTGGCCGGTCAGGCCAGCATCGGCAAGGTGGCCGGTCCGGTCGGTTCGGCGCTGATCATGACCGCGCTCGGCCTGGCGGCTGCAGTGCCGGCGGTGTGGGGTTACAACTGGCTGCTCGGCCGCAACAAGGTCCTGCAGGATGCGCTGCGCAATTTCGCCAGTGACCTGCACGCCTACATGGTGAGCGGTGCGCGCGTGCCGAGCCCGGAGATGGGCGGTGCGGCGAAGCCGGCGGCCGCCGCGGCTCCGGTGCGCAAGTAAGTCAAGGTCACCGCACCTTTGATTGAACTACTTCGGATGCGCAAGACGTGCCCCGCAGCTGCGGGGCACGTTCTCGAATGCCGAATCCCGGTGCGCCGCGCGCCGGTTGTGAGGAGCTGTCGAAAATGGCGATGAATGTCGGACGCTCGGACGAAGAACCGGGCGTGATGGCCACCATCAATACGACGCCGCTCGTCGACGTCATGCTGGTGCTGCTCATCATCTTTCTCATTACGATCCCCGTGATCACCAAGACGGTGCCGGTGAAGCTGCCGAAGGCGA
The DNA here is from genome assembly GCA_021838635.1 of Pseudomonadota bacterium. GTDB lineage: Bacteria > Pseudomonadota > Gammaproteobacteria > Steroidobacterales > Steroidobacteraceae > 13-2-20CM-66-19. The sequence goes on from JAKCDC010000040.1 coordinate 24,308, forward strand.
ATAACATCCCGACGCACACCAAGCCGCAGGACATCACCATCGCGGTGACCAAGAACGGAAGCATCTTCTGGAACAACACCGCGGTGCAGAGCAACCGGGTGCTGCTGCAGAAGATCGAGCAGGTGGCCGTACTGACACCGCAGCCGTCGATCCACATCCGCGGCGATCGAAACGCGGACTACAAGTCGATCGGACACGTTCTGTACGAGCTGCAGCGCGGCGGCATGGTGAAGGTGGACTTCATCACCGAGCCGCACGCGAACGCGCTCTCCGCGCAGTGATCAATTTTTATCGGGGCCGCAAGGCACCCGAGGAGATTTGAAGTTATGGCCATGTCGATGGGATCCAGCTCAGGGCCGATGGTCGAGATCAACACCACGCCGTTGATTGACGTCATGCTCGTGCTGTTGGTGACCCTGATCATTACGCTGCCGGTGATGACCCATTCGGTGAAGATGGATCTGCCGCAGAATCAGCATCAGCCGCCGAGCAAGCCGCCGGAGGTGATCAACCTCAGCATCGACTTCGACGGCACCATCACCTGGAACGGCACGGTGGTGCCGAACATGCAGGTGCTGGACGGGTACTTCGCCAGCGAGTCGGTGAAGAATCCGCAGCCGGAGATCCACTTGAACCCCGACGGCATGGCCAAGTACGGCATCGTGGCGAAGGTGTTGGCGGATGCTCAACGCAACCGAATGACCAAGATCGGTTTCGTCAATACGTCCGAATTCGCGCAATAAGCGCGTGTTGAAGAATCCATCTATGCGAGAGAGTTTCATGAAGTTCAAGGGCATTGTTGCGGCAGCGGCGCTCGGCGTCATGCTCGTGGGTGCGGTGAGCGTGCTGCACGTGACGCCGGCGTATGCCGCGGGGCCGTCGCAGAAGATGAGCCGCCCGGTGGCGCTGAAGCTGCAGGCGGCGCAGAAGGCGATTCAGGCGGGCAAGTACGCAGTCGGCGAGGCCGAACTCGACCAGGTGTCGGGCATGGCGGCTGCGCACAAGAGCCCGTATGCGATGCATATCGTGAACCAGCTGTATGTGTTTGCGTACGAGAAGACGCACGACTACACCAAGCTCGCCCCGAAGCTCGAGGCGCTGCTGTCGGATGCATACGTGACGCCGGCGCAGACGCAGCAGTTCACGGTGGCGCTGGCGCAGATCTACTACCAGCTGCATAACTACCCGAAGGCCGTGCAGTACGGTACCGAGGCGATCCAGAAGCACTACGCCGGGGCGTCGATGCAGACGCTGGTGGGTCAGGCGTACTACCTGCAGGGTGATTGGAAGCAGACCATCGCCTATGAGCGGGGGCTTGCCAATGCGGCCGTCCAGGCCGGCCAGAAGCCGAGCAAGGCGTCGTTGCAGCTGATTCAGAGCTCGTGCATGAAATTGCACGACCAGGGTTGCCTGCTCAATGCGCTCGAGCAGCTGGTGGTGTACTACCCGCAGCGTCAGTACTGGCAGTACCTGTTGTTCCAGACGTTCAAGAGCGTCAAGAGCGATGCGAACCTGCTGGAGGCCTATCGGCTCGCGTTCGCGGTCGGGGTGATGCAGCAGGCGCACGAGTTCATCAGCTATGCCGAGCTCGCCATCGAGGCCGGCTCGCCGGGTGAGGCCGAGCAGGTGCTCAATTCGGCGCTGAAGAACAACCTGTTCACCAACCCGCACCAGAAAGCGAAGGCCGAGCGCATCCTGCAGGATGCCGAGAAGCGCGCCGCGTCGGACCAGAAGACGCTGGGTCACACCGCAGAGCTCGCCGCCAAGCAGGTGAAGGGCAATTCGGATGTGCGCGTGGGGCTGGCGTACTATGGCTATCAGCACTACCACAAGGCGGTGCAGATGTTCACGCAGGGTATCGCCAAGGGTGGGCTGGCCCGTCCGGCGGAAGCCCATCTGCTGCTCGGTATCGCGCAGCTGAAGGCGGGCAACAAAGTTGCCGCGCTGAACGCGTTCAATAGCGTCAAGGGCGACCCGACACTGCAGCGTCTGGCCGAGCTGTGGGTTTTGAAGGCGAAGTCGGCGGGCTGATGCCCGCCGACCTGGCCGTCTGATCGATCAGGAGGAATTGCATGGCGATTAAAGCCGGGGATCGCATGCCTGCGGGCGTGCTGAAGACGATGAGCGCGGAAGGACCGAAGGATCTCACCAGCGAGGAGCTCTTCAAGGGCAAGAAGGTGGTGTTGTTCTCAGTGCCTGGCGCGTTCACGCCGACCTGCGATGCGAAGCACCTGCCGGGCTTCGTGCAGCTGGCCGATCAGATCCGCGCCAAGGGCGTGGACACCATCGCGTGCATGGCGGTGAACGACGTGTTCGTGATGAATGCCTGGGGGAAAGCCTCGGGCGTGGCGGACAAGGTGCTGATGCTGGCCGACGGCAACGGCGAGTACTCCAAGGCGCTCGGACTGGAACTCGATGCCCGCGGCTTCGGCCTGGGGCTGCGCGGTCAGCGGTTCGCGCTGGTGATCGATGATGGCGTCGTGACGTACGCCAACATCGAGGCGCCGGGTCAGTTCAAGGTGTCCGCCGCGGAGCACGTGCTGAGCCAGCTCTGAGCGATCAGCGGGCGGCGTTGTGCCGCAGTGATGAAAAAAGGGGGTTCGCCGCGCGGCGAACCCCCTTTTTTGTTGCCGGCGCCGGCCGGCGCGTCAGCCGAGCAGCTTTTGCAGCTGGGGGAGGATTTCGAACAGATCCCCGACCAGGCCGAGGTCTGCGACTTCAAAGATCGGCGCATCCGGGTCCTTGTTGATC
>JAKCDC010000041.1 GCA_021838635.1 Pseudomonadota bacterium
CTTCGCGAGGCCCCTCGCAGAAGAGGACGGTCTCACCCCGGCTCACCTGTGCGCGCCGCGGACCGATGATCGGGCGTAACCCACCGAGGCACTCCTCGCAGGATCCCGAACTGCTTTAGAGACCCTCCGAGGCTCCCGCCCCGGGGGCTTCCCATCGCTCAGCCCCGCCCCGCCAGCCACTGGGCATAGCGGCGCACGCCGGTCTCGACATCCGCGAACTCAACATCACAGCCCGTGGCGCGCAAGGCCGAGAGGTCCGCCTCGGTGCGGCACTGATACTTGCCGATGAGTGCCTCGGGAAACGGGGTGTACTCGATCAGCCCGGCCGCGACCTGCTCTGCGAGCGACAGCGCCGCCTCAGCGCGCTCGGCACGCAGCGCGTTGATCGTGGCGTGCGCGACCTCGTTGAAGGGCTGCGAGCGGCCCGAGCCCAGGTTGAAGATGCCGCTGCGCTCGGGGTGACGCAGGAACCACAGGTTCACCGCCACCACGTCCCCGACGTACACGAAATCGCGCGTCTGCTCGCCCGGGCCGTAGCCGCCGTACTCGCCGAAGAGCTTGACCCGGCCGTGCTCGCGCAGCTGCCCGAAATGATGAAACGCCACCGAGGCCATGCGCCCCTTGTGCTGCTCGCGCGGCCCGTAGACGTTGAAGTAGCGAAAGCCGGCCACCTGGTGGCGCGCGGTGGGCAGCATGCGCCGCACGACGGTGTCGAACAGGAGCTTCGAGTACCCGTACACATTCAGCGGGCGCTCGCACTCGGGGGATTCGCGAAAGACCGTGCTGTCGCCATAGGTGGCCGCCGAGGAGGCATACAGCAGCCGCACCCCTTGGGCCTGGCAGGCATCGAGCAGACGCTTCGAGCAGCGGTAGTTGGTCTCGAGCATGTACTGGCCGTTGTGCTCCATGGTGTCCGAGCAGGCCCCCTGGTGCAGCACGGCATCGACCCGCCCGAGCTCCCCGCGCTCGAAGCGGTCGTAGAACTCGCCCCGATCGAAGTAATCGGCGAGCTTCGCACCCAGCAGGTTGCGGTACTTCGTCCCATCGGTGAGCTCATCGACCGCGATGACCTCGTCGATGCCGGCGGCATTCAAGCCGTGCACCAGATTGCTGCCGATCATGCCCGCAGCGCCCGTCACGATCACTCTCACGCGAAGACCTCCTCGAAGCTCGCCGTGGCGGTGCCGAACTTGCCCACCACGATGCCACCGGCGCGATTGGCGATCGGCATCGCCTCGCGCAGCGTCAATCCCGCGGCCAGCATGGCCGCGAGCGTCGCGATCACCGTATCGCCGGCACCGGTCACATCGAACACCTCGCGGGCCTGCGCGCCGATGCGCGCATGGCCGTGCGCATCAAAGAGCGACATCCCCTCCTCGCTGCGCGTCAGGAGGAGCGCATCGAGCCGGTGTGTGCGGCGCAGGTTAGCGACGCGCTCCTCGAGCTGCGCCTCGGAGGTCCACGGACCGATCACCTGGGCGAGCTCGGCGCGGTTCGGCGTGACGACGGTGGCGCCGGCATAGCGGCTGTAGTCGGCGCCCTTCGGATCGACCAACACCGGCTTGCCGGCGGCGCGGGCCCGCTCGATCATCTCGGCGATGTGGGTCAGCCCGCCCTTGCCGTAATCGGAGAAGATCACCGCGCCGCAGGCCGGCAGGGTGCGCTCGAAGTTCGCGAGCATGCCGGAGAGGATCTCGTGATCCGGCGTGTTCTCGAAATCCACCCGCACGAGCTGCTGGGAGCGGCCGATGACGCGCAGCTTCACGCTGGTGTAGAGCTGCGGGTCGCGGCCGAGGAGACTCTCGATCGAGCGCTGCGCGAGCAGCGTCTCGAGCTTGCGCGCCGGCTCGTCATCGCCCACTACGGTGATGAGCGTCACCCCCGGTCCCAGGGCCCGGACGTTCAGCGCGACGTTCGCCGCGCCGCCCAGCCGGTCTTCCTCGCGCGTCACGCGCACCACGGGAACGGGGGCCTCCGGGGAGATACGCTCGACGTCTCCAAACAGGTACCGGTCGAGCATGGCATCGCCCACCACCAGCACTCGGGCGCGCTGCAAATCGGCCTGCAGGGGCTTCACGGGTGTGCTCACGCGAGCCCCAGGGTGGTCTCGATGAGGCCGCAGAGGGTGTGACCGATCAAAATGTGCGCCTCCTGGATGCGGGCGGTGGTCGGGCTCGGCACGACGATCGCGACATCGCACAGGGCGCGCAGCGCCCCGCCGTCGCGCCCGAGCAGGCCGATCACCGGCATGCCGACGCCGCGGGCCACTTCGACCGCCTGGATGACGTTGCGCGACTGGCCGGAGGTGGAGATGCCGATCAGGCAGTCCCCGGGGGCGCCGAGTCCGGCGACCTGACGGGCGAACACGTCCTCGAAGCTGTAGTCGTTGGCGATGCAGGTCAGCGCCGAGGTGTCGGTGGTGAGCGCCAGGGCGGCAAGCGGCCGGCGGTCCTGGATGAACCGTCCGGTGAGCTCCGCGGCGATGTGCTGACTGTCGGCGGCCGAGCCGCCGTTGCCGCACAGCAGCAGCTTGCGCCCGGCGCCGAGCGCGTTGGCGATGAGCGCGCCGGCCTGCTCGATCGGCTCATTCAACGCCTCGAGCGTCTGAAAGAGGGCCAGATGCTCACGCAGATTGTTGAGAAAGATAGTCGGTTTCACGGGTTCCTCTCCTGAAAATTCTACCGCGATCCGTCCTCGCGCCAGAGGGCCAGCTGCTCGAGCAGCCGCTGCACGCCCGGCGCGGGAGCCGGCTGCCCGAGCGGGTCGCGCACGCTCGGCAGCAGCTGATCGGCCAGCCGCTTACCGAGCTCGACGCCCCACTGGTCGAAGGAGTTGATGCCCCAGATCACCCCCTGCACGAACACCTTGTGCTCGTAGAGGGCGATCAGGCGGCCCAAGGTCGCCGGATCGAGCTGCGGGAAGGCGATGAGCGTACTCGGGCGTGAGCCGGCGTGGACCTTGTGCGGCTCGAGCGCCTCGCGCCGCGCCGGCGAGAGACCCTCGCGCTCGAACTCCGCGCGCAGCGCCTCGGGCGGATAGCCGGTCATGAACGCCTCGGCCTGCGCCAGGGCGCTGGCGATCGCGAGCGCGTGCTGCGCCTCGGGGCCACAGGAGGGGCGCGCCGGCAGCAGCAGATCGAGCGCCGCGCGCGCAGTCCCCTGGTGCAGCTGCTGATAGAACGAGTGCTGCGCATTGCTCGCCGGGCCGCCCCAGACCACCGCGGCGGTCTGCCAATCGACGCGCCGGCCGTCGAGCGTGACGGACTTGCCGTTGCTGCCCATCTCCAGTTGCTGCAGGTAGGCCGGCAGATGCGCCAGACGCTCCTCGTAGGGCAGCACCGCGAGCGTCGGCAGCTCGCGGAAGTTGATGTTCCACACCCCCATCAGCGCCAGGAGCACCGGGAGGTTCTCCGCCCACGGGGCCTGCCTGAAGTGCGCATCCATCGCCCGGGCGCCGGCGAGGAAGGCCGCGAACGCCTCGGCGCCGATGGCGATGGCGAGCGACACCCCGATCGAGGACCACAGCGAGAAGCGTCCGACCACCCCGTCCCAGAGCTTGAAGCGGTACTCGGGGTGCACCCCGAAGCTGTCCATGGCGCGGTGGTTGAGCGAGACGGCGGCAAAGTGCCGCGGCACGGCCGCAGCGCCGAGCTGCTCGCACAGCCACTGGCGCGCGCTCTGGGCATGCGTGAGCGTCTCGAGGGTCGCGAAGGTCTTCGAGCAGACGATGAACAGCGTCGAGCGCGGATCGGCCTGCGCCAACAGGTCCGCCAGGTGACACCCCTGGATGTTCGACACGAACTCGCAGCGTGGCCCGCCCGGCACCGGGTGCGCGAGGGCGTGCACCGCCATCGCCGGCCCGAGATCCGAGCCGCCGATGCCGAGGTTGATGATCCGCTCGAAGCGCCGCTCGGCGCTGCCGGTGATGCGCCCCGTGCGCACCGCCTCGGCGAAGGCGAGCATGCGCGCGCGCTCCTCGAGCACCTCGTGCTCGAGGAGCGCGCCGCCGACCCGCTCCCCGGGCGCCTGACGCAGCGCCACGTGCAGCACGGGGCGCCCCTCGGTCACATCGATCTTCTCCCCCCGCCACATCGCCTCGCGATAGCCGCCGAGGTCGACCGCCTCGGGCAGCGCCAGCAGCTGCCCGAGGACCGTCTCATCGAGGTGCTGGCGCGAGAAATCGATCAGCAGCCCCGCGGCGGTGCGCGAGAAGCGCTCAAAGCGCCCCGGATCGCGCCCGAACAGCTCGCGCGTCGGCACCTCGGCGAGCCGGCGGGCCTGCGCTTTGAGCTCGTTCCAGGCGGCACTGTGCGGGCCGGGGGCGATGCGCATGGCGGCGCGCTGCGCCTCAGGCGCTCGGGGCGTAGAACGCCGCGATGCGCTCGACCACGTAGTGCAGTTGCTCGGGCGCGAGCTCCGGGTAGATCGGCAGCGCGAGCGTCTCGAGCGCGGCGCGCTCGGATTCAGGGAATTCCCCGGCCCGATGGCCGAGATACGCAAAGCACTGCTGCAGGTGCAGCGGGATCGGGTAGTAGATCTCCGTGCCGACGCCGCAGCTCGCGAGCCACTCGCGCAGCGCATCGCGCCGATGCGCGCGGATCACGTACTGGTTGTAGATGTGGTGGAAGCCCGCGAGCGCCGTCGGCACCGTCACCGACTCGGCCAGTCCCGCCTGGGCAAAGGCGCTGTCGTAGAGGCGCGCATTCGCGCCACGCCGGCGCGACCAGTCATCGAGGTAATCGAGCTTCACGTTGAGCACCGCGGCCTGCAGCTCATCGATGCGGAAATTCCCGCCGATGAAGGCATGGTGGTACTTCGGCTTGCCGCCATGCACGCGCAGCACGCGCAGGTGCTCGGCGAGCGCATCGTCCTGGGCCACGCACAGCCCCGCATCGCCGAACGCGCCGAGGTTCTTGGTGGGAAAGAACGAGAAGCAGCCGATGTCCCCGAAGCTGCCGGCCTGGCGGCCGCCGGCATCGCGCGCACCGATCGCCTGGGCGGCATCCTCGATGACGGCGAGCCCCGCCTCGCGCGCCAGCGCAAGCAGCGGCGCCATGGCGCAGAGCTGGCCATACAGATGCACCGGCATCAGTGCCTTGACCCGCGTCCCGCTCGCGCGGTGCACGAGCGCCCCGTCGCGCCGCTCGCACTGCTGCTCGATCAACTCACGCACCGCGCGGGCGCTGAGATTGAACGTCTCCGGCTCGATGTCGCAGAACAGCGGCCGCGCGCCGGTGCGCGCGATGGTGCCGGCGGTGGCGAAGAAGGTGTACGGGGAGGTCACGACGGCATCCCCGGGTCCGATGTCCAGGGCCATCAGCGCCAGCAGCAGCGCGTCGGTGCCGGAGGACACGCCGATGCCGTGCCGGGTCTGGGTGTAGGCGGCGAGCCGCTCCTCGAGCGTCTTCACCTGCGCGCCGAGGATGAAGTGCTGGCTGGCGCAGACCGCCTCGATGGCCGCGCGCGTGCGCGCCGCAATGGTCTCGTACTGAGGCTTCAGATCAAGCAGCGGCACGCGCATGGCGGCCGCGGGGGACTTTTCGGTCACGGACGATTCCCTCGTGGAAACGGCTATTTTAACCACCCGCCGAGCGCTCGGGCGGACCGGGCGCGCGGGTGCCTCAGGCGGGGCGCTCCTCGCCCGCCTCGCCCGGCCACAGGCACTTCCCGCCGCTCGCCTGGGCGATCACCTTGAGCATCTGCTCGTGGGCCTCGCATTCGGCGGAGCTGGCGCGCAGCACCTCCAGCCGTCCGGTCGGGCGCACCGGCTGCACCGCGCTCGCACCGGACTGATGCTCGAGCGCGGCCAGCGCGAGGGCCGTCTGCCCGCCGGTCATCGCCAGGTAGACGTCGGCGAGAATGCGCGCATCGAGCAGCGCGCCGTGCAGATCGCGGCCGGTGTTATCGACGTTGTAGCGCTTGCAGAGCGCATCGAGGTTGTTGCGCTGGCCGGGGTGCATCTCGCGCGCCAGCACCAACGTGTCGAGCACGTGAGAGCGCTCGGTGAGCTTCAGCGGCCGCCCGCAGCGCGCGAACTCGGCCTCGAGGAACCCGACGTCGAACGAGGCGTTGTGGGCGACGATTTCCGCCGCATCGATGAACTCGAGCAGCGCATCGCAGACGTCGGCGAAACGCGGCTGGCCGGCGAGGGACTCGCGGGTGATGCCATGCACCGCGAGCGCCGCGGCATCGATGTCGCGCTCGGGGTTGAGGTAGTGGTGGAAGGTGCGGCCGGTGACCCGGCGGTTGATGAGCTCGATGCAGCCGATTTCGATCACGCGGTGCCCGAGCGACGGTTCGAGACCGGTGGTCTCGGTATCTAGAACGATCTGTCGCATGGGCGGGGAGTTTACCCGCTATGCCCCCGGAGGGTCTGGGTCTGCTGCAGCGCATCGATCGCCTGGTTCGCCAGCTGGTCGACCCGCTCGTTCCCTGGCACCCCGGCATGGCCCGGCACCCAGTGCCACTCCACGCGGTGCCCGGCGGCGAGCGCCTCGAGGCGCTGCCAGAGGTCCTGGTTCTTCACCGGCTTGCGGTCCGCGGTGCGCCAGCCCTTGGCCTTCCAGTTCGCCAGCCACTCGGTGATTCCTTTGCGCACGTACTGCGAATCGGTGTAGAGCCGCACGTGCACCGGACGCTTCAGCGCCTCGAGCGCCCCGATCACGGCCATCAGCTCCATGCGGTTGTTGGTGGTGAGCGGCTCGGCCCCCGAGAGCGTCTTCTCGCGCGCCCCGAACATCAGCAGCGCGCCCCAGCCGCCGGGACCGGGATTGCCGCGACAGGCCCCATCGGTGTAGATCTCCACCGTGGAGCCTGCGCCGGGGCGCCTCTCGGGGCCGCTCATGGCGAGCGGCGCACGCCGTGGCGCACCGGCGGGGCGGACTTGACCAGCCCGCCGAGCATCGCGCGGCGCAGCCGCGGGCGCATCGGGGTGAGCGTGTACACCTGCTTGCGGGCCTTCAGCAGGTACGCCCCGGCCGGCAGCGGAAAGGTCAGACCGCGCCGCAGCAGCCGATCGGCGCCCTCCCCGGCGGCGAGTCCGCCCGCCCAGGGGGTGCGGTACAGGTAGCGGCGCGCGGCGAACACCTCGTAGCCGAGCAGCGCGAGCCACTCGCGCACGCGCCGCTCCGAGAGCACGCGGCGCAGGCCCGGCGGGAAGCCGCTGCGCGCGAAGCGGGCCCGCTGTCCCCACAGGCTCCAGGGCTGAAAACCAAGCACCACCAGATGCCCCTCCCCGACCAGCACCCGGTCGGTCTCGCGCACGATGGCGTACGGGTCGCCGGCGAATTCCAGGGTGTGCGGCATCAACACCGCGTCGATCGAATCGCTGCTCACGGGCAACTGGCTCGGGCGCCCGAGAATGTCTGCATCTGGCGACATGCCGGGCGTCGCGAGAATGGCCCGATGCCGCGTGCGGCACGCTTCCAACAGCGCTCGCCCCTCGCCCCAGGCGCCGATTTGCAGGCATTCCCAGCCGAACACATCCTCCAGCGCCTCGGCCACCATCTGCGTTTCGGCCGCGATCAGCGCCCGCCCCGCGGGACTCGTCCACCAGCGCGTGAGCGCGACCGCCGCGTCCATTTGCGCGGAAGTGTGAGTTTGTCCCATCAGGGGCTAGCCATCCTGTGTTATCTGAAGGTACATTTCGGGTTTGACTTCGATTATTGTAATGTCATCCCCCGGCCTGTGCCCGAAGTGCCGGAGCGGGACGAACTTAACACGGCGCAGAGAGGGTCGGGAAATTGGCGATTTCAGTGAGCTGGGCACGCGGTGCCCTGGGTGTCCTCGGTGTTCTGGCACTGACGGCGTGTGCGACGCGTGGCCCGATGCGCCCCGTGAGCGCGACCCGCGTGGTTCCGGCCCCGGTGGTGCAGACCCAGCGCCCCACTCCGCCGCCGCCGCCGCCCGTGGCCGCCCCCCCGGCCCCCGCGCCGGCGCCGCCGGCCGCCCCGCCGGCGCTGCATTACGCGAATCTGTTCGCGCGCATCCGCGCCGGCTTCGCGCTGCCCGACCCGCGCAACAAGCGGATCATCGCCGAGGAAGCGCGCTGGTACGCCAATCATCCTGAGTTCCTGCAGCGCGCCTTCGGCCGCGCGGACATGTACCTGTACTACATCGTCACGCAGCTGCAGGCGCGGCACATGCCGCTCGAGCTCGCGCTGCTGCCGGTGATCGAGAGCGCCTTCCAGCCGTTCGCCTACTCCTACGCGCGCGCCGCGGGCATGTGGCAGTTCACCTCCGGCACCGGCAAGGTGTTCGGGTTGAAGCAGGACTGGTGGTACGACGGCCGGCGCGACGTGGTGGCCTCCACGCAGGCGGCCCTGAACTACCTGCAGCAGCTGCACGATCAGCTCGGCGGCCACTGGCTGCTGGCGATCGCCGCGTACAACTGCGGGGAGCTCAACGTCGAGCGGGCGATCCGCTACAACCAGGCGCGCGGCCGGCCGACGGACTTCTGGCACCTGATCCTGCCGCGCCAGACCGAGCTGTACGTGCCGCAGCTGCTGGCCATGGCCCGCCTGGTGCAGGATCCGTCCAAGTACGGCCTGTCGTTCAGCCCCATCCCGGATCAGCCGTATTTCACCCAGGTGCCCACCGACGGACAGATCAACCTGGAGGTCGCCGCACGGCTCGCGGGTATCTCCTCCGATGAGATCTACCAGCTGAACCCGGCCTTCCACCGCTGGGCGACCGATCCGACCGGACCGTTCTACCTGCTGCTGCCGGTCGATGCCGCCCCGATCTTCGAGCAGAACGTGTCGGCGCTCACCGCCGATGAGCGCATGGGCGTGGATCTGTACAAGGTGCGCCGCGGCGACTCGGTGTACTCGGTGGCGCGCCGCTTCAAGACGAGCACCGACCTGCTGCGCCGCCTGAACACGCTGCCGAACGGCCACCTGGTGGTCGGGCAGCAGATCGAAGTCCCGGCGACCGTGTATCACCTGCCGCAGAACGTCCTGGTCGCGGCCCGTCAGGCCGACCACGCGCTGTGGCGCAGCCGATTCCGCTTCCGCGTCGTGCGGGTGCGTCCGGGCGACTCGCTCTGGGCCATCGCCGAGCGGCACGGCATCAGCGTGCAGCGTCTGGCGCAGATGAATGGCTTATCGCTGCACCACACGATCCTGCGTCCCGGTGAGCGGCTGCGTCTGTACTCCGACGGGCGCGTCGGGCGCTTCGCACGGCCCTCGTTCCGCGTCGTGCAGGTCCGTCCCGGGGACAGTCTGTGGTCGATCGCGGTGCGCAACCACGTGAGCGTGCATGCGCTGGCGCGGGTGAACGGCCTGCGTCCCGGCCAGCTGCTGCACCCGGGGCAGCGGCTGCGCATCACCCCGACGATGACGGCGGTGAGCTATGCGCCAAACCGCGGCGGTGGATTGTTCTCAGGGGTGGCCCGCACCGTGCACCGGGTGTTCTACACCGTGCGCTCGGGCGATACGCTCTGGCAGATCGCACAGCGGTTCCAGGTGCGGGTCGCGCAGATCCTCAGCTGGAACGCGATGAAGCTGCGCCAACCCATCCTCGCGGGGCAGAAGCTCATGATCCTGGCCGATTCGGGCGGCTGATTGGTCTACACTTGCGGCCCGGGCGCCCCACTGGCGCCCGGGCCGTTTTTCATTTGAAGGGTTCTCGCATGGGATTTCTCACCGGTAAGCGCGCACTCATCGTCGGTGTCGCATCGGACCGCTCCATCGCCTGGGGCATCGCGCAGGCGATGCAACGCGAGGGGGCCGAGCTCGCGTTCACCTACGTCAATGAGAAGATCCAGGAGCGCGTTGAGTCACTCGCCGCCTCGATCGGCTCGACGCTGACACTGCCGCTGGACGTCACCGACGATGCGCAGATCGATGCCGCCTTCGCGCACCTGCAGCGCGAGTGGGGTTATCTGGACATCGTGGTGCATGCGGTCGCCTACGCCCCGCGCGAGGGCGTGTCAGGCAGCTTCCTCGAGAACACCAGCCGCGAGGTGTTCCGGATCGCCCATGACGTGTCGAGCTACAGCTTCACCGCGCTCGCGCGCGCCGCCGCGCCCCTCATGGCCGGCCGCAACGGCGCACTGCTGACGCTGTCGTACCTCGGCGCGGTGCGCTCCCTGCCGAGCTACAACGTGATGGGCCTCGCCAAGGCCAGCCTCGAGGCCAATGTGCGCTTTCTCGCCGCCGACTTAGGCCCGCGCGGAATCCGGGTCAACGGCATCTCGGCCGGCCCGATCAAGACGCTGGCCGCGGCCGGCATCGCCGGATTCCGCAAGATGCTCAACCGGGTCGCCGAAATCGCCCCGCTGCAGCGCAACGTGACGCAGGAAGACGTGGGTAACGCCGCGGCCTTCCTCTGCTCGGATCTCGCCGCCGGCATCACCGCCGAGATCCTCTACGTCGACGGCGGCTTCAACACCGTCGGGATGAGCTTCCCGGAGAACGATCCGGCCTGATCGGGAAAGGCTCCGGCGCCCGGCGCTGCTCGCGCCGGGCGCCGCAGGCTCACTGGAAGGCGTTCGGGTTCTTGCGCACCTTGGCCGTGGCTCTCATCTGGGCCATGTAGGCCACCACATCGCCATCGGCATCGCTGCGCAGCTGCTCCTGCAAGCGGGTGCGGGTGGTGAGCGGATTCTGGTTCGGCGCAATCCGCACCGCCGAGAGCGCGAGCAGCACCGCGCCGGCCCCGCCGGTAAGCGGCTTGGCTTCGTAGATCGGGTGGCCCACGGGCTTGGCCGCGGCGAACGCCAGCTGCAGGATGCTCGCCGGCACCGACGGATCATCACGGCCGATGAAGCGCGCCGGGGCGACCTTCATGTGCAGAGCGGCGCCCACCTGCGCAAACGACTGGCCGGCGGCGAGCCTTTGGCGGGCGGCCTCGGCGGCCGCCAGCGCGCCCTGCGCGGCGCGTTGCGCCTCGATGGCCTTGACGATGCTCGCCTGAACCTCCGCGAGCGGCTTGACCTGCGGTCCGTGGCGCGCGAGCACCTTCACGATGACCATCCGGTCGTTGTCGAGAATCACCGGTCCGCCGATCGCCCCCGGGGCAATCGCGGCGCTGCCGAACACCAGGCTCTGCACCGCCGGCGCCGCTCCGAGCGGCGCGCCGCCGCTGCGGCGCAGGAACAGCGGGATCTGCCCGGCCGTCAGTCCGTAGTGCTTCACGAGCGCCCCGAAGTTCACCCCGGGCTCATTCAGCGCGTTCTGCAGGCGATCCTCGATCCGCCCGAAGCGCCTGGTCGCCCGGCTGCGCTTGAGCTGCGCGGTCAGTTGCGCCTTGACCTTGGCGAAGGGACGGGTGTGCCCCGGCTGAATCGCATCGAGGCGGATGATGTGATAGCCGTAGGGACTCTTCACCGGCCCGACGATGTCGCCGACCTTCGGGATGGCGAACAGCGCCTGCGTGAACGGCTTGATGAACCCGTGCTGACCAATCCAGCCGAGGTTGCCGCCCTTGCGCGCCGAGCCGGGGTCCTGGGAGTACTGCTTGGCCAGCGCGGCGAAATTCGCCCCGGAGCGGGCGAGTTTCAGAATGTGCTCGGCCTTGGCAAGGGCCGCCTTGGGATCCTTGCCGAAGGTGATCAGGATGTGGCTCGCCTCGCGCCGCTCGGGCACCACGAAGCGGTTGATCTCCTTCTGATACAGATCCTGCAGCGCCGCGTCGGACACGCGCTCCCCGCGGCGCACCTGGCGGAGCGTGAGCTGCGCGTAGCGCAGATCGACCGACTGGGGAATGAGATAGGCCGCCTGGTGCGCCTGGTAGTAGGCCTGGATCTGCGCGGCGCTCACCGGTGCGTGACTCGTGTAGCGGCTGGCCGGGAACTGCAGGTACTGCACCTCTCGCTGCTGATCGTTCAGCGCCTGGGCGCGCTGGATCTCCACGGGGGTGAGGAAGTCCGAGGCGCGGATGCCGTCGAAGAGCTGGTTGCTGCGCAGCTGGCTCTCCAACTCGTGCTCGAACTGCGTCAGGGACACGCCCGCCTCGGTGAGCACATCCTTGGCCGCCTCCGCCGAGTAATGGCCGTTGACCTGGAAGGACGGCACGGCGCGGATGGCGGCGATCAGGTCGGCCTCGGAGACCCGGTAGCCGAGCTGCTCGGTGCGCTGCGCCACGAGGGACTCGCGGATCAGCTCCTCGAGCACCTCGTTCTGCAGGTGCTTGCGCAGGCTGCTCGGCAGGTTCCCGCCGTAGGCCTTGTCGATCTGGCCCTGTTCGCGCAGCCAGGCATTCTGGGCCTGCTGCAGCGTGATCGGGACGCCGTTCACCGTCGCGGCATCGCTGCTCGAGCCGAAGTTCAGGTTCACGATGCCGTATGCGCCCCAGGCGGCGAACACCAGCGCGAGCGCGCCGAGAATCGTGTACCAGAACCACTTGTGGGTGGCGATCGTGTCGGTCAGTTTTTGCAGCATTTTGGCGTCACACCCGCCCTCTTCGGGGCGGCGCAGGCGGTTAAACCGCCAAGGATAGCAAATCGGGCTCCCCGAACGGCAGCGACGCTCAGGGCCGCCGGGCGGGGCGCTGTCGGACCCCGCACGCCCCGGACCCAGGGGTCCCGGACGCCGGATAGGGGTCCGGGCGGCCTGTAGGCACACACGCAAGCGTGGCGCCTGCGCTACGCGAACCTCCCGGGAGTGAGAACCAAGCCCTTCCGAATTCCGGCAAAACTCATCATTTTTCACCCCGCAGCGCGATGGTGCGCCGGAGCCGGAACTTTGCTCGCCACGTACAACCCATGGCTGGTCAGCCTCTCTTTGCTGGTCGCCGTCGCCGTCTCGTTCACGTCGCTGAAACTCGCCGGGCGGGTGGCCGAGGCCGGTCGCTCCGGGGCACGCGCCTGGCTGATCGGCGGGGCCGCCTCGATGGGGATCGGCATCTGGTCGATGCACTTCATCGGCATGCTGGCCTACCAGGCGCCGATCCCGCTGCACTACAACGTGCTGATGACCCTGCTGTCGCTGCTGATTGCGGTGCTCACCTCGGGCTTTGCTCTGGGTATCGCGAGCGGCAGCCAGTCGACCCTGCCCCGCCTGGCGGCCAGCTCCCTGGTGATGGGCGCGGGCATCTGCGCGATGCACTACACCGGCATGGCCGCGATCCAGATGAAACCGGCGATCCGCTACAACATGCTGTGGATCGTCACCTCGATGCTCATCGCCGTCACGGCGTCCTTCGTCGCGCTGTGGCTGTTCTTCGCGTTGCGCCGGTTCAAGCGGCAATCACTCCGACGGATCGAGGTGTCGGCGGCCATTGTCATGGGCGCGGCCATCGCCGGCATGCACTACACCGGCATGCGCGCCGCCGAATTCCCCGCGCAGGCTCAGGTCCTCGGCGGGGCGGCCTTCAACTCCGACTGGCTCGGGCTCACCATCGGCTTGGGCGCCTTCGCGCTGCTGGCGATCACCTTGATCACGCTCGTCTATGACGCCCATCTGGAATCGCGCAGCCGCCAGGATGCGCTGCGCCTGGAGAAGCTCAATCAGGAACTGCAGCACGGGAAGAACCTGCTGACGCTCGCCACTCAGGCCGCCGGCATCGCCTGCTGGGAGTTCGACCTGTCCAACGGCCGGCTGCTGTGGACCGAGAACGAAATCGCCTCGCTCAAGGCCTCGAACCTCGACGTGCGCACCCACATCGATGTGCTGCTCGCACGGATCCATCCTGAGGACGCCGCGCAAGCCCGCGCCACCCTGCGGCAGGCCGCGCGTGCGCGCCGCGAGACCTGCGCGTTGCGCCTGCGCATCGAGTGCCCGCACGGCAGGATTCACCTCGAATCCCACGCGCGCGTGCTGCGCGATGCGCGCGGGCGCATCGCGCGGCTGCTCGGGGTGTCCTGGGATGTGACCGAGCAGGTGCGCCAGGAGGAGCGCAGAGTGATGTTGCAGCTTCAGCTGCAGGAAGCCTCGCGCCAGGCCGGCATGGCCGAGGTGGCCACCGGCGTGCTGCACAGTGTCGGCAACGTGCTGAACAGTCTTGGCGTCAGTGTCGCGCTGCTCTCGAGGCACCTGCGTGAGTCTCGGGTGGGCAACGTCAAGCGCGTTGCGACGCTGCTCGGGGAGCACTCCCCCGCGCTCGGGGATTTCCTCACCCACGATCGGCGCGGACGGGAGCTGCCGGCGTATCTGCAGCAGCTCGGGGAGCGGCTGCTCGATGAGAACCGTGACCTCTACGCCGAGGTGCGCGCCCTGTGCACCCATGTCGAGCACATCGAGAAGATCATCGCCGCGCAGCAGGCCTACGCGCGCCGCGGCGGGGTGCTCGAGCGGGTGGAGGTCACCGAACTGATCGAGCACGCCATCGTGCTGCATTTTCCGGCTGCCGAGGACATCTCGGTCCGCAAGGAATATCAACCCATCGGCGCGCTCATCATCGATCGGCACAAAGTGCTGCAGATCCTGGCCAACCTCTTGAGCAACGCCCGCCAGGCGATGCGCACCGGGGGGCGCGAGAAGGTGCTCACCGTACGCGTGCGCAGGGCGCAGGCGGAGTGCTTTCAGATCGAGATCGAGGACACCGGCAGCGGCATCAGCCCCGAGGCGATGCAACGGCTGTTCGAGTTCGGCTTCACCACCAAGCAGGACGGCCACGGGTTCGGACTGCACTCGAGCGCCATCCTCGCCACCGAAATGGGCGGGGAGTTGCGCGCCGAGAGCGGCGGGGTCGGCTGCGGAGCCTGCTTCAGACTGCGCCTGCCGATCACGGGCGCCGCTGCCGAGCCACAGAGATTGAGCGCATGACCGAAGAGACGCTTGCCCTGGAACCGATTCGTATCCTCGTGGTCGATGACAACCCGTCGATTCACCGCGATTTCGAGAAAATCCTGAGCGCCCCGAGCGCCGCAGACGCCTCACTCGAGGACGTCGAGGCGCTGCTGTTCGGCGACCAGGCGCCCCCGGGGCGCAGCCGCGTGCCCTGCACGCTGCAATACGCCCTGCAAGGCCAACAGGGCGTCGAGCTCGCCCGAGCGGCGCTGCACGAGGGGGCACCGTTTACGCTCGCCTTCATCGACATGCGCATGCCGCCCGGATGGGACGGCCTTGAGACCATCGAGCAGCTCTGGGCGGTGGACCCGAACGTCCACGTGGTCATCTGCTCGGCGCACTCGGACTACGATTGGAACGACGTGATTGCCCGGCTCGGGCAAACCGATCGGCTGCTGGTGCTGAAGAAGCCGTTCGAGCCCATCGAGGTGTTGCAGTGCACGAGCGCCCTGGCGCGCAAGTGGCAGCACGAGCGGGTGCTGCGCAATCAGGTGGAGACGCTCGAGAAGGCCGTGGCGGTGCGCACCGAGAAGCTCGAGGCGGCCAATCAGCAGCTGCGCCACCTCGCCACCCACGATGCGCTCACCGGGCTGCCCAATCGCATCCTGCTCGATGACCGGCTCGCCCAGGCGATGGCCCATGCGAATCGGGACGCGATGCCCTTTGCGATCATGGTCATCGACCTCGATCGGTTCAAATTCATCAACGACACCTTCGGCCACCACGCCGGCGACAGCGTGTTGGATCAGGCCGCCCGACGGCTGCAATCGGTGCTGCGCGACTTCGACACCGTGGCGCGCACCGGCGGGGATGAGTTCGTCGTGATCATCAGCCCATTTGCCGCCGGCGAGGACGCGTACGCGATTGCGCAGCGGGCCAATGCCGCGCTGCGCGCGCCGCTGCGCATCCGTGAGGTCGACGTGCACCTCACGAGCAGCATCGGAGTCGCCTACTACCCGGCGGATGCGAATTGCGCCGACCGGCTGATGGCCCGGGCCGATGCGGCGATGTACTGCGCCAAGCAGCGCGGGCGAAACAACGTGCAGCGCTTCGCGCCGGGCATGGATTCGCGCACGATTGAGCGGGCGGGACTCGAGAGCGATCTGCATCATGCCATCGAGCGCAACGAACTCGAGTTGCACTACCAACCGAAGGCCGAGACCGCCAGCGGCGATGTGCACAGCGCCGAGGCGCTCATCCGCTGGCGCCATCCGGAGCGCGGCCTGGTGTCACCCGGGGAGTTCATTCCGCTCGCGGAGGAGTGCGGCCTCATCAATGACATCGGCGCGTGGGTGCTGCAGGAGGCCTGCCGCCAGTGTGCCGAGTGGCACCAGGGCGGCCTCAAGCCGCTGCGCGTGGCGGTGAATGTCGCCGCGGCGCAGTTTCACCGCGGGGATCTGCTGCAAGTGGTGCAGCACGCGCTCGCGCAAGCGCACCTGGCGCCGCAGTACCTCGAGATCGAGCTCACCGAGAGCGCGGTCATGACCAATCCGGAGGAATCCGCCGGCATCCTCGAGCAGTTAAGCCGCATTGGGGTGCTGGTGTCGGTGGATGACTTCGGCACCGGATACTCGAGCATCAATTACCTGAAGCGCTTTCCGATCGACATTCTGAAGATCGATCAGTCGTTCGTGCAGTCGCTGAACAGCGAGGTCGACGCCTCGATCGTACGGGCGATCGTGTCCCTGGCGCACAGCTTACGGCTGAAGGTGGTCGCCGAGGGCGTCGAGACTCACGAGCAGCTGAAGTTCCTGCGCGCGCTCGGTTGCGATCAATATCAGGGGTTTCAGTTCAGTCCGCCGCTGCCGGCGGCGCAATTCGCCGATCTGCTGCGCGACTGGCAGCGCGATGAGGACGCGCAGTCGATCGCCGAGTCGACCCGCACGATGAGTAAGTTGCACGCGACCGGCTGAGCGCACCATCCCGCGGCAGTGGCGCTCAGGCGCCGCTGTCGATTGACCAGATGACCGCCGCGCGCAGCAGCTCCGCACCGCTGCGCAGGCCGAGCTTGCCGCGGATGTGCTCCCGATGGGACTCGACGGTGTGCACGCTCAGCGCGAGCTGGGCAGCAATCTCACGCGTGCCGCCGCCACGGCCGATCAGTTCGAAGATCTGCAGCTCCCGATCGCTCAAGCGCTCCATGCCGAGGGGGGCGCGGCGGCGCGTCCCGACGGCGCCCGCCTCTGGCGGGCGGCCGCGATAGAGGTCGCCGGCGAGCACCGCGCGCACCGCCTCGAGGAGCGAGCCGTGCAATTCCTGCTTGTTCAGATACCCATGCGCGCCGGCACGCAGCAGCCGCTCGGCGAACAGCTCCTGCTCGTAGACGCTGACGATGAGGATCCGGGGCCCCGTGCCCTCGGCGTTGAGCGCCTGGACCAGCCCGAGGCCAGTGCCCGAGCGCAGCGCGAGATCGACGATGGCGAGGTCGGGCCGCGTGGCGCGGATCAGCGCGAGCGCGGCATCCGCATCGGCCGCCTGGCCGCAGATTTTCAGGTCCGGCTCGGTGGCGAGCCGCGCGGCGAGGCCATCACGCACCAGAGGGTGATCATCTACGAGCACAATGCGCACCGGCGGTGCGCTCGGGGACAGTTCGGGGCCGTGCATCGCAAAACTGTGGGGGTTTAGCTCATGTCGCCAAAGTGTAACGGTTCGCTCGGTGGCTGCCGATCCCTACCGCTGCTCAGCCGCCGCCCCTGCCGGTTCGGCCCCTGGGGGCGCCCCGGTTCTGAAACACTATCCGCGCTCACGCCTTCGCTTCGCCCCGGCCGGCCCGGCGCCGCACGATCTGTGTCGTGAGGGCGCTGCCCGCAACACGTGGGGATCTGGACGGGGTCGGCGGCGCTCGCGTGACCGCAAGTTATTGAATGACCAAAAGAACTATAAACGTCCATTGGTCATCCATACGAAACCCGAGCCGAGCCAAATTCACATGGCCTCGCAAGCCGGCGCCCGCGCCCGGCGGGATCGATCGAAACGGTGACGCGCGGCCTGTGCGGCGTTTGTGCACCGCCGGGGTCGCGCAGGGACCCGTCGCGTCATCCGGGAGCACGGCAAGACCGGACCGTAAGGGCCCGGTATCATCTAGAAGAATTGGCGGAGCGGACGGGACTCGAACCCGCGACCCCCGGCGTGACAGGCCGGTATTCTAACCAGCTGAACTACCGCTCCACCGGAAGGGGCGCGCATCCTAGCCGACATGGCGATCGATGTCCACGGCGGACCGCCAAAAAATCCTCGTCCGAGGGGAGCCGGCGGTACACCGTCGCGGCCGATCGAACGTTGCTCACGGTAGACACAATTCCTTGAAGTCTCCCCAGCCCCATCCGCTATAGTCCTCCTATGAAATCCACGTCTGCCGCCGCCGCGCTGGCCTGCGCCGCGGTGCTCGGCCTCGGCACCGGGCTCACCCCGGCGCATGCCTCGCTCGGGGCGCGCGCCGACTCAGTCAACGCCGATCTGGTTCGCCTGAAGGGACAGATCCGCTTGAGCAACGCCCCGGGCTACCGGGTCGATGAGATCACCACGCCCCAGGGCACCGTGGTCAAGGAGTTCATCTCCCCGGCCGGCATCGTTTTCGCGGTGAGCTGGCGCGGCCCGGTGATGCCGAACCTCGCCCAGACCCTCGGCAGCAGCTACTTCGGGATGCTGACCGCGGCCGAGCAGCAGCAGCGCGCCCTCCTCGGTCACGACCACGTTCAGCTGCGCACCCCGCAGCTGGTCGTACATGCCGGTGGGCACATGCGCCAGTTCTTCGGGGTCGCCTACGTGCCCTCGCTCCTGCCGCCGAACGTATCGATCGCCGACCTTCACTGACCCGCTTCGAGGTTTTCCCGTGCGTAAGCCCCTGTTCGTCGGTCTGGTCCTAGCCGTACTCACCCTGGCCGGCTGTGGTGGAGGTGGCGGCGGAGCGAGCGTCATCACCTCCAGCAATGGCAGCGGGGGCGGCAGCGGACAGACCATCGCCTCGCCCGGACCGAATGTCATCACCCTGACGGTCGACCCGGGGCCCAACGGTAACGCCGTCGATATTCCGTATACGAGCGTCACGCTGTGTGTGCCGGGCACCTCGCAGTGCCAGACCTTCGATCACATCGAGGTCGACACCGGCTCGTATGGGCTGCGGATTCTCGCCAATGCGGTCGACACCTCGGGCAATCCCTTCGCCCTCCCGCTCCCGCTGGAGACCCTCAACGGCACCCCGGTCGACGAGTGCACCCAGTTCGTCGATGGCTACAGCTGGGGTCCGCTCGCCACCGCCGATATCGACATCAGCAGCGAGTCTGCCTCGGGCGTCCCGGTTCAGGTCATCGGCGGCAGCCCGAACCTGACCGTCCCGAGCGCCTGCGCCAGCACCGGCTCGCAGGAAGACACGGTGAGCGCCTTCGGCGCCAATGGCATTCTCGGGGTCGGGGTGTTCCCCCAGGACTGTGGCTCCTACTGCGTCACGACGGCAGTGAACGGCTACTACTACGCCTGCCCGTCGGGTGGCGGGTGCCAGGCGACAACGCTGCCGCTCGCCGAGCAGGTCACCGACCCGGTGAGCGATTTCCCGACCGACAACAACGGGGTCATCATCGAGTTGCCCTCGCTCGGCTCGAGCGGGACGGCCGCGACGGTGAGCGGCGCGCTGGTGTTCGGCATCGGCACCGAGGGCAACAACTCACTCGGCGGGCAAACCGTGCTCACCGGCAACTCCTACGGGGACGTGAGCACCGATTACAACGGCCAGTCGCTCCCCTACTCGTTCTTCGACACCGGCTCGAACGCCTACTACTTCGCCGATAGCGCCATCCCGGACAGCTGCGTCAAACAGGGCAACTGGTTCTGTCCGGGCGGCACTCTGCAGCTCACCGCGACCAACACCGGGCAGAACGGCGCGGTGTCCACCGTCGACTTCTCGATCGCCAATGCCGGCACGCTGTTCTCGCAGTTCCCGACCAATGCCGCGTTCACGGAACTCGGGGCCAATGCCGGCAACCAGTCCTCGTTCTGCCCGAACCAGGCGACCAACTGCTCGTTTGACTTCGGGCTGCCGTTTTTCTTCGGACGCAACGTCTACGTCGCGTTCTACGGCGCGCTCACCAGCGCCGGCACCGGCCCGTACTTCGCCTATTAAGGGCTGCGGGCCGGTCAACGCTTAAGGCCCGGCCCCGCGCGGCTCAGGGGACCGGGCGCGCTCTGCGCTCGCGCCTTCGGGCCACCGCGGCGCCTCGCCCGGCCTGACCGCGACTCAAGGGGTGCGCAGCGGCGCTAGCGCGATCGGCGCGAGTCCGGCGGTGCGCAGCTGAGCGTTCAGGCGCTCCACCGCGGCCACCGTCTGGTGCCAGTGCGCCACGGCCGTCTTGAATTGTCCGATCAGTCCCCGCAGCACCTGCTCGTCCGCCACCGTCGGCGGCCGGTCGGCGGACTCGGCACTCGCCTCCAGGGCGCCGAGGCGCCGGTTCAACGTCAGCATCCCCTCGCTGCCCGTGCCGGCGGTGCGCGCGGTGAGGCGTGCGATGCTCCCGGCCAGGCGCCGTGGTGCGCGGCCCGCGGCGATGCGGCCCTGCAGCCGCGTCAGGGCGCGATGCACCGGCTGCTGGGCCTCGTAGAGCGCCTTGACGCGGCCCAGCGCACCGCCGATTGACTGGCTGTAGGCCAGCAATGCGCGCAGGTCGGCCGAACTCACGTGCTCACGCGGGTCGAGCCGCACCACCAGCGGGGCGCGGTAGGTCTGCCCGCCGGCGCTGAGCACCACGCGGTAGAGTCCCGGCAGCACATACGGCCCATCGACCGACGTTGGCGTGTTGTGGTCGAACACCGCCTGCATGCTGTAGCTGTAGGCAATCGCGGGCGGTCGCCGATAGCGCAGATTCCAGATGAAGCGGTGCATGCCCGGGGTCGCCGAGAGCCGCTCGGCGGGCTTCAGCCAGCGCTTGGCAAAATACCGGTTGGCATGAATGGATGCAGGGGGCGCATCGGATACGAAGCGGCGGATCCGCTGGCCCTGCAGATCGTAGATCGACAGACTCACCGGCCCGCGCGTGTGCGGCCCGATCCAATAATCGAGGATGGCCCCGGCGGGCGGGTTCTGCCCCTGCGGCGTGCTCGAGGGCAGCGGCGTATCGACGTTGTTGTCCGGATGCACCCGCCAGGCCGGCTCGGGGGCGAACAGGTGCGCCGGCGAGGCCACCACGGCCGGCGTCAGCTGGCGCAGCGGCGCAAGATCATCCAGCACCCACAGCGCCCTTCCCTGCGTGGCGGCGATCAGATCCCCGTCGTGCACCAGCAGGTCCTTCACCCACGCGTTCGGCAGGTTCAGCTGCAGCGACTGCCAGTGCGCCCCGTCGTCGAACGACACGTACGCCCCTTCCGTCGTACCCGCGTAAAGCAGTCCGGCGCGCCGCGGGTCGGCGCACACCACCGAGACCGGCTGATGGGCCGGCAGGCCCGTCACGATCCGCCGCCAGTGCGCCCCGAAGTCGTGGGTGCGCAAGATGTACGGGTGGAAATCGTCCTGGCGTTGATTGTCGACCGACACGTAGGCGGTGCCCAGCTGATGCGCCGAGGGGGAGATCGAGCTGATCTTCTCCCAGGGCTTCAGCTGCGGCGGCGTCACGTTGCGCCAGTGCGCCCCGTCATCGCGCGTCAGCTGCACCAGACCGCTGTCGGTGCCGACCCAGATCTCCCCGGCGCTGCGCGGCGAGGGGGCGATCGCGCTGATCACACCAAACCCGCAGGCGCGCGCCAGCGCCCCGGTGGCCGCAGCCGTGCAGCCGCGCGTCCCGGCAATCTTCCCGGTCAGGTCCGGGGAGATGATCTTCCAGGTCGTGCCGAGGTTCACCGAGCGGAACAGCACCTGGGCGCCCAGCAGCAGCGCATACGGCTTGGTGGCGGTGAACACCAGCGGGGTGACCCAACCGTAGCGGTATTTCACAGTGTAGGGCGCCGCCCCGTAGCTCACGATCGGATAGGGCGAGACATTGGCCACCTGTCCGGTGTGCGCGTCCCAGCGCGTGACTCGCCCGCCGAGTCCGCTGCCGAACACCAGGTTCGGATCGGTCGGATCCGGGACCATGTAGTCGCGCTCATCGCCGCCCACCGGGTGCCAGCTGCGCCAGGTGAGCGTACCGTAGTTGCTGCTGGTTTCCGCGCCCACCGAGCCGCTGTCCTGCTGGCCGCTGTAGATCCAGTAGGGGAAGCGGTTGTCGGCGGCCACGTGATAGAACTGGCCGGTGGGCTGGTTGTACCAGCTGCTCCAGCTGCGCCCGCCGTCGACCGTCACGGTCGCGCCCTGATCGGCCGCCGCGATCCAGTGATTCGGGTGCAGCGGGTTGATCCACACGAAGTGATAGTCATCCCCGCCCGGGGCGCCCTTGATGATGTGCCAGGTGCGCCCGCCGTCGCTCGAGCGGCGGATCGACTGTCCGGCCGAGAACACCACATTCGGGTTGCTCGGATCGACCGTCAGGCGCGCGAAATACCAGTTGCCAAACACACTCTCGTCGTCGTTGACGCGCTGCCAGTGCGTGCCCCCGTCATCGGAGCGCCACACCCCGCCCTGCGTGGCGGAGTCGACCGCAGCGTAGACCCGGGTGCCCCGGGCGGTGTGCGCGACCGCCAGCCCGATTCGCCCGAGCGGGCCGCTCGGCCAGCCGCCCCCGCTCAGGCGCGTCCAGGTCTTGCCACCGTCGGCGGAGCGATAGATCGCGCTGCCTGGACCGCCGTGCGGCTCGAAATAATCGAGCCACGGCCAGTCGCGCATCTGCCAGGCCGCCGCGAACAGCAGCTTCGGATTGCTCGGATCGGCCGCCAGATCGACGACGCCCGTCTGATCGTTGATGTAGAGCACGTGTTGCCAGGTCTTGCCACCGTTGGTCGTGCGGTAGATCCCCCGCTGGTGGTTCGGTCCGTAGAGGTGCCCCATGGCGGCGACCACCACGACGTCGGCGTTGTGCGGATCGATCCAGATCCGCCCGATGTCGCGGGTAGCTGCGAGTCCGAGGTAATGCCAGGTCCGTCCGCCGTCGGTCGACTTGAACACGCCGCGCCCGGCGGCGACGTCATAGCGCGGGGCCACCTGACCGGTCCCGACGTAGATCGTCCGGGGCGCAGACGGCGCCACCGCGATCGCCCCGATGGCCGGCGGAAGATGGGCCCCGATCGACTGCCAGGTGCGCCCGGCATCCACGCTCTTCCACACCCCACCGCCGGCGGTGCCGATGTAAAACGTGTTGGGCGCACTCGGCACTCCGGCCGCCATGGTCGCCCAGCCGCCGCGAAACGGGCCGATCAGCCGCCAGCGCATCTGCGCATAGGCGCTCAGCGGCACCGGACCGCCGGCACTGAGGGGGGCGTTCGGCGGAAACAATACGTTCGGGCGGGTGCTGACGGCGGCCCGCGCGAGCGGCGCGATGCTGAGCAGTGCACACACCGCCACACCGGTGCGCGCCCGCGCGCCAAGCCGACGACGTACGGCAGTCAAAGCCATGGAGCCTCCCCCAAAAATGACAACGATACCGCATTCGCCCCTGCCGCCGCGAGGCGGCCGCCTCCGGAGAGTGTCCCAATATTCCGCTCCGGCAGCATTCGGCATGATCGGGCAGTAGAAAGTTGCATCATGCAGCATGGCGCAAAAAACTTGCTGATGTCGGCATCGAGGATCCAGTTCACCTTCATGGCGCTCACACCCACGGCGACAGCGTCCAGCGCCTGGTGCGCGCTGCGCCGAGGCCTGAAGCCGTAGCTGAACCCGAGGAAGTCCTGCTCGTAGATCGCGTTGAGAACCTCGACAGTGGCGCGCTGGACGATCTTGTCTTCCAGCGCCGGCACGCCCAGCGGGCGTTTACAGCCGTCGGCCTCATCGATGTACACACGCCTTACAGGCTTGGGGCGGTAGCCCCCTCGGGCCAGCCGATCAGACAGGGCCGGAAGGTGCGCTTCCAGCTCCTACCCGTACCACTGCCAAGTCTGCCCGTCTACCCCGACGGCCGCATCGCGTTTGACTGCATTGTAGGCCGCCCGCAAGCGCTCAGGTACGTAGATGTGATGCAGCAGTCCGGTGAACCGCGCATCGCAACGGCCCTTTGCCGTCCGTCGGATGCCATCGAGAGCGGTTCCCATGTCATACCTCCGCGTCGATCTGCGGGACATGCGCTCCGCGATGGCATTGCCCTTGGCCTGCTGCCTTCCCTACACCACCTCCGTCGCAGCGGGAATCGCACCCGTAGCCTTGTTCGGTAGCTTCTTCCGTACTACCCAGCAATCCGACTTCCCGCACCCGTGGCTCATCGTCGTACGCCAGAAGGCCCCTCGCATTGCGTCACTCAAAATGTTACCGGCTGGGATCGTTGCCTCACCTGAAATGCTACCAGCGGCCGGAGCTGCATCATGTCGCCCCGTCACCTGCGGAGGTGTCCATGGGCATGAATGTGATGCACACGGCCCGGGCGGAACCGGCCGCCTTTGGCGGCAGGCTGACGTTCCTCTTTTGCCGGTTGCAACCCGGCCAAGAGCGAACGGGAAGATGTCTCCGGTAACATCACTGATGACGCAGCCGGTAACAGAATTATGTGAGGCAATACGAGGGAGAAGGCTTCACGATGCGCTCTGCAGCAAACGCTTCCCAACGGACTGCAGAAGTGCGCGGGATCTCCCGGTTCTCGTGCAGGATGTTTCCTCGCGTGTACGGGGTCTGTGACCGCGCGGCGTCTATCACTGCCTCACCATTTCGGCAGCAACGATGTGGCCTTCGGCATATTTTGACCTCCTCGGCACCCCGATCGTCCCGCAGCTCACGCCACGGAGTCCAGATTACGCGGCTCAATGGCCGACCCGCGAGTACCCCTCGCAACGCTTCATCCATTGCCTCACGGCCGTGGACGCATGACTCAGGGTCGTCGCGGCTTGTCGGACCTTCAACGTATGACTCCCTCATTCACGACAACCTGCCGGTTTTTACCGGCGCACCAAAAAACCAGACACTCCCCGGTGCTGAGAAGCCCGAGGGGGCGAGTCATCAGCGCAATGGGACGAGCGCCACGACGGTGCTGACCGAGGACGGGCCGCTGCGGATCGACATTCCCCGTGATCGTGATGGCAGCTTCGATCCGGTGCCGATCCCCAAGCACGAGCGACGCTTCACCGGCTTCAATGGCAAGATCATCGCCATGTACACCCGCGGCATGACGGCGCGGGAGATCCAGAGATTTCTCACCGAGCAGTACGGCACGGAGGTCTCCCGGGATTTCATCAGCTCCGTGACGGACGCCGTGATGGGCGTGGTCACCGCCTGACAGAGCCGTCCGCTCGAGCCGATGTACCCGGTGGCGTTCTTCGACGCGCGGCGAGGCACGTTATCGAACAACGCCCTCAGGCAACTTCCGTCTGTTGTTCCGCCACGCCTCAAGAGACGTCCGTCGGGTGTCGCCGCTCATCAGGTCGCACCCACCTGTCTGGGCGCACGTGAGGAAAAAGGATGCTCGGCATCGGAACGGCGAGAAATCCGCACAGTTTCACCCACCCATCCCCAGCGCAAATATTCATCTTCAGTAGCCGACCCGATCCCTCAAAATACTGGGCAACGGCCGCATAGTGCTGCTCATAAGCATCGTCGAACAGAGAGCGCCGATAGAGTGCAGTGCCATAGACCTGGAAATCGACCAGCTCTTCATTCCAGATTTTTGAGAGCGACACCGAACGATCAGCCCAATGTCGCGCACACGCAAGATGCCAGGATTCTTTGTCACGCTCCGTAAGTATATATAGACTCCCTGGAAAAATCCGGTCTAGTTCTCGAAAATGCCTACTGAACATGATGTCGCAGACGACATCATGCCCTTCGATCGCACGGCAACGCAGATCCCCCGACAGCAGAGCGAGCATCGATTCATCATCGGTCGGATTATGGATCGACCGATACCCGAGGATCCTAAGCGCTTGACAGAGCGACGAGGTACCTGTCTTGGACAAACCAAGTCCGAAAATCTTGCGCTGCGGCGCACCCGGACAGTCAAATATTCCGGGCATAACCAACTCCCCTCCACCGCTGCGTCAGCTGGGGATACCAAACGTCGAACGCGGGGACCGCGCATTCACCTCTAGGCAACACTACTCGCCACGCGCCCTCACCCACCTCTCGCGCTGGGCACATCACCCACCAATGACTCCCATCCCGGCACGCCCCTAGGCCCGCAAAATCGGACTCCTCGAACCGATGATGAAACCAATTGAAGCGCGCCGATGATCCACAAATTCCCTCGACCCAGACCAACGCCGGGCCATCCGTGCCGCGCGCACATAGTAGCGCACTCGAACCATGTTGAAACGTTTGCGCCAACACCGTATAGCCGAGAGGCAGTCTCCGCCAATGACGCCGCGCAGTGCTCACAGCCTGTCTCAACATAAGTCCAACGGTGCCAGCATCTACTGATTGTCCGCCCCCGCCTGCCGGCACGACGACAGCAAGCGCATCAAGTAGGTATCGCCGATCCAAGCTAGAGCGCGGCATGGTGAGCCGCACCGCGGTGGCAAGGGACAAGTAGTGTTGCGCATCGTCTGCGCGCCTGCGTATTGACTTTGAAATCTCTTCTAGCCTGGAAAATTCGCGAATTCTGAAAAACAAAAGCCCCTGTCGTGGTAAAAAGGCTTTGCTACAAGGCTTTCCACCACTCGAGAGGCTTTTGCGTGACAGAGGATATCACGAGACAGAGTGTT
>JAKCDC010000010.1 GCA_021838635.1 Pseudomonadota bacterium
CCTCGCGCCGACCGCGAGCACAACCGCGGCGCTGGCCATGGGCGATGCGCTGGCGGTGGCGGTTTTGGACGCCCGCGGCTTCACCCAGCAGGACTTTGCCCGCTCGCACCCCGGTGGCACGCTCGGGCGCCAGCTGCTGCTGCGGGTCGAGCAGCTGATGCGCACCGGGGCGGCCTTGCCCGAAGTACGCCCCGAGGCGCCGCTCGGCCTGGGGTTGCTCGAGATGTCGCGCAAAGGACTCGGCATGACCGTCATCACCGATGCCGAACACCGTATCTGCGGGGTGTTCACCGATGGCGACCTGCGCCGCGCGCTGGATCGGCGAATCGATGTGCACCGTGCGACGATGCGCGAGGTCATGACCTCGCCCGGCAAGAGCATCGGCCCGCGGGAACTGGCCGCCGAGGCGGTCCATCAGATGGAAGTGCACCGCATCACCGCGCTGCCGGTCGCCGACGCGCAGGGCCGCCTGGTCGGGGCGCTCAACGTGCACGACTTGTTCCGCGCCGGCGTCGTATGAGCCGCGCGTCGAGTCGTTCATGAGCGTCGATCCCGCCCGCGTGCGCGTGTTGATTCTGGACGTCGACGGCGTCCTCACCGACGGGCGGCTCTACTACGGTGCGCGCGGCGAGGCACTGAAGGTGTTTCACGTGCGCGACGGGGCAGGACTGAAGGCGCTCGCCGCGGCAGGCGTAACCCTCGCGGTGATCTCCGGGCGCCGCTCGGCCATGACACGCCAGCGCTGCCGGGAACTTGGCATCCGCCACGTGTTGCAGGGCGTCAGCGACAAGGCGGCAGCCCTCGCACGGCTGTGCGCGCGGCTGCGCGTGGGGCCGGCCGAGTGCGCCTGCATCGGGGACGACACGCCGGATGTTGCACTGATGCGACTCGTCGGCCTGTCCTTTGCGGTGGCCGACGCGCACGATGCGGCGCGGACGGCTGCCGACGCCGTCACCCGCCTGCCGGGCGGCCTCGGGGCGGTGCGCGAGGTATGCGACCAGCTGCTCGCCGCCCGCCAGGGAGGCGAATCGGCGTGATGTACCGCGTCTTTGCCGTGCTCACCGTGGTGGCCGTGATCATCGGCTCGCTGCTGCTGGCGCGCCAGAACCGCGCACCGCAAGCCTCGACGGTGCGACGTACGGACACCAGCGAGGGCTACTCGGCCCGCGACGTGCAGCTGATCGAAACCGGCAAGAACGGTCTGCCGCTGTACACGATCAACGCCGCCACGATCCGCCAGCTGCCACGCCGAGATCAGGTGCGGCTGACGCAGGTTGCGCTCACGTTCCAGGATCCGAGCGGCAATCACTGGTCGGCGACGGCCCAGCGCGGAGCGATCATGCGCGACACGGACCGGGTGCAGCTTGCCGGCGACGTGCATGTGCTTGCGGCGCTGAACGGTTCGCACGCCCCGATTCGGATCCGTACCGACGCGCTGACCTTCGACAGCCGCGCCGATGTGGTCCGCAGCGACGACCCGGTGACCCTGCTGTGGGCCGGACAGACGCTCGAGGCCACCGGGCTTGCGGTGAACTTGAAGGCCCACCGACTGCATTTAGAATCCAAGGTCCATGCCCTCGTTACGCTCTCGCACTAAGTCCTGGTTGCTCGGCGGCGCGCTCTGCGGCCTCGCCGGTTCCGTTCTGGCCGCCTCGGCGCCCAGGACCGCCCAGGCGCCGACACCGCGCGCCAAACCGCTGTTCAACGCACACGGCACCTACACGTTCGATGCTGCCTCGTCGGAGATCGACTACAAATCGCACACCGGTGCGTTCCACAAGATCACGATCCAGCAGGGCAAGATCACCGTCGTGGCGAACCGGGCTCATGCGAGTGGTCTGGGCCGGCCGGACGGCGAGTGGACGCTGCAGGGCAATGTCCAGGTGCACGCGCCGCCGCATGGAAGCCTGACCTCGGACCAGGCAGTGGTCCAGATCAACGACAGCCAAATCGCCCGCGTGACGGTCACCGGTTCGCCGGCGCAGTTCAGGCAGCAGAGCGCCCAGGGCAGGATTACCCAGGGACACGCCAACCAGATCATCTACAACGTCACGGCGGGCACGGTGCACCTGAGCCAGAAGGCCTGGGTCGCCGTCGGCCGGGACAAATTCAGCGGGCCATCGATTCTTTACAACATCATCCAGGAGCGGATTCAGGCGACCTCCAGCGGCTCCGGCGAGCGGGTGCACATCACCATCGCACCGCGCAAGCGTTCGCACCGCGGGTCACCCCCCGGCCCTGCACGCGCGCCACAGCCCGCCGGACGGTCCTCCTGATGTCGCTGCGCGCCACCGGTCTTGAGAAACGCTACGGCTCGCGCACGGTCCTGCGCGGACTGGACATCGAGGTCGCCAGCGGCGAGGTGGTCGGACTGCTCGGCCCAAACGGCGCCGGCAAGACCACGGCCTTCTACATGATGGTCGGACTCGTCCGCTGCGATGCCGGCAGCATCCAGCTCGGCGAGCGCGACATCACCCGCCTGCCGGTGCACCGGCGCGCGCAGCTCGGCCTGGGCTATCTGCCCCAGGAAGCCTCGGTGTTCCGCCGCCTGTCGGTTGAGAGCAACGTACTGTCGATCCTCGAGACACGCGCGGACCTCGACCGCGCCGCCCGCGAGCAACGCCTGGAGGAGCTGCTCGATGAGCTGCGCATTGGACATGTGCGCCGCAGCCTCGGGCTGTCGCTCTCCGGAGGCGAGCGACGGCGCGTGGAGATCGCGCGCGCGCTCGCCGCTGAACCGCGTTTCATGCTGCTGGATGAACCATTCGCCGGCGTCGATCCGCTCTCGGTGCTCGACATCCAGCGCATCATCCGCGAACTCACCGAGCGCGGCATCGGGGTGCTGATCACCGACCACAACGTGCGCGAAACGCTAGGGGTGTGCTCGCGCGCATACATCGTCAATCAGGGAACTGTGATCGCTGCCGGAAACGCCGAAGAAATCCTTGCCAATCCCCAGGTCCGTGAGGTGTACTTGGGCGAGTCGTTTCGCTTGTGAGGTGTCTGCCGGCGCACCGGCCGCAGCCGCAATCATCCGTCTCATCCGCAGCCCCAGGACAGCCGCGACCGCCCTCCATGCCGCCATGTTAAAACCCTCACTGCAGCTCAAGCTGGGTCAGCAACTGACCATGACCCCGCAGCTGCAGCAGGCGATCCGGCTTCTGCAGCTGCCGGCGCTCGAGCTTCAAGCGCACATCCGCGAACTGCTTGAAACCAATGTCATGCTCGAGCCGGTGGACGAGGGCGAGAGCGACGGGGAGCTGCCCGATGAGGCCGAGGCAGGCGAAGCCACCCAGCCCGCCGAGCCGGCCCGGGAGAGCGAGGCGGCGGCGCAGGGGCCCGAGGAGACGGTCGAGGTCCTCGACGAGGACTGGAGCAGCCAGAGCGCGGGCTCCGCGGAGTCCACCTGGAACGGTGAGGACGATGACCGTCAGCAGGATATCGCCGATGCCGCCGGCCAGTCCCTGCAGGAATACCTGCTCTGGCAGATCGAGCTGGCTCGCCTCGCCCCGCGCGAGCTCGCCATCGCGCGGGCCATCATCGATGCGGTCAATGATGACGGCTACCTGATCGAACCGCTCCAGGACATCGCCGAGACACTCAAGCCCGAAGTGCAGTGCACCGGCGAGGACGTCGAAGCGGTGCTCGGTCGGGTTCAGGCGCTCGACCCGGCTGGCGTATGCGCCCGCAGCATTGGGGAGTGCATCGAGCTGCAGCTGCGCCAGCTCGATCAGTCCACCCCGGGGATGGACACGGCCATCGCAATTGCACGCCACCATCTGGAGCGGCTGGCTGGGCGCGACCTGGCGGCGCTGAAGCGTGAGCTGCACACCAGTGAGGAAGATCTCGCCGAGGCGCTCGCGCTGGTGCGCTCCTGCCATCCGCGGCCGGGCGCGACAATCAGCACGAGTGCGCCGCAATACGTCGTCCCGGATGTATTCGTGCGCCGCGGCGATCGCGGTTGGCTCGTCGAGATCAATGCCGCAACCCTGCCGCGAGTCCGCCTCAACCACGGCTACGCCAACCTGCTCGGCCGCAGTGCGAGTCATGCGAGCCTGCGCGCGCAGTTGCAGGAGGCCCGTTGGCTGCTGAAGAGCCTGGAGATCCGGCACGAGACGCTGATCAAAGTCGCCCGCTGCATCGTGGAGCGGCAGGTCGCCTTCCTGGAGCAGGGTGATGAGCACATGCGCCCGATGATCCTCAAGGACATCGCCGAGGCGGTCGGGATGCACGAGTCGACCATCTCGCGCGTCACCTCCGGCAAGTACATGCACACCCCGCGCGGTGTTTTCGAACTTCGCTACTTCTTTTCAAGTCAGATAGAAGGTGCGGACGGCTCGGGGACCTCCTCGACTGCCATCCGCGCCAAGATCAGGAAGCTGGTCAAAGAAGAGGCACCGCTCGCACCGCTGAGCGATGGACGCATCGCCGAGCTGCTCTCCGGCGAGGGCATCCCGGTGGCACGCCGCACGGTGGCAAAATATCGCGAAGCGATGAACATCCCCTCTTCCGGCGAGCGCAAACGCTCCGGATCAGCCCCGGTCTGAACAACGGATGATCGTCATCCTGGACTTCACGCGATAGGAGATGACTATGCAGCTCAACGTTACCGGTCACCACATCGAGATCACCCCCGCTCTGCGCGGCTACGTGGAGAAGAAGCTCGAGCGCATCGAGCGGCACTTTGAGCAGGTCATCGATGTGCATTGCGTGCTCAGCGTGGAGAAACTGCGTCAGAAGGCCGAGGCGACCCTGCACGTGAGCGGTAATTCCATCCATGCCGATTCCACCGAGGAAAACATGTACGCGGCGATCGATCTGCTGGCCGACAAGCTCGACCGGTGCATCAAGAAGCACAAGGAGAAGCTCACCGATCACCACGCGCTCGAGGTGCGCATGCTGCGCGCCTGAGCGGCGAGGACGGCACACCCCGTGCGCATCATCGTCTTGAGCGGGCTGTCGGGTTCGGGCAAGAGCGTGGCGTTGCGCATGCTCGAGGACCTGGACTACTACTGCATCGATAACATTCCGGCCGCCCTGCTCAAGCCGTTCATCGCGCACGCGGTGCGCAGTCCCGAACAGACCTACGGGCGGGCGGCCGTGGGCGTCGATGCGCGCAACAGCGTCGCGGAAATCGCCATCGTACCGCAGCTGATCGACGAGCTACGCCGCAGCGGCATCGACTGCGAGGTCATCTTCCTCACGGCCGCCGATGAGGTGCTGCTGCGCCGCTTCGCCGAAACACGCCGCACTCACCCGATGGGCCGCGGCAGCCGCGACCTGAGCAGCGCGATCGCGCTGGAGCGGCGGCTGATGGATCCAATCGCCCAGGCGGCGGATCTGGTGATCGACACCTCGCACATGGGCATGCACAAGCTGCGCGACCTGATCGCTGAACGGCTCGGGGAACCGCGTGGCGGCCGGCTGTCGGTGACATTCGAGTCCTTCGGCTTCAAGCACGGGATACCCGGTGACGCCGATTTCGTGTTCGATGCCCGCTCGCTGCCGAACCCCTACTGGGAACCGGCGCTGCGCGCCCTCACGGGCCGCGATGCCCAAGTGATCAGCTTTCTCGAACGCCACTCCGACGTGGCGCGCCTGATCGATGACATCGCCACCTTCATCAACGCGCGCATTCCGGAATACCAGGCGAGCAACCGTGGCTATCTCACCGTGGCGATCGGTTGCACCGGCGGGCAGCATCGCTCCGTCTATATCGTCGAGCGTCTCACCCAGCGCTTCGCCGAAACGCACCCGCGCGTACGGGCCCGGCACACGGGGCTGCGCAGCGAGGCGGCGGCGGAGAGCCGCTGAAGCTCAGCCGGACTGCGCGGCTGCGGCGGCCGCGGCCGGCTCGCCGCTCACGAACGCGGTCAGTTGCTCGCGCAACTGCATGGCGTCCTCGTAGCCCAACTCGATCAGGGCGCGCGTATACGGCGCTTCGAATGTCAGGTAGCTCGTCAACTGATGGCCGGAGACCTCCGGCCGTCCCCCGAGCACGCGCAACAGCGCGCGCAAGCCGCGCGGCATGTCGGCTACGTGTCGCGCGGCGATGTCGCTCGGATCGATGCTGGGCGCCATCATGAACGTCTCTATCGGGCGCACGGCGCGCGTCTGCGGCGCGGCGCGCACCAGCTGATTGATGCGCTCGATGTGCTCCAGATCCCCGTACAGCTGGTCGGTGAACAGCGTATCGAGCATGAAGCCGAACACCTCCCCGGGTGTCGGCATCGTCGCCGGCCGGCTCGAATCGGTGCCCGAGCCCTGTTCTGAACTCACCCCGATGATGAGCAGACGGTCCGCACCTAGATGGATCGGCGGGCTGAGCGGATTGAGTTGGCGCATCGAGCCATCGCCGAAGAATTCGCTACCGAGCTTCATCGGCGCGAACAGCAGCGGAATCGCCACACTCGCCATGATGTGATCGATCGTCAGTTCGCTGCGTCGCCCGACGTGCTGCACGCGCGACCACTCGCCCACCTGCGAGGCGGCATCAAAGAACGCAACCGATTCGCCCGTGGCGTAACTGGTGGCGCAGAGCGCGCAGGCACGCAGGTGTCCGCGCTCAATGCTGCGGCGAATGCCACTGATGTCGACTTCGCGTCCGAGCAGCTCGCGCAGCGGGCTGGTATCGAGCACCGACTTCGGCGGTGAGAGCACCAGGCCGCCCGAGAGCAGCGCGAGGGTCCAATGCAGGCCCCCGCGGACCATGTGCGGTCCGTCGACATAGAACACCTGCTCGGTGCGGAAGTTCGCCCAGACCCGCTCCAGCCCCGCCACGCCCTGGCGCCAGACGTGCGCCTGGGCCGCGAGCACGCTGGCGGCCACCGCACCGGCCGATGTGCCGACGATGATCTGGAAGGGATTGCGTGCGCGCGGCAGCATCTGCGCGAGTGCGCGCAGCACGCCGATCTGGTAGGCCGAGCGTGCGCCGCCGCCAGTGAGGACCAGCGCCACCACGGGGCGCCGCCGCGCGCCGCCCGCTGCTGCGGCCGGCGCGTCGGCATCGAACCCCGTCAGCGACACCACGCTGTCAGGCCACCTCGAGGATCTGCAGGGAGTTGGTGCCGCCTTGCACGCCCGACTGCTCGCCCTTGGTGAGGATGACCAGATCCTTGCGCTCGACGAGTTTCAGCTCCAGCAGCCGCGTGAACAGCGTGTCATACAACTCCCCAGTTGACTTCGCACGGGTCACGTCGAAGATGACCGGGTACACGCCACGGAACATGGTCACACGCCGCCGGGTCGACTCATGGCGGGTGAAGGCGTAGATCGGGATATCTGAACGAATACGCGACATCCACAGCGGAGTCGATCCGGACTCGGTCAGCGCGACGATGGCGCGCACCTTCATGTGGTTGGCCGCGTACATCACCGCCATGGCGATCGCTTCCTCGCTGTCGCCAAACTGCCCCTCGGTGCGGTGTCGCTCGTTGCCGAGCGAGACCTGGTACTTCTCCGCACCCTCGATGATCTGCGCCATCGCCTCGACGGCGCGCACCGGGTAGCGGCCGGCGGCCGTTTCCGCCGACAGCATCACCGCGTCGGTTCCGTCCAGCACCGCATTGGCGACGTCGCTGGCCTCGGCGCGCGTCGGAATCGGACTCTGGATCATCGACTCCATCATCTGCGTCGCGGTGATCACCACGCGGTTCTGCGCGCGCGTCTTGTGAATGATGGTCTTCTGCAGCCCGGTGAGTTCCGCATAGCCCATCTCGACGCCGAGGTCCCCGCGCGCCACCATGACGACGTCGGACGCCTTGATGATCGCATCGAGATTACTGATCGCCTCCTGGCGCTCGACTTTGGCGACGATACGCGTGTCGCGGCCGGCGCGGCGGGCCAGCGTGCGCGCCTGCTCGATGTCGTCCGAATCACGCGCGAAGGACACCGCGATGTAATCAACGCTCTCCTCCACGGCGACACGGATGTCCTCCTTGTCCTTATCGGAAAGCGCCGGCGCGGAGATACCCCCGCCCTGGCGGTTGAGTCCCTTGCGGTTGGACAGTTCGCCGCCGACCCGCACGTGGGTGTGGATGCGCGTACCGGCCACCCGCTCGACGTCGAGTACGATCTGGCCGTCGTTCAGCAACAAGGTGTCCCCGCCCTTCACGTCGTGAATGAGGTTCTTGTAGGCCACCCCGACGCTCTCGAGCGTTCCGGCCTTCGGGTCGAGGGCCGTATCGAGCACGAATGGCTTGCCCTCGACGAGCATCACCTTGCCCTCGACGAAACTCTCGATGCGGATCTTCGGTCCAGCCAGATCGAGCAGCACCCCCACGCATCGATTGGCCCGGTTCGCCGCTTCACGCACCATCGCGAGGCGGCGGCGGCGGTCATCCACCGTACCGTGCGAGGCGTTCAGGCGCGCCACATCGAGGCCGGCGCGCATCATGTCCGTGAGGATCTGTACATCGTCTGTGGCCGGACCGACGGTCGCCACGATTTTGGTTCTTCTGAGCATACGTTCAGCCGCGCGCGCGCGCCTCCAGGACTGCCACTGCTGGCAGCTTCTTGCCTTCAACGAATTCCAGGAATGCCCCGCCGCCGGTCGAGATGTACGAAATCCCGTCCTCGACGCGGTACTTTTCGATCGCCGCCAGTGTGTCACCGCCGCCGGCGAGGGAGAATGCCTTGCTGCGCGCGATTGCCTCGGCAATCGCGCGGGTCCCCTCGCCGAACTGGTCGAACTCGAACACCCCGACCGGACCGTTCCAGAGAATGGTACCGGCATCCTGCAGCAGTGCCGCCAGCCGCTCCGCGGTGTCCGGACCGATGTCGAGGATCATCTCCTCGGCGCGCACCTCGTGGATCGAGCGTACGTCGGCGTGGGCAGTGGCCGCGAATTCCTTGGCGACCACCACGTCGGTCGGTAATGGGATCTCCGTGCCGCGCTCGCGCGCCCGGTCCATCAGCCGCCGCGCCACATCGGTGAGCTCCGACTCGCACAGCGACTTGCCGACTTGCACGCCCGTGGCGGCCAGGAAGGTGTTGGCGATGCCGCCACCGACGATGAGCTTGTCGACCTTCTCCAGCAGAGATTCGAGCACGGTGAGCTTGGTCGAGACTTTCGAACCTGCGACGATCGCGACCAGCGGCCGGGCCGGCTTCTCAAGCGCCCGCTCGAGCGCCTCGAGTTCTCCGACCAGCAGCGGACCGGCGCAGGCCACCTTGGCGAAGCGCGCCACGCCGTGCGTGCTGGCCTCGGCCCGGTGCGCGGTACCAAAGGCATCCATCACGAACACATCGCACAGCTGCGCCATGCGCCGCGCAAGCGTCTCGTCATCCTTCTTCTCGCCTTTATTGAAGCGCGCGTTCTCGCACAGCACCACGGTGCCCGCAGCGCACTGGAGGCCCTCGAGCCAATCGCGCTTCAGCGGCACCGGCTTACCGAGCAGCTCGGCCAGCCGCGCCGCCACCGGCTTCAGCGACAGCGCCTCGTCGAACTCACCCTCTTTGGGCCGCCCGAGATGCGACACGATGAACACCTGAGCGTGCTGGTCAAGCGCATAGCGGATGGTCGGCAATGCTGCGCGGATGCGCGCATCGCTCGTCACCGTGCCATCTTTAATGGGGCAATTGAGATCTTCACGGATCAGGACCCGCTTGCCATGCAGGTCCGTATCCGTCATGCGCAGAAGGTTCATGACGCCTTGGACCAGGCGAGCGCGACGTCGATCATGCGGTTGGAGAAGCCCCACTCGTTGTCATACCACGCACACACCTTCACCAGCGTGCCGCCGCTGACCTTGGTCAGCGTCGCATCGAACACCGAGGAGCGTGCATCGTGGTTGAAATCGCACGAGACCAGCGGCGCGGTGTTGTAGCCGAGCACCCCCTGCCAGGCAGAGGAGGCGGCCGCCGCGCGCAGCACATCGTTGACTTCCTCGACGGTGGTGGCCCGCTTGGCCGAGAAGGTCAGATCCACCATAGAGACGTTGATGGTGGGGACGCGCACTGAGAATCCGTCGAGCAGCCCCTTCAACTGCGGCAGCACCAGGCCCACGGCGGCCGCCGCGCCGGTCTTGGTCGGAATCTGCGACTGGGTCGCCGAGCGCGCCCGGCGCAGATCCTTGTGGTAGACGTCGGTGAGCACCTGGTCGTTGGTGTAGGAATGCACAGTCGTCATGAGTCCGGCGGCAATACCGACCGTGTCATGGAGCACCTTGGCGACGGGCGCCAGACAGTTCGTGGTGCACGAGGCATTCGAGACCACGGTATGTTTGCCCGAGAGCACACCGTGGTTGACCCCGTAGACCACGGTCGCATCGACGTCATCCCCGCCCGGGGCGGAGATCAGAACTTTCTTCGCGCCGCCGGCCAAGTGCGCCGAGGCCTTTGCCTTGCTGGTGAACAGCCCCGTGCACTCGAGCACGAAGTCCACCCCGAGACTGCCCCAGGGCAGTTTGGCCGGATCGCGCTCGGCGAGCACGCGGATGCGCTGACCATTGACGGACAGCGAGTCGCCATCGACGGTCACTTCGCCCGGAAATCGGCCGTGCACCGTGTCGTACTGCGTCAGGTGCGCGTTGGTCTTGGCGTCGCCGAGATCATTGATCGCGACGATCTGCACTTCGCTGGCGCGCTTGCCCTCAAACACGGCACGCAGCACGTTGCGTCCAATGCGGCCGTAGCCGTTGATTCCCACCTTGATTGCCATGAGCCGTAACCCCTTAACGTATGATCAATTTGCCGTACCAAGCCGCCCGCCGATGTGGCGCTCCAGGCGCCCGGCGGTCAATCCGCACTGTGCAAGGCGCTGCGGATCACGGTCCGCGGCGCCGAAATCCTCGGGTCCGATCACCCGGCTGTCGGAATCGACATCGGGTCGCCACGATAGCGTAGCGCCGGCCTCGACCGCCAGCCGCCGGCGCATCGTGCGTGGCGGTACGCTGCTGAGGGGGGACGGCGCGCCAGGGCCCGAGGGGGCAGTACCAGGGCGCTGGGCCCTGCAGGTTCCGCAATCCCCCGCCCCGCGAGCGACGGTGCATTGATGTTCCGGCCGGATCCGGCAGCGTCCCGACACTGCCGCGCGCATGATCCGGTCCACGCTCGCCCACCGTCGGCCGGAGCCGATCCGCGTATCGCGTCCCACCCTGTCACCGGCAGGCAGCTCGACCATGGGCTGAAATTTTATACAGGCCATCGCGCCGCTGCGCCCTGGGCGCGCCGAGCGCACTGCCGCCGGACTTGCCGCTCCCGGAGAACTCGCGCCGCGCGCAGTCATACGCATCCCGGCACGTTGCGCAGCGCGCTCGCAAGCTCTCGGCGTGTGCTCATCGGCTCCTTTCAGGTAGCGCAACCCCTCATCCCGCCCATCCGCGCGGGCACCGCTGCGCGACGTCAGGGGGAAGGGGGTCGGCATTGTCCTCCAGCGCATCCCAATGCTCAACGTCCAGGCTGGTGGCGGTGTGTGCCTGCCGGCTGTTGCACCGCAGCGAACCGGGAGATGAGCGCGCCCCGGCGGCACGCCTCACCGCGCCGCGGGCTACGCACCGATCCGTCGGTTCCATCCCCGAACCGGCATCGGCTCGCGTAACTGTATAAACACTCAGATACGCACAGACCTCTCCCGCCGAGCCGACGCACGGCCCCGCAGGCGCGCAACCGATCCCAGACACCCCACGACCCGAAGGGAAGGTCTTGCGGGATCGAGGCTCTGCGCACTGTTGGCGACAGCGGAGCGCAGGACTCCCGTCTGGATGCCAACCAGTTCACTGCGGGTTAAGGCGTCTTTGTTACGCTGCGCGCACATGAGCAGCGTGCGTCTCATTCAGTTTACCGACCTGCATCTGTACGCCAGCGAGGACGGCGCATTGCGCGGGGTGGCGACGCTGCCCTCGGTGCGTCGGGCGCTGGCCCACGCGCAGCGTGGCCTGTGGCCGCCGGATGCACTGCTGGTCACCGGTGACATCGTGCAGGATGACCCGGGCGGTTATACGCATTTCCGCGATCTGTTCGGCGCGCTGCAGCTGCCGGTGTTGTGCCTGCCGGGCAACCACGACGACCCGGCCCGGATGCGCGAGGCGCTCACCGAGCCGCCGTTCCTGACCGACGGATACCTCAAGCTTGGCCGCTGGCGCATCATTCTGCTCGACAGCGTGGTACGCGGCGCGGCCCATGGGGAGTTGAGCCACGGCAGCCTCGCCGCACTCGATGCGACGCTCGCCCAAGCCGAAGAGCACCCGGCGCTGGTGTGCCTACACCATCATCCGGTACCGATGCACAGCCGCTGGCTCGACCAGGTGGGCCTCGCGAACGCGCAGGCCTTCTTCGCCGTCATCGACCGCCACCCCAACGTGCGAGGCATTCTCTGGGGGCACGTGCACCAACGCTTCGAGGCGCTGCGCAAGGGCGTGCGGCTCCTCGGCACCCCCTCGACCTGCGCGCAGTTCAAACCGCTCGCCGAGGACTTCGCGCTCGATCCGCGGCCGGCGGCCTATCGCACGCTCGAGCTGTATCCCGACGGGAAGATCGTGACCGAGGTGGTCTGGATGGACGCCGCGAGCGGCCGCGGATCGGTGAGCGCGGCGTAACGCGCGCTGCGGCACGCCATTGATCTTTGTGCTCGCGCTGGCTACTTTGCGCGGCTTGCGGACGCAATAAGCCACACGAGAACGGAATGACTCGACGAACCCTGCCCCGGGGGCTGCTGCTCCTGAGCCTCCTCGCCCTCGCGCCCAGCGTTTTTGCGCGCGGCGTCACCCCTTACCTGCCGCTGAACCTCGATCCGGCGATGCAAAACGCCGTCGAGCGCGTGCTGATCCTCGGCGACGAACCCGTGCTGGCCCGGCCGATCCCTGCCGCGCTGGTCCAGGAGGCGCTGCCCAAGGCCTGCCGCGTCGACCGGCCGCTCTGTGATCGGGTGCGGCACTACCTGCGCCGCTACATGCACTCCAACGGCGTGGAGTTCGCCAGCGTCTCGGTCGGCGTGACCGGCGGGCACTCCAACATCACGCTGCCGAACGCACACGGTGAGAAGGCGCAGAGTCCCTTCCAGATCGCCGCGGCCGGCTATGTGCAGCCGAACTCGCACATTCTGCTCAATCTCGGCGGGGACATTTATAAGGGCCGCGTAACGCCGACCGGCACCATGCTCAGCCTGGGATTTGACTGGGCGCAGCTGGACATCGGCTACCGCGATCACTGGTGGTCGCCGCTCACCGACAGTTCCATGCTGATCAGCACCGAGGCGCCAACCATGCCCTCGATCACGCTGTCGAACTATCAGCCGTTGACGCGCCTCGGCCTGCAGTACGAGATCTTTGTGGCGCAGATGTCGCAGTCGAGCCGCATCCAGCTGCCGAACTTCACCTTGACGCGCGGCCATCCGAAGATGGGCGGCGTACGGGTCAGCATCGAGCCGGTGAGCGGCTGGGGACTGTCGCTCCAGCGACTGCTGATCTGGGGCGGCGGCGCAGCCGGCGGGGAATCCTTCACCA
The DNA here is from genome assembly GCA_021838635.1 of Pseudomonadota bacterium. Classification (GTDB taxonomy): domain Bacteria; phylum Pseudomonadota; class Gammaproteobacteria; order Steroidobacterales; family Steroidobacteraceae; genus 13-2-20CM-66-19. The sequence continues at coordinate 13,443 of JAKCDC010000010.1, forward strand.
ACGTCATGCAGGCGTTCTTCAACCCCAGCAAGGCGCAGAGCACCGGATTCAACGCCGGCACGCACGTGGTAGGCAAACAGGAAGCCTCCGTCAGCAGCGAGTTCATCTTCCCCGGTCGTGTGCCATTCGCGGTCTATATCGAGTACGCCGGCAACGATACCGCCGACGGCAAGAACTACCTGCTCGGCAAGCCCGACATCTCCGCCGGCATCCAGTTTCCCCATATCGGTCCGTTCGACCTGACGTACGAGGTCGATTCGTTCTCCCCGTCCTGGTACGTGCACCCTGCGAGTCCGGTGCAGACCGGTTATCTCGATGGCATCACCAACTACGGCGCGAGCATCGGCAACTGGTTCGGGGATCAGCGCGTGCTCGCCACCTCGACCACGCTCGCCGATCAGGTTGGCGGTCAGAGCAACATGCTGCGCATCGGCTGGACGCCCCCGTTCGGCGGCTACATGCAACTGCGGCTGCGCTCACTGTCGAACGAAGCACAGACCATCTACGCCACCTACCCCTACCGCAACGAGTACATGGGCTCGCTGCGTTACACGCGACCTTGGCACGGCTACGCTGTCGGCGCCGCGCTGCAGATGGGCAGCGATGTGTTCGGCGCGCACTACATACGCCTGGAGGGAACCGTGACCGACGGCTCGGCGCTGTTCAGCGGCGACTCGACCGGCGCCGGAGCGTTCGAGGGCAAGCGGCCGAAGGGCGACTGGCTGTTCGTACAGACGGGCGTGAACTACTACCGCATGCTCGTCAACCCGATGAGCACGGAGCGCTTCTATACCCGCTGGGCCGGCAGCCCAGACCTCACGATCGGCGCGCTGCGGCGCATCTCCAAACATCAGGACATCGGCGTGGCGCTCGATGCGGATGCGATCAGCGGCCGGCTCATGCTCGGCCTGCGCATGATCGACTACCGATACCGCTTCACCTGGCCGATCGCCTTCCACATATTCGCGGGCGCGGCGCGCTATTCACTCGCCACACCGGCCTACGGGCTGTATCTCGGCGCAGGCTTCGAGTGGCGCAAGTTCCTGCCGAACTGGGACCTGGGCCTGGACTTCCGCAACGTGATCGACGCGAATCGGCAGCGTGACCTGCCCACCGATCCGCAGGGAGGGATCGGACCGTACTCGTTCACCAGCACTTACAGTTACACGCTGTACGTGTCGCGGCGGTTCTGATCAACGGGCGCGCGAGTCACTCGCGCGTCGGGAAGCGCTGCTCGCCCGGGCCCTCCTGGCCGAGCAGCGCCTCGAAATCGCGAGCGATCTGCGCGAAGGCGAAATGGGCGCACACCCAGGCACGCCCCGCGGCACCCATCCGTTCGCGACGCTGCGCGTCGGCGAGCAACTCGCGGACCGCCGCCGAGAGCGCGCTGCTGTCTCCGGCAGCGGTGATCAGTCCGGTCACGCCCGGAATCAGCGTCTCGCGCAACCCGCCGGCGTCGGTCACGATCACCGGCACCCCGGCCGACTGCGCCTCGACCGACACCCGGCCGAAGGTCTCAGCGCCCACCGAGGGCACGACGATCAGGTCGCAGGCCGGGTAGAACTGCGCCATATCGAGCTGCCAGTCGAGAAAGCGGTGACGTGACGCATGCGCCGAGCGGGCCACCCGCCCGCGCAGCTCCTCGGTGTCCCGGCCATCGCCAACCCACAGCACGCGCGCCTGCTCGAACTCCGCCAGCACCGGTTCGAGCGCCTCGAACAGCGCGAAGATCCCCTTCTCCCGCACCATGCGCCCGGCGTACCCGATGAGCACGTCCGCCGCCCCGATGTCGTAGCGCGCACGAATCTGGGCGCGCCACTCGGCGCACGGACGGAACAGTTCGGTGTCGATTGGGTTGTACAGCACCGCGGCGCGCGCCACGTTCATGCCCTGGCGCTGGTACTCCTCGCGGTGGAAGCGCGAGACCAGAATGAAGCGATCGGCGCGGTGCGCCAGCATGCGCCGTGTCCGGCCGCTTTTCGGCACGACCGGCCAATGCCTGAAGAACGCCACTCGGGACCCGGTCAGGCGGCGCAGCCCCATGAACACCCAATGGAAGCGCCCGTCGCCCGTGACCAGCCAGTCAGGCCGCTCGCGCCGCGCCAGGACGATCGTGCGCACCACCAGGCGCAGACTGCACAGCGCCCCGGGCGTCACCGCAAGACAGTGCACGTCCGACTGGCGCAGGATGGCCTCGACCGAACTGCCGCCGCGTACCACGCAGCGCACCGTGTGGCCGCGCCGTGCCAGCGCAATTGCAAGCGCCGCGCCGTGCTGCTCGGTGCCGTAGCCGCGCGTGGTTGAATCCGCAAATAGAAATTTCATTCTCACCGCTCCCTCGGCCGTGACGCCCCCGGATCGCGCCGCGCGGATTTGCCCGCCGCGGCGCGCATCCCGTCACAACCGTCAGGACTCGGCCATTGCCGCGGTCGCGACTCGACGCGCCGTCCCGCGCCCCCCCGGCAGAGTACACCAAGCTTCGAAGACTGCCTGCACCGGAATCTCGGCCGCTCGCTCATACTGCGGCGGACCGCCAAGGCCGATCACCGGGGAACCGGTCGGACTGCGTGGCAGCCACACCCCCTGCCCACAGATGCCGTAGAGCACCACCGCCGGCAGCCCGAGCGCCGCTGCCGCGTGCGCCGGGCCGGTATCCACCGAAATCATGCTGTGCGCCGTCTCGATCAGCGCGAACAGCGGGCGCAGTTCCAGGCCCGCGACCTGCACATCGGGCAGTCCGATTGCCGCGCGCATCGCCTCGAGCATCGGGATCTCCTCGCGCGCCCCGCGCAGCACGATAAGCGCCTCGGGCAGGCGAGTCTGGATACATCCGATCAACTCGCGCCAGTGTCCGATCGGCCACGCCTTGTCGTCGCGGTCCCGCCAGCGGCGGCGCCGGCGTGCACTCATACTGCGGTGATTGCCAGGCTGCAGCAGCACCAGCGGCTGGCCGATCCAGCCGCGCGCACGCAGCCATGCGTCGCGCTCGCGGCGCTCAACATCCAGCACCGACAACCGCGGGGCACAGCGGCGATAGTCGGCAGGCAGCGGATAGTCGGTACCTTCCAGTGCTGCGGGCGTACGCGCCCCGAGCCGCAGCAGCGCGTCGACCCAATGGCCGCGCTCACCCGGCTCCTCGTCGATGAACAGGCAGCGGTCCGGATCTATGCCGCTCGTGGCGAGCAGCCGCTTCACGCGCGGCAGCTGCCGGTACTGATATTCCGCAATGTAGATCGGCCCCGGCGCGCTCGCACGCAGCGCGCGCACGAGATGCGGCCATTGGGAGGTGAAGGGAAAGGGCGCATGGCGCGGCAAACTCCAGCAGTGCGCCACATCGGGATGACCGAGAAACACGCTGGAGTTCCAGGGGCCGGCACCCACCACCTGACAGGGCATCCCGTAACGGCGGTGCAGCATCGCCAGCAGCGCGGTCTGCATGATCATGTCACCGACCCGGCCGTGGCGGATGACGAAAGGTTGAATGGGATGCGCGCTCATCGGTGCGATGCGGCCGGAACCAGATCCGTTATTGTGCCCGCCCCGGCGCTCAGGAGTGTAAGCAATTGCATGGAACATGCAGCGCGGTCACGGCAAGAGCGCCGAGCGCCAATGCTCGGCGACGGCCGTCAACTGAAATCGCCGATCCGCGCCCGTCAGCGGGCGCTCCCCGGCGCGCCAGGCGCTGATGCGCTCCAGGTACGCCCCGAACAGCCCGAGTCCGGCGGCCGTCCGTGCCGGCCAGGCGCGCCAGCGCGGCGACAGCGGCGCACACAGCCGCTCGTAGGCGCGTTGTGCGCCGAGGACGGGCAGAATCTGGCGCTCATCGGCGAGGATCTCGCGCGCCGCGCCGCAATCATGGGTGAGCACCGGAGTACCGAGTGCATTGGACTCGGCGAACACCAGGCCGAAGGTTTCGGGAATCACGAAATTGGGGAAAAACGTGCACAGCGCGGTGCGCACTTCGGCATGGATGCGCTCCTGCGGCTGCGGACCGAGGTAACGCACGCCCTCGAGCGCCCAGTGTCCCTGCTTGTAGCCGGGATTGCCCACCACGAGTTCCAGATCAGGCATCTTGCGGCGCAGGAAGCGGAATGCATCCAGCGTGTATTTCAGCCCCTTGTTCGGTGAGGAGAAAAACACGAGTTTTTGCACATCGATGGGCGAGTCGTCGGGGCGCAGCGCCGCATCGATGGGATTGTAGATCGTGCGGGCCCGGATCGAGGCGGCGGCCTGCATCCAGCGCAGCGTCGCTTCGACCGATGCGCGCTGCGTGTCAGAGACACAGATGATCTGCACCTCAAGCGAGCGCAACAGATCGGCGCTCGAGGCCAACCAACGAGCGCGACGTGATCCCGGCCGCATCCGATCGTGCAACCACAGAAAGACGCGCGCATTGGGATAGAGGCGTTGGACGTCCGCCAGCGCGCGCGAATCGCGCACGAGGACCACACACCCGACGGCCGGATCGCGCTGCGGCGGCTCATAGCGGCCACTCTGACGGGTGCGGTTGTGCTGTGCGACGCGGGCTCCGAGCGCATCGGCGACGCGCACGACACTCGCCTCGGTACCGCCGATCGCCTCGCGGCGCAGCGTGTCGCTGTCGTAGGCGCGTACGCAGGTCGGGTCGTAAAAAACGAGCGAATTCATTGCCGCATCAGGCACCGCAGCACCGTGCGTACCGCCGCTCGCCGTTCGATCTGCTCATGCGTGCTCCGAGGTAGGCCGCAGGCGCGGCCGAAAGGACATTCGCGGCGGGCAATGAGGCCGCTGCGTCGTTGAGAGCTTAACTTCTTAGCGACCCGCGGCGTCAAGCCGCCCGTCATCGCGTCGCCCCTTGCCGGACACGACCGGTGCGGCGCACGGCCGTGGCGCGTAATGCGCGCCGGGCCGGCGGACTGTCCGACACGCCAGAGAACCCGCCGCGCGTCACGCGCTGTTCGGGCCGCAGCAGCCCCAGGCGCTCCAGGCGCGCCTCGATGGCTCGGAGCGTGCGACGGTGCTTCGCTGCAAGTGCCGCTGGCGTCTCCCCGTCCTTGAAAGCGGCGAGCAGCGCGGCCTGTTCCGCCTCGCTCCAGGACCGCCCGACGTTATCCGGCAACTGTGCGCGCCGTTGCGCACGGGCACTCGCTTGCTGCAGCGCATCGTGCGCACTCAGCAGTGCGCGCAGAACCTCGGCGCGGTGCAGCACCGACCCGTCCGGCAGCGGCTCACCGCTCAGCGGATCGAGCCCGTGGATCAGGGCGTTCAAGACCTCGATGGCGCGCGACGGCTGCATGGGCCTGCTCCTGCGGGTCGGACCGGCAGCGATTCTCGCCACGGCCGGCGCACCCGGCCAGCACATCAGCCGACGCGTTGCGTCAGATTTGCCTCACGAGGCGCACGGCCCGTACAGTGCTGAGCCGGTCACCGAGGATTTCTGTCCGATGCGTACCTTCACCTGGTTCTTGCTGCTGATCGCCTTCAGCCTGGCCTGCATGGCCGCCTTCACCTATCCGGCCTGGCTGCTGCTGCATCCGCATTTCAGCTTTCCGTTTCACCGCATCGGCGAGCGCATTGGCATGCTCGGCTTTCTGCTCGGCTTCGTGCTCGTCGCGCGGAGGCTGCGTCTTGCCGACCGCGCCAGTCTCGGCTTCGGTGCGCCGCGGCCGCTGTATGTGCGCGAACTCGGGGTCGGACTCGTGATCGGCGCAATCACCATGTGCGCGGTGGTCGCCAGCATGGCCGCTCTCGGACTGCTCGACTGGCAGCAGGCCGCGCACTACAGCGCCGGGGCACTCGCGGCGCTCATCGCCAAACGGCTGCTCAGCGGATTGGCGGTCGGGCTGATTGAGGAGACCGCGCTGCGCGGCGCGATGTACGCCGGCATCGCACGCGAGTCCGGCGCGATTACGGCCATCGTGCTCACCTCGATCATCTTCGCCGCGACACATTTCCTCGGGGTCTTCCATATTCCCCCGGCGGCGGTGAATGCGTGGAGCGGCGTGGCGCTGCTCGGCGGGACGCTGCGCGCCTTTGATCATCCGCTCGGCATCGCCGATGCGTTCCTCTGCCTGACCGCCGTGGGCGTGGTGCTGGCCATGGTGCGCTCGATCACCGGCAACACCGCAGCGAGCTGGGGCCTGCATGCCGGATGGGTGTGGGTGATGTTGGTGGTGCACGGACTCTCTCAGCCGAACCGCGCCGCGCCGCTGCAGTTCCTGCTCAGCCTTCATGACGGCTTCACCGGCTGGCTGGTTCTGCTCTGGACGGTGCCGCTCGGCTGGGGCCTGGCGCGCTTCTATCGCGCGCGCACCCGCCGCGCGATGCACGCGGTGCGCCTCGCCTAAGGCGCGGGGGCGCGGCGGGCGAGTTCGGCGAGCAGTTTCTCATGCAAACCGCCGAATCCGCCGTTACTCATGATGAGGACCTGGTCGCCGCAGTGGACCGAGGCGGCCAGGTCACGCGCCAGCACATCCACCTCGCCGCGGCCGTGCGCACGGCCGCGCAGTGCGCTCAGCACCGGCGTGGCATCCCAGCCGAGATCGGCCGGAATGTAGAGCCACACCTCATCGGCACCGGCGAGTGCTTCGGCAAGCTGATCCCGGTGCACGCCCATACGCATCGTGTTCGAGCGCGGCTCGAGCACCGCGATGATCCGCGCGGTCCCGGCTCTGCGTCGCAGCCCATCGACGGTGGTCGCGATGGCGGTGGGGTGATGCGCGAAATCATCGTAGACGCGCACGCCGTTGACTTCCCCACGCAACTGCATGCGGCGCGCGACGCCCTGGAACGACTCGAGCGCCGCCAGTGATTCGTGCACCGGCACGCCCGCATGGCGCGCCGCCGCCAGAGCCGCGAGCGCGTTCTCCACGTTGTGCGCGCCCATCAGATCCCAGTGCACGGTTCCGCTCGGCTCACCGCGCTCGAGCACCTCGAAGGACGCGTAATCGCCCGCTGCGCTCAGCGGCCGCGCACTCCAATGCACCTCGGCGCCGGCGCTGCGCGAGAAGCCCTCCAGCGGGGTCCATGCCCCCATGGCGAGTGTCTGCTTGAGATTCTCATCCGCCGCGTTCCATACGATCCGCCCGCTGCCCGGCACGGTGCGCACCAGGTGATGGAACTGACGCTGGATCGAAGCGACGTCGGGGTAGATGTCCGCGTGATCGTATTCGAGGTTGTTCAACACCACGGTGCGCGGCCGGTAATGGACGAACTTCGCCCGCTTGTCGAAGAAGGCCGTGTCGTATTCGTCCGCCTCGATCACGAAGAAAGCGCTGCCGCCAAGCCGTGCACTCACCCCGAAGTTGGCCGGAACGCCGCCGATGAGGAATCCCGGCTCGCGCCCGGCGTGCGCAAGGATCCAGCTGAGCATCGAGGTGGTGGTGGTTTTGCCGTGCGTACCGGCCACAGCGAGCACCCAACGCTCGCGCAGCAGCTCGCGCGCCAGCCACTCCGGACCGGAGACGTACGGCAGCCCGCGGTCCAGCAGCGCCTCGATGACCGGCACGCCGCGGCGCATGACGTTGCCGACCACGACCACGTCGGGCCGCAGATCGAGCTGCTCCGGCCCGTAGCCCTCGATCAGTTCGATACCGAGCGCAGCGAGCTGGGTACTCATCGGCGGGTACACGTTCTGATCGGAACCGGTGACCCGATGCCCGGCGGCGCGCGCCAGCGCCGCGACTCCGCCCATGAACGTACCGCAAACGCCAAGAACGTGAACGTGCATAATGGTGGAGGATTGTACCGGTCGGAACGCCATTGCACCCAGCTGCCACATCTGAGGCTGTCAACGACATCGCCGCGCGCCTCAGCGCACAGAGCGTCATTGGAATAGACACCGAGTTCCTGCGCGAACGCACCTACCACGCCGAGCTATGCCTGGTGCAGCTGTCCTGGGCGGACCAGGCCGCCTGCATCGATCCGCTCGCGCTGAAGGACCTCAGCGCACTCTCGAGGGCGCTCACCGGTCCGCCGGCGGTCAAAGTGCTGCACGCCTCCCGACAGGACCTAGAGGTACTGTTACCGGCGATCGGCGCAGTACGGCCAATCTTCGACACGCAGATCGCCGCGGCGCTCGCCGGTGAGGCGGCGCAGATCGGTTACGCGGAACTGGTACGTCGGACCCTCGGACACGAGCTCGCCAAGGGGCAAACGCGCACCGACTGGTCGCGCCGCCCGCTCACCCCCGAGCAGATCGAATACGCCCTCGACGACGTACGTCATCTGCTTGCCCTGAAAGCCGCCCTCGAGGAGCGCCTCGAGCGGCTCGGCCGGCGCTCCTGGCTCGCCGAGGAACTCGCCGCGCTCGAGAATCCCGCCGCCCTCAGCATTGATCCGCAGTCCGCCTGGCGGCGCCTGAAGGGTTTGAGCGGACTCGATCCCGGCCGCCAGCGCCTGCTGCAGTCGTTGGCGGCCTGGCGGGAGCGGCGCGCGCTCGAGCGCAATCGACCGCGCGGCTGGATCCTCGCCGATGCGCTGCTGCGGGACATCGTGCTGCGTGTGCCGCGCACTCGGACCGAACTGGCCGCCCTGGAGGGCATGCCGCCAGGTCTGCTTGAGCGCAGCGGCGCGGAGCTGCTCGAATCGGTGCGCGCCGCCGACATCCCCGATCCGGCCCCGCCGGTGCTCAGATCTCGACCCGACCCACAGATGACCGCGCTGCTGAAGAAGCTGAGCGCGGTGCACCAGGCGGTGGCCATCGAGCTTGCGCTGAGTCCGGAGGTCCTTGCCACACGGCGCGACCTCGAGCAGTTCGCGGCGGGACACCAGGACGGAGCGCTGCTGACCGGATGGCGCCGCGCGGTGCTTGGCGAACGGCTGCTCGCGGCGCTCTGAACGCGCGGCAGACTCGGTGGCTCAGCCCTCGAGCGCCTGTTCGAGCCGGGCCGACACCGTCTGCAGGTCACCCTCGGCATCAATGCTGCGCAGCAAACCCTGAGCACGGAAATAATCCACCAGCGGACGCGTCTGCTCGTCGTACACGCGCAACCGCTGCGCGACCGTCGCCTCGTTGTCGTCCGGACGCTGGAACAGCCGGTGCGGCTGGTTGGTCTTCGGGCAGCGCTCCTGCTCGAGCGCCCCGGCCGGCAGCGTGAGCAGGTTGACCACTCGGCCACAATCGCTGCAGGTGCGCCGTCCGGCAATCCGGCGCGAGAGTTCTCCGTAGTCCACGTTCAGCTGCACCACCGCGTCGAGCGGCTGGCCGATCGTGCGCAGCAGCTCATCCAGTGCGCGTGCCTGGGCGAGATTGCGCGGAAAGCCATCGAGAATGAACCCTTGGCCGGTATCGGCCTCGCCGAGCCGCTCGCGGATCATGCCGAGCACGATCTCATCGGCGACCAGCCGCCCCGCGGCCATCGCTTCCTGAGCCTGCAGTCCGAGCGGTGTGCTCTTGGCGACCGCGGCGCGCAGCAGATCCCCGGTCGAGATCTGCGGAATGTGATGCCGCTCCACCAGCCGCTGCGATTGCGTGCCCTTGCCCGAGCCTGGAGCCCCCAACAGGACGATGCGCATGAGTATGACTATTTTAGTACCAAAGGTCTTGCACCATACCGGGGCGCTGCAAGCCGGTCAAACGCCAGACGGATCCCCATCGTCCCGTCGCGCGGGGCGCGCCGCGCTGCGCTATTCTTACCGCTGACGCGACAACAGGCGCCCCGGGGGGGGCGCATGCCATGACACACACCGGCAGAAAGAATGCGTTCTATGCCCAGTCGGGCGGGGTCTCGGCCGTCATCAATGCCTCGGCCTGCGGGGTGATTGAGACGGCACTGCGCCGCAGCCGGCACATCGGCAAAGTCTACGTGGGCCGCGACGGCATCATTGGCGCGCTCACCGAGGACCTGATCGACGTCGGCCGCGAGAGCGCTGCAACCATCCGCGCCCTGAAGCACACCCCGGGTGGGGCGTTCGGCTCGGCCCGCTTCAAGCTGAAGAGCCTCGAGGAGAACCGCGCCGAGTACGAGCGGCTCATTGAGGTATTTCGCGCGCACGACATCGGCTACTTTTTCTACAACGGCGGCAACGACTCGATGGACACCGCACTGAAGGTGTCGCAGATCGGTGAGTCACTCGGCTACCCGGTCACCTGCGTGGGCGTGCCGAAGACCGTCGACAACGATCTGCCGCACACGGACTGCTGCCCGGGTTTCGGCTCGGCCGCGAAGTACGTGGCGGTCTCGACCCGCGAGGCGGCGCTCGACGTGGCCTCGATGGCACGCACCTCGACGAAGGTCTTCGTGTTCGAGGTCATGGGCCGGCATGCCGGCTGGATCGCCGCTGCGGGCGGACTCGCCGGGCGCAAGCCGGGCGATGCGCCGCACATCATCCTTTTTCCCGAGATCCCGTTCGAAACCGAGCGCTTTCTGGAGCGCGCCAAGCAGTGCGTCGAGAACTACGGCTACTGCGTCGTAGTGGTCTCCGAAGGGGCGGCCTACGGTGACGGGCGCTTCCTCGCCGAGGCCGGTACTCGCGACGCGTTCGGACACGCGCAGCTCGGCGGCGCCGCACCGGTGGTCGCCAACATGATCCGCGAGCGGCTCGGCTACAAATATCATTGGGCGGTGGCGGACTACCTGCAGCGCGCGGCACGGCACATCGCCTCGAAAGTCGACGTCGAGCAGGCCTATGCGGTCGGCAAGGCCGCCGTGGAACTCGCCGTCCAAGGGACCAACGCGGTGATGCCCACCATCGTGCGCAAGCGCGCCAAGCCCTACCGGTGGACGATCGGGCATGTGCCGCTCAGTGAGGTCGCCAACCGCGAGAAGAAGGTTCCGCGCGAGTTCATCACCGCGGACGGTTTCGGCATCACCACCGCCTGCCGACGCTACCTGGAGCCGCTGATCGCCGGGGAGGCATACCCGCGCTACCGCGACGGCCTGCCCGATTATGTCCGAGTCAAGGGCGCCCCCGTGCGGCGCAAGCTGAAAACGACGTTCAAAGTCTGACAGTTCTCAAGTCCTGCGGCCGCACGGCTGCCGCGAGCCGGGCGGCCCGTGTCCGGTGTTTCGCGGCCGTTGCGGAGTGAAATCCAGGGGGAGAACGACTGATGAGTCCGAATATGTGGCTTTGGGCGGCGATTGCCGCCGGTGTACTCGCCGTGCTCTACGGCGCGATCTCGACGACAGCGATTCTGCGCCTACCCGCGGGCAATGCCCGCATGCAGGAGATAGCCGCGGCCGTGCAGGCCGGGGCCAAGGCGTACCTCAGGCGCCAGTACAGCACCATTCTGGTGGTCGGAATCGTGGTGTTCCTCATTCTCGGGTTCTTCATCAGTTGGCCGACCGCCGGCGGCTTCGCGATCGGCGCGCTGCTGTCCGGTGCGGCCGGCTACATCGGCATGAGCATTGCCGTGCGCGCCAACGTGCGCACGGCCGAAGCGGCCTCGCGCGGGCTGAATGCAGCGCTCTCGGTCGCCTTTCGCGGCGGTTCGATCACCGGCATGCTGGTCGTCGGACTCGGACTGCTCGGGGTGGCCGGATATTTCGCCATCCTGCGCCATCTGATCGGCCAGCCCGCGGCGCTGCACGCGCTCGTCGGACTGGCGTTCGGCGGCTCACTGATCTCGATCTTCGCCCGGCTCGGCGGTGGGATCTTCACCAAGGGTGCAGACGTCGGGGCGGACCTCGTCGGCAAGGTCGAAGCGGGCATCCCGGAAGATGATCCGCGCAACCCCGCGGTGATCGCCGACAACGTCGGAGACAACGTCGGGGACTGTGCGGGCATGGCGGCCGACTTGTTCGAGACGTACGCGGTCACGGTGGTCGCCACCATGTTGCTCGGTGGTCTGCTGTTCGGCGGGCACGGCAACGGCTCGGCCTTCACCGCCGCCGTCTACCCGCTGGCTCTCGGGGCGATGTCGATCGTCTCCTCGATCATCGGCACATTCTTCGTTTCGACGCGCGAGGGCGGCAAGATCATGAACGCGCTCTACAAGGGCGTGACGGTCTCCGGCGTCGTCTCGGCGATCGGGTTTTACTTCATCACCCGCGCGCTGATGCCCGAGGAAGCGATGGCGCTGTTCGGCTGCGCATTGATCGGGCTGGCGCTCACCGCGGCACTGATCGTGATCACCGAGTACTACACCGCCACCGAGTACGGGCCGGTGCGCAGAATCTCGGCGGCCTCGCAAACCGGCCATGCCACCAACATCATCGCCGGGCTCGGGGTATCGATGAAATCAACCGCGCTGCCGGTGATTGCCGTGTGCTTGGCGATCTGGGGCTCGTACCGGCTCGGTGAAATCCACGACATCGGCCTCTATGGCATCGCCGTCGCGGCCACCGCGATGCTCTCGATGACTGGCATGATCGTCGCACTCGATGCGTACGGACCAATCACCGACAACGCCGGCGGCATCGCCGAGATGGCCGGCCTGCCGAAGCAGGTGCGCGATATCACCGATCCGCTGGACGCGGTGGGCAACACCACCAAGGCGGTCACCAAGGGCTATGCGATCGGCTCGGCCGCGCTCGCGGCTCTGGTCCTGTTTGCCGACTACACCCACAACCTGCAGGCCGCCGGCAAGCTGGTCACCTTCTCGTTGTCCGATCCGGCGGTGATCATTGGCCTGTTCATCGGCGGCCTGGTGCCGTACCTGTTCGCAGCCCTGGCGATGGAGGCGGTCGGGCGCGCCGCCGGCGCGGTGGTGAACGAGGTACGCCGGCAGTTCCGCGAGATCAAGGGCATCATGGACGGCAGTGCCAAGCCCGACTATTCGCGCGCCGTCGACCTGCTGACCCGTGCGGCGATCCGCGAGATGATCATTCCCTCGCTGCTGCCGATTCTGGTGCCGGTGGTGCTGGTGGTGGTGATGAACTTCCTCATGGGTCCCGGGGCCGGCATCAAGGCGCTCGGTGGGCTGCTGATCGGCACTATCGTCACCGGACTGTTCGTCGCGGTGTCGATGACGACCGGCGGGGGCGCCTGGGACAATGCCAAGAAGTACATCGAAGAGGGCAACTTCGGCGGCAAGGGCTCCGAGGCGCACAAGGCCGCGGTGACCGGAGACACGGTCGGCGATCCATACAAGGATACCGCCGGTCCTGCGATCAATCCGCTGATCAAGATCATCAACATCGTCGCGTTGCTGATGATTCCGTTGCTCTGAGCAAGACCATGCCACGTGACTGCGACCGCCGGTGGCGGTCGCAGTCACGTGGCGCACGATCTCTCAGGCCTGGCCGGCGCGCGATTGGGTGAGCACCGCGCTCACCAGACGATTCAGCCGCTCGCAGTAGGCCGCCACCGGCGCATCGGACTCCGCCTGTTTGCCGATCAGCGCCTGCCGAATATCAGCCAGACGCCGCTCGATACGGTCATCGACCGTCATAGACCGGCAGATCAGCGCACTCACGCACGCGGATATCTCGGCATCCAGCGCGCGCGCGTCACTACCGGCGATCTCGACCCCGGCGAGTTCGCTCGGACAGCCGGCGGCGAGATGTTCACACCATAGACGGGCAAGCTGCATAGGCTTTGGGCCTCCTTGCCGCTCGTTCTCGTATGGAAATGGACGCCCTTCATACCATGGCCGCCGCGAAGTTGCACCGAACAATTGACAGCAGAAACGGCGCATTCATGTGGGCTTGTGCCAACAGATGACGCCTCGTCGCAACAAACCATGCGGTAACCGATTGATGCGCAAGCTGCAATACGCCGCTCACATTCGTTGCATTTGCGTCAACGCCGCAGCCACGATGCACGAAGCTCGACGAACCGGTAACAGACTGTTACTGTTGAGCGGGCGAGATCAGACGGCGCCCGAGGTCCACCCGTGCGATCCACAGAACAATTTCCAGTAATTAAGTCCGAAGAGGAGTGGCGACGGACGCTGACTCCGGAACAGTACCGCGTGCTGCGCAAACACGGGACCGAGCGCTCGGGCACCAGCGATCTGAATTCCGAACACCGCAGCGGAGTATTCGTCTGCGCCGGCTGTGCCCAGGAGTTGTTTTCCTCGGACGCGAAATTCGAGAGTGGCACGGGTTGGCCGAGCTTCTTCGCGCCACTGCAGGATGCGCTGGGCACACGCGAGGATCGCGGGCTGTTGATGCGACGCACCGAGGTGCACTGCGCGCGCTGCGGCGGGCATCTCGGCCACGTGTTTGCAGATGGACCGAAGCCGACCGGGCAGCGCTATTGCATCAACGGCGCGGCGCTGCGATTCCAGCCGCGCTAAGAGAGATCAGGCCGCCAGCGGCAACGGCTTCGGGCGCGCGATGGCGTACCCCTGCATGTAGTCGATGCCCATGCGTCGGGCCACCTCGAGCGCCGCGCTGTCCTCGACCTGTTCGGCGATCACCTTGAAGTTCAGCTTGCGCGCCAGTTCGATCATCGCCGTGACCATCGCCTGATTGACCGAGTCGCGCGCCAGATTGCGCATGAAAGAGCCGTCGATCTTCAGGTAATCCATCGGCAGGGTGCGCAGGTTGGAGAACGAGCCGACTCCGGAACCGAAGTCATCGAGCGCGAAACGGCATCCCATGCCGTGCAGCACCCCGACGAATCGCCGGGCATGCTCCAGGTTGGCCACCACCGAGGACTCGCTCAACTCGAAGCACACCTGCGAGGGCGCCACACCCGTGCGGTCCAGGCACTCGACGACAAACTCCAGAAAGTCCGGGTCACCGAGCGTCTGTCCGGACACGTTGATCGCCACGCAGCGACGCGATGGGATCTGCAGCGCGCCGCGCCCGAGCGCCGCAAGCGTAGTCTGCACCACCCAGCGATCAACCATGCCCATCAGCCGATAGCGCTCCGCGGCGCGCACGAACTCTGAGGGAGAGATGTGCTCGCCATCGTCCTCGCTGAGCCGCACGAACACTTCCATCGCGGGCCCGCCCGAATCATCGCCGTAGGCAGGCACGATCGGCTGCTGATACAGCTGGAAGCTGTTCTCACGCAGAGAGGTTTGCAGCCGCTGCAGCCACTGGATCTCCCCGCTGTGGCGGGCGAGCGCCTCATCATGCGCCGAGTACACCGCCACGCGACCGGAGCCGCGCTTCTTCGCGACATAGCAGGCCGAGTCGGCCGCCACCAGCAGTTCCTCGGGCGCGCCGCTCTCGCGCGAAATCTCCACCAGACCGATCGAGACACCGAGGTTGAAGATCTTATCGCGCCACACGAAGCGGTGATCGGCCACTGCGCGGCACACATCATCGGCGATCTGACGTGCCTTCTCGAGCGGGCAGCCGATCAGCAACATGCCGAATTCGTCACCGCCGAGCCGTGCCACGGTGTCGCTGTCGCGCACGGCATCGCGCAGCACTTTCGCCACTTCGCGCAGCACCCCGTCGCCGGCCACATGGCCGCTGGTGTCGTTGACGACCTTGAAACGATCCAGATCAAGACAGCACAGCACGTGCTGGCCATCGCCACGGTGGCCGCTCTCGGCCGCTTCCTGCAGGCGCCGCTCGAACTCCGGTCGGTTCACCAACCCGGTAAGCGCGTCGTGGGTTGCCTGGTAGGACATCTGCCGCGCGATCCCGCGCAGCTCCGAGACGTCGTGCAACAACACCAGCGCACCGCTCATGTGTCCGCCCGGATCGCGGATCGGGGAGGCCGACAGCTCAATCGAGCGCTCGCTGGCGTCGTTGCGTGCCACGAGCAGCGCCCGGCGCCCCAGATTCGCCGCGATGCCGCTGCCGAGCGCCTGGCGGATCGGCTCGCTGATCAGTCGCCGATCGCCCTCTTCGATCAAATTCACGACTTCGGCAAACGTTCGCCCCAGCGCTTGGTCCGGGGGTACCGAGATCAGCCGCGCCGCGGCCGCATTCAAGTACACGATGTCCCCGGCCCGGTCGGTGGCCACCACCGCCTCGGTGAGCAGGTCGAGGGCGCCAAGCTGCGCGCCGTCGGCCATACCGTCCGCGGTGCGCACCGTCGCGGCGCCCTGCTCCGGGAGCACCTCCGTGCCGGTCATCAGCAGCGCCGGCCCCTCGTAGTCAACGGGCGCCACCAGCAGCTCGATCCGCACCGCGCCCTCGGCGCCGGCCAGATCGACTTCGTAGCACTCCGCGCCCGCCTGGCCGGCGAGGCGACGACGCGTGTTCTCGGCAACGAGTTCGGCGTACTCGGGGGTCACCAGTTCAGCGAGGGTACGTCCGAGCAGATCCTGCGGCGTGACGCCCAAGAGCCGCGCCAGGGCCGCATTGGCGTACACGAGGGTCTCGCGCTGCACGAGCACGGCCTGCGGCAGCCGTTCGGCGAGCGCCATGAACTCGCGATGGTCGGTCGCCCGTCCGGAGCGCTGCGCCGCAGCGCCGAGCAGCCGGTTCAGCGCCTCGACCAGCTCAGCAACCGCCGGCCCGTCCTGTGGCGCTTCGGGGGTGCTCAGCGTCGCTCGCTCAGGCGGGAGGCGCTCGATCTGGCGCACCAGGGACTGCAGGCCGCGTCGCTCGCGATGCCGCAGGCGTTCCGAGCGCAGCACGAGAATGATCGCGCCGAGCAGCGCCACCACGAAGCAGAGGGCCCAGAAGATCGACATTCAGCTCAGCTTCCCTCGGGCGGCCGCTTCCACAGTGCTCCGCGACTTATTGGTTATATCCATACGTGCAGAACGTGCACGCCGCGAGCATAGCGCATGGGGTAGGGCGTTCCAGCGCTATTTCACCATATCTCGTCGCAAATCCGCTTGGCAGGAGCGCCGAAAACCCGTAATTTTCCCCTGCCCCGGGCCCGGGGAGGCGATTGGTCCGATTGGAGTCCCGTCACGATGCCGGCTGATGCCCGCGAACAGATGATCGAACACCAGGTGCGTGCCTGGGATGTGCTCGATGAGCGCGTTCTGGACACTCTGCGCAAGGTGCCCCGTGAGCACTTCACGCCCCCGCAGTACCGCTTCATGGCGTATGCCGACGCGGAAGTGCCCCTGCCGGGTGGGCAGCACATGCTGCGCCCGAGCGTGGTCGGGCGGCTGCTCGCGGCGCTGGAGCTGACCGGCCGGGAGCGGGTGCTCGAGATCGGCACCGGATCGGGCTTTGTCACCGCCTGCCTGTCGAATCTCGCCAAGTCGGTCCAGTCGCTCGAGATCGTGCCCGAGCTGGCCGACATGGCCCGGCGCATGATCGCCTCGATGGGGCTGCGCGACATCGACGTGGTGCCGACCGATGCGCTCACCTTCGAGCCGACGGGCCGTTTCGAGGCGATCGCCGTCACAGGCTCGATGCCGGTGTATGACAGCCGCTGGCAGCATGCACTTGGGATCGGTGGGCGCCTGTTCGTCGTGGTGGGCGATGCTCCGGTGATGGAGGCAAAGCTGATCCGCCGGGTGGCCGAAGAAGCCTGGACAGAAGAGAGCCTGTTCGAGACGGTCATCGATCCGCTGGCCCACGCGCAACGGCCGGTGGCCTTCAAGTTCTGATTCGGACGGACGGTGCCGCCCGGGGAGCCGACCGGCCGACCGCGGCACCCGCCTCATTCAGTTCATCGGGTGCAACTTTGCGCCCCGTGCGGTGTTTTAGGGAAACGTATGCGAAGCACCCCTCGTCATCTGATTCTGGCAGCAGTGGGCGGCGCGCTGGCCCTCGGCCTTTCGGCCGCAGCCTCGGCGACGAACTTTCTGCAGGTCTACCACCAAGCGTTGCGGAACGACCCGACCTACCGTCAGGCGTACGCCACCTACATGGCGGCACGCGAGGCGCGCCCGGAGGCCTGGGCGGCGCTGCTGCCGCAGATCTCCGCGGCGGCCGGGGAGACCTGGAGCCACTCCGCCGGCAGCAGCGGACAGATCGGCAGCACTGCAAACAACACGTTCTACACCTACAACCTGAGCAACAGCTCCAACACCGCCGCCAAGCAGTGGAGTTTGGATCTCACGGAGAACCTGTTTTCCTGGACGGACTGGATGAACCTCAAAGCGGCCAACAAGCAGGTCGCCGAGGCCCAGGCCTACTATGAGGCGGCCGCCCAGGACCTGATCCTGCGCACGGCGACCGCGTACTTCAATGTGCTCGCCGCCGTCGACACACTGCACGCACAGGAGTCCTCACTGAAGGCGCTCACGCTCGGCCTGACGCAGGCCAAGGAGCGGTTCAAGGTCGGACTCATCGCAATCACTGACGTCGAGCAGGCGCGCGCGGCGCGCGACACGGCCGCCGCCGCGGTCATCACCGCCAAACAGACGCTGGCCAATGCGCTCGATCAACTGCAGGTGATTACCGGCTCGCAGTACTCGAACCTCACCGAGCCGGGCACGGGGCTGCCGCTCGCCATGCCGCACCCTGCCAGCCAGCAGGCCTGGGTGCAAACCTCGCTGAAGCAGAACCTTGCGCTGATCGCGAGCCGCATGGCCGCGGACGTGGCAGAGTACAACGTGCGCGCCGCGTTCGGCAGCGACATTCCAACCGTGAGCCTGGTGGCAAGCCGCTCCTACAACAACGACAGCACCAATCAGACCATTTTCGGCCGGGAAATCCGCGGCCTCGGCTCGATGAACAACGACCGGCAGATTGGCATCGAATTCTCGCTGCCGCTATTCAGTGGCGGCGGCGACGAGGCGCATATCCACCAGACCCAGTATCAGGCCATGGCCGCGCAGGATGCCGTCGAGCAGGCGTCCCGCTCGACCATCCAGCAGGCTCGCGACGCCTACCTCGGCGTGATCACCGGGATCGCCAATGTGCGCGCGCTGCACCAGGCGATGACCTCCAGCGAGACCGCCTTCCAGGCGACGCAGGCCGGCTACAAGGTCGGCACCCAGACCGAGGTCGACGTGCTCAATGCGCTCAGTTCCCTGGTGGCCGCGCAGACCAACTACGCCACCAGCCGCTACAGCTACATCAACAGCATCATCCTGCTGCAATACGCGGCCGGCACGCTCACGCCGTCCGAGGTCGCCGCCATCAACGGGTGGCTCACCAAGACGGTGAGTGTCGGACCGAGCGGTGCGATGACGCCCGAGGGGATGACCCCGCCGCCGGCGCCGCCGGAAAAATAGCCCGCGACCGCCGCTCAGGGCGCGGCGCGGGGGCGTCCGCTGAACAGCCCGGCAAGCGCATCCACCGCCACCTGCGCGCCGTCGGCAAGCGATAGGGCTGCAATGTGCCCGATCATCGCCTGGCGCCGCGGCTCGTCCTCGATCACCCCGCGCGCAACCGCCGCGATCTCGGCAGCATCGAGCCGCGCCGGCACCGCCACGCCCGCCTGGGCGGACCGGCGTACACGGATCGGCTGGTCCCGATTGATGGGCGATGCGACGCACGGCACGCCACAGGCGACCGCCTGCAGCAGCGTCTGGCCGCCGTTGGTCACCACCAGACGCGCACCGCGCATCAACGCGAACAATTCATGCTGCGGCAGGAACCGGTGCGTACTGAGTCCCTGCGGCTGCGGCCCCTCTCCCGGTCCAACGTACACCGTCGGCACGCCCGCCTCGGCGAGCAGCACGGCCGCGGCCCGGAACCGCGACGGCGCATCCGGCGCATTGGGCGGCGCGGCGCCACCGCCCGGCACGACCAGCACGGGACCGGAAAGCGCCGCCGTGCGGTCCGCTGAGGGCGTCTCCTGAGCGCCCTCGAGGGGTGGCAGCACGATATCAAGGTAGCGCGGCGCGGGCTTGCCACACAGCCAGCGGTTGAGGCGCTCGAACGGTACCGGGCCGCCGGAGATGAAGCGCGGGAAAGCGATCCAGTGTTCGTCGATCAAGCGCATCCAGCGCAGCCGTGCGGCCTTCAGCCGCTTGCGCCTGCGATAGCTGATGAAGACCACCGCCGCGCCCGCCTCACGCGCGGCGCGGAACTGCGCGCTGCGCCCGGCATTGGCGAACACCACAATGTCCGGCCGGAAGGTGTTGATGGCCATAACCACCTCCGGTGTGTGAAACGTCGGCGAGGATGGCAACAGTGTCGACTCAAACGGGGTGCTCGCCGCGTACGGCGCGTTGCGGTTGAGCAGGAAATGGATGGCCGCATCGGGCCAGCGCTGCTGCGCGGCCTGAGCGATGGCGAGCGACTGGAAGTACTCGCCCATGCCGGTCGCCCCGGAGACCGGCACGAACAACAGGCGCGGTGCGCCGGGCACGGCGCTCATGGGCGCACCGGCGCGCTGACCTTGGGCCGGCAGCGGCACGGCCTCACGTGCCACTCGGCAAGAAGCTGCGGAAATACTCGATGGTCGGGGCGAGCCCGTCGGCGAGCGCAACCGCCGGTCGCCAGCCGAGCAGCTGCTGCGCCTTGGTAATGTCCGGCTGGCGCTGCTTCGGGTCATCGGCCGGCAGCGGCGCGAAGGTGATGGGCGAGCGCGAGCCGCACTGGCGCACGATGACCTCGGCCATCTCACGCACCGTCATCTCGTTGGGATTGCCGAGATTGATCGGTCCGGTAACCTCGTCGGCGGAGTTCATCAGGCGCACCAGACCCTCGACCAGATCTGACACGTAGCAGAACGAGCGGGTCTGGCTGCCGTCGCCGTACAGGGTGATCGGCGCCCCGCGCAGCGCCTGCATCACGAAATTCGATACCACGCGGCCATCATTGGGGTGCATGTACGGACCATAGGTATTGAAGATCCGCGCCACCTTGATGCGCAGCCGATGCTGGCGGTAATAGTCGAAGAAGAGCGTCTCGGCGCAGCGCTTGCCCTCGTCGTAGCAGGCGCGCGGCCCGATCGGGTTGACGTTGCCCCAGTACTCCTCGGTCTGCGGGTGCGTGGTTGGGTCCCCGTACACCTCGCTGGTCGAGGCCTGCAGAATCTTGGCCCGCACACGCTTGGCGAGCCCGAGCATGTTGATCGCTCCGTGCACCGAGGTCTTGGTGGTCTGCACGGGGTTGTTCTGATAGTGCACGGGCGAGGCCGGACAGGCTAGGTTGTAGATCTCGTCGACCTCGACGAACAGCGGGAAGGTGACGTCATGACGCAGCAGCTCGAAGTTCGGCCGGGCGAGCAGATCGGCGACGTTCTCGCGTGTTCCGGTGTAGAAGTTATCGACGCACAGCACGTCGTTATCTTCCTCGACCAGCCGCCGGCACAGATGCGCGCCGATGAAACCAGCACCGCCGGTGACCAGGATTCGCTTGCGCAGTGAATAACGCTTGTTCATAGATCCCTGTGCCTGCCTTGAGCCCGGTGCGCGGCGCGCGGGCGCCTCAACGATACGCCTGGTAGGACTTCTCCTCGAGAAGCCGCGAACCGAGCGCCAGGTTGATGCGCTTTTTCACCGCGGCACGCTCGTCGTTCTCGATGTACACCGAACGGGCGAGTTCGATGAACTCGGCATCGAAGGCGCGCGCAGCCTCCTTGGCGCGGATGCGGTCCTCGATGTCCCAGAGCCGCTCATTGACCGTCTGCAGCGCGCGCTCCTCGGTCGCGACGTCCGCCGCGCCGCACGCACCGCGCCAGGTACGCTCGAGCAGCTCGAGCTCCAGGCGTACGTTGGCGAGCTTGGCCGCATCGTGCATCCGCTCGGCCTTAATTCTGAGGATGGTGATCTTGTCGAGCAGTTCGCCCGGGGAGATCGGCACCAGAATGTCGTTCATGGCCGCTATGCTAACAATTCATCGAGCTTTGCGGTCACCTGCCGCACCTCGATCAGGTCCATCACACCCGGCACCTCGATCTTCGTGGTCCAGGGCAGCTGCTGCGGCTCGCAGCCGCGCCAGCGCCGGGCCGCCTCGGCGTAAGCGTCGACGCACCAGCGGCGCGACAGGTACGGTCCGCTGCGCTCGGAATTGGTGGCCGCGTACAGGCCGATCACCGGCGTGCCGACCATGGTGGCCATGTGCGCCGGACCGGAGTCCGGACTCACCAGCACGGTGGCGCGCGCGAGCAGCGCGAGCAGCTGCGCCAGTGTGTCGCGTCCGATCTGATTGCACAGCGCGAGTCCGGCGGCGCGCTCGATTTGCTCGCCCATCAGACGCTCGGCGGCCGACGGGCCGCCGGCCAGGATCACTCGCATGCCGTGGCGGCGCACGGCGTGCTCGGCGAGTGCCGCGTAGCGCTCGGGCCGCCAGTTGCGCAGCGCATGACTCGAGCAGGGACTGATCACCAGTGTCGGGCGCTCATCGGGGATCAGACGCCGCGCGTACTCGAGCGCCTCGGCCGGCAGGGGCACATCCCAGCGCAGCACGCGCTCGGTGATGCCGAGGGCGGCCGGAAAGCCGAAGAAGCTCTCGAGCACGTGCTCGCGCTGGCGCGCCTCGATCTGCGCGTTGGTGAACAGCCACTGCAGCTCGCGCGCCCGGGCACGGTCGAAGCCGAGCCGCACCCCGGCGCAGACTACGCGCGACAGCACGCTCGCGCGCAGCGACAGCTGCATGTGCATCAGCACGTCGAATCGGCGCCCGGCGAGCCGCGCCCGCAGCTCGCGCGCCGCCGAGAGCCCGGCGCGCTTCTCGACGGTGATAAACTCCACTCCCTCGATCAGCCCGAGCAGCCGCGCCTCCGTCTTACCGATGATCCACGTCAACTGCGTCTCGGGCCAGCTACGCTGCAGCGTACGTATCACCGGCACGACGTGGCAGGTGTCGCCGAGTGCAGAAAGCCTGAGGATGCACACGGAGCGCGGCGGTCGATCGGTGGGCAGCATCACGGGGGAGTTGGAATGAGGAGCGCGATCCGGTGAGCGCGAACGGGCCGCTCGGGCCATTGGTCAAGCACGTGCCCATCGTGGGCGGCGCCATGCTATACAACGCGGCGCTGGCCCGCAATTGGCAGCCGGAGTGGTTCGAGCCGCAGTACTGGGCCGCGCAGGGGCGGCTCACGGGCACCGCACGCGGGCGCGGTACCGCCCATTTCGTACAGGTCGAGGGCCGCGAGCTGGTGCTGCGGCACTATCGGCGCGGCGGACTGCTCGCGCGCCGCTTCGGCGACCGCTATTCCTGGCGCGGGGAGCTCAACACGCGGCCGTTCGCCGAGTGGCTGCTCACCCATCGGCTGCACCGCGCAGGATTGCCCGTTCCGATGCCGATTGCCGCGCGCTACCTGCGCGAGGGCCGCTATTACCGCGGTGACCTCATCACCGAGCGGCTCTCGGCCACCCAATCACTCACCGCCGCACTGCAGGAGACGGCCCTGCCGCTGCTCACCTGGATCGCGATCGGGCGCTGCATCCGCCGCTTTCACGACCTTGGCGTCGATCATGCCGATCTCAACGCGCACAACGTCCTGATTGGCGCCGAGACGGTCTACCTGGTGGACTTTGACCGCTGCCGGCTGCGCCCCGATGGCTTCTGGCGCGACGGCAACTTGGTGCGGCTGCGCCGCTCGCTGGAGAAGGTCACTTACGCGCTGCCGGCGGAGCGGTTCACGGAGGCGGACTGGCATGCGCTGCTGGGCGGCTACCAGTCCCCACCCGCGCCGCCGCAGGCGCCCTAGTGCGCCTGCTTTACCGAATCGCAGTGACGCCCGCCGCAGGGCTGCACGCGGCGCTGCTGTGGCTGCGCGCGCGCCTGCGAGGTGAGCCGCTCGCCCCGCCGATGGCACAACGCTTCGGGTTCGCCCCACCGGTCACGGGCCGACCGGTGTGGATCCACGCCGCCTCGGTCGGCGAGGTGCAGCTCGCTGCCACGCTGGTCCGTGCGCTGCGCGCGCACTACCCCGATCTGCCGCTGCTGGTCACGGCGTTCACGCCCACCGGGGCGGCGCGTGCCGCAGCCACCCTCGCCCCCGAAGTGACCGTACGCGCCCTGCCCTACGACCTGCCGGGGCCGGTGCGACGGTTCCTCGGGCGTACCGAACCGCGCCTCGCGATCGTCCTGGAGACCGAGCTGTGGCCGACGCTGTTCGAGGCCTGCCGGCGCCGCGGCCTCCCGCTGTTCATCGCGAACGCGCGGCTCTCCGAACGCGCCGCACACCGCTACCGCCGCTTCGGCACATTGTTCGCGCCTGCGCTGCGCGCCGCGGTGATCGCCGCCCGCAGCGCCGAGGACGCCGAGCGCTTCCGCTCGATCGGCGCAGATGCCGCACTGACGCATGTCACCGGCAACCTCAAATTCGACTACACCCCGCCGCCGGACCTCGCTGCGCGCGCCCGGGCGCTGCGCACCCGTTACGCCGAGGGCCGACCGTTGTGGGTCGCCGGCAGCACCCACGACGGGGAGGATGCGGCGATGATCGCCGCCCACGCCCGCGTGCGCGCACGCCTGCCCGATGCGGTACTGGTATTGGCCCCCCGCCACCCGCAGCGCTTCGAGAGCGTTGCCGCCGAACTGAGCGCGCAGGGCATGCCCTACGTGCGCCATTCGCGCTCACCCGACGCGGCGGCAGCGGCGGGGGCCGCGGTGGTGCTGCTCGATACGCTCGGGGAGCTGCTGGATTTCTATGCGGCGGCCGATGCGGCGTTCGTCGGCGGCAGCCTCGTGCCGATCGGCGGACACAACCTGCTCGAGCCAGCCGCTCTGGGCAGACCCGTGGCCACCGGCCCGTCGGACTTCAATGCCGCCGAAATCGCACGACTGCTGCTGGAGTGCGGTGCAGCGCGGCGCGTACACGACGAGCAGGAATTAGGCACCTGCATGCTCGAATGGCTGCACGACCCGCTCGAACGGACCCGGGTCGGCGAACTCGGCCGCGCTGCGGTCGAAACCCACCGCGGCGCGCTCAAGCGGCTGCTCGGTCTGATCGGTCCACAGCTCGGCCCACCCACGGCCTGAACCGCGGCGCGCACTCAGCGGCGCAGCGTGTACTCGGCGCCGCAGTACGGGCACTTGGCCCAGCCGCTCGCCTCGATCGGCAGATACACCTTGGGGTGGGAATTCCACAGCTGCATCTGCGGCATGGGGCAGGAGAGCGGCAGGTCGTCGCCCCCCACCTCGTACTGATGCTGGGCGTTGGGCTGGATCAGGGGCTGCGCGGCTGCGGCCATGTCTATTCCTTGCAGGCAGAACTCGGTGGACTCAGCATTATAGCGGCCGCGACCGCTTTCGGGCCCTACCCTGTGGCCTCGGACCCGAAGGTCTGCTCCCAGATGGCGCTGACTGCGGCCCGTTCGGCGGCAAAGGCCCCGTCGGACGGCGCCTCGGGACCCTCAAGCGCCAGGCGATGGCGGTGGGCCCGATACGCCCGGTAGGCGCCGGTCAGCACGTCCACGGTCTGCTGCGGCACCAGATTCGCCGAAGCGACGGACTCGAGCTGGCGGATGGTATCGGCGAACAGGGCCACCGGCGGGTACTCGCGCGCCCACTTCAGCGCCCAGTACTGGGCGAGGAACTCGATGTCGGCGATGCCGCCCGCCTCGTTCTTCAGATCGTTCGCCTGCGGCTCGCGCCGCGAGCGCTCGCGGCGCATCCGCTCGCGCATCGCACGCACCTCCTCGCGCAGCGTCTCGCGCCGCACGTTGAAGCGCAGGATCTCGAGCCGGATGCGCTCGAACTCGGCGCACAGTTCGCGCGAGCCGGCCACAGCGCGCGCGTGCAACAGCGCCTGATGCTCCCACGTCCAGGCCTCGCGCCGCTGATACTCGGCGAAGGCGTCGATCTGGGTCACGAGCAGGCCACCCTTGCCGCTCGGGCGCAACCGCACGTCGACCTCGTAGAGCCGCCCGGCTGCCGAGTGCATGGTGAGCAGATGCACCACGCGCTGCACGAGGCGGGCGAAAAACACCTGATTGTCGATCGGCCGCTCGCCGCAGGTCTCCTGGCGCTCCCCGCGCGAGTCGTGCACGAACACCAGATCCAGATCCGAGCCGTAGCCGAGTTCCATGCCGCCGAGCTTGCCGTAGCCGATCGCGCACACTCGCACCTCGCGGCGGGCCTCGGTACAGCACGGCGCCCCGAACTGCGCGGTGATCTGGCGCCAGCCAAGCTCCATGGCCCGATCGAGGATGACCTCGGCAATCTCGGTCAGCCGGTCGCTGACGCGCATCACCGGCAGGCGCCCGGACAGATCCGCCACCGCCACGCGAAACACTGCCGCCCGCTTGAAGTGACACAATGCCTCGATCTGCCGCTCCGGATCGTCCGCCTCGACCCGCCCGAGGGCCGCGGCGAGTTCGCACTCGAGCGCGGCGCGCTCCGGCAGCGCCTCGAAACTGCGCTCATCGATGAACTCATCGAGCAGCAATGGGTGGGCAGCGATCTGTGCAGCCAGAAACTCTCCCTGCGCGCAGATGCGCACCAGCCGCACCCGCACCGGCGGACTTTCGCGCAACAGCGCGAAATAGGCCGAACGCTTGCCCATGGCCTCGAGGATCGCGAGAATGCGTCTCAGCACGGTCAGCTGCTGCGAACCGGCGCTGATCTCGGCGGCAATGTCGGCGAGCAGCGCCGGCAACAGCCCCTGCAGTCGGTGGCGGCCGGCCTCGTCGAGTTTACGCACCAGCGTCGAGGCGCGCAGCGCAAGCAACTGCTCGGCGACCGCGGCGGCAGCGGCAAATCCGGCCTGGGCGAGCGACTCGATGAGCGCCGCAGTCTCCGCCGGGGCATCCCACGCCCGGCCCAGATCGATGCTCACCCCGACACGCTCGCCCCCGACGCCGCCGAGCACCAGGCGCTGGAAATACTGCATGACGCGCTGGCGGTGCGCGTCGAGCACTGCCGAGAGCGCCGGCCAATCCACCGCCCCGACGGCGAGGGCACAGCGCTCGCGAGCGAGCGCCTCCTCGGGCAACAGGTGCGTCTGCTGGTCGGCGAGCATCTGCAGGGCATTCTCGAGGCGGCGCAGATAGCGGTATGCCGCGGTCAGCTCCTGCACCGCCGCGGGCGCAAGGACGTGCGCCTCGCCGAGCCGCCCGAGCGCCTCGAGCAGCGAGGGGGTCTGCAGCTGCGGATCGCGCCCACCGCGGATCAGCTGGAAGGTCTGCGCGATGAACTCGATCTCGCGGATGCCCCCTGGACCGAGTTTGACGTGTTCGGCCAGTTCGCGCCGCGCCACTTCGCGCTCGATCAGCCCCTTCATCTCGCGCAGGCTCTCGAACACACCGTAGTCGAGGTAGCGCCGATAGACGAACGGACGCAGCGCGGCGGCCTGGACTTCCGCGAAGCGCTCGGCACCGACCACGGGGCGGGCCTTCACGTACGCGTAGCGTTCCCAGTCGCGCCCGTACAGCGACAGGTAGTCCTCGAGTGCCGCGAAGCTCGTCACCAGCGGACCGCTGTCGCCAAACGGCCGCAAGCGCAAATCCACCCGTAGCACGATGCCCTCGGGGGTCGGGGATTCGAGCAGCCGGATCATGCCCTGGCCGAGACGGGTGAAGAACTCCTCGTTGCTGATCGGACGTTTCCCGTCGGTCTCGCCGTGCTCAGGAAACAACAGCACCAGATCGACGTCGGAGGAAAAATTCAGCTCGCGGCCACCGAGCTTGCCCATGGCCAGCACCACCAGCGGCTGCACCGCGCCGTCGGCGCCGCGTGGCTCGCCGAAGCGCTCGATGAGCGGCCGACGCGCGGAGTGCACGGCCGAACTGATCGCCGCATCGGCGAAGTCCGAGGACTCGCGCAGGGTTTCCTCGATCTGCGCCCAGCCGGCTAGCGCGCGCCAGGCGATACGGACCAGCTCACGGCGCCGCCACCGCCGCAGCGCCGCCAGCATCCCCGCTTCGCCGTCTTCGGGGGGCGGGGCACGGCGGGAGAACTCCTGCGGCGCGAGCGGCCGCTGCAGAGCGCCGTCGGCAACCAGATCCGCCAGCAGCTGCGGCTCGCGCACGCACGCCTCAGCGACGAAGTCGCTGGCGGCAAACACCTGCAGCAGGGCCGTACCGAGGTGTGGCTCAAGTGCCGCATGCAGCCCTGGCGCGACGGCCTCGAGGGCCTCCAGGCGGCGTTGCATCAGAGCATCGAGTGCGGGCGTCATGATGGACGCATACAGCCCGAAGCGGCGCGCAATTGCAAGACGCCCCCGCGCCACACTGTTGGCGACATGCAACATCAGGCAAAACGACACAACGCGTCGCGGTGTATCGGATTTGAAACAAAAAAAGCCCCGCATGTAGCGGGGCTTCGAGGATTGCGCGGAATAGGGGGGTCTTGATCCGCGTCTTTCAGGATTGTCCCCGCTTTGGGGTCGGGCACAATCCCTAACTGATGTTGAGATGGTACCGATTCCGTCCGCTGGAATCGATACCTCTTTAGAGGGAAGCCTACATATCCATTCCGCCCATGCCGCCCGGCGGCATGGCGTGGCTGTGTTCCTCTTCCTTCGGGGCCTCGGCGATCATGACTTCCGTGGTCAGCAACAGACCCGCCACCGAAGCGGAGTTCTGCAGCGCCAGGCGCGTCACCTTCGCCGGGTCGAGAATGCCGAGGTCGATCATGTCGCCATACTCGCCCGTGGCCGCGTTGTAACCGAATGCGCCCTTGCCTTCCTTGACGCGATTCAACACAACGGCGGCGTCCTCACCCGCGTTGTCGACGATCTGACGCAGCGGCTCCTCGATCGCACGCGCCAGGATGCGCACGCCGACCTGCTGGTCTTCGTTGCTCAGCTCGAGCTTCTCGACCGCCTTCTGCACGCGGATCAGGGCGACACCGCCGCCCGGCACCACGCCTTCCTCGACGGCCGCACGGGTCGCGTGCAGCGCATCTTCGACGCGCGCCTTCTTTTCCTTCATCTCCATCTCGGTGGCTGCGCCGACCTTGATGACCGCGACACCGCCGGAGAGCTTCGCGACGCGCTCCTGCAGCTTCTCCTTGTCGTAATCGGAGGTCGCCTCCTCGATCTGCTGACGGATCGACTCGACGCGGGCCTTGATGTCCGCCTGCTTGCCGGCGCCGTCGATGATCGTGGTGTTTTCCTTCTCGACAACGATCTTCTTGGCCTCACCGAGGTCATTCAGCGTCGCCTTCTCGAGCGACAGACCCACCTCGTCGGAGATCACCGTGCCGCCGGTCAGGACCGCGATGTCCTGCAGCATCGCCTTGCGGCGATCGCCGAAGCCCGGAGCCTTGACGGCCGCGACCTTCAGAATGCCGCGGATGTTGTTCACCACGAGGGTGGCGAGCGCCTCGCCCTCGACGTCCTCGGCCACGACCAGCAGCGGCCGGCCGGCCTTGGCAACGCCCTCGAGCAGCGGCAGCAGCTCGCGGATGTTGGAAATCTTCTTATCGACCAGCAGGATGAACGGCTTTTCGAGTTCGGCCGTCTGGTTCTGCTGGCTGTTGATGAAGTACGGCGACAGGTAGCCGCGGTCGAACTGCATGCCCTCGACCACTTCGAGCTCGTTGTCGAGACCCGAACCTTCCTCGACCGTGATCACGCCTTCCTTGCCGACCTTCTCCATCGCATCGGCAATGGTCTTGCCGATCGACTCGTCGGAGTTCGCCGAGATCGTGCCGACCTGGGCGATCGCCTTGGAATCCTTGCAGGGCTTGGCGAGCTTCTTCAGCTCTTCGGTCGCAGCGATGACACCCTTGTCGATGCCGCGCTTGACGTCCATCGGGTTGCGGCCCGAGGAGACGGCCTTCAGGCCCTCGCGCACGATCGCCTGGGCGAGCACCGTGGCGGTGGTGGTGCCGTCGCCGGCCTCATCGGAGGTGTTGGAGGCGACTTCCTTGACCATCTGCGCGCCCATGTTCTCGAACTTGTCCTTCAGTTCGATTTCCTTCGCGACCGACACACCGTCCTTCGTGACGGTGGGGGCGCCGAAGCTCTTCTCGAGCACGGCGTTGCGGCCCTTCGGGCCGAGCGTCGCCTTGACGGCGTTCGCCAGAATATTGACACCCTTGACCATGCGCTGACGGGCGTCATCGCTAAAGCGGACTTCTTTGGCTGCCATTGTGAGTGCTCCTCGCTTACTTGCTCTCGATCACGGCCATGAGGTCTTCTTCGCGCATCACGAGGAGATCCTCGCCTTCGACCTTCACTTCCGTCCCGCTGTACTTGCCGAAAAGGACCTTGTCGCCGACCTTCACATCGAGGGCGCGAACCTGGCCGTTTTCAAGAATTTTGCCGTTTCCGACCGCGACGATCTTTCCCTGAATCGGCTTCTCAGCCGCAGTATCGGGAATGACGATGCCACCCGGAGAGGTACGCTCCTCCTCCAGGCGCTTGACGATGACGCGATCATGAAGAGGACGCATCTTCATGGTGAACGCTCCTTAAAAAGAACCGATGGATTTAAGTTAAAGCCACAGGAGAGCTATTAGCACTCTACCCGTGTGGCTGCTAATGATAGGTAGCCCAAACGGATTTTCAACCCTACCGGGGGCATTTTTTTCCCGCCCCGAGGGACGAGGGGCTGCGGATACCCCTCGCACCGGGCCGGCACGATGGGTTTACAATGGCTCGTTTACCGCTCGAACCCCGGCACACCGGATGACCGACAGCATCGTGGTCCTGACGAGCTGCCCCGACGAGGCGGCAGCCGCCCGCATTGCCGCGGCGCTGCTTGAGGACGGTCTGGCTGCGTGCGTGACCCGCCAGCCGGTCCGTTCCATGTACCGCTGGGAGGGCCGCCTGGTGGATGAACCGGAGGTCCTGCTGGTCATCAAAACGCTTGCCAGCCGCTTCTCGGACCTCGAAATGCGACTCAAATCGATTCATCCGTATACGTTGCCGGAAATCATCGCCCTGCCAATCGCGGGCGGTTCGGCGACCTACCTGTCCTGGCTCGCCGCCGCGGTGACGCCATGACCCAGTGGCTGGGCCGAACGCACCGCCTGGGGGTCATGGGCAGCGCGCTCGCCGTGCTGGGGCTCGCCGTGATTGCCGGCCCGGCGCGTGCCGGTACTCCCCCCTCGCTCTCCCCGGCCGTACTCGCCGCACTCGGCGCACAGGCCTCGGGGGGACACAAATTTCCTCCGCCGGGCGAGGTGTTTCACTTCAAGGCCGCACCCGGCATGCACCGGCTGCGCCTGTCATGGACCATCCGGCCGGGGTTCTACCTGTACCGCAGCCGCATCCACGTACGGGCGCTGTCCGGCACGGTCCTCGGCGCGCTCAACCTGCCGCCCGGAATCGTGAAGATCGACCCGTATTTCGGCCGCGAGCAGATCTATCGCATCGCCGTCACCGGCGAATTGGCAGTGCGCCGCGGCACCGTGGCCGCGCCGGCCGATGCGGCGCTCGCGGTCACCTATCAGGGCTGCGCCGATGCGGGCCTGTGCTACCCGCCGATCACTCAGACGGTCACGGTGGCCCTACCGACCGGCGGCGGGACGGCGGCCGCGCCGCCCGCACGGCCGCCGAGCGCCGCGGCCCGCAGCGGCGCGCGACCGACGAGCCAGAGCCGGTTCGCCGCGCTGATCCGCTCCGGCAACCTGTTCGCGATGCTTGGGGCGTTCTATCTGGCGGGCCTCGCGCTTGCCTTCACACCGTGCTGCCTGCCGATGATCCCGATCCTCTCCGGACTGATCGCGGGGGGGCGCACCACCGGCACGGCCCGCTCGGTCCTGCTCTCGCTCGCCTACGTGCTCGGCATGGCCTGTACCTATACGCTCGCCGGGATTGCGGCGGCGGCGGCGGGCGAGGAAGTCCAGGCCGCCTTCCAGCAGCCGTGGATTCTCGGGGCATTCGCGGCGCTTCTGGCGGCCATGGGCCTGGCGATGCTCGGGCTGTTCACCGTACAGATGCCCTCTGGCCTGCAAACCCGTTTTGCCGCGCTCAGCGGCCGGCGCACCGCGGGCAGCCTGGGCGGGGTCGCCGCCATGGGCGCCCTCTCGGCCCTGATCGTCACGACCTGCGTGGCACCGGCGTTGGTCGGGGCATTAGCCGTGATCGGCCAGGCCGGTCAGATCGCCCGCGGCGGGGCAGCCTTGTTCACGCTCAGCATCGGCATGGGCACGCCGCTGCTGGCCGTCGGCGCCTCCGCCGGACGGCTGTTGCCGAAGGCCGGTGCCTGGATGGACCTGGTGAAGCGTCTGTTCGGCGCCATGATGCTGGCGGTCGCGGTGTGGATGCTGGCGCGCCTCGTGCCTGCCCGCGTGACACTCGCACTGTGGGCGCTGCCGGTGCTGGCCGCCGCGTGGGCATTCGGGTCGCAGATACACGCCGCACGCCGCGGCCGCATGGCACTGCGCGCCGCCGGCGTCCTGCTCGGCGCGTATGCCGCGATGTTGCTGACCGGCTCGGCACTGGGCCACACCCACCCGCTCGAGCCACTCGCCCGCGGCGGGCCACCCACCCTGCACTTCGCGCCCCTGCGCTCGGTCGCCCAGCTGCAGCGCGACGTGCGCGCCGCTGCGGCGCGCCACCAGACGGTCATGGTCGATTTTTATGCCGACTGGTGTACCTCCTGCAAAGAGATGGAGGCACGCACGTTCACCAACCCCCAGGTCCGTCGCGAACTCGCCCACACGCTACTGCTGCGCGCCGACGTCACGGCCGACAGTGCCGCCGACCAGGCGCTGCTGAAGTATTTCGGCATCTACGGGCCCCCGACCATCGCCTTCTACGGTCCACACGGCCACGAGCGGCGCCACGAGCGGGTGGTGGGCTACCTCGACGCCGCAGCGTTCCGGCGCCGCATTGAGGCTGCCCTGCGCCGTCCGCCCGCATGAGCCGCGGCAGCAAGATTGCCCGCGGCACGCTCGCCGCCGGCCTGATCCTCGCCGCCGGCGTGACCGGGTATGCACTGCGCGCGGCGCGGACGGCGCCGGCGACTAGGCCGCTCGTATCCGCCGCGCCCGCGCGGAGCGCCCCGAGCAGTCCTGCACCCGCGGCGCACCGCGCGCGGCACGCGCTGCCCGACGCTCTGCCGCAGATTCCGTTCCGCGACCGGCACGGGCGGCTGCGCCGCTTCACCGACTGGAGCGGGCGACCACTGCTGGTGAATTTCTGGGCACCGTGGTGCTCCCCCTGCCGCGCCGAGGTGCCACTGCTGGAGCAGCTGAGCCGCACCCGGCCCCAGGGCCTGCAGGTGATCGGGGTGGCGGTCGATGCGCGCCCGGCGGTCCTGCGCTACGCGCAGCAGGCCGGAATCCGCTATCCTCTGCTGATCGGACTACGGCCCGGGATGCGGGCGATCCGCGCGCTCGGGATGATGGCGGTCTTTCCGTTCTCCGTGTTCGTCGATGCACACGGTCGGATCGTGACGGTGGAGGTCGGACGGCTGCACGCCGCCGAAGCGCACGTGATCCTCGGGCGCATCGGGGCGCTGGACCGCGGCCAGATCAGCCTCGCCGCCGCACGCGGCCAAATCGCCGCGGAAATCGCGCAGCTGGCCGCACACCGCGCGACGCGCGCGCAAGGCTGAGCGATTTAAGCCTGATCCCGCCCGATCGCGACAAAATCCACCCCTTTTCTGCCGTAATTAGGGTAAATTGGCATCGCTCTGTGCGCCAAGGCCCGCCGATATTCCGCATGACACGCCTGTTGCTCTTGAACGGCCCGAATCTGAACCTGCTGGGTCAGCGGGAACCGCATATTTACGGGGCGGAAACGCTCGAGTCACTCGAGCGGCGCGCCACCGAGTGTGCACGCCAGATGGACTGCACGCTCGAGTGTTTTCAGAGCAACGCCGAGCACCTGCTGCTCGAGCGGATTCACCGGGCCGGCGCCGAAGGCGTGGGGTGCCTCATTTTCAATCCCGGCGCCTTCACCCACACGAGCGTTGCGCTGCGGGACGCGGTCCTGGCCGTTCAGCTGCCGGTGATCGAGGTCCACCTGTCCAATCCGCACGCGCGTGAGCCGTTCCGGCACCGATCGTACTTCTCGGACATCGCCCTCGGGGTGATCTCGGGCTTCGGCGCCCTGGGATATGAGTTGGCCGTGCGCGCTGCCGCACAGCATCTCGCCCGGGCACCGCACGCCGGGTGACCCCGAGTCGTTCCATTGCATACCGTCCCATGACGCGAGGGGGATTTCCCACATGGATATCCGCAAAATCAAAAAATTGATCGAACTGCTGGAAGAGTCCGGCATCGCTGAAATCGAGATCAAGGAAGGCGAAGAAGCCGTACGGATCAGCCGCATGCCGACCGGCAACGCACTGGTGCATGCCCTGCCGCAGTTCGCCCTGCCGCAGATCGCCGCGTCGCTGCCGGCCGAAGTGCCGGCCGCGGCCGCGCCGGCGGCCGAAGCCGCCAAGGCGCGCTCCAACGAGCACGTGGTCACCGCGCCGATGGTCGGCACGTTCTATGCCGCCCCGACACCGGGTGCGAAGTCGTTCGTGGAGATCGGCGATGAGGTCAAGGTCGGCGAGGTTCTCTGCATCATCGAGGCGATGAAGATGATGAATCAGATCGAAGCGGATCGCGCCGGACGGATCACCTCGATCATGGCGCGCAACGGCGACCCGGTCGAGTACGGCCAACCGCTGTTCGTCATCGAATAGGCGCGCACCGCCATGCTGGAAAAGGTTCTCATCGCCAATCGCGGTGAAATCGCCCTGCGCATCCTCAGGGCCTGCCGCGAGTTGGGCATCAAAACCGTGGCGGTGCACTCCACCGCCGATTAC
The DNA here is from genome assembly GCA_021838635.1 of Pseudomonadota bacterium. Lineage (GTDB taxonomy): Bacteria > Pseudomonadota > Gammaproteobacteria > Steroidobacterales > Steroidobacteraceae > 13-2-20CM-66-19. The sequence continues at coordinate 47,689 of JAKCDC010000010.1, forward strand.
AGCCTGAAGCACGTTCTGCTCGCCGACGAATCGGTGTGCATCGGTCCGCCGCCTTCGACGGCGAGCTACCTGAACATGCCGGCCATCATCAGCGCCGCGGAGGTCACCGATGCGGTGGCCATCCACCCCGGCTACGGCTTTCTCTCCGAGAACGCCGACTTCGCCGAACGGGTGGAGAACAGCGGCTTCGTGTTCGTCGGGCCGAAGGCCGAGACGATCCGCACCATGGGCGACAAGGTGTCCGCGATCCGCGTGATGAAGGCGCACGGCGTACCGTGCGTACCGGGATCGGACGGACCGCTCGGCGATGATCCGGATGAGAATTTCCGCATCGCTCGGGACATCGGCTACCCGGTGATCATCAAGGCCTCCGGCGGCGGCGGCGGTCGCGGCATGCGTGTGGTGCACAGCGATGCCTCGCTGCTGAATTCCATTGGCGTGACGCGCAGCGAGGCGCAGGCGGCCTTCGGCAACGACCAGGTGTACATGGAGAAATTCCTGGAGCGGCCGCGGCACATCGAGTTCCAGGTGCTCGCCGACCATCACGGCAATGTCGTGCACCTGGGCGAGCGCGACTGCTCGATGCAGCGGCGCCACCAGAAGGTGCTCGAGGAAGCCCCCGCCCCCGGGATCACCCCGAAGCAGCGGCGCACCATGGGCGAGCGCTGCGTCGAGGCGTGTGTGGCGGTCGACTACCGCAGCGCCGGGACGCTGGAGTTCCTCTACCAGGACGGGGAGTTCTATTTCATCGAGATGAACACCCGCATCCAGGTCGAGCATCCGGTGACCGAGCTGATCACGGGCATCGATCTGGTGAAGGCACAGCTGCTGATCGCCACCGGCGAGAGACTGCCGTACGTGCAGAACGACATCCAGATCCGCGGCCATGCGATCGAGTGCCGCATCAACGCGGAGGATCCGAAGAACTTCATGCCCTCACCGGGACCGGTGCGGCTGTGGCACGCCCCGGGCGGCCCCGGGGTGCGGGTCGACAGCCACGTCTACTCCGGCTACAACGTGCCGCCCTACTACGACTCGCTGATCGGCAAGCTGATCACGCAAGGGGAGTCGCGCGAGGTGGCGATCGCGCGCATGCGCAATGCGCTCGCCGAGATGGTCATCGAGGGCATCAAGACCAACGTTCCGCTGCACCAGGAGATCTGCAATCATGCGGCCTTCCAGAAGGGCGGCACGGACATCCACTACCTGGAGCGTCGGCTGGGTCTGAAGTGAGCGCGGGACGCCGGGGCGAAGCCTGAACGGCGCGCCGCGGCGCCTGTGCACGGTGAGCCATGAGCGAGTTTCTGCAGATCAGCTTCGATCTTGGCGAGATCCCGGCGGACGGGGCGGAGGCGGCCTGCTTCGAGTGCGGCGCGAGTGCGATCACGTTCGCCGACGCGCGTGACGAGCCGGTGCTCGAGCCAGCGCCCGGGGAGTTTCGGCTCTGGCCCGCGACGCGCCTGGAAGCGCTGTTCGCGCCCGATGCGCCGCAGCAGGAACTCATCACCCGTCTGAGTACCGCACTCGGAGTCGCACCGGAGCGCCTCACGGCACGGCGGCTCGCCGACCGGGCCTGGGAGCGGGAGTGGCTGCGCGACTTCCACGCCATGCGCTTCGGGCAGCGCCTGTGGATCTGCCCGCAGCATGAGCAGGTGGACGATCCCGATGCGGCGGTCGTACGGCTCGATCCGGGGCTGGCATTTGGCACCGGCACCCATCCGACCACCGCGCTGTGCCTGGAGTGGCTCGACGCCCATCCGCCGATCGACGGCGAGGTCATCGATTACGGCTGTGGCTCCGGCGTGCTCGCACTGGCCGCAGCCCGGCTCGGGGCGCGACGCGTGCAGTGCTTCGACATCGACCCGCAGGCATTGCTCGCCACGCACGAAAATGCGACGGCCAACAGCCTGGAGCGCCAGATCCGTCCGATTGCGGCGGCCGACGCGCTCGAGCCGCCCGTGGCGCTGCTCATGGCGAACATCCTGTGCGCCCCGTTGGTGGCACTGGCGCCGCGGTTCGCAGCGCTGGTGGCTGCGCATGGGGCGGTACTGCTCGCCGGGCTGCTGCAGTCCGATGCGGAGGAGGTCACTGGCGCCTACGCGCCGTGGTTCGAACTGAAGCCGTTCGCGACCCGCGAGGGCTGGATTGCACTGTCGGGACGGCGCCGCGCCGAGGTACAGATCTGAATGTTCACCGTCTGCCCCAAATGCGGCCTCATGCTCGTCGTGACGGCGGCGGACCTGCGCGCCGCGCAAGGCCATGTGCGCTGTGGCCGCTGCCGCAGTGTCTTCAATGCGCTCGAGTCGCTCGCCGAGACCGCCCAGGGCCACACGGCTACCGACCGCGTAGCCGCCGCAGCAGCGCCGCCAGCACCGGTCGCAGCGGCCGAGGCTGCGCAGAGTGGCCCGGAGGGCGACTTCGAGTGGATCGAGCTGGAACGCGAGCCGCCCTGGGCGCCGGAACCGTCGATTGAAGCGCAACCCCAGCCCCTCGCGCTGGACACACAGACACCGCCGGAGCCCCAGCCCCTCACACCGCCGGAGCCCCAGCCCCTCACACCGCCGGAACCCCAGCCCCTCGCGCTAGAGACGCAGATACCGCCGGAGTCGCCGCAGGAGCAGGAGGGCGTCGTGCTACAAGCACCACCGCTAGCGCTCCCGGATGAGCCGCTCATCGTCGACGGCCCACACCAGGCGACGGCGAGTGAGCCCTCCCTGGCCGACGAACCACCGCACGAATTCCAGCTGGAGACACCGCCACGACACACCGGCGCGTGGTTCGCCGGCGCCCTGGTGCTGCTGCTGATCCTGGCCGGCCAGGCGGTGAACCACTACCGCGGAGTGCTCGCGACGATGCCCTCCGTGGGGGCGAAGATCCTGGCGGCCTACGGTGCGCTCGGCATCCCGATTGTGCCGTTGTGGAACGTGCATGCGTATCAGGCGCGCCAGCTCGGTGCGACGGTCAGCGGCAGCGACCCCCACCAGATCACGGTACGGGCGAGCGTCGCCAACCACGGTTCATGGCCGCTGCCCCTGCCGCTGCTGCGCGTGAGCCTGCAGGACCGCTATGGGCGCACGATCGCCGCGCGCGACGTACGGCCAAGCGACTACCTCACCCGCGGCTCGAGCGGTACCTCGATGATGGCACCCGGTGCGCGCATCGACGCCACCGTCGTCTTCGTCAATCCGGGAACGCAGGCCGTCGGGTTCGAGATCGATGCGTGCCTGCGCGAGGGCAGCCACGTGGTGTGCGCCCACGGAGCGCACTGATGGTGCGCATCGGCCCGTACACACTGCCGTCGCGCGCGGTGCTCGCCCCCATGGCTGGCGTGACCGACCGGCCGTTCCGTATTCTCTGCCGCCGCCTCGGCGCAGGACTCGCCGCCTCGGAGATGCTCACGTCCGACGCACGGTTGTGGCACACGCCCAAGTCACGCCGCCGCCTCGATCACAGCGGCGAGCCGGAGCCGCGCGTGGTGCAGCTCGCCGGCGCCGACCCGCAGGTGCTGGCTGAGGCCGCCCGCATGAGCGTCGAGCGCGGCGCGCAGATCATCGACCTGAACATGGGCTGTCCGGCGAAGAAAGTGTGCGGCAAGGCGTGCGGCTCGGCACTGCTGCGTGAGGAGCCGCTGGTCGCACAAATCCTCGCGGCGGTCGTGGCCGCGGTGGACGTGCCCGTGACGCTGAAGATCCGCACAGGCTGGGATCCCGAACATCGCAACGGTGTCGCCATTGCGCAACTCGCCGAACGCTGCGGCATTCGGGCGCTGGCGGTCCACGGCCGAACGAGGGCAGATTTTTATCACGGAGCCGCGGAATATGAAACGATCCGCGCGATCAAGTCCGCCGTGCGCATCCCGATCTTTGCCAACGGCGACATCCGCTCGCCCGCCGATGCACGCAAAGTGCTTGATTTCACAGGGGCAGACGGCGTCATGATCGGGCGCGCCGCGTTCGGCGAGCCCTGGATCTTCCGCGCCATCGAAGATTTCCTCACCGCGCAGCCGGCCGCGCCGCCCTCGCGCACCGAGGTGCGTGATATTATCTTCGCTCACCTCGATTCCCTGTACGGCTTTTACGGCGAGGAGACAGGCGTGCGCATCGCTCGCAAACACATTGGTTGGTATTGCGAACGATGCTTTTCCGATCCGGAGCCGATTCGTCTCGATTTGATGGCGGCGCAGGACGTGCGCGAACAATTCGCGCGCGTGCGTCGACATTTCGACGTGTGGGCTGCAGATTGCGCACGCGCGGCCTGAAGCGCCATCAAAAACACGGGAAATTCACATGACAGCAAGAAAGAAAATCGCACAGTGGCGCGATGGGGGCATCCGCGTCACGGCCGGGGAGTTACCGCTGCGCAGTCACGCGGAGCGCGCACTCAGCGACTACTTCATGAACCTCAACGGCTCGCACCCCGCGGGGCTTTACAACCTGGTGCTGCGCGAGGTCGAGGAGCCGCTGTTTCGCGTCGTGCTCGACTATGTCGAAGGCAACCAGAGCCGTGCGGCGGATATCCTTGGCATCAACCGCGGCACGCTGCGCAAGAAGCTCAAGCAGTTCGGCTTGACTAACTGACGAGTGGTAATGAATCAGACTGCGCGGCCCGTTCGGCGGGCATTGCTTTCCGTTTCCGACAAGACCGCCCTGGTGGGATTCGCGCAAGGTCTCGCGCGCCACGGGGTAGAGATCCTCTCAACCGGCGGCACGGCTAAACTGCTCGCGGCGCACGGACTGACAGTGCGCGAGGTGTCGGACCATACCGGTTTCCCGGAGATCATGGATGGGCGCGTCAAGACGCTGCACCCGAAAATCCATGGCGGACTGCTGGGGCGGCGCGGCACCGACGAGCAGGTCATGGCGCTGCACGGCATCGAGCCCATCGACCTGCTCGCGGTCAACCTCTACCCGTTTGCTGAGACGATCGCCCGTCCCAACTGCAGCTACGAGGAGGCCATCGAGAACATCGATATCGGCGGCCCGGCGATGCTGCGCGCCGCGGCGAAGAATCACGAGGCAGTCGCCGCCGCGGTGGATCCGGACGACTACGCCCGGATCCTAGCCGAGCTCGACGCGCATGGCGGTCTCAGCGCGGCGACGCGCGCCTACCTGGCCACCAAGGTCTTCGCGCACACGGCGCGCTACGACGCGATGGTGGCCGCATACCTCACCCGGCAGCACTCCGAGGCGCATACGCTACCTGCGGTCCTGCCGCTGGTGTTCGACAAGGTCAGCGACCTGCGCTACGGAGAGAACCCCCATCAGCGCGCGGCGCTGTACCGGGATGCGCTCGGCGGCGCCGGGCTGGCGCAGGCTCGCTTGCTGCAGGGTAAGGAACTCTCCTTCAACAACATCGCCGACACCGACACCGCCGTGGAGTGCGTGCGGCAATTCGATGCCCCAGCCTGCGTCATCGTCAAGCACGCCAATCCCTGTGGCGTGGCGCTCGGTGCCGACCTGCTGGAGGCGTACGAGCACGCATACCGCACTGACCCGACTTCCGCCTTCGGCGGCATCATCGCCTTCAACCGACCGCTCGATGCCGCGTGCGCCAGCGCCATCATCGGCCGGCAATTCGTGGAAGTGATCGCCGCACCGGCGATCACGGCCGCCGCGGCGGAGACGCTCGCCGCCAAACCCAACGTGCGTGTCATCGAGCTCGGTGAGCTGCACACGAACAGCGGCAACGGCGTGGAGTACCGCAGCGTCTCCGGGGGACTGCTGGTGCAGAGCCGCGACAACGGCCAGATCGGTGAGTCCGATTTGAAGGTGGTGACGCGCCGCCAGCCGACGCCGGCGGAACTTGCGGATTTGCTCTTCGCGTGGCGTGTCGCGAAATTCGTCAAGTCCAACGCCATCGTGTACGCGCACGGATGCCGCACCATTGGCGTCGGCGCTGGACAGATGAGCCGCGTGTACTCCAGCCGCATCGCTGCAATGAAGGCCGCCGACGAGCACCTGCAGGTCGAGGGTGCCGCAATGGCCTCCGATGCGTTCTTCCCGTTCCGCGACGGCCTCGACGTGGCCGCCGAGTACGGCATCAAGGCCGTGATTCAGCCGGGCGGCTCGCGCAACGATCCGCAAGTCATCGCCGCTGCGGACGAACACGGCATGGCGATGGTACTGACCGGCATGCGCCATTTCCGGCACTGAGCGGAGCCTATGAAGATCCTGATCATCGGTGCCGGCGGACGGGAACATGCGCTCGCCTGGAAATGCGCAGCCTCCGCGCGTGTGGAGGAAGTGCTGGTCGCACCCGGCAATGCCGGCACCGCACTCGAGCCGAAGTGCCGCAATGTGGCCGTTGCGGCTGAGAACATCCCGGCGCTCGTGGCGCTGGCGCAAGCCGAGGGCATCGCGCTCACCATCGTCGGCCCGGAAGGTCCGCTGGTCGCGGGGCTGGTCGATGCGTTTCAGGCGGCGGGCCTACCGTGCTTCGGACCGACCCGGGCGGCTGCGCGCCTGGAAGGCTCCAAGGCCTTCACCAAGGATTTTCTGGCGCGACACGGCATTCCGACCGCCCGCTCGCGCACCTTCACTCGTGAGAACTACGACCCGACCTGGCTCGACCACCAGTCGCTGCCGATCGTCATCAAGGCGAGTGGCCTGGCCGCCGGCAAAGGTGTGATCATCGCCGAGACGCTGGAGGAAGCCCGCGAGACGATCGGCGCGATGTTCGCGGGCCGCTTCGGTCGCTCCGGGGAGCAGGTGGTGGTGGAGGAGTTCCTGCGCGGCGAGGAAGTCAGCTTCATCGTCATGGCCGACGGCCGGCACATTTTGCCGCTCGCCACCTCGCAGGACCACAAACGACGCGACGACGGCGATCTTGGGCCGAACACCGGTGGCATGGGTGCGTATTCACCCGCGCCTAGAGTCACGCCCGAGCTTCACCAGCGCATCATGCGTGAGGTGATCGAACCATCAGTCGCCGGACTCAGCGCCGACGGCACCCCATACACCGGCTTTCTCTACGCGGGCCTGATGATCGCCGAGGACGGCACGCCAAACGTGCTTGAATTCAACTGCCGGTTTGGCGACCCGGAAACCCAGCCGATTGTGAGCCGGCTGCGCTCGGACCTGACCCTCCTGTGCGAGGCGGCGCTCGCCGGTCGCCTGCAGTCGGTGCAGGCCGAATGGGATCCGCGGGCAGCGCTTGGTGTCGTTCTGGCCGCGGAAGGTTATCCCGACGCGGTGCGCAAAGGCGAGCGCATCGAGGGACTTCATCACGCGGCGCAACTCGCCACCGGCCACGGCAAGGTATTCCATGCCGGCACTCGGATCGCGGACGGCCAGATCCTCACCGACGGCGGTCGGGTGCTGTGCGCCGTCGGCCTTGGCGACTCGGTGTCGGCTGCGCAGACGAACGCCTACGAGATCGCCACCGCCATCCACTGGCCCGGGGTGCGGTACCGGCGAGACATCGGCTACCGCGCCATCGAGCGCGAACGGCGCAACTGAACCGCGCGGCCACCGGGTGCTCCTGTGGCCGCCGCACCCTCCGGGCCGTTCCAATCACCGCAGAGATGATCTGGCCCGACGCCTACCCGTACGCCGCGCAGCGCCGCCGGGCCTTCCCTGGCCCAGGCGCATCGGCCGAATAGAACGGCGTTTGCGCTCTAGAAGTCCTGACCGAACTCGATGCCGAACGTGCGCGGCTGCGCCGGCAGGATATAGACCTGACTGTCCAGACTCGGATTGCTCTCGGTGAACCGTGAATACTCCGCCAACCGGTTCATGAGATTCGAGATGAACAGATCAACGTGCATCCCATTGCCCGCATTGGCTCCGATTTTCAAATTGAACAGCGCATATGCGGGCAGATTGCCGTAAACCGCGTTCTGCGTCAGCAGCAGCGCCGAGGCGGTCTGGTCCTGATACATCCCGGCAAGCTGCACATAGGGCCTCCAGTTCCCCATCATCGGCAAGGTATAGCGCGCCACGATGTTGCCCTTGAACTTCGGTGCCACCGGCAGATTGGTCCCGGCCGGCACTTGCACCGGCGGCAACGGGGTGCACTGCGCAGTGCCGGGGATACAGCCGTAGTAATTGGAGGTCAGCACCGGATTGGTGAAGGAGAAATTCGCACTGAGGTACAGGCTGTGCGTCGGCACCCACGCGATGCTGTTCTCGATGCCCTGAATGCGCGCGTTGCCACCGTTGGCGATGATGGTGACGCTGTTCGCCCCCAGGAAGGAAAACTGGAAGTTCTTCCACTCTTCCCAGAACAGCGCTCCATTCCACCGCACGGTATTGTGGAACCACTGTGTCTTCCAGCCCACCTCGTAATTGGTCAGGTAATCGGCCTGATATGGAGATGGGGCGGGCACCTGACCCTTCACGACAACGGGCGGAGCAATGCGATTGACGCCACCCGGACGATAGCCCTTGGAGTATGTCGCGTACACCATGGCATTCGGGGTGATCTGATAGGTGAGATTGACCCGCGGCACAGTGCCGCTGCCGGTCGTCGAGGCGTAAAGATCAGTGCACGGGGAATTCTTGACGATTGGTCCAAGGAAGCACGTTGCCGTTCCCTCGCCCGTGAAGAAATTCGCGTTGAAGCCGTAGAATCCGACCAGCGAATTGTTGTAACGGTAGTACCGCATCCCGCCGGTCAGATGCCAGTGCGGGGTGATGTCCCAGGTCGCCTGCGCGTACACGGCCTGGTCGCGATCGACGCGTTGCTCATCGGTCAACCAGATGGTATTGGGGTATCCCGGCACCGACTCGTTGGTCGCCGGATTGCCGGTCTGCGTATATCCGAGTCCGTTGGGATTGCCGCCATAGACGCTGGTCCAACCGAACCCCGGGATCGTGTAGTTTTGCCAGATGTTGTGCATCTGGCGGCCGAGATACACACCCACAGTCGCGTGCACCGGCTCATCGAGCGGCGTGGTCACGCGAAACTCCTGGCTCCACATCTCAAAATCGCCCGCCCCGATGACAAACTGCTGCGGCATGATTGGCGTCCCCGCATTGCCGTCGTAATACGCACCGGAGCCGTTCATCTTGTCATAGAACTCAGAATAGTCACTGTAGTCGGCAATCGAATGCTGATTGCGCTTCAGGAATCCGCCGGTGTACACGACGTCGAAATCGTGGACCTTGCCCTCGATGGTGAGCGCGACCTGATCCCAGGTGTCGTGCGAAGTTTCAGGGCCGAAGTGCGTCAGCTTCAGATAGCCGACCGCCGGGTCGTAACCGAAAAATCCGTTTGCTGAGATCGACTGGCCCTGGAAAGTCGGCGTCACCGTCCAGTCCTTACCGATGTGAAACCGCAGTTCCACCCGTCCACCATAGGTATCCGATGTGTTGTAATTATTTTTCAGCCAGGGTCCGGCGGTGATGGCGCCCTTGCCGACCGATGACACCGGCGCACACTGGTGATTGCCGGCGTAGTAACTGCTGCTCGCATAATAGGACGGGTTGGTCTGAATCGACCAGCTCGGGAACGAGCGTACGCCGTTGAAGATGCAACCATTGGCGTCGGTGCCGGCGACATTGCTGATGAAGCCGCCGTGATGCACATCCCACGCCACCAGGCGGATGGCCGCACGCGACCACAGCGGTATATTGACGTAGCCCTGGAACACGTGACCGGGGCCGCCGTTCTGAATGATGTTCTCCTGCAGATCGTAGCCGGCGGAGAATTTGTTCGGGTTCGGCTTATTGGTAATGATGCGCACCGCGCCGGCCTCGGCGCTGGAGCCGAACAAGGTGCCCTGCGGACCCTCGAGCACTTCGATGCGATTGATGTCGTACATATGCAGCGGCACGACACCGGTAATCGTAGTCACCGGCTGCTGATCGAGGTATACCCCGACGCTCGGTTCGGATCCGGAATGATTACCGTCGCCGCCGCTCACCACGTCGCGGATGTAGATGATCGCGCCACCCGGCCCACCGTTGCTGCCTTCGCCTTGGCTGCGCACGAAGGAGACCGCTGGGGCCATCTTGACGTAGTCATCGAGGTTGGCGATGTTCAGCTGGCGCATCGTGCGGTTGTCGAACACCTCGACGCTGATCGGAACGTTTTGCAGGTTCTGACGGATCTTCTGCGCCGTGATCACGATGGCCTGCAAGCCACCGCTGGCCGTGTCCGCATGGACCTGCGGCGCGGCGGCCGCCAGTGCGGCCACGGGCAAGGCGGCGCGCACGATTGCCCGAAGTGCGCTGATGGAGCGCGACCGGTCCGGTTGCCGCGATAATTTTCTACGTCGACTGCGCGTCATGGTGAACTCCCCGATTAAATTTTGATTGGTCTATTGCTCGACTCTGGCGAGTGGGCCCAGACGCAGCTCGGGCCCCTCGTCAGCGGAATTCAGGAACGTGTGGATACGTATGCAGTACTTCTCCCAGGGCGCGCTGCAGCGGCCCGAGCCAGGGTTCGTAATGACGCCACTGATCGACTCCATCCCGAAAGATTGGTTGGCGCACCTGTTCGGCGCTGGCCGTACGCACCGCCCGGCTGTTTTCATGGAAGGCGAGGCACTGCGGCTCAAACGGTAGCCCACACCGTTCAAGCAGTTCGTGGATGTGCCGCTCGGGATCGTCGATCAGCGCCTCGTAGCACACCCGCACCACCTTGCCCGGCAGAACCTCATCGTAGTGCGCCATCAGTTCGACGTAATCCCGATAATAGCGGCCGAGATCCTCCAGTCCGTAGGTAAACCATTGGCCACGCGCGAAATGCTGCTTGAAGCAGGAGAAGCAGCACGCGAGAGGATGGCGCCGCGCGTCAATGATCAGCGCGTTCGGCAGCATGAGATGAATCAGGCCGACGTACCAGAAGTTGTTCGGCATCTTGTCGATGAACCGGGGTGCATCGGTCTGACGCATGACGCGGGTCTCGGCGAGATATCGCTCGCCGAGCGCGCGGAATTGGCCGCGATCGAGGTCGGCTACCCGTGCGAGAAATGCGCCCTCCTCCTCTGTCTCCATCGGGCCGGCGAGGTCGCGCGCGATGCGCGGCAAATCCGGCAACTCCATCGTCCCCTCGACGAGGCTGTGACTGGCGAGAATCTGCTCAAGCAGCGTCGAGCCGGCCCGCGGCAGCCCGACGATGAAAATCGGATCGCGCGCCTGTGAGCCAGCGCCGGCGCGTGCGGCGAAAAACTGTGGCGTGAACAGCAGCTTCGAGCGACGTGTGAACCGGGCGTTCGCTTCCGGGTCGTAGCCGTGCACTTTGCGGCGCAACGCGTTGCCCGCCGCGTAGTGTGCGAAAGAGTGCTCGAAGGACTGCACGTCCTCCAGCGCTTTGCCGAGCGCGAACTCAAAATGCAGGCGATCCTCGTCCGTCAGATCCGCGCGCTGCAACGCCTGCCGCATGGCCAGCACCTCGGCCTCGCTGAATCGAAACGTTTTGAGATTGGCCAAGCTCCAATAGGCCTCCCCCAGCGTCGGCTGCATCGCCAGTGCCTGACGATACGCGGCGATGCTCTGGGGGATCTTGCCGAGGGTCTTCAGCGCGTGCCCATAGCTCATCCACAACTTCGGCTGGCGTGGGTAGCGGGCCAAGACCGATTCGTAGGCACCGGCCGCATCCGCGTAGTTGCCGAGATTTGCCGCAATAGCGGCCTCGAGGCTCAGATAACGCGGATCATCGGGCGAGCGGCTGCGCAGCTGCCGGCAGTGCTCGCGCGCCTGCGCGGCCCGACCCTCGCGGTTCAGGACCATGGCGTAGTTGTGCCGAGCCGCATCAAATGCCGGCCAGAGCGCCAGACAGCGCTCCAGGAGCGCGCAGGCCTCCCGATAGCGCGTGAGACGCGCCATGGCCTCGGCGAGCATCCGCAGCGCCGCCACATCGTTCGGATGGCGGCTCAAACGGGTACGCAGCAGCGCTTCCGCCTGCGGAACGTCGTTGGCATTCAGTGCCGCTGCGGCGGTACGCAGCAGCGGATCGCGGGTGGCGCTTTTGAGGTAGCGTGCATAGGCCGCATCGGCCTCATCCGCTTGAGCGCTCGCCACCAGCAGATCGGCGAGCTCGAGCCACGCGTCGGGCATATCGGGCTGCTCGACGCATAACCGGCGTAGCACCTGAAGCGCCGCGGCGCTCTCGCCACTGCGGCGCTGCGCGATGCCGAGCAGCAGCATGGCCACGGGATGGCGCGGGTCAGCTCTGAGGATGTCGGCGGCGCGCTTGGCGGCGAGTGATGGCTCGGCATCAAGAACTGCCGATGCGTGAGCCAGCGCAGCATGCACAGATTCGGCGGCTTCGGGCGCAGCACTCATGTCTTCAAAAACACGAGCCCGTGACGCCGCGGCTCGCAGCCCTCGCCACCCGGCGAGTTGGTGCTCCACAGAAATCCGCGATTCCCGGAGTCATCGACAATGCGACACCATCTACGTAGCAATGACGTTGCTGATTGCGTTACGCCGATCCTGGCTGATCGATCGCAGGCCTCAGCAACCCATTACTGGTCGCCCCCTTGCGGCGATAGTCACACAATTGAAATGGAAAGCCAAGATGCCGGCACGGGGGCTGATCTCTGTCACACTGCGATAGTGAGACGATCGTTTGCGGGCCGCGTGGCTGCGCGGACTCCTCATAGTGCGCGCAGCGCCCGGTCCGCGGGGAATGCCCGGCTCGCGCTCGTCGGCGAACTCCTCATGCGCCCTCATGGAGTGCGCCGAGTGTTCCCCGATGACGCGGATGACTGCGACCATGGGCGATGGGTTCGCGTGAATCGAATCCCGAGGAGCGCTCGCACCCAAGGTGCACGCCGAAGCGTTCCGTGCGCAGCGCCAGCCCGCGGCCGATGATACTGGCTTGCGATGCCGCGCCTGTCGTGCCCGAGAGGAGCATCTGATGAGATGCTCCCGAGTGAGCCGTAGTTCTCATCAGGAAGCAGCGCGCGGTGATACGGGAGTCGGCGACGGGACGGATGGTCGACGCGCCAAGGCAGTGATCCTTGGCGCGCCGTCGGTGGCCCACTTCGCACGGTGGGTCCGTTGCAGTCCAGCGCGGCGCGTGAGGTCCGGGCGCGGCGTCAAAGCCGAGCCATGCCCGGAACCCTCAAGCAGAGGTTCGGCCTCAACGATGCGCGACATTCCTGTGACCGCGGGGTCCGACCTCGGCCCCCAAATGTGCCGCCACGAATCCTCAGCGCTTCATCGCCTCGAAGAACTCGCTGTTGCACTTGGTGTCCTTGAGCTTATCGAGCAGGAACTCGATCGCGGCCAGTTCGTCCATCGGGTGCAACAATTTGCGCAGAATCCACATCTTGGCGAGTTCACCCGGATCGGTGATCAACTCTTCCTTGCGCGTACCCGAGCGATTGATGTTCACCGACGGGAACACCCGCTTCTCAGCGATACGCCGGTCGAGATGGATTTCGCTGTTACCGGTGCCCTTGAATTCCTCGTAGATGACGTCGTCCATCTTCGAGCCGGTGTCGATCAGCGCCGTGGCGAGAATGGTGAGGCTACCGCCTTCCTCGATGTTGCGCGCGGCGCCGAAGAAGCGCTTCGGGCGCTGCAGCGCATTGGCATCCACACCGCCGGTGAGCACCTTGCCGGAAGACGGCACCACGGTGTTGTAGGCGCGGGCCAGACGGGTGATCGAATCGAGCAGGATCACCACGTCCTTCTTGTGCTCGACCAGACGCTTGGCCTTCTCGATGACCATCTCGGCGACCTGCACGTGGCGGGCGGCCGGCTCATCGAACGTGCTGGAGACCACCTCGCCCTTGACGGTGCGCTGCATCTCGGTCACTTCCTCCGGCCGCTCATCGATGAGCAGCACGATCAGGTAGATCTCGGGATGATTGGCGGTGAGGGAGGTGGCGATGTTCTGCAGCAGAACCGTCTTGCCCGCCTTCGGCGGGGAGACGATCAGGCCGCGCTGTCCCTTGCCGATCGGCGCCACCAGGTCGATGGTGCGGGCGGTGAGATCCTCGGTCGAACCATTGCCGCGCTCAAGCTTCAGGCGGTTGGTCGGGTGTAGCGGCGTGAGGTTCTCGAACAGTACCTTGTTGCGCGAGCTCTCGGGCGAGTCGAAATTGATCTCGCCCACCTTCAACAGCGCGAAGTAACGCTCGCCGTCTTTCGGCGGGCGGATCAGTCCGGAGATCGTATCGCCGGTACGCAGGTTGAAGCGGCGGATCTGGCTAGGGCTGATGTAGATATCGTCGGGGCCGGCGAGGTAGGAGCCGTCCGAGGAGCGCAGGAAGCCGAAGCCGTCCTGCAGGATCTCGAGCACGCCATCACCGTAGATGTTCTCGCCGTTGCGCGCGTGCGCCTTGAGGATCGAGAAGATGATGTCCTGCTTGCGCGAGCGGGCGAGGCTCTCGAGCCCCATCGACTCGGCCACTTTCACCAGCTCGTAGATGGGCTTGGCCTTCAGGGCCGTGAGGCTCATCGAGTTGCGCGACTGTGCAAGCTCCGCGGGACTGATGATCTCCGACTCATCGCCCTCGAAGACCTCTTCGTGCAGGTCATCCGGGCGGCCGCCGGTGTTGCCGTTGGCGCGATTGCCGTCACGTTCACGATTGCCGTGCCGTTGACCCTTGTTGGACCGGTTACGGCCCTGATTGCCGAGGTAGCCTCTCACAGATTACTTTCCAGAAATGCAGAGAGTTGGGATTTGGACACGGCGCCGACCTTCTGGGCCTCGACCGTGCCGTTCTTGAACAGAATCAGCGTCGGGATGCCGCGGATGCCGTACTTCGGAGGCGTCTGCGGATTCTCATCGATGTTGATCTTGGCGATCTTGACGCGGTCCTGATACTCGCCGGCGATCTCATCGAGAATCGGCGCGATCATCTTGCACGGACCGCACCACTCGGCCCAGAAATCAAGCAGCACGGGCTTGTCGGACTGCAGGACGTCCTGCGAAAAAGTGGCATCTGTGGTGTGGACGATGTGCGGGTTGCTCACGCGGTTCAACCTCCGTCGAAGGCAGTTTTTTGTCGGGAATTAGCGAAGGGCTATCGAGGCCGGGGGGGCGGGCTGGAAGCGGCCCTGCCGGAAATACCCGTCAAACGGTTACACTAACTCGTGAAATAATGAGGTATCGAGCTTGAATCAATTAGGATGCGGCCTGCGTGAAGCGCCCCCTGGGGCCGGCAGGCACGGACCGGATGGTCCGCTTGCTGGTGCGCTTTTTAGCGCGTCCAGAGCGCTTTTGCAAGGCCCAACCAGACCTCCATTCGACACTGTGACTCAGAGCCGGAATGAGCCGCCGACACGCCCCAAACGGCGCGCGGCCCGGGCGTCATGACAGCCAAAACGTCCGC
Source organism: Pseudomonadota bacterium (assembly GCA_021838635.1). Classification (GTDB taxonomy): domain Bacteria; phylum Pseudomonadota; class Gammaproteobacteria; order Steroidobacterales; family Steroidobacteraceae; genus 13-2-20CM-66-19. The sequence continues at coordinate 62,924 of JAKCDC010000010.1, forward strand.
AAACCCCCAGCTCAACGCTGATTCTGATCGCCCAATGGCCGGCAGATCCGGGCAGGTCATCGCCGATTCCGCTGGTGCTGCGCATCGGTCCGCGAACGAACCGGTCCGGCTGTCCGCACGGGTGCGTCAGCAGGTACCATGGGCGCGATAATCGATAAGCACATATTACCACAACCGCATGAGCGGCGCCTGTTTTGGACCAGAATGGCCCGCGCGGCGCACGCCGGAGACTCGATGAACGACCCTCTTGATCATGCCGTGACCTTCGCAGGTCTCGGCCTCACCGCCCCGGTTCTCGCGGGCATTCGCGACGCAGGCTTCGCCAGCTGCACCCCCATCCAGGCCCAGACGCTGCCCATCGCGATCGCCGGCCGGGACGTGGCCGGACAGGCTCAAACCGGCACCGGCAAGACCGCCGCGTTTCTCGTGGCGCTCTACAACACGCTGCTCACGCGTGCCGCCCCCCCGGGCCGCACCGCAACCTCGGTCCGCGCACTCATCGTCGCACCGACACGCGAGCTCGCGGTGCAGATCCATCACGACGCCGAGACGCTCGGCCGCCATACGGGACTGAAACATGCGGTCGTCTACGGTGGCATCGACTACGAGAAGCAGCGGCGCGCGCTGGAGGAAGGCATCGACGTGCTGGTCGGCACACCAGGGCGCCTGATCGACTACTACAAGCAGCACGTGTTCGACCTGAAGCATGCTCAGGCGGTGGTGCTCGATGAGGCCGACCGTATGTTCGATCTCGGCTTCATCGCCGACATCCGTTACCTGCTGCGCCGGCTGCCGCCGCCGGAGCGGCGTCAGTCGATGCTGTTTTCCGCGACCCTCTCCTACCGGGTGCTCGAGCTGGCCTATGAGCACATGAACAACCCCGAGCTGGTGCGGATCGAGCCGGACAAGAAGACGGTCGATCGCATCCGCCAAATCATGTACTACCCCTCCATGGAGGAAAAAATCCCGCTGCTGATCGGCCTGCTGCGCCAGAGCGAGGCGCATCGAACCATGATTTTCGTCAATACCAAGCGCATGGCGGAGCGTCTTGAGGCAGTGCTGCATGCCAACGGCATTCAGGCCCAGGCACTCTCCGGTGATGTGCCGCAGGCGAAGCGGCTGCGCTTTCTGCGTGACTTCCACGACGGCGAGCTCGCAGTGCTGATCGCCACTGACGTCGCCTCGCGTGGTCTGCACATTCCGGAAGTCAGCCACGTCTTCAATTTCGATCTGCCGCAGGATGCAGCCGATTACGTGCACCGTATCGGCCGCACCGCCCGTGCCGGAGCCGACGGCGATGCCATCAGCTTCGCCTGCGAGGAGTACGCGGTCGGACTGCCGGACATCGAGCACTACATCGGCCACAAGATTCCATCGGCGCCGATCGAACTGCCGATGCTCGCCACTGACCTAGCCCTGCCCGAGGCGCTGCCTGAGCATCGGCGCGGTCCGCGTCGCGGCGGCCCGCACCCAGGACGCCGGCCGCGACCCGGTGGGGGTGGGGGTGCGGGTGGTGGCGGTCGGCGCGGGCACGGCAAGCCGCACCGGCCCGGCTAGCGCCGTCTGCGGCGGCGCGCGCTATGATACGAAGTCGTAGCGAGACACGATACGGCGGGGGCGCAGGGCGCCGGTCCCGCCGCCGCGGCGGACACGGAGCGCGATGACCGACACCGAAGACAACATCGATCGCGAGCTGTTCCGCAACATGGAGAAATTGCGGCAGCTGCGCATCGCGCATCGCGACCTCGACGAGGTGATTTGCCGGCTGTCGCTCGACCTGCACATCGATGAGCTGCAGCTGAAGCGGCTGAAGAAGCGCAAACTGGCGCTGAAAGATCAGATCACCCGCCTGGAAAGCGAGCTCATTCCCGACCTCAATGCCTAGCGCACCGGGGGCGCACGGGGCAGTCAGTCGGCCGCGGCGGCCGACTGCATCAGCGCCCAGAGCGCCTCGACGTGCCGGTGTTCGGTCGTCTCGACGCCGAACGACACTCGCACCATCCATCGACCGTCGAGCATCGCGGGGGTGAGATACGCCTGACCCGATTCGTTGATGCGCCGCGCCCATGCGAGCGTGTGCCGGTCGAGCGCATCGCCGTCGAGTCCCGGCGGCTCATGCCGCACGCACACCGTCTGCAGCGGCACCGGCGCCAGACGCCGCCAGTGCGCGGCGGCGTCGATGTGCTCGGCGAGCCAGCGCGCGTGGGCCAGATCGCGCCTCAGCCGCGTCTGCAGCCCATTCACGCCCTGCTCGCGGATCAAAAACCACAGCTTCAGCGCGCGGAACCGCCGCCCGAGCGGAATGCCCCAATCGCGCAGGTTGCGCACCGTCTCGTCCGCCGCGGTGCGCAGATAGCTCGGGCTCGTGGACATCACCCGGATCAGGTGCTGCGGATCGCGCACGTAGTAGAGCGAGCAGTCGAACGACGCACCGAGCCACTTGTGCGCATTCACCACAAGGGAGTCAGCACCCTCGACGCCCTCCCACAGCGCCCGACACTCCGGCAGGATCATGGCCGCGCCGGCCAGGGCCGCATCGACGTGCAGCCACACTCCGTGAGCGCCTGCCATCGCAGCGATCGGGGCGAGCGGATCGATCGCCGTGACGGCCGTCGATCCCACCGTGGCGACGATGGCACAGGGACGCAATCCGCGGCGCAGATCCGCCTCGATGGTCTCGTGCAGCGCCTGCGGCTGCATCCGAAATGCGTCATCGACGGGGATCACACGCAAATTCTCCCGCCCGAAGCCCGCCAGCAGAGCCGCCTTCTCGACAGAGCTGTGACTCTGGCTCGACATGTACACCGTGAGCGGCTCGGCGCATCCCTGCAGTCCGCCGCGTGCGGCGGCGAAGTTCGTGGCGCGCTCGCGGGCGCACAGCAGCGCCACCAGCGTCGCCGTCGAGGCCGTATCCTGGATCGCGCCGCTCCAGTGCCTCGAGAGGCCCATCATCTGGCGCAGCCAATCGGTGGTGAGATCCTCCAATTCAGTGAGCGCCGGACTCGCCTGCCAGTTCAGGCCGAGCTGTGCCAAGCCGGTGCTGGCCAGGTCCCCGAGCACCGCCGCGAGCGAGCTGTTGGACGGGAAATAGGCGAAGAAACGCGGATCCTGCCAGTGGGTACAGCCCGGCAGAATGATGTTGGACAGATCGGCGAGCACGTCTTCCAGGGGCTGCGCATCGGGCGGCGGCTCGGCCGGAAGGCGCCCGCGCACGTCTCCGGGGGCCACAGGTGCCATCACCGCACGAGCGCCTTCGGCGCACTCGCGCCGGTAATCGGCGATCCAGTCGATCAGCTGGTGCCCGAACGCACGAAACTCTTCGCAGTCCATGGTCGGGCCGCTCAGGCCGTACCGCCGACCGTCAGATTCTCGATCTTCAACGTCGGCTGGCCGACGCCGACCGGTACGCTCTGGCCTTCCTTGCCGCAGGTCCCGACGCCCTCATCGAGCTTCAGATCATTACCCACCATCGTCACGCGGGTCAGGACGTCCGGGCCGTTGCCGATCAACGTCGCCCCCTTCAGCGGAGCGCCCAATCGACCGTTCTCGATCGCGTACGCCTCGCTCGCGGAGAAGACGAACTTGCCGGATGTGATATCCACCTGGCCGCCGCCGAAATTCACCGCATAGATGCCGCGCTCGACCGACTCAATAATCTCCTGCGGATCATGGGGACCGGGTCGCATGTAGGTATTGGTCATGCGCGGCATCGTCAGATGCGCGTACGACTCGCGGCGTCCGTTGCCAGTGGGGCGCTGCCCCATGAGCCGCGCGTTGAGCCGATCCTGCATGTAGCCGCGCAGGATCCCGTCCTCGATCAATGTGGTGCATTGCGTCGGGGTGCCCTCGTCATCAATGTTGAGTGACCCGCGCCGCCGAGCCAGCGTGCCGTCATCGACCACCGTACAGCCTGCGGCCGCCACGCGCTGGCCGATTCGGTTGGCGAACGCCGAGGTGCCCTTGCGATTGAAGTCACCTTCCAATCCGTGACCGATGGCTTCGTGCAGCAGGATACCCGGCCACCCGGCGCCCAGGACGACCGTCATGGGACCGGCCGGCGCCGGCACGGCATCGAGGTTCACCAATGCCTGGCGGGCCGCTTCGCGCGCCAGGCGCAGCGGTGCATCGTCGGCGACCAGCTCGGCCAGCGAGTACCGCCCGCCGGCGCCACTGTAACCACGCTCGCGCCGGCCGTCTTGCTCGACGAGCACCGAGACGTTGAAGCGCACCAACGGACGGACGTCCGCGGCCAGTTCTCCCTCGCTGTTGGCGATCAGCACCACCTGGTGCACCGCAACCAGGCTGGCGGTCACGTGTACGACGCGCGGATCGACGCGACGCGCTTCGCGGTCGACCCGCTCGAGCCAGGCCACTTTGTCCGCATCGGGGAGCGTCGCGAGCGGATCGGCGGATAGATACAGCTGGTGACCACTGCGCTCGCTCCAGGCTGCCACCCGTCGTTCAGAGCCGTGCTCCGCGATGGCGCGCGCCGCGTGCGAGGCCTCGGTGAGCGCCGGTAGGTGGATCTCGTCCGAATACGCGAATCCGGTCTTCTCGCCGGCGAGCGCACGCACCCCCACGCCCTGGTCGATGCTCGCACTACCGTCTTTCACGATACCGTCCTCGAGCGACCAGGACTCCTGACGGGACAATTCGAAATACACGTCGGCGAAGTCCACCGAGTGTGTGAGCACCTCACCAAAAATGTTCTCAAGGCGGCCGTCGAGGCCGCTCGGACGCAGGATCAAGTCGCGAGCGAGAGTCAGCGGATCGGTACGGGTCAAATCGGTCATGGACGCCTTCCTATGGGCTCAAAGGGGTGGATCAGCCGAGCACGCGGTGCTCGAGCACCGGGAACCGCTCCCGGTCGCGCTGTTCAGCCGCAAGGTCGATGTCCGCGGTCACGAGGCCCGGACCCTGTGCTTGGCGCGCCAGCACCCGGCCCCAATGATCGGCCACGAGGCTGTCGCCGTAGGTCTCGCGCCCGTTGGCGTGCCGGCCTGACTGCCCTGCGGCGATCACCGCGCAGAGATTTTCAATCGCCCGCGCACGCAGCAGGACTTCCCAGTGCGCCTGCCCGGTAGCGGCGGTAAATGCCGCCGGCACGGCAAACAGCTGCGCGCCACGCGCGCTCAGCGTGCGGTACAGCTCCGGAAAGCGGACATCGTAGCAGACCGACAGGCCGAGCCGGCCGACGGGCGTGTCGAGTACGACCGGAGCACTGCCCGGCGCGAAATGCGCCGATTCCCGGTAGCTCTCGGCGCGGTCCGGCAGCTGTACATCGAACAGGTGGATCTTGTCGTAGCGGGCGCGCCGCTCGCCGTCAGCGTCGTACACCAGGCAAGCCGGCGCCACACGCCCGTCGACCGCGCCCGAGAGCGGTACCGTTCCGCCCACGATCCACAGGCCAAGTTCACGGGCACGGGCGGCCAGAAACGCCTGAATCGGGCCAACGCCGTCCGGTTCACTGACGCGCCGCCGATCCGCCTCGGTTCGGCCCATGAAGGCAAAATTCTCCGGCAGCACCGCGAGCCGCGCGCCGCGCTCGGCCGCCGCCTCGAGCAGTGCATGCGCCTGCTGGAGGTTGGCCTCGACCTCGGCGCCCGAGGTCATCTGGATGGCGGCCACCGTGCTCATTGCCGAAGCGTACTCCGTCCTCCGCGCAGGCGCCTTACAGCGCCACGACGTCGAACTGGTCGACGCCGTAGAGCGCCTCGACCTGCAACCGTACGGCGCGGCCAGCGGCGCTCTGCAGCGCCCCGAGCGCGGCAGACTCCGACTCCAGCAACCGGTCCACGACCGCAGGATGCGCCAGCACCAGCACATCCCCCAGGCTCTCCTGACGCTGCAGCTCACGTAAAATCTCGTGGCACACCGTCTCGGCCGTCTTGACGAAGCCGCGCCCCTCGCAGGCCGGGCAGGGTTCGCACAGCAGGTGTGAGAGGCTCTCGCGGGTGCGCTTGCGGGTCATCTCGACCAGTCCGAGCGGGGAGAGGCTGACGATGCGGCTCTGCGCACGGTCGCCGGCCAGGGAACGCTCCAGCGCCGCGAGGATCTGCCGCCGATGCGCTTCGGCATGCATATCGATGAAATCGATGATGATGATGCCGCCGAGGTTACGCAGACGCAGCTGTCGGCCGATTGCCTCGGCTGCCTCGAGGTTGGTCCGAAAGCTCGTCTCCTCGAGATTGCGGTGCCCAACGTAGCCACCGGTGTTCACGTCGATTGTGGTCATCGCCTCAGTCTGCTCGATGACCAGATGTCCGCCGGAACGTAGCATCACCCGGCGCTCGAGCGCGCGGCCGATCTCCGCCTCCACACCATGTAAATCAAAAATCGGTCGCGGTCCGCCATACAGCTCCAGGCGCGCCGCCACGCCCGGCATGAACTCGGCGGCAAACTCGCACATGCGCGCGAGGGTCTCGGCGGAATCGACCCGCACCACCCCAACGCCGCGCGAGAGCTCATCGCGCAGCAGCCGCAGCGCAAGCGGCAGATCCTCGTGCACGACCACACCGGGCGCCGAGGCCAGGGCGCGCTGGCGCACGTGCCGCCACAGTCGCTCCAGATACTCGATGTCCTCGCGCAACCCCTCGGCGGTGGCACCCTGCGCGGCGGTGCGCAGGATGAACCCGCCTCCCGCCGGGCGCAGCTCGCCGAGCAGCGTCTTCAGCCGCACGCGCTCGTCCTCCTCCTCGATCTTGGCCGATACGCCGATACCCTCGCCCTGCGGCAGGTACACCAGGTAGCGGGCCGGCAAGGTGACGAAAGTCGTCAGACGCGCCCCCTTGGTGCCGATCGGATCCTTGATCACCTGCACCAGCAGCTCATCGCCCGGGCTGAGCAGCCGGCGCACGTCGATTTCGGCGGTCGCAGCCGGCGGCGCCCGCTCGCCCGCCTCAAGCGGCGGGCTGACGATGTCATCGACGTGCAGAAACGCGGTGCGCTCGAGCCCAATGTCGAGGAAGGCCGCCTGCATGCCGGGCAACACGCGCATGACGCGGCCCTTGTACAGGTTGCTGACCAGCCGGCGCCGGCTGGTACGCTCAATGAAAATCTCCTGGACGATGCCCTCTTCGATGAGCGCGGCGCGGGTCTCGCGCGGCCCAACGTTGATCAGGATCTCCCTCAAGCGCGACTGCCTCGCCAGACGGCAATTCCGGCGGCGCGCAGCAGCTCGGCCGTCTCCGCGAGCGGCAGTCCGACCACCCCGGAGTAGCTGCCCGAGATCGACTCGATGAACACCGCGCCGTAGCCCTGGATGGCATAGCCGCCGGCTTTGTCGCGCGGCTCGCCGCTTTGCCAATAGGCTTCGCGCTCCACCAACGTCAGGTCTCGCAACCGCACCTCGGTAGCGCTGATGCGCACCTCGACACGGCGCCCGCTCGCGAGCGCCACGGCGGTGAGCACCTGATGCGCTCGTCCGCAGAGCCGGCCCAGCATCGCCAGCGCATCGGCGCGGTCGACGGGTTTGCCGAACACGACCCCGTCGAGCACCACCGCCGTATCAGCCGCCAGCACCGGCAGCGGTTCCCCGCGGGTGCGCACCGCCATGGCCTTCTCCACCGCCAGGCGTTCGACGTAATCCTGGGGAGACTCCCCAGGCAGCGCTTGCTCATCGAGATTCGCCGGCACCGCCTTGTGCGGCACACCGATCTGCCACAGCAGATCGCGCCGGCGCGGCGAGGCGGAGGCGAGGCACACGAGCGCTGGGGTGGGCTCTGAGGTCATCAATCGCGATGATACGGGTGATGGGCCAAGATGCTAAGCGCCCGGTACAGCTGCTCGGCGAGTACGACCCGCACCAGCGCATGCGGCAGGGTGAGCGCCGAGAGCGATAGCAGCAGGTCGGCGCGCGCGCGCACCTCGGGCGAAAATCCGTCCGGACCGCCGATCAGGAACGCGAGATCCTGCCCGGCGTGCATGCGTGCGGCCAGCCACTCGGCGAACGGGCGCGTCGGCATCTGCCGGCCGTGCTCATCAAGCGCGACGACGAACTCCCCCGCATGCAACGCGGCAAGCGTCTTGCGTCCCTCGGTCTCAATGGCGCGGTGCGGATCCTGGCCGGCGCTGCGTCGGCCCGGTTCGATCTGCATCAGCGTGAGCTTCAGCTGTGGACCGAGGCGGCGCACATAGTCCTCGTATCCCTGGCTCACCCAAGCCGGCGGACGGGTTCCGACGGCGATCAGCCGCACGCGCATGGCGGGCGCTCTTGGGGGGCCGCTAGGGATGGCTGGCCGTGTGTGCAGGGGCCTCAGCCGCCGGACCGGCTTCCCAGAGCCGCTCCAGCGCATAGAACTCGCGCACCCGCGGCAGCATCACGTGCACGACAATATCCTGCAGGTCCACCAGGACCCATTCGCCCTCGCGCTCGCCCTCCATGCCGAGCGGACGCAGGCCGTTCGCCTTGGCCTGAGTGACGACGTGCTCGGCGAGCGATCGGACGTGCCGGTCGGAGGTGCCGGAGACGATCACGAGCGTGTCGGCGACGTCGGTCAGGCCGCGCACGTCGATCACCTTGAGGTTGACGGCCTTCATGTCTTCAAGCGCGCTGAGCACGACGCGCAGCAGCGCTGCGGCGCCCTTAGCACGTGCGCGTGATCGGGGTATCTTGCTGCGGCGCGCGGGAGTTCGGGTGGTCATGTTTGCGGAGAATAGCACTGGGTGTCGAGCAGAAGACGGCGCACCTCATCGGGCACGAGATAGCGCGGATCGCGTCCGGCGAGTATCAGCTGGCGCAGTTCGGTCGAGGAAATCTCCAGCTGCGTCACGGCGTGGATGTAGACCTTGCCGGCGGGTCGCTCATGCAAGTCGCGGATCGAGCCGGTGCCGTGATCGACCATGACCTCCCCGAGCGGGCCTTGGGTCGGCGCCTTCCAACCTGGACGGTGGGCCACCACGACGTGCGCCAGCGCGAGCAGCTCCCGCCAGCGGTGCCAGTGAGGCAGTCCGAGAAACGCGTCCATCCCGAGCAGCAGGCACAGCGAGCGGTGCGGATGCTCGGCGCGCAACTCCGCCAGAGTATCCACCGAGTACGACACGCCGCTGCGGCGCATCTCGCGGTCATCGACGGTGAAGGCCGGCTCGCCGGCGACCGCCGCACGCACCATGCGCAGCCGCAGTTCGGCATTGGCGATGGTCTGCTCACGATGCGGCGGATTGCCGGTGGGCAAGAAGCGCACCTCGGTGAGCCGCAGCAGCTGGCGCAGCTCGAACGCGGTGCGCAGGTGCCCGTAATGAATGGGGTCGAAGGTACCGCCGAACAGTCCGATGGGTTGCATGGCTTTTTTCGTGCACTCGGCCGTGCGCTGCGCACGGCCCTTCGGGCGCTATTTGAACATGGAACGCGGGGCCGGCACTGCCGGCCGCGCACACAGGTCGGTGGCGAGCAGCGCCATCTCGTCCCAGGGATCCCCGCGCAGCCGTCCCTTGATCATGCGGTCGGCGCGCGCAGCGCGCACGATCAGGGCACGCAGTGAGAGCCGCCCGGCGCGGCGGACCGCAGCATCGAGTCCGGCACTGGGCCGCTGCCAGCTGCGCCCGCCGCCGCCCGGGCGGATCAGCGCCCCGGACAGATCCCGCAGTGCCTTGGTCAACGCCCAGAGCACCAGTGTCGGCTCGGTGCCCTCGGCGCGCAGTCCGGCCAGCACGCGCAGCGAACGGCCCGGGTCTCCGGCGAGCGCCGCCTCGGACAGCCGGAACACATCGAACCGGGCACTGTCGGCGAGCGCCTCGAGCGCCCCGGCACCACCCGCACCGGCCCCGAGCAGCTGGAGCTTCTGCAGCTCCTGATGTGCGGCGAGGAGATTGCCTTCGGTACGCGCGGCGAGCAGTTCGAGCGCCTGTGCATCGAGCGAGAGCCCGAGCCGCCGGCTGCGCGTGCGCAGCCAGGCGATGAACTTGCCCGGCTCCACCGGCCAGACCGGCACCCACGCGCCGTGCTGCTCGGCCGCCTGAACCCACTTGGCCGCCTGCGCGTCGCGGTCGAGCCGTGGTGCGAGAATCAGCAGCACGGTGTCAGGATCGGCTCGCTCAAGCAGCGTCGTCAGCACCGTCCCGCCGGCCACACCCGGGCGCGCACTCGTCAGCCGCACCTCGAGCACCCGGCGCGAGCCGAACAGCGACAGCGTGCCCGCCGAGGCGCGTACCGCCTCCCAGTCCGCGGCCCGCTCAATGAAATGCACCTCACGTTCGGTGTAACCCGCGGCGCGCGCGCTTGCGCGCACCGCATCGGCGGCCTCCGCGGCGAGCAGCGGCTCGTCGCCGGAGATCAGGTACGCCAGCAGCACCTTTTGCGCAAGGTGAGCCTCGAGGCTGTCAGAGGTGAGTTTCAAGCGAGAGCGTTGCGGACGGCAGGAGCTTAGGATTATAACCGCGGCACAGCCAGCGCAGCCGGGCAATCTTGGGCCAGCCCGCACCAATCTGCTACGCTGAAAAGCACCATGACGAGTGCTCAACGACCTGCCGGCGCGCGCCGCCGGCTGTATCCGCCCCTGAAGGCCTACCGCACGGGCCGACTGCGTGTCTCGGACCTGCACGAGATTTACTTCGAGGAAAGCGGCAACCCTCAGGGCACACCGGCCGTGTTCCTGCACGGCGGCCCTGGTGGGGGCACCGACCCGAAGATGCGCCGCTTCTTCGATCCGGCACACTATCGCATCGTGCTGTTCGATCAGCGCGGCTGCGGCAAGAGTCGGCCACACGCTGAGCTGCGTGAGAACACCACCTGGGATCTGGTCGCAGATATCGAGCGGCTGCGCGAGCACCTCAGCGTCGAGCGCTGGCTGGTATTCGGCGGCTCATGGGGCTCGACGCTGGCGCTCGCCTATGCGCAGACGCACCCGGCGCGGGTGACAGCACTGGTGCTGCGCGGCATTTTCCTGTTACGGCGCTGGGAACTGGAATGGTTCTATCAGAACAGCGGCGGTGCCGCGGCGCTGTTCCCGGACCTGTGGGAACGGTACCTGCAGCCGATCCCGCCGGCCGAGCGCTCCGACCTGATGCGCGCCTATTACGCCCGCCTCACCAGCGAGGATCCGGCCGTGCGCTCCGGCGCCGCGCAAGCCTGGTCCGGCTGGGAGGGCGCCACGAGTTACCTGCGCACCTCGGAACAGTACGTCGCGAAATTCACCGCAGGCGCCTATGCCGAGGCCTTCGCCCGCATCGAGTGCCACTACTTCGTCCACGGCGGATTCTTCCGCAGCGATGCGCAGCTGCTTGAGGACGTTGACCGGATCCGGCACATCCCGGCGGTGATCGTCCAGGGCCGCTATGACGTGGTCTGTCCAATGCGCAGCGCCTGGGACCTGCACCGGGCCTGGCCGGAGGCGGACCTGCGCATCGTGCCGGATGCCGGTCACTCCGCGTTCGAGCGCGGCAACCTGCACGAACTGGTCAGCGCCACCGACCGGTTCCGATGAGCGGACGGGTGCGGCGGCGAGTGCGGTAGGATTCTCCCATGAGTCTCACCCTCGCACAGCGCGCCCGGCGGTTTGGCGCCCACCTGCGCGCGCATGGGCGCGCACCGCATGCGCGGGCGCTCGGCGCGGCGGCCGCGCTGCTCGGCGCAGTCCTTGGCGCGACCACGCCGGCCCACGCCGGCACCGACGTGAACGTGCTTTACGCCGGCTCGCTGGTCAATCTCATGGAGCAGGCGATCGGTCCGGCCTTCGATCGGGCGAGCGGGGATCGCTTCCGCGGCTATGCCGGCGGCTCGAAGCTGCTGGCCAACGAGATCGCCGCCCGGCTGCGTCGCGCCGATGTGTTCATCAGCGCCGCACCGACGATCAACGCGCGCCTGATGGGCCGGCGTAACGGCCGCTGGATTGGCGCCTACCTCACCTTCGCCCGCTCACCGCTGGTGATCGGCTACAACCCGCAGAGCCGGTTCGCGCCGCTGTGGCGCTCACGGCCCTGGTATCAGGTGCTGCAGGAGCCGGGCCTGCGCCTGGGGCGCACCGACCCGAAACTCGACCCTAAAGGGGTACTCACGGTGCGCCTGCTGCGCCGCGCGGCGATTCGTTACCACCTGCCGGGCCTTGCGCACCGTGTGCTCGGAGGGGCGGAGAATCCTGCCCAGGTGCTGCCCGAAGAAACGCTGCTCGGGCGGCTGCAGTCCGGCCAGCTCGATGCGGGGTTCTTCTACTCGACCGAGACCGCCGCGGCCGGGATTCCCGCCGTCCGACTGCCGCCTTCGCTCACCCCCCAGGCCTTGTATACCGTCGCGCTGGTGCGGGATGCCCCGCATCGGCGCGCCGGCATCGCGTTCATCACGTTTCTGCTCGGCCCGGTCGGCCGCAAGCTGATGCGTACCCATGGCCTGAAGGTATTTGCGCCCGTCGCGAGCGGCGATGAGCGTACGCTGCCGGGTCCGCTGCGCCGCCTCCTGCACGGCAGCGCGGCCCGATGACCCGGATGCGCCCGGACAGGGGCGCCCGCAGACCGGCATGTCCGCCCGCCTAGGCGCGTCCCGTGCCGCGGTCGCTCGCCTCACCCCTGCCCTGGCTCGCCGCACTGCTGGCGTTGTATCTGCTCGCGCCGCTGCTCGCCGGCGTGCAAGCGGCGGCCGCGACCCATTGGAGCAGCGTCAACTACGGCGCACTGGCGCACGCCTGCGTGGTGTCCCTCGCCAGCGCGAGCGCCGCGACGGCACTGACGGCGCTGTGCGGCATCCCGCTCGGCTGGCTGCTGGCGCGGGTCCACGGGCGTGCCATGAGCGTGCTCGGCCTGCTCGTGCAGCTGCCGCTCGCGCTACCGCCGCTCGCCAGCGGCGTGCTGCTGCTGTTCCTGCTCGGCTACCACGGCCCCCTCGGGCGACTCGCCCACGGCGGACTCACGGACTCCTTCGTGGGCATCGTGCTCGCCGAAACCTTCGTCTCCGCGCCGTTCGTCATCATCGCGGCGCGCTCGGCATTTGCCGCCATGGACCCGGCGATCGAGGATGTCGCCGCAACGCTCGGCCGCGGCCGGCTAGCGGTGTTCCTGCGTGCGACGTTGCCGACGGCACGCCCCGCGCTGCTCGCCGGTCTGCTGCTCGCTTGGCTGCGTGCCTTTGGGGAATTCGGGGCCACGGTGATGGTCGCCTACCATCCCTATTCGCTGCCGGTGTACACCTACGTGGCATTCGGCGAGCAAGGTCTGCCGGCGATGCTGCCGGTGCTGCTGCCGGCGCTGGTCCTGGCGTTCGCGGTGATGGTGCTGAGCAGCCTGGCCGGCACTCGTCGCTCAGTACGCGCGCCGGTGGCATCCACACCCCGCCGCCCGGCACGCATCGTGGCGCGAACAGAACCCGAGCCGCCCGCGCCGGGTGGCCTGTCATTCGCATTCGAGAAACATCTGCATGACTTCGCGCTGGCCGTGCACTGGCACAGCACGGCGCGCCGGCTCGCGATCCTCGGACCGTCAGGCTCCGGTAAATCACTCACGCTGAAACTGATCGCCGGCCTGGAACGCTGTGCGCGCGGCAGCGTGCACATCGGGGCCCGCGAGGTGAGCACTTTGCCGCCCGAGGCGCGGCGCATCGGTTACGTGCCGCAGAGTTATGCGTTGTTCCCGCACCTCGATGTGCGCGGTCAGCTGTCGTTCCCGGCCGCCGCCGACCCGGCGCTCGCAGCGCGCTGGCTGGAGCGGCTCGGCCTCGGAGCGCTCGGACATCGCCGACCGTCGCAGCTTTCCCTCGGTCAGCAGCAGCGCGTCGCGCTCGCCCGAGCGCTGGTGCGTCCGACCGACCTGCTGCTGCTCGATGAGCCGTTCTCCGCACTGGATGCGCCCCTGCGTGCTGCGCTACGGCGCGAGCTGCGCACGCTGCAGACGGAGCTCCCGGTGGTGACGCTGCTCGTGACCCACGATCCGGGCGAAGCGCTGCTGCTGGCCGATGACATCTTGGTGCTGGCCGAGGGTCGACCGCTGCAGAGCGGTCCGGCCGCCACGGTGCTGCGCCGACCGGTCAATGAGCTCGCCGCCCGCCTGCTCGGGGCGGAGGACGTCAACATCGCCCTCAGTACCGGATCACACGAGCTCGACCTCGGCGGCGCCACGACACTGGTGATCCCCGGCACGCCCCTGCCGGCCGGCAGGGTCGGCTGGAGCGTGCCGGCCGACCGCATCTGGCTGCACGCCGGCGGGCGCTACCGCGGCATCATCGAGCGCCGCACTGACGATCCGCTGCCGCGTGCCCTGATCCGCTTTGGCGATGCGTTGATGGGTGCGGCGTGCGCCGCTGATGTCCCGGCGGGGCAACCCTGCCGGTTCGATCTGGACAGCGAGCGCATCCAGGTCTGGCCGCTCGACTAACACTTGCAACGACCGACGCCGGAGCACCTCTCTCGGCCGCTCGCGCATTGTGAGGTCGCGCGACGCGGCGTATCATCGGGGGCGCTCGAGGAAAAGAACGATCGGTCCGCCGGATCAACGGTCGTCCGGGCGGCACCGGCGCCTCAACGAAAACAGAGCGTCCGCTCTACGGGGGACAGCATGGGCATCATCACCTGGTTAGTCGCTGGTCTGATCGCCGGCTGGGGCGCCGGCAAAGTCATGAAAGGCGGCGGCTACGGAGTCCTGATGGACATCGTGCTCGGCATCCTCGGTGGCTTGCTCGGCGGATGGCTGTTCGGCGTGCTCGGCATCTGGCATGGCGGCAGCCTGATCGGCTCGATCATCGTCGCGTTCATCGGCGCGGTCATTCTGGTCTGGATCACTCGGCTGTTGAAAAAGGCCTGAGCGGACCGGGACGCGCAAAAGTGCGCGTGCGGGACAGTCCGCGATGTTTGCCAGCACATGGCAGTGCGATCGTTCGTGCCCGGCGATCTGCCGCCTGGCCATGCGTATTCTGCCGGACCTTGCGCTCACCGTGCTCACAGGAGGGGAACTGCGCGAGGCCCGTAACGCTCACGGCGCTGCTGCGTCGGCATGAATCGGACGCTCCCCGCTGCGCTTCGCCATCATCGATGAGCGCCTGACGGTCTGTTCGGGAGGATCGGCGTGGCTCGGACTGCCGCGCACTCGTGTGCGGCCGCGCGCGTACGCTTAAGGGGGGCAGCGGCGCGCCCGGGAATTTCAAGAGAGACGCGCGGCTTGGCGGCAGCCCCGTTGACGTCGCATGAAGCCGGGGCATTCCGGGGCCGACGCGGCAAGGGCTGGCACCGGCGCTGAGCGACAGGGCACGGCCTGAAGCGCCGCCGTCGTGGCCGCGGCGCTTGACGATCACAGGGGATGCGGCTGCAATGCGCCACGCCCTACGACCCGGAGACGCCTACACCGTGAACGCCCAAGCGATCGAACAGATCGAGATCAAGATCGCCTTCCTGGAGCGGGCAAACGCAGAACTCAGCGACGTCGTCTTCCGCCAGCACCGTGATATCGAGGCGCTGCGCGAGCAGATCGGGATGCTGGCGTCACGGCTGCAGACCGCCGAGTCTGACGTCACGCCACGCACGGCGGCAGAGGAACGCCCGCCGCACTACTGAGCGGCACGGCCGGCCGGTCAGCCGCGGCAACGCCCGGCAGGGCGGTCCGATGCGTCGGTCAGTGCGTGGCGGCGCAGCCACGCCCGAGCATCCTCCGCGTCGCGCTCGAACCAGGCCCGAGCGCTGCCCAGACGGAAGCTGTAGCCCCACGCGTCCATGTCCGCAAACATCCGTTCGCGCCCGACACCTGCCAGCGCATCCGCCAGCAGCACCTGCAGATAGCACACGGCAGACTCTTCCGCATCGTCGCCGCCCGCGTTGGTGTCGAGCGTCGTGCGACGTTCTGAGTCCATGCAGATGAAATGACACGCCTCGTGCAGGATGGAGTGCAGGGGCGTGTCGGCGCGGGCATAGAGCCGTGAGCCGCGCAGCCCCGCCTCACACTCACCCCAATAGGATCCCGGAATCGGCGCATCGGCGGCCAACGGTTCGAGCGTCATCCCGTAAACCCCCAGCAGGGCCGCAACGCGGGCCGGCCCGATGACGCCGAGCCTCAGTACCTCGCCCGTCACAGTTTGGCGAGTCGGCGCATGACCATGTCGGCGAGCTCCCGCCCCATCGCCCCGGTGAGAATCGCCTGCTCATGCTCGGTGGCGAGCAGCAGGTTCTCGCTGAACGTGTAGGAGCGTGAGGTACGCACGATCTGGTTCGCGAGCAGCGTCTTACCACCGGCGGTGACCGAAAATTGCACCGTGTAGTCGACCTCGTACTCGGTCGGCCGGTTGGTGGCCGATACCGACAGCACCCGCTTCACCCGGGCCTCATGCACGACGATCACCGCCGAGGCATGCGCGCGTCCGCGAACCGGATGCGCTCCGGAAATCAGCAGGTCGCGGCGCAGGCTGTGCACAAAGTCGCTCTGCTGGTCGGATGCCTGGATGTAGGGCCTGCGCATCACGGCCGGCAGCACGGTGCGACCTTCCAGATGAAAGCCGCAGCCGGCCAACAGCAGCGCCGCGAACGCGGCACAGGCGGGAGCGAAGCGGCGCAGCAAAACGGCTCTCACGTCAGCTCAAACCACGATGTTGATGAGTTTGCCGGGCACGACGATCACCTTGCGGATCGCCTGGCCGGCGACGAACCGGTTGACCTGCTCATCAGCGAGCGCCGCCTCGCGCACCAGCGCCTCATCGGCGCCGGCGGACACCTGGATGCGCCCACGCAGCTTGCCGTTGACCTGCACCACGAGTTCGACCGTGTCCTGCAGCAGCGCGGCGGCGTCGAGTTCAGGCCAAGGTTCATCGACCACGGCGCGCTCGTGCCCGAGCGCCTGCCACAGCGCGTGGCTGAGGTGCGGCACGATCGGGGCGAGCACCAGGGTGATGATCTCGAGCGCCTCGTGCCGGACTGCGCGCCCGCCCGGCGTCGCATCCTCGAAGCGCGTCACCGCATTCAGCAGCTCCATGCAGGCGGCGATCGCCGTGTTGAAATTGCGCCGACGGCCGATGTCATCTGTCGCCTTGGCGAGTCCCTGGTGCGTTGCGCGCCGCAACGCACGCTGCGCCGAGCTCAGGCTCGCTGCGTCAAGCGGCGGCGGCACACCCGCGCTGAGGTGCTCGTAGACCGCGCTCCAGACGCGACGCAGGAACCGCGAGGCGCCCTGCACGCCCTCGTCCGACCACTCGAGGGTCTGCTCCGGAGGGGCCGCGAACATGGTGAACAACCGCGCGGTGTCGGCCCCGAAGCGGGCCACCAGCCCCTCCGGATCGACGCCGTTGTTCTCGGACTTGGACATCTTGCCAAGACCGCCGTACTCGACCCGCACGACCTGTCCGTCCGGACCCGTCGCCTCGAAAATCTCAGTTCCGTCCACGGCGTGCCGGGCGCGCACGTCGGCCGGATTGTAGTAGCGGCGGCGACCATCGTCCGCCACGTTCGAGTAGATGTGATTGAGCACCATGCCCTGGGTGAGCAGGTTGGTGAACGGTTCATCACAGTGCACCAGCCCGAGATCGCGCATGACTTTGGTCCAGAAGCGCGAGTACAGCAGGTGCAGGATGGCGTGCTCGATGCCGCCGATGTACTGATCGGCCGGCAGCCAGTAATCACTGCGCACATCGACCATGGCCTGGTCCTGATCGGGGCACGCGTAGCGCAGGTAGTACCAGGACGAGTCGACGAACGTGTCCATGGTGTCGGTTTCGCGGCGCGCGGTGCGCCCGCAGCGCGGACATTCGCAGCGGTAGAACGCGGCGGATTTCGCCAGCGGGTTGCCGCTGCCGTCCGGCACCAGGTCCTCCGGCAGCCGCACCGGCAACTGCTCATCGGGCACCGGCACCTCACCGCAGTGCTCGCAGTGGATGAGCGGAATCGGGCAGCCCCAGTAGCGCTGGCGCGAGATGCCCCAGTCGCGCAACCGGTACTGCACGCGCTTGCGCCCAAGACCGCGTTGTTCGAGCTGCGCGGCGAATGCGTCGACCGCCGCCTGGAACTGCAATCCGGAGAACTCACCGGAGTTCACGGTGATGCCGCGTTCGCCGTAGGCGCTCTGCCATGGCGCCTCGATGTGCTCGTAGGCTGCGCTCGCCGAGCGAATGACCATGGCGATCTCGATACCGTTGCGACTGGCGAATTCGAAATCGCGCTCATCGTGGGCCGGAACGCCCATCACCGCGCCCTCGCCGTAGCTCATCAACACGTAATTGGCGACCCAGATCTCGATCGGCTGGCCGGTGAACGGATGCAGCACGTGCAGTCCGGTGCGCATGCCCTTCTTTTCCTGGGTGGCAACGTCGGCCTCCATGACGCTACCGCGGCGACATTCCTCGATGAATGCGGCGAGCTCGGCATTGCCGGCGCCAGCGGCCAGCGCCACCGGATGTTCGGCGGCCACCGCCATGAACGTCACGCCGTAGAGCGTGTCGAGGCGCGTGGTAAAGACCTTCAGAGTCCCCTCGGCACCGAGCGCCGCGCGCGTATCGGGCGCATACGGGAACGCGACCTCGCAGCCCTCGCTGCGGCCGATCCAATTCGACTGCATCAGCTTGACGCGCTCTGGCCAGCCCGGCAGCTGCTCGAGGCTCCCGAGCAGCTCCTCGGCATAGCGCGTAATGTTGAGGTAGTACATCGGGATCTCGCGCTTCTCGATCAGCGCTGCGGTGCGCCAGCCGCGCCCCTCGATCACCTGTTCGTTGGCGAGCACCGTCTGGTCGACCGGATCCCAGTTGACCACCCCGGTTCGACGGTACGCGATGCCCTTCTCGAGCATGCGCAGGAACAGCCACTGATTCCAGCGGTAATAGCTCGGATCGCAGGTCGCAAGCTCTCGGCTCCAGTCGATGCCGAAGCCGAGCGATTTGAGCTGGCGGCGCATGTACTCGATGTTCTGGCGCGTCCAGCGGGCTGGCGGCACACCGTTGCCCATCGCGGCGTTCTCCGCCGGCAGCCCGAACGCATCCCAGCCCATCGGTTGCAACACGTTGCGCCCCTGCATGCGCATGTAGCGGGCGAGCACGTCGCCGATGGTGTAGTTGCGCACATGGCCCATGTGCAACCGGCCCGACGGATAGGGAAACATCGACAGGCAGTAAAACTTATCCCGCCCGGGCAGTTCACGGGCCCGGAATGTGCCGTTCGCTTCCCAATACTGCTGCGCGGCGCGCTCAACGGCCGCCGGATCGTAGGTCTGTTCCATCGGACAATAGCCTGAGTAATCTCTGAATTCAGCGGAGGTGGATGCCCTAAATGCGCCTCGCGGCGCCTCACGACCGAGGCATTGTACGGCGGCGGCCGAGCCGCCGCAGCGCGAACGCGGCGGCCACTGCGGCCCCAGCCAGGAGAACGGCCAGTCCGTTGCCGACTCGGGCGAAGGGCGTCATGCCGCTCATCGGGATGACCGCGGATTTCAGCACGACGGCGCGCATGACCGGGGCCTGCGCAATGATTTCTCCCTTCGGCCCGAGGACCCCGGAGATGCCGTCGTCGGTCGAGACGATCATATACCGCCCTTCCTCCAGGGTGCGCATACGGGCCATCTGGAACTGCTGGGCGAGCTCGGAGCTGTCGCCGAACCAGGCGTCGTCCGTGACGTTCACGAGCACATCCGCCTCGGGCAGCATGCGCAACATGTAACCGCCGTAGGCCACTTCGTAGCACACCGTCGGGCCGAGCTTCAGGCCGGCCACCGGCAGCGGTTTCTGGTCGGTACCGCCGCGGGTGAAGCTTGAGGACGGCAGGTTCATCTGCCGCAGCCAGCGACGCACGAATCGCGGCAGGGGAATGATTTCCACCAACGGCACCAGATGGTCCTTGTCGTACCAGCTGGCTTCGCGACCGAGGGCAAGGATCGAGTTGTAGTAATCGCCCGAGGAGGATTCGCGCAGCGCCCCGATCACCAGCGCCGATCCGTGTGCGCGGGCGGCCCGGTCCAGGC
The DNA here is from genome assembly GCA_021838635.1 of Pseudomonadota bacterium. Taxonomy (GTDB): domain Bacteria; phylum Pseudomonadota; class Gammaproteobacteria; order Steroidobacterales; family Steroidobacteraceae; genus 13-2-20CM-66-19. Next base: position 82,760 of record JAKCDC010000010.1, read on the forward strand.
TGGCCACATACGGGAACAGGTTGTTCACCAGCCCCGGCAGTGCGGATTCCGGCCAGACGATCAGACGCGTGCCGAGCACCGAATCGGTCATGCGCCGGTAGCGCCGCAGAATCTGCGCGGAATGCGAGTCCTGCCACTTTTCGTGCTGGGAAATGTTGGCCTGCACGATGGCCACCGAGGTCGATGGTCCCGACGGGTGCGTCCAATCGGTGCTACGCAGAGCGACCGCGGCAAGCCACGGCACGATCAGGACCGCCGCGCCGATCAGGCGCACGCGCCATGTGCCGCGCACCAGCGCCACGAGCGCCCCGGAGCCGGCCAGCAGCACCAGGCTGATGCCGTACACCCCGGCGAGCGGCGCCAGGTGCCCAAGCACAGTAGCCGTTTGCGTGTAACCGAGTGTCAGCCACGGGAATCCCGACAGCAGCCAGCCGCGCAGCCATTCGCTGAGCAGCCAAGCGCCCGGTGCCGCGAGCAGCCAGCGCAGCGGCCCGCTGCGAAAGAAGCGCACCACCACGTACCCGGTGAGCGCATGGTAGGAAGCCATCAGGCCCATCAGCGCAAGCGTCGCCAGCAAGGCGAGCCAGACCGGGGCGTCGAGATGGATGGCGTTGTAGAGCCAGTACGTGCCGACTGCGAACAGGCCGAGCCCGAACCAGAAGCCGAGCCACGCCGCACGGCGCGCATCGGCGCGCTCCCACAGCGCCAGCAACAGCGCAGGACTCACCAGCGCGAACGGCCACCACCCCTGCGGTGCGAACGCCGTGGCGAGCATCGCTCCGGCGCACAGCGCGAGTCCGTGATGCCACAGCGGCCCCGCCGAGGAACGATCCGCCCGCCGCAATGCGGCGCGGCGGACACGGGCCGCGAACCCGATCGGCGCCACGCCGCTCAATCGGTCGACTCCGGTTCGCGCGGTGCCGCCATACCGGCCGGCAGCACGACGCGCAGGGCGTCGATGCGGCGCCGGTCGGCGCGGGTGATGCGAAATTCGAACCCCTCGATGGTCACGGCCTCGCCGCGGCGCGGCAGCCGGCCGAAGCGGCGCATGAGGAGCCCGGCGACGGTTTCGAACCCCTGCTCCTCGGGCAAGCGCGCGCCGAAGTACTCGTTGAACTCCTCGAGGCGTGTCACGCCGCGCACCAGATACTGCCGGTCGGCCTCCTTGCGGATGTTCTGGTCGTCTTCGACGTCGAACTCGTCGTCGATCTCCCCGACGATCTGCTCGATGACGTCCTCGATGGTGATTAGGCCGGCGACCCCGCCATACTCATCGACGACGATCGCCATATGCTGACGATTGCCGCGGAACTCCTTCAGCAACACATCGAGCCGCTTCGATTCCGGCACGAACACCGCCGGACGCATGTACTCGCGGATATCGAAGCGATCACGCTCCTCGTCACTGCACAGACGCAGCAGGTCCTTCGCAAGCAGAATACCGGCGATGTCGTCGCGGTCCTCATCGAGCACCGGGAATCGCGAGTGCCCCGACTCGATCACGACCGGCAGGATCCGCTTGACGGGATCGTCGCGCTGCACACAGACCATCTGCGCGCGCGGCACCATCACATCGCGCGCGTGCAGGTCGGAAACCGCGAGCACGCCCTCGATCATGGTCAGAGCATCGGCCTGGAACAGCCCCCGCTCGCGCGCCTCGCGCAACAGCGTCAGCAAATCATGGCGGTCGCGCGGCTCGGCAGCGAAGGTCCGCCACAGGCGCTTCAGCCACTGGCGGGTCTCACCCGGGGGATTCATCGGATACTCCGGTACGGATTGGCAAACCCGAGCGCACGCAGCACGCTGATCTCGCGCCGCTCCATGCGACGCGCATCGGGTTCGGATTCGTGATCGTAGCCAAGCAGGTGCAGCACTCCGTGCACCACCAGGTGCGCCCAATGCGCCCGCAGCGGCTTGCCCTGCGCCTGGGCCTCGGTACGCACCACCTGCGCACAGATGACCAGGTCACCCAGCGGCACCGCGGCCGCCTCGGCGGCGGCCGGCTGCGCGGCGGCTGGAAACGACAATACGTTGGTCGGCTGGTCCTTGCCACGGTAATGGGCGTTGAGCCTGCGACTCTCCGCGGGCCCGACCACGCGTACCGCGACTTCCCGGTTCGCACCTCGCCGCCCGAGCGCCGCGGCGGCCCAGCGGGCGAACTCCGCATTGCGGGGTGCCCAGGCACGCACGCGCCGCTGCACATCGAGGTGCACGGGACGAGATTCGATGCGCGCGACACGCGTGCGCATCAGGACGGATTCCCCTGGCGCGGGGTGCCGGCCCGGGATTCATAAGCCTGCACGATGCGCTGCACCAGCGGGTGGCGCACGACGTCGCGCGCGTCGAAGAACGTAAAGGCTACGCCGTCCACGCCGCGCAACACGTCGATGACATGGCTAAGACCGGACTGCCGCCCCGCCGGCAGGTCGGTCTGGGTGACATCGCCCGTCACCACGGCTTTGGAGCCGAAGCCAATGCGCGTCAGGAACATCTTCATCTGCTCAACGGTGGTGTTCTGCGCCTCATCGAGGATGATGAACGAGTCGTTGAGCGAGCGGCCACGCATGAAAGCGAGGGGCGCGACCTCGATCACGTTGCGCTCGATGAACCGCGACACGCGATCGAAGCCGAGCATCTCGTAGAGCGCGTCGTACATCGGCCGCAGGTAGGGATCGACCTTCTGGGTCAGATCACCGGGTAGAAACCCGAGCCGCTCGCCGGCCTCGACGGCCGGACGCACCAACACGACACGCCGGATGGTCTCGGCCTGCAGCGATTCGACGGCGCAGGCAACGGCCAGATAGGTCTTGCCGGTGCCCGCCGGACCGATGCCGAAGGTGAGGTCATGCGAGCGGATGTGCGCCAGATACTGCCGTTGATGGTGGCCGCGCGCGCGCAGCCCGCCGCGCGGCAGGCGGATGGAGGACTCCTCGTGTTCCTCACTCGGCGTGCGGCCGGACTCATGCTCGCGCAACGCCAGATGCACACGCTCGGGCGTCACCTCATCGCGCTCAGCGAGCGCGAACAGCTCGCGCAGCGTCTGCTCGGCACTGTCGGCGCGCGCCCCCAGCACCTGGAAGCTGTCACCGCGGCGTCGGATCTGCACGTCAAGACGGTTCTCAAGCAGCCGCAGGTTTTCATCGAGCGGACCACACAGATTGGCCAGGCGCGCATTGTCCGCCGGGGTCAGCGCGAACTCGCGCGGCGCGTCCGGTGTGCTCACTGACAGAGCCGTCCGCGCAGACTGTGCGCTCGGGCCGCTGTAACCGCGACGTCCGCGAACCGCCCGATGAGTTCCGGCGGACCGGCGAAGTTGATCCACCGATTGTTCTCGGTACGACCGGCAAGCTCGCGTGCATCCTTCTTCGATGGCCGTTCAACCAGTACGCGCTGCACGGTGCCGACCATGCGTTCGCTGATCTTCAGGGCCTGCGCATCGAGCTGCGCCTGCAGCCGCGCCAGCCGTTCGTGCTTGAGCGCCTCGGGCGCCTCATCCGGCAGCGAGGCCGCCGGTGTACCGGGACGGCGGCTGTAGAGAAAGCTGAAGGACTGGTCGAAACCGGCATCGCGCACCAGCGCGAGCGTCGCCTCGAAGTCACGTTCGGTTTCCCCCGGAAAACCGACGATGATGTCCGAGGAGATGCAGATGTCGGGTCGCACCGCGCGCAGCTTGCGCACCTTGTCCTTGAATTCCAGCGTGGTGTAACCGCGCTTCATCAGCGCGAGGATCCGGTCGGAACCGCTCTGCACCGCCAGATGCAGGTGATTGGCGAGCTTCGGCACGTTCGCATAGGCTTCGATGAGGCTATCGTCAAACTCCACGGGATGCGAGGTGGTGAAGCGGATCCGTTCGATGGCCGGGAGCGCCGCGACGTGATGAATTAGCGTCGCCAGGTCGACCTCGGCTCCATCGCCCATCGCGCCCCGGTAGGCGTTGACGTTCTGACCGAGCAGCGTGACTTCTCGCACGCCCTGCGCGGCGAGCTGATGGATCTCTTGCAGGACCGAAGCGAACGGCCGGCTGACTTCCTCGCCACGGGTATACGGCACGATGCAGAAGCTGCAGTACTTGCTGCACCCCTCCATGACGGAAACGAACGCCGAGCTGCCCTCGGTACGCGGCGCGGGCAGATGATCGAATTTCTCGATCTGCGGAAAACTCACGTCCACCTGCGCCCGGCCCGTTCGGTGCAGCGCGGCTATCATCTCCGGCAGGCGATGCAGCGTCTGCGGGCCGAACACCAGATCGACGAATGGCGCGCGCGCGGTGATGGCATCCCCCTCCTGACTCGCTACGCAACCGCCCACGCCGATCAGCACCTCGGGACGCAACGCCTTCAGCTGCCGCCATTCACCGAGCAGCGAGAACACTTTTTCCTGCGCCTTCTCGCGCACCGAGCAGGTATTCATCAGCAGCACATCGGCCTGGGCAGGATCGTCGGTCGGGGTGAGACCCACGCCGGCGCGCAGCACGTCCGCCATGCGGGCGGAATCGTACTCGTTCATCTGGCAACCGAAGGTCTTGATGTAATAGTGGCGGGACATAGGCTCAAGCGCATGGGGAAGGGTAATTTTACGGCCTGTGCGGCCCCGCCGCACGGCGGCCGCGGGCGGGCCACCGGCCTCGCCCGATCCTCAGGCACAAGGCCGCTACCGGCGCAGCTCTGCGCTGCCGCAGAAAGCGACGCCGCCCCAACCGGCAGCATCGCCATCGCAAGTGTCCCTGCGCACAACGCGCTGGCTCCACGCGGGCGCGCAGACCTCTGGCGGGGAAAATTGATCTAATTATTTGATTCAGAAGGGAATATCGTCGTCGAAATCCGTCCCCTCGCCGGCGGCACCGCTGCTCCCGCCGCCGGGACTCTGGCCGTAATCGGTGCTCTCACGCGGCGGTGCGCCACCGCCCGAGGCGCCGCCGCTGCCGCCGC
>JAKCDC010000088.1 GCA_021838635.1 Pseudomonadota bacterium
TGCCGCGAAGCGCGCCAGACCGCACTGCTGTCAAATCCGTTATAATTACGAAGGAGAAACCTCACAAGAGCACCACACTACGTCACTGAGAGAGCTTCTACCCGTCCACTGAAGCGGGGCAGGTCCATTCTTCGCCTGGGTCATCGGCGGGTCGCTCATCTCGGCGCTTGCGGCCGACTGGCTGACTTCGACTTGGGACCAGAACGCCGCGCTTTACGGCTGCAGTCCGGTGGCGAGCGTGATCGAGGAAGTCGCCGGGGGATGGATTAAGGAGCTCCTGGATCTGCCCCGAGAAGCCTCATTTGCCTTCACGACCGGCTGCCAGCTTGCGCACTTCACGTGCTTGGCGAGCGCGCGAGCCTCGGTCCTGGAGAAAGCGGGCTGGAACGTCAATGAGGGCGGTCTGTGTGGCGCGCCAAAGATTCGCGTGTTGACCAGTGAACACCGGCATGGTTCGGTCGATCGGGCTGTGCGATTTCTGGGATTGGGGAATAAGTCGATTGAATCCATTGCCGCCGATCGCAACGGACGGATGGAACCCGGAGCGCTGCAGGTGGCTTTGCACAAGACGCAACAGCCGACGATTCTGGTTCTTTCGGCCGGTGACTTGAACATTGCGGCGTTTGATCCGTTCGATGAAATCATTCCGCTCGCCAAACAGGCGGGGACCTGGGTCCACGTCGACGGTGCATTCGGGCTGTTCTCAAGGGCGTCCGCGAAGTTTCGGCATCTGACGGCGGGAATTGAGCAGGCGGACAGCTGGGCGACGGATGCGCACAAATGGCTCAATGTTCCATTTGACTGTGGAATGGCCATCGTACGGGACCGCGCCGCACACCGAGAGGCGATGACGATCAGCGCCTCGTACATTGCCGCGGATTCAAATGCAAGAGATCAAATCGATTGGAACCCGGAGTGGTCGCGGCGAGCTCGCGGAATTCCCGTTTACGCTGCACTGCGAGAACTCGGCAGGGAGGGCGTTGCAGATCTCATCGAACGCACCTCAAGGCACTGCTTGAGATTGGTCACGGAGATCGGGAGGCTCCCTGGGGCGCAGATGCTGTGGGAGCCGCGTCTTAATCAAGGCCTGGTGCGCTTTCTGGATCAGCGTCCCGGGGCGAGCGATGGCGATCATGACAGCAGGACAGAGAGAATCGTCGCCGCGGTGAATGCGGACGGGGAGGCGTTCTTTTCCACTACGACATGGCGAGGCGAACGCGCAATGCGGGTCAGTGTCGTGAATTGGAGAACATCGGAACGAGACGTTGAGCGGGCCATTAGAGCCGTCAAGCGCGCGCTGGGCGGGCCGGACAGCGGATCAGAGATCGCGGAGGCAGACTGAAAACGATCGGAAAGAGGAGGTCAAGAAGAACCCGGCGGACAGTCACTACGGAGCGTCCTGTGGTTGTGCGTTGCTCATAGCGCTGCGTTGCGACGGTGGCACGCCAGAGCGTATCGCCGCTTGCTTTGATGGGAGTGCGCATGAGTGCGGTTCCGAGTGCCGAGCGGTTCGGTGACGAGACGCACTGGTGGACCGTGCGCGCAGCACGTTTGTTTCGCACGCGTGCACGCCTGATCATTACCCACTGCGGGCGCGGACTTCTTCGAAGCATCCCGACCATCGCGCCATGTATAGGCGCCAGGAGCGTTTCCCAATCCTCCGCGTTCGGGATGCGCTGATTGGCGAATGCCTCGGTGGTGGCCAAGCTGAGGAAAGTCTGTGACACCTGCGAATGTACGCGTCCGAAGATCTCGCGCAGGGCCGCACTTGGTGGTCAGGACGTGAGACAGAAGTGCTGAGCTTGACCGAGACTGGTGAATATAGTCTACTGGTGCGCGGCGTAGTGTGATGATCATGCGAGAGGCGGGTTAGATCGCGCCTGACTAGCCGAACCAAGTCCCGCCACGTCGCTGCAGTGGAAGCACCCGAAATACAACAGTGTACCGTTGACCGGGATATAAGAAGCTCATAAAACACGCGAGGAGAGAGCGTGAAGAAATCTTTATTTGCCGCGTTGGTGATGTGGATCGCGCTGTCGACCGCAGCTTGGGCGGGACAGGCTAAGATTAATCTCGCTACCGACTTCGGTGCGCTGCCGAAAGTCCGTGCGCTCACGCTCAGTCCCAGCGGACATGTGGTGGCATGGATGGAGCCTCGGGGGCGAGGCAGTGGGGTCTTCCTATTCAACGTGGGTACTAAAGCGGTTCAACGCGAGGTGCGGCTGTCCGCGGCACTCAAGGTGTATTCGTTGGAGTGGGAAAGCGACAATACGCTGCTGATGCGGGCGGTCACCACGGAGCCCGCGCCACCGCAATCGGAGTTGAGCTGGCATCAGCCCATCCGACTCGACGTCGTGCTGGCGCTGAATATCGCCACCGGCAAGGTCCGTACGTTGCTGTCGGACCGGATGATGGGGGGGAATTACTTTACCACCGGTGTGCAATTGCTCGACTGGGATATCCCCCAGCGGCCGCACACCGTGATCATGTCGGTCCGGATGTTCAATCCGACCGCGTACCGCTCGACGCTCGGCACGATGATCCACAGCGCAGTCGGGGATTCCGGCATGGTGGATTCGCTGTTCGCAGTGGACACTCGGACGGGTAAGAGTACGGCGATCTCCTCCGGCGATGCCTACACCGACGGCTGGTTCATTGACAATGCCGGCAATCCCGTGGCGCGCTCCGAGTGGCATAGGAATCGCTTCACGATTGAGGCGCGGCAGGACCATACGTGGCGGCCGATCTACCATCACACCGACGGACAGGTCCCCGATTTTGGCGCGCAGCTCGACCCCTCGGCGCACGCGATTCTGGCGTTCCTGCCGGGCGGGAGTGGATTGTGGAAGATTCCGCTCGACGGCTCGGCACCGCAGGAACTCTTGCCTGCTGCGAAGCACAGGGTGATTCAGTTCGATCTGTCGAGGTTTTCGAAGTCATTGAGTTACATGTGGGTCGGTCGTTCCGATCCGCATCGAGTCTGGTTCGACTCGGCGGCGAGATCACGCTACGAATCCGTCGCGCACGTCTTCCCGGGCCGCAGAGTAGAGGTCTACGATCACTCGCGCAATCGCCAGGAAGTGCTCGCGGAGATCGATGATCCACAGAACCCGCCCACGTATTACCTGATCAATTTCGCCGCTCACGGCGCGGTGATTGCCGGTGAGAGTTACCCGCAGCTCGCCCACGTCGAGCTGGCGCAGGTGCATGCCGTGCAATATCCGACGCGCGGCGGGCGAAGCGTGAAAGCCGAAGTCTACGTACCGCCCGGCGGCGGCAAGGACCTGCCCTTGGTCGTATTGGTACCCGGGGGCGCGGTTGGGAACAATCCACGCAACTTCGACTGGTTCGCACAGTTTCTGGCTGCCGAGGGTGATGTGGTATTGCAGCCGGACGTGTCGGGTACGGCGCTCGCGACAGAGGGCGGCTACTTGTTGTGGGGCGGAGTGTCACAACGCTATGCAATCAACGGCGTTCACTTGCTGGTGAAACAGGGTCTGGTCAATCCGCATCGGGTGTGTATCGCCGGCATGGGGTATGGCGGTTACGCGGCATTGGCGGGCGTTGCGTTTTATCCCGGTACCTATGCCTGTGCGGTGAGCGTCAACGGGATTTCGGATCTCGGCGCGTTGGTTGCGCACATGATTCACGTATTTGGCGGCAGCGATTCGACGCATGCGGCGCTGGTGGGCTGGCGCGACCAGATTGGATCGCCGGTGGATCCCAAAGTGGCCCGTGAATCCCCCATTCATGCGGCCAGGGCCATCAAGGCGCCGGTGCTGCTCATCGGCACGGAGGACGATGCCGTTGTCCCGGTGAGTCAATCGGCCGCCATGGCCCACGTGTTGAGGGCGCAGGGCAAGGCGGTCACGTTCTTGAAGCTTCAGCGTGGCGGGAATTCGCTGGCGCGCAGTGACGATCGGATCAAAGCACTGAGGGCCATCGGGTCGTTTTTGAACCGTTATTTACACCCGGCCGGATGAGGGCCGTCCCGGGAGGACGCCGATAGCCGGAGCGGCCAAGGGGTGCTTTGAGTGCGCGGCAGTTAAATCCGGTCCGCGGCCTGCGCTTAGGGCGACAGGACTGCTGCGGCGGGAGGCAGTCGGTGAGCACGGCCGAGGGGCTTCGCGCACCGGCAATGCGCCGCGGGGTATGTACGATGATGACCTCGCGAGGGAATAAGTTCGGACGTACCAGGAGCGAAGGGGCGAAGGTGGCATGCGTCCCGCGGTGCGCCGGAGCGGGAACCGTCGGGCTCCGGTCACAGTGCGCGCGGTTGTGCTTGTGGATCGGTGCCGGCATCGCGCTTGGCGGCTTTCGAGCACTTCTTGTAATAATCAGGATAGTCCGGCGTCATGCCCTTGAACCGGCGGTGGATCCACAGATATTGATCCGGGACCGCCTGGACCTGAGTTTCGATCAACCGATGAAACTGTGCGGCATCTGCGGCCGGTGAGTCGCTCGGAAAATTCTCAAGCGCCGGCAGGATCACGAGCCGGTAGCCGGCGCAGCCGGGCAGGCGTTCGACGAAATACGGCAGCACGGCCGCACCGGTCATGCGCGCAATGCGCGAGGTAGCCGTGTTGGTGGCGGCGGGGACGCCGAACAGCGGGACCATCTCAGCGCCCTTTTTACGATAGCACTGATCGGGCGCGAACCAGACGCATTCATTGTTTCTCAGCGCCATGACCATCGCGCGGATGTCGTCGCTGCGAATCGCGTGCCCGCCATTGCGGGTGCGCAACCGGTGTTGCAGATGCGCCAGGACCGGGTTCTTGGTCGGGCGATACAGGACGTTGATGGGAACCGCTTCCGAGAGGATCCGTCCACCGATCTCGAGCGGCGTGAAATGCGCTGTCAGCAGGATCGCGCCGCGTCCTCGCGCGAGGGCGGTTTTGACGTGCTCGTAGCCCTCGATGTGTGCAAGCTTGCGGATGCGATTGCCGTTTCCCCACCACGCCAGGGCGATTTCCATTGCGGAGATCCCCAGGCTCTGGAAGTGCCGATGAAGCACCTGCTTGCGTTCATTGGGCGGTAGTTCCGCCAAGCACATATCGATGTTGGTTTGGGCAATGCTGACGTAGCGCACGGGCATCTTGCGCAGCAGTGCGCCGAGCACGCGTCCCCAGGCGAGCTGCACGCGAAACGGCAGCAGCACGAGCAAGCGCAGAATCCCGAGGACGATCCACAGCCCCCAGTATCGTGGCCCCAGGAGTCGAATCCAGTGCGTGTGACAGGGGAGTGCGTCTACATCATCGGCATCGGGCATGCGCAGCTGGCCTGGTCGGCCGGTACGTTTGAGGCGCGCCGGCTATTGGTGCTCTTTCGGCCTCGGGTCGTGCGTGAGGGCCGTGCGACGCGGGTAACGCTGCCCGCAGCGCGTGTGCGGGTCGGGCGATCCGTTCCGTCGTCCGGAGAAGAACTCCCCCCCACTGCATGTCCGCACCGCTACAGAGTCGCCGCCCGTCATGCGTCCCCAAAACGCTGACGGTTATTCCCCCATCCCAAGCGGTTGCGCCGCAACATGATCAAAATCCTCGATCATGAAGAACTTTACAGCACAAAGTAGGGTCTGACCAGGGAATTCTGCAGGGTCGTGCCGGGACGCGCCGCGAGCCTCGCGCGGCATCAGTAGTTCCACGCAGGCGCTGCGCCCGATCATCTGTGCCGGCGCGCAGGCCCGGTCCGATCCGGCGGCCGCCTGGGCAAGCTCTTCAGCCTCGGGGGGGGGGCAGCCGCTCGCGCGCGCGGGCCGCGTGTCACGAAACAGTGCTTTCTCCAGGATGCGCCATGAGAGTAGTCTTGTGCTGTAAAGTTCTT
>JAKCDC010000089.1 GCA_021838635.1 Pseudomonadota bacterium
TTGCTCAAGATCAGTTCGGTCTGGTGCATGCCTGGTCACCTCGAACAGTTCAGGTATGCACATTTTACATGTTCCGCTATTTACGTGTCACGATACTAGGTGGCGGTGCCATTTCACTGCCGGTCGCTCAGTGAGGGCAATTTTTAAGCGGTTTTGGAGTCCACCACCGACGATCCGCACTTTCCTCGCCTTCATGCGACGGCAAGGCTGGGCGGGATACAGCATCCGAGCCGTGCGGGACTACAAGAGCAGCGGCCAAGCGGTATGGGAGTGCAGATACCACCCGGTATGGATAACGAAGTACGGCTGCGCTGCCTTGGTAGGGGGCATCGGGCTGCGGGCCGCCGCTTTGCGGCGGTGGGGTGAGTGCCGATTCATAATAGTTGTAGCGGGTGTCGATACCGATCTCGGCGTAGCGGAAGTCGATTGCGAAGGCCTTGACCGTGCCGAGAACATCCATTCCCAGAATGATGGTGGGGCGTCGTGTGAGTCCCCAGACTCGGAAGATGCTGAAGTCACCGAATACCAAGCCGACGCCACTGATCTTGATCGCCCCCAGATCGATCCTCGGGGCGAGCTGCAGCTTACCGATGCCCACCTGGTGGGTCGCGCCGTATACATCGGCGGTAAGGTATTTGCTCTTGCCTTGTTCTTCGGCAAAGAGCTGTCTGTAGAGCGCAAGATTGCCTAGCGTGCGTTGCGAGCCGGTATCGATGATCGCACGCACCCGCACGTTCCCGACCCGGCCCGGCACGCTGAGCAGGCCGCCGTGCAGCCGAGTTGCCCACATCCGGCTGAATCCCCAGGGGAGCGCCTCGGTACGTGAGCGCGCGATGATTACCTGGTTATGCTGAAAATTCACCAGCAACCGATCCTTGCGCAGCCCCGCGGCGCCGAGGATCCCCTCGGCGCCCGCCATGACCGATGCCCAGATGACGGGGAAACGACTGTCGGCGATCGTCAGTTCGCCCGCCTGCAGCTTCGTGATGAATACAGAGGTCTCCGCCGCGGTGCCGGTCACGCCGGTCACATTAATTAACTGCCGTGTGGAGGGCTTCAGTCCGAGGAGTGCTGCCAACTGTGGCGAGATCGTGGAGTGATTGGCGCCGGTGTCAACGATGAACCGAAATGGGCCCTTGCCGTCGATACTGACTGCGGCGACCACGCGTCCAATGTGATCGAGTGTAGTGGGACTGGCGAACAGAAGGTCCTCGCGAGGGACTGGTTGGGGCGGATTCAAGGGCGGGCGCTGAGTGCCCGGAACCGCTACTGGCGCGACTGCCATCGTGTGGCGCGCAAGGTGCGGGATTAGAGCCGGAGTAGCCGTCGGCACCGTCGCGGCTTGGGCCATTACCGCGAGGAGCACACACTGCAGGCACATGATGCGCAGCGCGGCACGCATGCGTGGCATCTGAGCACAAACTCAAGGTATCTGCAAACCCGTCGCTCTGTTGCCCGGTCGCCGCGGTGCCTCAGTGTTCCGGCATCGGTCCGGAGCGCCTTGGTTCAGATAGGTGTGCAGCTTGCTCAGCTGCGCGCGATAGTGGCGCGACCGGCCTGATGAGCTCTGGTACAGGCTCTGGCGGACCTGCCACACGCTGGCGGTCCTGACAGCGCGCTCAATCGGCGCCTGCTCCAGGTAGTGCTCGTCCCATTCGAGTCCGAGAAACCCGAGGAGCCGTTGCATGAGCGCCTGCGGCTCGCGGACCAGCGTGTCGTAATGAACGTCGAGTATGTCCCCGGGAAATTGTGTCTTCCAGTGCGCCATTAGGCGTATGCACTGACGATAGTAGTGACCGATGTCCAGTAGATCGAGCGCATAGCTCATGCTCTGGTCGAGGTGTAGGAAGAATATGGACAGGCAGTTGTCGAGCGGATCGCGCGTGGTGTGCACGATCTTCGCGGTCGGGAACAGACGTTTGATCAGACCGATGTAGAGGAAGTTGTCCGGCCGCTTGTCCGTGACCTGTGCCGCGCCTGGAAATACCGTCGCGAGATGCCCGAGGTATTGCGCCGCGAGAGTGGCGAGTTGCTGCGGCGGGGCGGCTGCCGCCCCGCTCGGGTAAGGGGCCAGTGTCTCTCGGGCGATCCGGGGCAGCCAGTCGAGCTCACCGGCGGCGCCGATCCGCGGGTGTCGCGCGAGTAGTTGCTCGATGAGGGTGGATCCGGAGCGGAACATGCCGCAGATGAAAACGGGCGCCGGCGGCCCAGGCGGCGTGTCCTGCGCGCCGAGCGAAGGAGTGGGGAAGGCCCCGATGATGTTCTCTATCAGACGCTCGTGTGCCGCGCGGTCATACGGTATGAATCGTGCACCGGCACTCGCCCGGCTGAGGCGGTTCGCCTCGGTGTAGGCGGCGAATGCCGCGGCGTAGTCACCGCGTCCATCGAGGGCGCGTCCCAGCGCGAATCCCACGCTCGCTCGGTCCGCATTCTCCCCATGTGGATCATTCAGACGACTGCGCAGGGTTTGCAGTAGCGCATCGCTCGTTTCGGCCGCCGGCTGCGTCTGGGCATAGCGCGCGAGCGCCTGCAGATTATTCGGCTCGAGCGCGAGGATCCGCTCGTAGGTGCGCTCGGCATCCTCCCGCCGGCCGAGATCCTCGCGCAGTGTTGCCAGATTAAACAGCGCCGCAGTATAGGTCGGGTTCAGGCGCAGCGCCGTCTCGAATTCCCGCTCCGCCTGCGCGTGGCGGTGCAGGTCATCGGAGAGTATGACGCCGCGGTTGAGATGAATTTCTTCGGGCGACTCGGCGCCCACATCCAGCGCACGCTGATAGGAGCCGAGTGCCGCCTCGTACTCGCGCGCCTGACGCTGCAGGCGCGCGAGGTTGTACCAGCTGTTCGGCGAGTCCGGGCGGCGAGCGAGCAGTTTCTGGTAGGCGCCGATTGCCTCCGTCAGCAGTCCGGCACGGCGATACCGCTGAGCTGCGCGCAGGAGCGAGGAGTCATCGCCATCCGAACCTGTCATGTCGTGTCGTTCAGTGCTCGTGAGTCTCGCACGGTATCGTATCCCGATGTCTCGTGCCGAAGAACATCAGTCCGGGTCAGAGGAACGTCCAAATCACGCCCACCGACACCAGGTCAGGGTGACTCCCGTAGGCTGTGAACCGTTCGTACTCGGCGCGCAGGCCCCAATTTCCGAACTGCCACTGTGCGCCGGCGCCGAGCGCCAGTCCCGTGGTCGTCCTGCTGGTCGCCAGGGATTGGTGCGCGCAGCCCAGTACACTACAGAAAACACCGCTCGGTAAGTAGCTTGCGTTTAAGTTAGAGTTGATCCGGTCCACGCCGGCCTTCAGATAGATATCGACGATCGGTACCGGCAGGTAGAGCATTGCGAACGCCGCTTCGCCCTTCTGCGCTACATTCGCGCTGGAGACGACGCCCGCTGTTCCGCCCACAGAGGCCAAGTTCGAGACGTCGCCGCTGCCAAGATCGAAGTAGTCGACCTCGGCGCCGAGCATCTCCAGGCCACGGACCCCGAGGCTGAACTGGTAGCCGGAATCGGATCGATCAAAGCTGTTCAGCGGGCCGCCGCCGCTGAAGGGGAGCGGATTGGTGTCCCGGGCGCGCAGGTTCGAGCGCGCGTAGGCCGCGCCGACGTACATGTTGAACAGATTGGTCGCCGCATGGGCCTGCGGCAGCACGGCGAGTGCCGCGACGAGCAGGGCTGCAGTGGCGATGTGGCGCGGGATGCGGGGGTGAGCATGTGAACCGGGCATGGCGTGATTCTCCTTCGACTCCACTTCTGTCGTACGCGCGCCCCAGTATCATGCGACACAGGGCCTTAGTCTGATATGCGGCGCGCGGAATTCGTTTGGCCTGATGACCGTTGCAACTGAAGAATCCATCTGCGGATCAGGCGCTGCGCGGGTCTCACCTTGTCGCGACATCGAGACACTGGCGCTGGCGGATCTGACGCAGCGCAGCCGGGCGGATTGTACACCAGGGTAGGCGTTTAGCTGTGTGAAACGGGGCGTCGTAGTTGGGGCGTCGGCGTATGACGGGTCTATCGTGTCTGCCGATCCCGACTCGCGGTCAGTTGTGCTGCGAGCGAAGGGAAAAAAATGCGCAACGGAGATGTTGATGGGGATCCAAAAACTGCCTCATTCTGATTATCGACGCGTTTTCGGAAAGTCTGGCATTGCGCGGGCTCTTTTCCCCCGACCCGTCTCTTGCTCTGGTTGAACAGCTTCTTGATGCCATCGCCGCTGAGTCTGGCTGTGGTCGCGGACCCTCAGGGCCGACGGCGGAGACGACTCCTGGCGCTGCTTCAGGAACCCGCCGAGTCACGCGGTCCTTCATCCACGCCAGCCGGAGGAGCGCGGCGCGCTCGGGAGTGCATTTCCCGTCGCTCTCGTGCGTCTCTAAGAGCGCCGCGACGGGCGCTGAATCCCTATCATGCGATTCACGGACAGATCTGCGCTGATTTCTCTGCTAATCAATGAGTTGACCCACGGGGTGCTGATGGGCACCTCGATGACGATGCGCAGCCCCTGGTGGGGCGCGGGACATCCGTGGAGAGGGTCTTGCGCACGCCCGACGCGAACGCGAGGGGAGTGTTGCGCCGATGGATCTCGAGACGGCCTATTCGAGCGTCCGTCTGTCCCGTGGCGCGGGCAAAAGCGCCGGCGACGGAACTCGCCATGGCATTCGGGGCGGACGGACGCGCGATGACCTGAGAAAATCTGCTCTCGTACCCGCGCCGATTCGGTCTCGACCGGGACCACGCAGAACAGATGCTGCGGCGCTATTGGTGCGCTCGTCAAGGTGCACGGGCGCGAGACGGTGAGCCCTCTCGGGGCAGCACCCCACAATCTCGAGCAGCTCGCGGCCGGGCTTGGATTTGCCGACGAGTTCCTGACGGAGCGAAAACGCGGCTTGGGAAAACAAGCAGGATCAGGAGGAGTGGCGTACCTGGAGGGGCCGAAAGTGCCGCGCGCTAGGTCCGGTTCGAGAGTCGTTGGTAGATCTCGAGGTACTGCTCACTCTGGCGCGTCCAGGAGAAGTTCTTCGCCATGCCGTTGCGCATGATCCGCCGCCACTGCTTCGGGTCGGCGTACCAGTCAAGTGCGGTGTTCAGGGCCCACTCGAGGGCGGGCACGTCGAAGTCGTTGAAGACGATGCCCGTCCCCTGGCCGCTGGCCGGATCGAAGTGCTCGACCGAGTCGGCCAGTCCGCCGGTACGCCGCACCACGGGTACCGTGCCGTAACGCAGGCTGTACATCTGATTCAGTCCGCAAGGTTCGTAGCGTGAGGGCATCAGGAACAGATCCGATGCCGCCTCGATCCAATGCGCGAGCGCGTCGTCATACCCGCGGTGGAAGATGACCCGGCCGGGGAACTGCTCGGCGAGGTCGCGGAAGAACTGCTCGTAGGGGGCGTCCCCCGCGCCGAGCACGATGAGCGCCAGCGCGCGCGTGGCGAGGACCCGCGGCAGCGCCTCGATCATCAGATCAATACCTTTCTGCCGGGCGAGCCGACTGACGATGCCGGCGAGCGGGACCGATCCATCGGTGGTGAATCCCAGGCGCGAGAGGAGCGCGCGCTTCAGGTCGGTCTTGACGGCGAGGTGCTCGGCGTCGAAGTGCTGCGGCAGGTTCGCATCGATGCGCGGGTCCCAGATGCCGTAGTCGACCCCGTTCAGAATGCCCGTGAGGTCGAGTTCGCGCATACGCAGCGAGTCCTGCAGGCCCATGCCGTATTCGTCCGAACAGATCTCGCGCGCATGCGTCGGACTCACCGTAGTGAGGGCATCGGCATAGAGAATGCCGTGGCGCAGAGGATTGATGAACCCGGCGCGCAAGATCGG
>JAKCDC010000042.1 GCA_021838635.1 Pseudomonadota bacterium
CTCACTGGAATCGCCTCACGGACCGGATCGATGCCATGCGCCCGGCACACCGCGAGCGCCGCCGGGAACTCCTCGGCGTGCTCGCTGGCGAACACCCCCGTCGCATCCAGCCAGACCGGCTCCCCGCGCGCCCGGCGCGACCACACTTCGCGCGCCACCACGTCGCGCGGCGCCAGCTCCGCCAGCGGATGCAGGGCCGCCATGAACCGCTCGCCGTGCCCATCGCGCAGCACCGCGCCGGCCCCGCGCAGCGCCTCGGTGAGCAGCGGCAGCGGATCGGCACCCGCGGCGAGCGCCGTGGGATGGAACTGCACAAACTCCAGTCCCGCCACGCGAGCCCCGTGGCCGAGCGCCATGGCGAGTCCATCGCCCTCGGCGGCCCGCCCGTTGGTGGTGCTCGGGAACAGCCGCCCCACCCCGCCGGTGGCGAGCACGGTCTCGTGCGCCTCGAGCCGCACGGCCTCGCCGGCGCCATCCACCGCCCAGGCGCCGCACAGCCGCTCGGCCGGGCCCTCACGCAGTGCGAGCACCTGCAGGCCCGAGAGCAGATCGATGTGCTCGGCGCTCGCCGCCGCCGCCAGCAGCGCCGATAAAATCGCCGCCCCCGTGCGATCCCCGCGCGCGTGCAGGACGCGGGCGCGGCTGTGGCCGCCCTCGCGATGCAGCCGCCAGCCGGCCGCATCCCGGTCAAAGTGCACGCCCAGATCGCACAGGAAGCTCACCGCCTCGGCCGCGCCGCGGATCACGCGCAGCGCAGCGCGCCGGTCGCTGCTGTGGCAACCGGCCGCCAGCGTATCGGCCATCTGCGCCTCGACCGAATCCCCCGCCGCGAGCGGCGCGGCAATACCGCCCTGCGCGAGCGCGGTGGAGCTGGCGAGCCGCGGATCGGCCGCCGACACCACGAGCACGCGGCGCGGGGCGGCGGCAAGCGCCGCGCACAGACCAGCCGCGCCGGCGCCGATGACGAGCACATCGGTCTGCAACGTACGCATCGCGGTCCGCTCAGCCGATCTCGAGCATGCGCGCGATCGGACGGCGGGCCCGCGTGGCGAGCGCCGGGTCGATTTCGATCGGCACGGTCAACGTCTCGAGCGCCTGTACCACGCGCTCGAGCGTGGTGGCTTTCATGTGCGGACAGAGATTGCACGGGCGCACGAACTGGATGTCCGGGCATTGCACCGCGACGTTGTCGGCCATGGCGCACTCGGTGAGCAGCATCGCCCGCGGCGGGCGGCGCTCGCTCAGGAACTTCGCCATCGCGCCGGTGGAGCCGACGAAATCCGCCTCGGCGCGCACCGCTTGCGGACACTCCGGGTGCGCCAGTATGGTCACCGCCGCATCGAGACGGAACGCCCGAATATCGGCGGCATCGAAGCGGGTGTGCACCTCGCACTGTCCGCCCCAGGCGACCACCTCGACGCCGCTTTCCTGCGCGACGAACCCCGCCAGGTGCTGGTCGGGCAGCATGATGACCCGCGGCACGCCGAGGGCACGCACCACGCGCACGGCGTTGGCCGAGGTGCAGCACACATCGACTTCGGCCTTCACCGCCGCGCTGGTGTTGATGTAGGCCACGGCCGGCACCCCGGGGCAGGCGGCACGCACGGCGCGCACCGCCTCGGCATCGATCGAGTCGGCGAGCGAGCAGCCCGCCTCCTCGGCGCTCAGCAGCACGCGCTTGTCCGGGCAGAGCAGCTTCACGGTCTCGGCCATGAAGCGCACGCCGCACACCACCAGGGTGCGCGCCGGTGCTTCGAGCGCAAACTGCGCCATGGCGAGGGAGTCACCGGTAAAATCCGCCACCGCGCTGACCAGCGGGGTCTGATAGTTGTGCGCCAGGATCAGCGCCCCGTGCACCGCTTTCAGCGCCTCGATGCGCGCAATGAGCGGCGCGGCCAGTGCGATTTCGGCGGCGGGCACCACATGCGCGAGGCGCGCGGCGAGTTCGGTGTAAGGATGGGCGTGGGCGTTCATGAGCGCGCCGATGATGCCGGAGCGGGTGACCATGGGCGTAGCGCCAGCGATGACAAAAATCAGTTTTGCCGCACGGCGTGCGGCCGGGGGGACCTGCGGAAAATCCTGATATCTATCGCACCATCCGCTGCGCTAGGGTCACCCGCATGAACAGTCATGATCGCAACCGCAGCCGCAACGGCGCTCAGAGTGAAACCGACTGTGCCGTCTGCCCGGGCACGCGCCGCTGCTGGGGGGCCGAGCCGCTCAGCGCCGATGCCGTACACGCCCGGCGCGAGCCGCCGCTCGAGCGCGGCGCACGCCTGCTCGAGCAGGGGGGCACACCGGCGGTGTACATCGTCGCGACCGGCTGCCTGGTGCTGCGCATGAGCCTGCCCGACGGCTCGCAGCGGGTGGTCGGGCTGCGCTTGCCGGGGGAGCTGGTCGGCCTGGAGAGCTATGCCCGGGGCATCCAACCCTACACCGCCCAGGCGGCCACTGCGAGCGCGGTGTGCCGGCTGCGCATGCCCGAGCCCGGCACGGCCGCCGGCCACGGGACGCTGCTCGAGCGGCTGCTGCTGAAGAGCGCCGCGCAGCCCGAGCGCGCCGCGGCGCCCTGGGCCGGACTGCCGGCGATCGAGCGGGTCGCGGCCTTCATTGAGAACTACATCGAGCGGGCGCAGCTGACGGCACGTGAGGAGCGCTTCCGCCTGCCGCTCACCCGCGCGGACATCGGCTCGTACCTCGGGCTCGCCCCGGAAACGGTGGTGCGCGCCCTGGGGCACCTGAGCCAGACGCAGCGTCTGGCCGTGCGCGGGCGCACCGTCAGCCTCGGCGGCACGCTCTGAGCCGCCGCGCGGCCGGACACCGCCGCCGGGGCGCGGGTATAATCGCGCCGCATGATGCCTCAACTCATCGAGCGGCTGCGCTCGGACCTCGGCGCTCTGAAGGACCAGGGCTTGTACAAGAACGAACGGGTGATCGAGACCCCTCAGGGCGGGCAGATCCGCACCGCCGGGCGCGAGGTGATCAACCTCTGCGCCAACAACTACCTCGGGCTCGCCAGCGATCCGACCGTGCTCGCCGCGGCGCACGAAGCGCTCGATCGGTTCGGCTTCGGGATGGCCTCGGTGCGCTTCATCTGCGGCACGCAGAGCGTGCACAAGGCGCTCGAGCGGCGCCTCAGCGAGTTTCTCGGCACCGAGGATGCGATCCTCTATTCCTCCTGCTTCGATGCCAACGGCGGATTGTTCGAGACGCTGCTCGATGAGCGCGATGCGATCATCTCCGATGCACTGAACCACGCCAGCATCATCGACGGAATCCGCCTGTGCAAGGCCGAACGGCTGCGCTACGCCAACAACGACATGGCCGAGCTCGAGGCCTGCCTGCAGCGCGCCACCGCGGCCCGCACCCGCCTCATCGCCACCGACGGGGTGTTCTCGATGGACGGCACGGTGGCGAACCTGGCGCAGATCTGCGCACTCGCCGAGCGCTACGACGCGCTGGTGATGGTCGATGACTCGCATGCCACCGGCTTCATGGGCGCGCACGGCCGCGGCACGCCCGAGCACTGCGGGGTCGCCGCGCGCATCGACATCCTCACCGGCACCCTCGGCAAAGCGCTCGGGGGCGCAAGCGGCGGGTACGTCGCCGCGCGCGCCCCGGTGATCGAGTGGCTGCGCCAGCGCTCGCGGCCCTACCTCTTCTCCAACAGCATCCCGCCGGTGGTGGCCGCCGCCGGACTGCGCGTGCTTGAGCTGCTTGGCGAGCGGCCCGAACTGCGTGCACGGGTGCATGAGAACGCCCGCTACTTCCGTGCCGGCCTCGAGCGGCTCGGCTTCAGGCTCAAGCCCGGCGAGCACCCCATCATCCCGGTGATGATCGGCGATGCGGCGCTCGCGGCGCGCATGGCCGACCGGCTGCTCGAACACGGGGTGTACGTGATCGGCTTCTCCTTCCCCGTGGTGCCCAAGGGCCAGGCGCGCATCCGCACGCAGATGTCCGCCGCGCTCACGCGCACCGACCTGGATACCGCGCTCGCGGCCTTCGCCGCCGTGGGCCATGAACTCGGAGTGATTGCATGAAAGCGCTGGTTAAGAAGGAATCCGCCCCCGGCATCTGGCTCGAAGAGATCCCCGAGCCCTCCATCGGGCCGAACGACGTGTTGATCAAGATCGCCAAAACCGCGATCTGCGGCACCGATATGCACATCTACAACTGGGATGCGTGGGCGCGCAAGACCATCCCGGTGCCCATGGCCGTGGGCCACGAGTACTGTGGCCGGGTGCTGGAGGTCGGCTCGGAAGTGCGCGGCCTCGCTGTCGGGGATCGCGTCTCCGGCGAAGGACACATCACCTGCGGGCATTGCCGCAACTGCCGCGCCGGCCGCCGCCACCTGTGCCGCAATACGGTCGGCGTGGGCGTCAACCGACCGGGCGCGTTCGCCGAGTACCTGGCCATCCCGGCCGACAATGCCTTCAAGCTGCCGGACTCGATCGGCGATGACATCGCCTCGATCCTCGATCCGTTCGGCAACGCGACCCACACCGCGCTGTCGTTCAACATGGTGGGCGAGGACGTGCTGATCACCGGCGCCGGACCGATCGGGGTGATGGCGGTGGCGATCGCCCGCTTCGTCGGCGCCCGCCACGTCGTCATCACGGACGTGAACGACTTCCGGCTCGCGCTCGCGCAGAAAATGGGCGCGACGCGCACGGTCAACGTCCAGCGTGAGACGCTCGATCAGACCATGAAGGATCTGGGCATGCAGGAGGGCTTCGACGTCGGCCTGGAGATGTCGGGCAACCCGGCGGCGTTCCGCGACCTGCTGCGCACCATGCACCACGGCGGCTCAGTGGCGCTTCTGGGCATCCCGCCGGAGGACACCGCCATCGACTGGAACCAGGTGATCTTCAAGGGCCTGACCCTCAAGGGCATCTACGGCCGGGAGATGTTTGAGACCTGGTACAAGATGTCGAGCCTGCTGCAGAGCGGTCTGGATCTGACCCCGGTCATTACCCACCACCTGCCCATCCAGGAGTTCCCGGAAGCCTTCGCCATCATGGGCTCGGGCCGCTCCGGCAAGGTCATCCTCGACTGGCAGACCCTCTGAGGCCCACCGCACGGAGCGCCGGTGCGCCGGCGCTCAGTGGCGGGTGCAGAAGCAGTAGGCGTAGAGCGCGCCGCGCTTCCCGAAGCGCGTCAGGTCGCCGAGTTGGCGCGCGTAGGGTGCGAGGGGCGCGGCGAGCGCCGCAAAACCCGGCAGACTCAGCCGCGGACCAAACAGCGAAACAGCCGCAAAGGCCGCGCGCGCCTGGGCGCGCTCGAGCAGCAGCTGCGTCCAGGAGCGGCGCCGGTGCAGGAACTGCACGCGGTAATGTTTGAGCTTGGCCAGACTCGCCGCGGCGTGCTCGGCGTCCTCGAGCGTGCCGAGATGATCGACCAGACCGATGTGCCGCGCCGCGGCCCCGGCCCAGACGTGTCCCTGCCCGATGGCATTGACCTGCGCGTCGGTGAGATGGCGGCCGGCGGCGACGCGTGCGACGAACTGCGCGTAACCACGGTTGATTTGCGAGCGGATCAGCAGCTTCGATTCGCCGTTCAGCGACTGCCCGGGGGTCATCTGGCCGGCGAGCGGCGTGGTGCCCACCCCGTCGCTGTCAATGCCGAACTTCGCCAGCGCCCGCTTGAAGGTCGGGATGATGGCGAAGATCCCGATCGAGCCGGTGAGCGTCGCGGGACTGGCGTAGATCTCGTTGGCGGGCGCGGCGATGTAGTAGCCGCCCGAGGCGGCGTAATCGCCCATCGAGACCACCAGCGGCTTGCCGCTCGCGCGCAGCGCCACGAGCGCGTGATAGATCTCCTCGGCGGCCGTGACGCTGCCGCCCGGGCTGTCGATGCGCAGCACGACGGCCTTGATGTGTTTGTTGACGCGCGCGGTGCGGATCAGGCGCGAGAGCGATGCCCCGCCAATCGCCCCCGGCGGTTCGCGCCCATCGAGAATGTCCCCGTCGGCCACGATCACCGCGACGCGCGGCTGGCTCGCATTCGGCACGCCACGCTCGCTGCGCACGATCTTCGCGTACGTGCTGGCGCCAATGGCATTGAACGTGCCGTGCTTATCGGCCCCGACCAGATGAATGACGCGCTGTTCGAACCGGTGCTTGTCGAGCAGCCCGGTCACCAAGTGCGCCTTCAGCGCCACTTCGGCCGCATCGCCGTCGGCCGCGGCGATGGTCTTCGGCAGCGTCGCGACATACTGGGTGATCGCCCCGGCCGGCAGGCCACGCGCAGCGGTGACTTCCCGCTGGTAGGTCTGCCACAGCGCCCCGAGGTAGGCCGTGCTCTGCGCGCGGTCCGCCTTGGACATGTCATCGCGCGTGAAGATCTCCACCGCGCTCTTGTACTTGCCCACCCGGAACACGTGCACGTGCACGCCGAGCTTCTTCAGCAGTCCGCCGAAATACAGCGAGTAGTGGCCAAAGCCACGGATCAGCACGTAGCCGGTCGGATCGAGGTAGACCTGGTTCGCCTGTGCGGCGAGGTAGTACTGATCCTGGTTGTAGGCGGTGCCGAAGGCGAGCACCGGCTTGCCGCTGGCGCGAAAGACGTGGATGGCGCGGGCGAGCTCCTCGAGCATCGGCAGCCCGGCG
Organism: Pseudomonadota bacterium; assembly: GCA_021838635.1. Taxonomy (GTDB): domain Bacteria; phylum Pseudomonadota; class Gammaproteobacteria; order Steroidobacterales; family Steroidobacteraceae; genus 13-2-20CM-66-19. The sequence continues at coordinate 6,609 of JAKCDC010000042.1, forward strand.
TGGTCCATGTCATCCAGATCGAGCACGAGCGCCCCGATGCGCGGATCCTTCGCGCCGGCGCGGATCGCGCTCACCAGGCTCCAGAGCAGCGTCTGGTGCACGCCCTCCCCCTGGGCGTTCTCCAGGGCCCGCTCGACCGGATCGCCGCTTAACTGCTCCACCAGGCGGCCGCGCGGGGCGACCACCAGCGCGGCGCGCTCGGGCACCGTCGGGCTCGCCTCATAGAGCACGCCCACCAGAAAGCCGAACAGCGCCAGCAGCAGCAGCAGATGCAGCAGCTTACGCAGCCCATCCAGGCCGCGCCACACCCAGAGCAGTATCTTGCGCACGGTGCCCATAGGCAGCAGCGTCAGACCTTCTCTTCGATCCTCGCGGCCTTGCCCGAGCGCTCACGCAGATAGTACAGCTTGGCGCGACGCACCTGGCCACGACGCTTGATGGTGATGTCGCTGATCGCCGGGCTGTGGGTCTGGAAGACGCGCTCGACGCCCTCGCCGTGGGAGATCTTGCGCACCGTGAACGAGGAGTTCAGGCCCCGGTTGCTGATGGCGATGACCACGCCCTCATAGGCCTGCACGCGCTCGCGGTCGCCTTCGACGACCTTCACCTGCACCACCACGGTGTCGCCGGGCTTGAAGTCCGGGACCTTGCGGGTCATGCGTTCTTTTTCGAGTGTTTGAATGATGTTGCTCATGGTCTCATCCTCGATCATCGCTCCGGTCCGCTTCTGCGGCGAGGAGCTCATTCAGTAACCGCTGCGCGTCGGGCCGCAGCGCCTGCCCGCGCACCAAATCCGGGCGGCGCCGCCACGTGCGCGCCACCGCCTGGGCGAGCCGCCAGCGCTCGATGTCGGCGTGATGGCCCGACAAGAGCACCTGGGGCACCTCCAGGCCTTCGAACACTTCCGGCCGCGTGTAATGCGGCCAGTCGAGCAGCCCCTGCGAGAACGAATCGCACGCGCTGGAGCGCTCATCTCCCAGCACTCCCGGCAGGAGCCGCGCCACGGCGTCAATCACCGCCAGCGCCGGCAGCTCCCCGCCCGAGAGCACATAATCGCCAATCGACACTTCCCGATCGATCCCGAGCGCGATCACCCGCTCATCCATGCCCTCGTAGCGTCCGGCCACGAGCATCAGCCCCGGCAGGGCCGCGAACTCCCCGGCCATCGCCTGGGTGAAGCGCTCCCCCTGCGCCGAGAGGCACACCCGGGGGCTGCCCTGCGGCAGCCGCGCAGCCGCGGCGCGGATCGCCGCGAGCATCGGCTCGGGCTTCAGCACCATCCCGGGACCGCCGCCGTACGGCCGATCATCCACCGTGCGGTGCACGTCGCGCGTGTGTTCGCGCGGATCCTCCGTACCCACCGCCAGCCGCCCGCTCACGAGCGCCCGTCCCACCACGCCGAAGCGTAAAGCTCCGGTGATCATCGGCGGAAACAGCGTGACCACTTCGATCTGCATGGAACGCCCATCCGCGCGGCGCGCACAGTGTGCCCGGCGTGCTACTCCAGCGTCGCCGGCCAGTCCACCCGCACCCGTCTGGCGGCCAGGTCGACCTCCAGCAGATGCGACGGATCCGCCAGCACCCAGTGTTCGCGTGCCGGCGACTCACCGCCACCGTCCTCTACCACCATGACGGCCCCCGCGGGCGCGTCGACGAAATACCTCACCGTGCCGAGCCGGCAGCCCTCGGTGTTGTACACCTCGCAGCCGAGCAGGTCGGCGCGATAGTGCTGCCGCTCACCGGGCTCGGGCAGCGCACTGCGCTCGACCTCGATCAGCGCCCCGGTCAGCCGGGCCGCCGCGTCACGATCCTCGATGCCCTGCAGGCGCGCCACCACGGCGTTACCGTGCGGCCGGCCGTCCTGCAGCCCTAGCGTGAACACCTCGCCCGTTGCACGCGCCAGACGCCACTGGCGGTACTCAAGCAGTGCTTCGGGCGGATCCGTAAAGGACGCCACGTGCACCCACCCGGCGAGCCCGAACGGTGCCCCGATGCGCCCGAGCTCGACCCAGGGGGAGCGCGCGGTCACAACGGGCCCGGTCAGGGCGTGTACCGTCAGGCCGTCGCCTGCTTCCGGTACGAGGCCAGCAGCGAGCGCACGCGCTCGGAAGGCTGGGCGCCCTGACCGACCCAATACTCGATACGGGGCAGGTCGAGCTTCAGCTTGGGGTCATTGCCGCCGGCAACGGGGTTGAAGAACCCGACGTTCTCGAGGCTGGCCCCGCCCTGGCGCTTGCGGCTGTCCGTCACCACGACGTGATAAAAGGGCTGATTCCGCGCCCCGCGCCGGGTCAGACGAATGGTTACCATGGTCTTGTCGCTCTCAAATGGCCGATCCGGACGGGCCCGCGGCACCGCCCCTCAAAAAAGAGCGCGGATTCTACGGGCTTATCGCCTGATCCGAAAGGGGTTGGCGGTAATTTTCACCCGAAGGGGCGGCGACGGCCCGCCGGCTCTCCCGCGCTAGCGCACAGGCGCGCCCCTCAGGGCATTTTCCCCTGCAGCGCCCCGAGCATCTGGCGCAGCCGCCCGCCGCGCATCTGCTTCATCATCCGCTGCATCTGCTGGAACTGCTTCATCAGGCGGTTGACGTCCTGGACCTGCACCCCGGCGCCGCGCGCGATGCGCCGGCGGCGCGAGCCGTCGATCAGCGCCGGATGCACCCGCTCGCGCGGGGTCATGGAATTGATGATGGCGATCTGGCGGCGCACATCACGGTCGCCCTGCTCGGCGGAGACGGCGCCTTTCTGGGCCGCAGTGGGCAGCTTGTCCATGAGCGAGGCCAGACCGCCCATCTTCTGCACCTGCTCGAGCTGGCTCCTGAGGTCCCCGAGATGAAACCCCTTGCCCTTGACCACCTTGCGCGCCAGCCGCTCGGCGGACTCGCGGTCGACCTGCTGGTGCACCTGCTCGACTAAGCTCACCACATCGCCCATGCCGAGGATGCGCGAGGCCATGCGCTCCGGGTCGAAGGGCGCGAGCGCCTCGGTCTTCTCCCCGACGCCGACGAAGACGATGGGCTGACCGGTGATCTGGCGCACCGAGAGCGCCGCGCCGCCGCGCGCATCGCCGTCGGCCTTGGTGAGCACGATGCCGGTCAGATCGAGCGCTGCGCCGAAGGCGCGCGCGGCGTTGAGCGCATCCTGGCCGGCCATGGCGTCCACCACGAACAGCCGCTCGGCAGGCTGCACGGCGCGGTCGATCTCGCGCACTTCTTCCATGAGCGCCTCATCGACGTGCAGCCGGCCCGCGGTATCGACGATCAGCACGTCGAACACCCCGCGGCGAGCCTCCTCCAGCGCCGCACTCGCGATGACGGCGGGGGGCGCCGCCGGGTCGGCCGCCACGTAATGCGCCTGGACCTGCTCGGCCAGACGCTGCAGCTGCAGCATCGCCGCCGGGCGGCGCACGTCGGTGCTCACCAAGGCGACGCGCTTTTTCTGTGTCTCGATCAGCCAGCGGGCGAGCTTGGCCGCCGAGGTGGTCTTGCCCGCCCCCTGCAGACCGGCGAGCAGCACCACCACCGGCGGCTGGGCGCGCAGCGTGAACCCCGCCCCGGTGCTGCCCATGAGCGTGACCAGTTCCCGGTGCAGGATGCCGATGAAGGCCTGTCCCGGGGTGAGGCTCTGGGCCACCTCGGCCCCGAGGGCGCGGGTTTTGACCGCATCGATGAACGTCTTGATCACCGGCAGGGCGACATCGGCCTCGAGCAGCGCCACGCGCACCTCGCGCAGCGCCGCGCCGATGTTCTCCTCGGTGATTCGGCCACGGCCGCGCAGCGTCTCGAGGGTCCGGGAGAGGCGGGTGGTGAGGGCTTCGAACATGCTGATGTGACGAATCCGATTCGGGCAGCCATTATAGGGCCAAGGAGGGTCCGCACTTGTCCGCCGTATCCGTACCGCTGCTGCTCATCGCCCTGCTCTGGCTGATCACCCTCATCGCCTTCTCCTCGGGCACCGAGGTGGCGATGCTCTCGGTGAACCGCTACCGCATCCGCCACCGCGCCCAGGCCGGCCAGGGCACCGCGAAGCTGCTGGAGCGCCTGCTGCACAAGCCCGAGGAGTGGCTGGGGGCGAACCTGGTGATCGTGGCGGCGGCGAACGTGTTCGCCTCGGCGATCGCGACGCTGCTCGCCGAGCGCACCGGCTACCGCTACGCGGTGCCGGTCACCGGGGTGCTGCTGACGCTGGTGGTGATCGTGTTCGGGGAGCTGACGCCGAAAATCTACGCCGCGGCGCACCCGGAGACCTCCGCGCTGCGCGCTGCGCGCATCTACCGGGTGCTGGTGTTCCTCGCCCGCCCGTTCCTCACCGTGACCAACGGCATCTCCTACGGGCTGCTGCGCGCCGTGGGGGTCGTGAAGACCTCCCCGGCCGGCCAGACGCTGAGCACCGAGGAGTTGCGCACCGCGGTGGCCGAGGCCGGTCCGATGATCCCGGCGCGCCATCGGCAGATGCTGCTGTCGGTCCTGGATCTCGGTCAGATCACGGTCAACGACATCATGATCCCGCGCCAGGAGATCGCCGGGATCGACCTGGCACAGAGCTGGGATGACGTGCTCGCGCAGCTCGAGCGCACGCCGCACACCCGCGTGCCGGTGTTCGACGGGGAACTGGACAACTTAGTCGGGGTGCTGCACATGAAGCGCATCGCGCACGAGCTGGTGCGCGGCGCGCTCACGCGTGAGCGCCTGGAGGAGATGGCGCGCGCGCGAGAGCCGTACTTCATCCCCGAGGGCACCTCGCTCAACGTGCAGCTGGCGCACTTTCAGCGCAACCGGCGCCGCCTCGCGTTCGTGGTCAACGAGTACGGGGACATCGAGGGCCTGGTGACGCTCGAGGACATCCTGGAGGAGATCGTCGGGGAGTTCACCACCGACCCGGCCACCATCTCGCATCGGGACATCTACGCCGAGCGACCGGGGATCTACATCATCAACGGCGGGGCAACGCTGCGGGCGGTGAACCGGGCGCTGCAGTGGCAGCTGCCGACCGATGGACCGAAGACGGTGAACGGGCTGCTGATCGAGCGGCTCGAGACCATTCCGGCCCCGGGCACGACGCTGAAGGTCGGTCCTTACCTCTTCGAGGTCCTGCAGATCGCCGACAACGCGATCAAGACCGTGCGGGTGCACGCGCCGGCGGCGCCTCAGGCGCCAGCGCAGTAAAGGCGGCCGTGAGCGCCTCATCGATGCGCGCCACCGGCACGACCCGCAGTCCCTCGATGGGCCGGCGCGGGGCGTTGTCGCGCGGCACGAGCGCGCACTTGAAGCCCTGCTTCAGCGCCTCCTGCAGCCGCTCCTCGCCGTAGGCCACGGGGCGCACCTCGCCGGTGAGGCCAAGCTCCCCGAACGCCACCAGCGTGCCCGGCACGATCCGCTCGGCGAGACTCGAGGCGAGCGCGATCACCACCGGTAGATCCCAGGCGGTCTCCTCGATGCGCACGCCACCGACGGCGTTGACGAACACGTCGTGCTCCTGCAGCGAGAGACCCGCGTGACGGTTCATGACCGCCAGCAGCATGGCGAGCCGGTTGGCATCGAGCCCCTGGGCGATGCGCCGCGGCGCCCCGAACCGCATCCGATCCACCAGCGCCTGCAGCTCGATCAGCAGCGGCCGTCCACCGTCGCGCGTGACCGTGACGATGCTGCCGGCGGCCGGCTCCGGGGCGCGCGCGAGGAAGATGGCCGAGGGGTTGCGCACCTCGCGCAACCCGCCCTCGGTCATGGCGAAGAATCCGAGTTCGTTGACCGCCCCGAAGCGGTTCTTGGTGGCGCGCACGATGCGGTAGCGGCTCGCCGTCTCGCTCTCGAAATACAGCACCGTGTCCACCAGGTGCTCGAGCACCCGCGGGCCGGCGATCGCGCCGTCCTTGGTGACGTGCCCGATGAGGAACACGGCCGTGGCGCTGCTCTTGGCGAAGCGCACCAGCTGGGCGGCGCACTCCTTCAGCTGCGAGACCGATCCGGGGGCGTTCTCGAGCGCGCCGGACTCGACCGTCTGGATCGAATCGACGATCAGGAGCGCCGCCCGGCGCGTCGTAGCGCGCTCCAGCACGCTCTCGAGGTGCGTCTCGGGCAAGACCTCCAGCGCCGCGGCGGTGAGCCCAAGCCGCCGCGCACGCAGCGCGACCTGCGCGCCGGACTCCTCACCCGTGGCGTACAGCACCGGTGCCCCGGCGGCCGCATGGGCCGCCACCTGCAGCAGCAGTGTCGACTTGCCGATGCCCGGATCGCCACCGAGCAGCGTCACCGACCCCGGCACGATGCCGCCGCCCAAGACCCGGTCGAGTTCCCCGAGGCCGCTGCCGAGGCGCTCGGTGGAGGCCGCGGCGGCCGCAAGCGCCACCGGCACAGCCGCCGCCGCCGGCGCACGGGTGCGCGCGCCGGCCCGCGGCGCGCGCACCTCCTCCAGCACGTTCCACTCCCCGCAGGCCGGGCAGCTGCCCTGCCACTGAGGGGTCTGGGCGCCGCATGCGCTGCACAGAAAGAGGGAGCTTGCTCGGGGCATCGGTACGCTCACACCGCGGCCGGGTGCTAGGATGTTTCAGGAAATGTGCGGCACTGCCGGCTTTTGTCACCGGACGCTCGGACTGGACCGCGAGCAATGCTAGCGTATCGCGGCTGGGATCGGGGATCGGCTGGGCATGCTCGTCAACAAAATCAATGTTCTGCACACCGCCTGAGGGCGCTGCATGGGTTTGAAGAACAAACTGCGCGTCGTCGGGCTGACCGATACCGGCAAGGTGCGCGAGCACAACGAGGACACCATTGCCGGGGATGCCGACCTCGGGCTGCTGGTGCTGGCCGACGGCATGGGCGGGTACAAGGCCGGCGAGGTCGCCAGCGGCCTGGCGGTCAAGACCATCGTCACGATGGTGCGCGAGCACCTGGAGCGGGAGAACCTGCAGAGTGTCGATACCAAGTCCGGTCTCTCGCGCACCAGCATCATCCTGCGTGATGCCATCCATCGGGCCAATAAGATCATCTACCAGACCGCCCATACCCAGGCGCAGTGCGAAGGCATGGGCACCACGGTGGTCGCCGCGCTGTTCTTCGACAACCGGGTGACGATCGCCCACGTCGGGGACTCGCGCCTGTACCGCGCGCGCGGGGCGAAGTTCGAGCGCATTACCATGGACCACTCGCTGCTGCAGGAGCTGGTCGACCGCGGGCTGTACTCGGCCGAGGAGGCCCAGCGCGCGGCGAACAAGAACTACGTCACCCGCGCCCTCGGCGTCGAGCCGAGCGTCGAGGTCGAAATCCGCGAGATCCCGGTGGAGAAGGACGAGATCTTCATGCTCTGCTCCGACGGACTCTCGGACATGATCGAGGATGACGACATCCATTTAACGATAAACACGTTTAGTGATAATCTGGATACGGTCGCCAAGCAACTGATTCAGCTGGCCAACGATAACGGAGGCCGGGACAACATCTCGGTACTGATGGCGCACGTGGTGGACGCTTTTCCGGCCCGCCAGAACGTGCTCGATAAGATCCGTAAGTGGTTCAGCTGACGGGGGGCGGGAGAGTACGCATGGCAAGGTTGATCTTAAGCCTCGACGGCCAGGTAATGGCCGAATACAACATGAACAAGGAGCGTTATACGGTCGGGCGCCTCCCGGACAATGACATCCGCATCGATAATGCGGCCGTCAGCGGCCACCATTCGCTGGTCATCAACATCCTCAACGACTCATTCCTCGAGGATCTGAACAGCACCAACGGCACCTACGTCAACGGCAAGCTGATCAAGAAGCATGCCCTGCAGCACGGCGATGTGATCACCGTCGGGCACCATCAGCTGCGCTTCATGGAAGACGACGAGCAGCAGGATGAGTTCGAGAAGACGATGGTGATTCAACCTTCGGCCCGGCCCATGCAGGCGCTGCGCGCGGCGGCCGAGGCAGTTGCCGCGGCCAACGGCGATAAGCCGCCCACCCCGGCCGCGACGCCCAAGCCCGCCAAGCTGCAGGTACTCTCGGGGGCCTTCGCCGGCCGTGAGCTCGAGCTGACCAAGACCCTGACCACCCTCGGCCGCCCGGGCGTGCAGGTCGCGGCGATCACCCGCCGTGCCGACGGGTACTATATCGTGCATGTCGACAGCGATCAGCCGGACCGCTTCCCGGTCATCAACGGCGCGCCGATTGGCCTGCAGCCGACGGCGCTGCGCGACAACGACGTGATTCAGCTGGCCGGCGTGAAGATGGGGTTTTTCCTAACCAGCAGCTGATCCGGCGAGTTCGAGCGGCACTCGCTCGCTGACGCCGCAGAGCAGCTCATAGGCAATGGTGCCGGCCCAGCCGGCCAGCTCCTCGACCGCGAGGCCCTCGCCCCAGAGTGTCACCGGCGTACCGACGCCTACCGTGGGAAGCGTACTGACGTCGACGGCGATCATGTCCATCGACACCCGGCCGACGAGCGGCGCACGCTGCCCGGCCACGCAGACCGGCGTGCCACTCGGCAGGCTGCGCGGCAGACCGTCACCGTAACCGGCCGCCACGATCGCCACGCGCGTGTCGCGCTCGGCACGCCAGGTCGCCCCGTAGCCCACCGTTTCCCCGCGCGGTACCTGCCGCACCGCGATCACCGAGGTCTCCAGCCGCATCACCGGGCGCAATCCGAGCGCCTGAGCCGTGCGCTCGGGCAGCGGTGAGGCCCCGTAGAGCGCCAGTCCTGGCCGCACCCACTGTCCACCGACCGCGACGGTGCCGAAGATGCCGGCGGAGTTGGCGATGCTGCGCTCCCCGGGAATGCGCCCGATCGCCGCCGCGAACCGCTTCAGCTGCTCACCGGTCAGGTGTCCGTCCGGATCATCCGCCGCCGCCAGATGGGTCATGAGCCGGATCGCGCCCGCCGCCGGCTGCAGCGCGTGCAGCCGCTCATGGGCGGCCCGGAAGGCCTCGGGACGAAAGCCGAGGCGGTTCATGCCGGTATCGATCTTGATCCACAGCGCTGCGCAGTGCGGCTCGCGGGCCGCCTCGAGCAGCTCGACCTGCAGCGCATCGTGCACCACCAGTTCGAGCCGATGCTGACGCGCCTCGCGCAGCTGCTCCAGGCTGAACACGCCCTCCAGCAGCACGATGGGCGCTTGCACGCCCCGCTGCCGCAAACGCACGCCCTCCTCCAGGCGGGCCACGGCGAACGCATCGGCGCTGTGCAGCGCCAGGGCGGTCTGCACCAGGCCATGGCCATAGGCATTCGCCTTGACCACCGCCATGACGCGCGCCCCCGGGGCGCGCGCGCGGATCACCTCGAGGTTGTGACGAAGCGCGCCGGCGTCGATGACGGCGCGGATCAGCCGGCTCACCTGAGCACGCCCTCGGCGTAGGCGTCAGGGGCGTAGTTGGCGAAACGGGTGTACTGACCCTGGAAGGTCAGCAGGAAGGTGCCAATGTCGCCGTTGCGGTGTTTGACCAGATCGATCTCCGCGATGCCCTTCTTGGTCGTGTTCCGGTCGTAGACTTCTTCACGGTAGATCAGCAGGATCATGTCCGCATCCTGTTCGATCGCCCCGGAGTTGTGGCTGACGATGCCATCGGCGATCCAGCTGGCCGGACCCGGCACCGTCAGATCGAACACCTCTTCTTCGCCCCCCGGCTCGATCGCGATGAGACGGTCCCAGCACACATCGGACGCCGCCGTCTCGAGTTGCGCACTCTGCAGCAGCCGCGCATCGTCGCTGAGCACGGTGTATCCGGGAGCGACGCGGACCGGATGGGCCGTGCCGTGGGACCTCGCGCCGATGGGCAGGGCCGCCCGTCCGGCCTGCACGCGCGCGTCGCGCTCGATCGGCAGAGCATCAATCTCCGCAGTGGCCTCGGTTCCTGCCAGTCGATCGGCCAGAACGGCCGCCGCGCCGGCGCGCGGCCCAAATCCACCCACGAGCGCCAGAAACCGGCGTTGGAAATCCGCGCCACTCACTTCTACCGTGTGCACCGGCCGCGGGCCCACTCGCGTCACGAGGCAGCGCAAACGAGCCACGATGCCGAGCCTCAGCAATAAGGCGGCCACGTCGTGGGCGAGCGCGTGGCTCGCGGTCGAAAAATAAATCCGCGCGGCGCGCTGAGCACCCGGCGGTGGCACGCTGATCGAGCCGTCCGTGGCCCACAAGTGGCGCAACAGCACGGCGATCTGAGCGTCGGCGAGCGAGAAGACCTGGTGCGGCAGACGTTTCTCGTCCGAGCGTTGGCCAAAGATGCCGAGGTCTTGCAGCCACCGGCTCACGCCGGCCGCATGCCCACGATCGCCGGGATCGCGGATGAGCAGTTCGTGCGACCGTCCTCGCCCGGACCGGCGTTTGACGCGTGACCCGAATGCTTCGGCGGCCGCACGCACCGCCTGGCTGTTCGCTTCCGAGGCGCTGGTGTACCGCAGCGGCTGACGCGCAAGGTAGGATCCGTCTCCCACCAGGTGCCCGAGCAGCACCAGCCAATGCTCAGGCCACTGCAGGGGCGAGTGCGGCTCGGGCACCTGTCCGGCGAGAGCCACTCGCTCCCCGAGCTGCATCTCGCCCACCCGCAACCACCCTTGTGGGGTGAGGAGGCGATGCTGCGCGGTGGCCCGGATCGAGCGACCGCTCGCAAGCGCGAGGGTCAGCACCGCACGTGTGCCGACGCTCCACACCTTGTCGGATTTCGCCGCGAGCACCCGCTGGTGCTCATCCACCGCCCAGACCTCCGGCTGCGTTCCGACCAGCGTCTCGATCGGCACACGCCGTCCGTCGGTCAGCCACACCGGCGTATCTCCGGTGACGCACTCGCGCAAATCCGACATGACGGGCTTCTTGTTCTCGCGCTGCTCGACCGCGCGATTTAACTGCGAGAGCGCGATCACCGGCACGGCGAGTTCCTTGGCCAGCACTTTCAAGCCGCGGGAAATCTCACCGATCTCCGTGGCGCGGTTCTCCTTCGTGCCCGGCACCTGCATCAGCTGCAGGTAGTCGACCAGAATCAGACTCAACCCGTGCTCGCGCTTGATGCGCCGGGCGCGCGCGCGCAGCTCGGTCGGCGTCAGCGCCGGCGTCTCATCGATGAAGATCTTCGCCTCCGAGAGCTGATTGGTGGCACTGGTGATGCGCACCCAGTCGTCATCGGAGATCTGGCCGCTGCGCAGGTTCGACAGCGGCACTCCGCCCACCGAGGCGAGCATGCGGGTGATGACCTGTTCGGCGGGCATCTCCAGGCTGAAGATCGCCACCGAGGCGCGGGTATTGGGATGCACGGCGGCGTACTCGGCCATGTTCACCGCGAGCGTGGACTTGCCCATCGCCGGACGGCCGGCGACGACCACCAGATCGCCCGGGCGCAGCCCGCCGGTCATCTTGTCGAAATCGGTGAACCCGGTCGGCAGTCCGCGCAGCGCGCCGGGATTGCTGTGCCACTCATCGATCTGATCGATCACCCGCGGCAGCAGCGTCTTCACCGCGATCGCGCCTTGGCCGCGCGTGCCGGCCTCGGCGATCGCAAAAACCCGCTGCTCGGCCGCATCGACCAGTTCGCGCGCGGTTTCGCCTTTGTGGTTGAAGACCCCCGCGGCGATCTCGGTGCCGGCGCGGATCAGCTGACGCAGCAACGAGCGCTCGTGCACGATGTCGGCGTACGCGCGCACATTGGCCGCGGTCGGCGTATCGCGCGCCAGCGAACCGAGGTAGGCGAGGCCGCCGGCGGCCTCGAGCTTCCCGATGCGCCCGAGCTGCTCGCTCACGGTCACGACATCGCATGGCCGGCCGTTGCCGGCCAGCTCGCCGATGGCCGCGAAAATCAGCCGGTGGTCCGGACGGTAGAAGTCCTCTTCGTTGAGCGCATCGGCGACCTGGTCCCAGGCGCTCGACTCGAGCATCAGGCCGCCGAGCACGGCCTGCTCCGCTTCGATCGAGTGCGGGGGCGTCGGGATGTCGCCGTGCGCTGAGGAGTACGCGGCCACCGTTCGCCCGGCCGGTCTGTGCTTATTCTTCGGCGACGATCGAGACATTCACCGGCACGTCGATGTCGGCGTGCAGGTGCAGGTTGACCGTATGTTCACCGATCATGCGCAGCGGACCGTTCGGCAGGCGCACTTCGCTGCGCTCGACCTTGAAGCCTTGGCGGGTGCAGGCCTCGGCGATGTCGGCGGTGCCGATCGAACCGAACAGCTTCCCTTCAGTGCCGGCCTTGGCGCTGATCAGCAGCTTGAAGTCCTTCATGGCTGCGGCCCGCTCCTCGGCCGAGGCGAGCTGCTCGTGCGCAAGCTTCTCGAGCTCGGCACGACGTGCCTCGAAGCGCGCCACGTTGGTCACGGTGGCGAGCGTCGCCTTGCCCTGGGGCAGCAGGAAGTTGCGCCCGAAGCCCGAACGCACTTTGACGCGATCGCCGATGTTGCCGAGGTTGGCAACCTTCTGCAGAAGAATGACGTCCATGGACTTCGCCTCAGTGCTGGTCGGTGTACGGCAGCAGCGCGAGGTAGCGCGCGCGCTTGATGGCCACGGCCAGCTGTCGCTGGAAGAAGGACTTCGTGCCGGTGATGCGGCTCGGCACGATCTTGCCCGTCTCGGAGACATACCCCTTGAGCGTGGCCAGATCCTTGTAATCGATGTGCGTCACGCCTTCGGCCGTGAAACGGCAAAACTTTCTGCGACGCGAGAAGCGGCCGCCGCCGCCGGTGGGTGCTCTGCTGTTCATGAGTGGAGTCCGATGTTCAGTGAGGATTGTTGAGCGGGAACGCCCGGCCCTTAGACCGGCTCGTCCGCTTCGATCGCCAACGGGCTATCGTCGCGGTCATCACGGTCGTCGCGCTCATCACGCGAGCGATCGCGGCGGCCCTTGCCGCCCTCGCCCTCTTCGTCGGCGCCCTTGGCCATCGGCGAGGCTTCGGTCACGGCCGCGTTCATCGCCACCACCAGGTGGCGCAGCACCGCGTCGCTGAAGCGGAACGCGCCGGTGAGCTCCCCGAGGGTCTTCTGGTCGCACTCGATGTTCATCAACACGTAGTGCGCCTTGTGGACCTTGGCGATCGGGAAGGTGAGCTGACGCCGTCCCCAGTCCTCCAGACGGTGCATCTGGCCGCCGCCTGCGCTGATCATTCCCTTGTACCGCTCGATCATGGCGGGCACCTGCTCGCTCTGATCGGGGTGAACCAGAATCACAATTTCATAATGCCTCATGTGTCCTCCTTACGGATTATGAGCCGCCCTTCGCGAGGCTTGCGCGGGTGCGGCAAGGAGCTGCAACGCGCCCTTCAGGCGCGGTCCCCGAATCGGGGCCGGGGAGAATACTGGAACGGCCGGTCCGCTGCAATGCGGCCGGACGGCCCGGGGCCCTCGGGGCCCCCGGACACGCCCGCGCCTGCGGACCGCGTCGCGGCGTCAGCCGCTGCGCTGGCGAACCGCCTCGTAGAGGAGCATCCCTGCGGCCACCGAGACATTCAGGCTTTCGACCGCCCCCAGGCTGGGCAGGCTCACCAGCAGATCGCAGCGCTGGCGGGTCAGCTGACGCAGCCCGCTGCCTTCGGCGCCGAGCACCAGCACCACCCCGCCGGTGAGATCCGTCCGCGCGGCCGGCTGCTCGGCCTCGGCGGCCGCGCCGATCACCCACAGACCCGACTCCTTCAGCAGCTCGAGCGTGCGCGCCAGGTTGGTCACGACCGCCACCGGGGTGGTCTCGGCGGCCCCGGCGGCGACCTTGCGCACCACCGGCGTCACCTGCGCCGCCCGATCGCGCGGCACGATGAGCGCGAGCGCGCCACAGGCATCGGCGGTGCGCAGGCAGGCCCCGAGGTTGTGCGGGTCCTGCACCCCGTCGAGCGCGAGCAGCAGCGGCGCGCGCGCCTGCTCGAGGGCCGCGAACAGCTGCGCCTCGCCCCAGGCGGGCAGCGGCTCGATCTCGGCGAGCACCCCCTGGTGGGCGACCTCCCCGAGTCGCGCACGCAGCGCCTCGGCGTCGATGCGCCGTACCGGACGGCCCGCCGCGCGCGCCAGCGTCTCGATCTGGCGCACCCGCGGATCGTCGCGGTGCGCCGCGAGCTCGATCGAGAGGACGCGCTCCGGCCGGCGCTCGAGCAAGGTGCGCACGGCATGCACTCCGTAGACGCTTGCGCGCCCGGCGGCGCCCGCAGCGCTCGCCCTGTCAGGGTTCTTCGACAAGTTCCAGATCCACCAAGCCTTCAATGGGGTTGACGGAGGTCACCAGCACCCGCACCTGTGTGCCCGTGGCGAGCCGCCGGCCGGTCCGCCGGCCGCGCCAGGCATGGCCGTTCGCCTCCATCTCATACACATCGTCGCGTAGATTGTCGATGTGCAGCAAGCCATCGACGCCGACATCGAGGATCTGCACGAAGCAGCCGAACTCGACCACCGTGGTGATCAGGCCGAGGAACACCTGCCCGATGCGCTCGCGCAGATAGGTGCACTTGAGGAATGTCGAGACGTAACGGTCCGCCTCATCCGCCCGCTTCTCCAGGCGCGAGGTGCTCTCCCCGAGCGCGGCGAGTTCCCCCGGCTCGTAGCGCACCGCCGCCCCGCCGAGGGCGCCGATCTGCGCCTTCAAAGTCCGGTGCACGATGAGATCCGGATAGCGGCGGATCGGGGAGGTGAAGTGGGCATAGTGAGTCAGGGCCAGACCGAAGTGCCCGATGTTCACGGGCTGATAGAGCGCCTGCGGCATGGCCCGCACGATGAGTGACTCGATGAACGGCCGCTCGGTGGTGTGGCCGAGGCGCCGCGCGATGGCCTGCAGATCGCGCGTGACGATCCGCTCCGGCAGGTGCGCCTCGATCTGCAGCGCCGCGAGCGTCGAGACCAGGCGATCGATCTTCTCCCCGTCCGGCTCGCCGTGGACCCGATACAGCGTCGGGGTGCGGGACTTATCGAGCGCCGCGGCGACCGCGACGTTCGCCAGAATCATGCACTCCTCGACCAGACGGTGCGCATCGTTCCTCGCGCGCAGCTCCACGGCCCGCACGCGCTCGGACGGATCGATCACGAGGCGCGCCTCCGGCGCATCGAAATCGAGCGCGCCGCGGCGGGCGCGCGCCTTGTGCAGGGCGCGGAACACCTCGACGAGCGCCTGCAGCGGCGCCAACAGCGTGCCGAGCGCGCTACGCGCCGCCGGCTCGCCCTCGAACAGCGCCTCGTGCGCCTGGGTGTACGTCAGGCGTGCCGCCGAGCGCATCACGGCCGGGTAGAACCGGGCACTCTTCAGCACCCCGCCGGTGCTCACCTGCACGTCGGCGGCGAAGCACAGCCGATCGACCCCGGGGGCCAGCGAACACAGGTGGTCCGAGAGCGCGGTCGGCAACATGGGAATGACTCGCGTCGGAAAATAGACCGACGTGCCGCGCTCGAGCGCCTGTGCATCGAGTGCCGTGCCGGATCGCACGTAATGGCTGACATCCGCGATCGCCACGATCAGCCGGAATCCCTCCGGACTCGGCTCGGCGTACAGCGCATCGTCGAAATCCCGGGCGTCTTCGCCGTCGATCGTCACCAGCGGCAGGCCGCGCAGATCCTCGCGCCGCGCCGCCTCGGCCGGATCGACGGTATCGCCCCACTCGCGTGCCTCGCGCAGCGCCTCTGCGGAGAACTCACTCGGCAGGCCGAAGCGGGCGAGCGCGCTCTCGGTCGCCAGCTCGACCGGCCGGTCCGGATCGAGCACCCGCTCGATGCGCGCATGCGGCGGTTGCCCGCCGGCGCCGCGCCGGGTGATCCGTGCGATCACCCAGTCGCCGTTGCGCGCCCCAGCGAGCGCCTCGTGTGCCACGGCGCAGCTCAACTGCAGGCGCCGGTCGGTCGCGCTGACCCACGCACTGCGGCCGGAGATCTGCACGGTGCCGAGAAATGCCTGCACGGCGTGTTCGAGCACCTGCTCGACTGTCCCGAGCCAGCGATCGGACGCATCGCGCGCCAGACGCACGCTGAGTCGATCGCCATGCATCACCCCGCGCATCTGCTGCGGCGGCAGGAACACACTCTCTTTCAAACCCTCGACGCGCAGAAAGCCATAGCCGGCGCGGTTTGCGCTCACCTGGCCCTCGACGAGGTCCCCGGCATGCACATCGGTGCGCTCATGGCTCTCCCGCGGCGCCTTCCCGGCGGGACGTGCACCGCCGGCCGGCCTCGCGCGCGGCGAGCGGGAGCGGTTTTCACCCGCCTCATCCTTCGGTTGCGCCCCGGCCGGGCGGCCCTGGCGGCCGTACTTTGTGCGGCGCCCTTTTCCATTCGTTTTCAATTGACAGTTTCCAGTTCGATGCGTAGATTTCCGCGCCTCGCCCTCCCGGCCCGGGTGGCGGAATTGGTAGACGCACTAGTTTCAGGTACTAGCGGGTAACACCGTGGAGGTTCGAGTCCTCTCCCGGGCACCAAGAATTCTTTATTTTCCAATAGGTTAGTTCCAGATTGCGATGAACTTCCGACGTGCCTCAAGGCGCTTCGGACGGTGGTCGCGGTCGGGCCGTTGCTTTTATTCTTCACCGATCCGCCCCACTATCCTATCAGGCCTTGATCGAGGCGGCGTGGCGGAAATTCAAATTCCACGAAGTTCGCCGTTGCGCTCTGGGCGCTGACTTTGCCAGTCAACCGTGCGATGACCGCAGCTGACGGTCGCTACGAATCCGGCACGAATCCTCATGTAGCCGCTGAACCGGCCTCGCCCGCGAATGCGCCTGAGCGACCCCTCGCGGACGCCTTTCCAGAATATGGAACTCGAGATTCCATTTTATGGAACCCAGACGTAGAATTGTCTTGTGATCCTCATCGGGACCGACGTGGTCGAGCAGTACTTCACAGCACGCGCCGGCCATCGCGGGATCAAGGCTGCGCGCAGCCAATATGATGCCTGGAGAGCCATCGTCGAGAGCGCACAATGGAAGACACCGGAAGATGTGAAAAGGGCGCACCCGAAGGCGAGCATTCTCAAGAGCGCTCGAGTGGTGTTTAACATCAAGGCGAATGACTATCGCCTTATAGCACTGGTTGAGTACAAGAACGGTGTGGTGATGATCCGGTTCTTCGGATCTCACCAGGAGTACGACAAGATTGACGCGGAGACCGTGTGATGAAAGCGACACTGATCATCATTCAGAATGACGCGGATCATGCCGAGGCGAAGTCGCTCGTCGAGAAGTTGATGCGCTCGGGCGATTCTGAGGATCTAGCGCGAATGACCGCGCAGGCACGCCTCGTCGAAGCTTATGAGCGGACGCGCTGGCCCCGCCGGCTGCCGAGCCTACCGGATCTGCTGACCTATCTGATGGAGCAGCACGGCCTCGCGCGCGCGGATCTGATACCGCTTCTCGGCACGCCCAGCCGGGTGAGCGAAGTCCTGAATGGCAAGCGCGAACTCAGCATGTCCATGATCCTCAAGCTCCGCGAACGATTTCATATCTCGGCTGACTTATTGATCCCGCGTACCCAGGCGCACGGAGTGGCCACGTAGCGGAGAAAGCACGGGTAGCCGCCCCAGCCTCGCGATTCTATTGAGCTGGGCAGCTCGCGAGATGCAAAAAAATCGCGTAGTAGGCGCGGTCAACGGCACTGTGAGGGTCTTCGCTCTCCAAACTCAGTCGCGCGATCGATATCGCCCGTTCACTCTTCCGAATGAGAGACACGGAGAACGAATGATCCGTCACAGTTGAATACCTTCCTGCGCCACATTTCGCAGAAAGCTGGGACGGGGAAAGCTGTCGGGATCAGCCCAGTCCCTTGATGACACGGGTACCGGCTGAATCATTATTCCGGTATCGACGAAGATATCGTATGCAAGCCCGGTGAGCGTCCACAGCAGCTTCCAGTCATCCGCACCATGTCGAAGAATGACCGCAACATCAGCGTCGCTGTCGGGGCGGAAGTCGCCTCGCGCTCGCGAGCCGTACAGAAGAACCCGCTCCGCGGGCAGATCAGCGGGAATTCAGGCCATGAATTTGCGAACGGCGCTCTCGGTATCAGCGTCGGCAATCTTCATAGGTAGTCTGCTGCCTGCATGGGCGTGATCCGGATTGTGCTCTGGAGGCCAGCGGGGCCACCGGACAGCAACCGCGGACTTGCTCTGCTCGATGTGGTGCCGCACGCGGCGATTGCTGATTGCGTAAAGCTCGATCAGGTCTACGGGGCGCCGCAGGAGCTGCTCGAGGGCTTCCTTGAGATCCAGAAAACTAGCACCGCCAACAGCCTGCGGACCACCGCGCGTGATGCGCCGGGTGCCGAGGACCGCCCGCTGAACGGCCGCCTCCCGAGTGCACTGCATGATTGATCGCCCTCCGTTGGGCCGTCGCATCCGGAGGCGGTGTGAAGAGCCCGGTCTGCCGGTACCCCTCGCTGCTCATGCGAACCCCGGCGGGCGCTCGTGCTCGACGTTCAAGGCGCGTTCGAGCGCGAGTCCGACTCTGCCGATCGTGCCCTCATCGAACAGCCGACCCACCAAGGTGACGCTCTGCGGGACGCGACGCGGCGGATTGAAGTGCGGCAGCGGGCGCTTCGGGTCCGGGGCCCAGTCGCTGCGCGCCTCAGTGATCTCGATGAAACCGGCGCGCAGCGTCAGCGACGGATAGCCAGTGAAATTGCCGATGGTGAGCATCTCATCGCGCAGCGACGGCACGATGAGCAGATCCACCGTCTCGAACAGCTCCTGCATCTGCTGAGCGACCAGACGCCGAAACCGATCGGCCTGCACGGCATCGACAGCCGAGAGGAACCGCGCCTGACGAAATGTGTTCGGCCATGCGTCGGGCGTCTGCATGCGCAGTTGATTCACCTCGCCGCTGAGCGTGAGTTCCTCGAACGCGGCGGCCGCCTCGGCAAAGAGAATGATGTTGAGTGAGTCGTAGGACCATTCGGGAAGCGCCACGGCCACCGGCTCAAGACCCAATGATCCGAGCACCTGCCGTGCGTGCCGATCGACGGCCGTGCCCTCCTGCTCCCACCGGGGGAAGTAGCCGACGCGCAGTCCCCTGACACCGGCGCGGGCATCGAAATCGAGCACGCTCGGCACGCTGGAGAGATCGCCGGGGTCCGGTCCGGAGATGGCCCGCAGCACGAGCAGCGTGTCCTCGACACTGCGCGCAATCGGTCCGAGCTTATCGAGCGACCAGCACAAGGTCATCGCACCGGTCCGCGCGACGCGCCCGAAGGTCGGACGCAGGCCACACACCCCGCACCGGTCGCTCGGGTCGACGATGCTGCCCTCGGTCTCACTGCCGATGGCAAAGCCGACCAGACCGGCGGCGCTCGCGGCGGCAGGTCCGGCGCTCGAGCCGCCGGAGCCCTCCTGCAGGAGCCATGGATTTTTGGTCTGACCGCCGAACCAGACATCGTTCAGTGCCAGCGCGCCCATGCTGAGTTTTGCGATCAAGACGGCTCCCGCCGCGCGTAACCGCTCGACGACCACGGCGTTTTCCGCCGGCACACGATCCTTAAACGGCTCAGCGCCGTAGGTGGTGCGGATGCCGGCCGTATCGAGCAGATCCTTCGCGCCCCAGGGGATGCCGTGCAGCGGCCCCCGGTAGCGGCCTGCGGCGATGTCGCGATCCGCCTGGCGCG
>JAKCDC010000090.1 GCA_021838635.1 Pseudomonadota bacterium
CCGCGGGGACGGCGAGGGTCATGTGATTCGCGAGCACTTACGGGGCCGGTTCTTTGCATTTCTGCGTCGGGTCTTGGCGACCGATGATGCGCGGGAGAGCTTATTCGCGCTCATTGAGGAGCACAACGGCGGGATGCTTGGGACCGACCTTGGGAAACTGGATGCGACTGCGCTGCCGTACGCCGACCTCGGTCGCGGCGCCGCCACACCGTACGCAGCGCCGCTGAACGGTCCGGTCTTCATCAGCGGGCGCTTTCGCAGCGGCAGCACGCTGCTGTGGAATCTCTTTCGGCACGTCCCTGGGGTGACCTCGTACTACGAGCCCTTCAATGAGCGGCGCTGGTTCGATCCGGCCGCTCGCGGCGATCAGGTCGATCAGAGCCACCTCGGCGTCACGGATTACTGGGTCGAGTATGACGGACTTGCGGAACTCGGCCGGTTCTTCGATCCGCAGTGGAAGTTCCGCCATCTCTACATGTCCCCCGCGGCATGGAATCTGCCGATGCAGCGCTACATCGAGACGATGATGGCGCGGGCCCGCGGGCGGGCGGTGCTGCAGTTCAACGAGGTGGATTTTCGCCTGGGCTGGCTGCGGGCACGGTTCCCGACAGTGCCCATCCTGCACGTGTATCGTCATCCCCGCGATCAATGGTGCTCGACGCTGCTCGGTGCGGCGCGCAGCGTGGCGCAGTGCCGCTTGCGGGAGTTTGCGCCGCTCGATGGGTTCTATTTGATGTCCTGGGCGCGTGATCTGCGGCACACGTTCCCCTTCCTCACGCTCGCCGAGGACGCCTTCGCCTACGAGCTTTTTTATCAGATCTGGCTCCTGTCCTATCGACTGGGCCGCCTGCATGCGAGCGCATCGCTCGCCTTCGAGGATCTGGTCGCGGATCCGGCCACCGGTATTCGCGGGCTGATGGCAGCCGCCGGGATGCCGCAGGTGCCGATCGAGCCGCTCGTTCCGTTGGTCAAGCCCGTGCCGGTCGGCAAGTGGCGCGAGTGCGCGAGCGCCGAGTGGTTCGAGGCCATCGAGTCGCGCGTCGATGCTGAGATTGTGGCCTACGCACATGGACTCGGCCTCTCGTCTCGGGTGTAAAATCCCCCGTCGCTTGCGGATTGTGCCAATTGTGATGCCGCGCATTGCGCGGTGACACGAGCGTTTTACATTTACCGATCGCAATGTCGGCCGGATTGAGTCGAGGCGAGCGCCTCGGCCGAGCCGGTCTGCGGGGTACCGTCGCCGTTCGTTCGGCCAATCGAGGACTGGAAACGCTTTGCGCATCCGGCTGTTCGGGCATTATGTTTACTCGGCGATCGCGCTGCTGTTCGGGGCAGAGGCGGTCGTGTTCTTCGCCGCGGTCTACGGGGCGGTGCTGGTGCGCTTCGAGGGATCGTTCGGGAATCTCTCGGCAGTTCCGGGATTGATCGGAGCGCTCTGGCCGCGGGCGCTGCTGTTCAGCCTGGTCATGCTGCTGTGCCTGCTGTCCTTTGGGCTGTACAGCGCCCGGCAGCGGGCGCGCCTGTTCGGTCTCGCCCTGCGCCTGATTCTGGCGGTGCTGATGGGTTTCGCGGCCACCTCGGCGCTGTTCTATCTCGTTCCCAACCTCTGGATCGGCCGTGGCGTGGTAGCCCTGGCGACCGTTGGGGCGTTCCTGGGGGTGGTGGTGTCCCGTTCGATCTTCTCGCGGGTCGTCGATGAGGACATCCTCAAGCGCCGCGTGCTGGTGTATGGGGCGGGAAAATCCGCCGCGGCCATCGCCGGGATTCGCCGCCGTTCGGATCGCCGCGGCTTTCACGTGGCGGGCTATGTGCCGGCCATTGGGGAGCTGCGGGAGGTCACGGAGGGGCTCCTCGAGCCTTCAGAGCAGTTGGTGCAGCTGTGCTCGCGGCTCGATGTCAGCGAGGTCGTGGTGGCCATGGACGACCGCCGGCGCGGCTTTCCGATCGCGCAGCTGCTGCAATGCCGTCTGGCCGGGGTGGACGTCACCGAGCAGCTGACCTTCCTGGAGCGCGAGACCGGCCGGGTTCGCATCGATATTCTGAATCCGGCCTGGATGATCTTCGGGGAGGGCTTCCGGCGCGATCCGGTCCGGCTGTTGACGAGCCGCATGCTGGATGTGAGCGCGGGGTTGATCGTGTTCACGCTCGCCTTGCCCGTCATGCTGTGTGCGGCGCTGGCCATCAAGCTGGAGGAGGGCTGGCACGCGCCGCTGTTCTACCGCCAGCGGCGGGTGGGACTGCTGGGGCAGCCCTTCAGGCTGTTGAAGTTCCGCAGCATGCGCGTGGATGCGGAGGAGAATGGCCAGGCGCAGTGGGCATGCAAGAACGATCCGCGGGTGACTCGCGTGGGGGCGCTGATGCGCAAGACGCGCATCGACGAGCTGCCCCAGCTGCTGAACGTCCTGCGCGGGCAGATGAGCCTGGTGGGTCCGCGCCCCGAGCGGCCGGAATTCGTGGCCGATCTCGCCGAGCGCATTCCCTATTACCACGAGCGCCATTCGGTCAAGCCGGGCATCACCGGCTGGGCGCAGCTGTGTTATCCCTACGGGTCTTCGGAGCAGGATGCGCTGCAGAAGCTGCAGTACGACCTGTACTACGTGAAGAACAACACGCTGCTGTTCGACCTCGCCATCCTGCTACAGACCGCGGAGGTGGTCTTTCTCGGCAAAGGGCGCTGAGGAACGCGAATCCCCAGCACCATCAGCGGGTTGAGATTATTTCTTGCGGTCCCGGGTTTCGGAACGGGGCTTGACCCGGGTGCGCCACACTTCGTACGGATCCCACGCATCAGGCCGGCTCAGGACCCGCAGCTGGCGGACCTTTTCCGTCGGAGACGGGTCGGCACCAGAGGAATTCCGCGGCAGAGCGTCATCGTGCGCGGTGCGTTCAGGTTTCATATCGGTCTCGTACCTCAAATCTTCTCAAGGGCGCCTAGTGCGCCCGTCCTTACGCGTCCGCGGCATCATGTCGCGGCGACCGGGCACAGAAGTGTAGTCGAAGGAAGATAGCTTAGGGTATCCCTATGACCAAGCGGTGACAGCTGAGCGTCCTGGGGGTGTCGCGAATAGCGCTCTCGGCCCCTCCGAGAGGCTTCCGAGGGGCAATGTCGCAAAATCGTGACGCCGGTCACAGTTTTCGAGGGTGCGGAGTGGTCCGAGGGGCGCGGGCTAAGCCCTTGGAAAATCTACTCATCAGAGTCCCCCATCAGGGATCCGTAAGCCCTCGGTCGGCCCCGCGCCGACTCCTACCTGGCTTGAGTGCTTCATCCGTGGCCCAGTGCCGCGGAGCCTTCGAAGTCTGTGCGCTGGTATCTTCTCGCTACATTGCGCCCGCCACACATGTGAAATTTTCGCCCGGCGTTGCCACATGGCGAACGCCGCGGGGCGACTCGTCCGT
The DNA here is from genome assembly GCA_021838635.1 of Pseudomonadota bacterium. GTDB lineage: Bacteria > Pseudomonadota > Gammaproteobacteria > Steroidobacterales > Steroidobacteraceae > 13-2-20CM-66-19. Next base: position 3,397 of record JAKCDC010000090.1, read on the forward strand.
GTGCGAGCTGTGCCACGCCTTCGGTGCAATGTCAGCCAAACTTACAATCCGCAACACCGCAGCGTGACGTTACCTGTTGAAACATGCGCACGATACTGAACGGTAAGGAAAAACATTCTTCAGGCACGAAAATTGCTTGAGTCAAATATGTTGCATGCTGTACCTGGACTCCTTTAGATCCTGTCTAGATTTTGTCCGCGTGAGTTGAGCAACGAAGCGGCGGACCGTCGACAAGCAAGAATCGGCGGCCGTTGCGGGGAGACTGCGTATGTTCGAGCGAGTGTGCGCAATTCTTCAAGCCATTCCGGACTCCCGGGGCCGAGGGGTCTCGTTTCACCGAACTGCCCGCCATGCTGCGGCGCTGGCCCTGATAGGGCTGTGGGCCGGACAGGCCTTTGCCACGAACTACAGTTGCACCTGGGTCACGACCACGGGCACCACCTCCTGGTTCACGTCCGCGAGCTGGTCGACCTGCAACAGCACCTCTCCGAACAACAGCAGTGGCAACACTTACGACGCCGCCATTGCCGCCTCCGGTACCTACACGATAACGGTCTCGAGTCCCGTCACCATCGGCTTGCTGACGCTCGATGCGACCGGCGCCACGCTCAGCAACTCGAGCACGATCACGGCGACGAACGGTGTCACACTCGATGCGGGCACGATTTCCGGAGGCACCATCGCTGGCACTGGCGGCCCGAATGGCACGACTGCGGTGTCTCTGAGCGTCTCTGGCGCCAACGGCACGCTGGATAACGTGACGCTCGACGGCAGTCTGGATGTCATCGGCCAGAATGCGAGCGCCTACTTCGACGGCCTGACGGTGAACGACACGAGCGGCAATTCGCCCGGGGTGATCAACATCACGGGCATGGACTCCAATCTGTATTCGACGGCCACGCAGACGCTGGACAATGCGACGGTGCATTTGGGCGGCAGCTCGGGATCCGGACTGCTCGGCTCGCAGGGCGGCACGCTGACCCTGGGCAGCCACCTGCAGGTGCTGGCCGATGGGGCGGGCTCCTATGGATACATTTATGGAAATTCCCTCATCAACGACGGAACCATTGTCTTCAGTAATGGGAGCGGCAGTAACGAGATCACCACGACGACCTTTGCAAACAACGGCGCGGTGTCGCTCACAAACGGCTCCGGTATCTACGTCTACGGCTCGAGCTTCACGAACAATAACGCCATTACCGTAGCTTCCGGCTCAACCCTGAATCTGCGCACATCGTCAGGGGCGACGAACACGACGACCGGCACGATCACCGGGGCGAACGGCTCGACGGTAGATCTCAGCAGTTACAACACCTCCGGATCGCCGGGCTTCGCCAATGCGGGCGCGGTGACGATGAACGGCAGCGGCGGAACGACGGTGCTGGGAGTGGGCTATCAGGGCAATCCCGGGAACAACACCGACTACGAGTGGACGAACACCGGGACAATCACCGTGACGGATACGGATCTGCGGCTCGGCGGGTATTTCACGCCGGCGGCCCTCAATACGATCAGCCGCACGGGCGGGACGGTGGAACTGCTGGGGTATCTGGAGCTCGGTGGCGGGACGCTCTCGACGGGCAGCGGATCGCTGCTCTCCGGGCTCGCGATGTATGGTGGGACGATCCACGATGGGACGATCGATGCCAATGCGGGGGCGAGCCTGTTCGCGTCGGGTTACAACAGCAGCCTCGGCTATTCCAGCGGCACGCTGGACACGGTGACGGTTGCGGGGCCGCTGGAGGTGAGTGGCCAGGATGCCAGCGCGACCTTGGATGCGACTTCGGTGAATGGAGCGTTGGATATCACCGGCCAGAACGCGATCGTCTATTTCGATGGCCTGGCGGTGAACGACACGAGCGGCAATTCGCCCGGGGTGATCAACATCACGGGCATGGACTCCAATCTGTATTCGACGGCCACGCAGACGCTGGACAATGCGACGGTGCATTTGGGCGGCAGCTCGGGATC
>JAKCDC010000043.1 GCA_021838635.1 Pseudomonadota bacterium
GCCCGAGCCGTGTGCATCACATTCATGCCCATGGACACCTCCGCAGGTGATGGGGCGACATGATGCAGCTCCGGCCGCTGGTAGCATTTCAGGTGAGGCAACGATCCCAGCCGGTAACATTTTGAGTGAGACAATGCGAGGGCGAGGGCCGTGTTGACCGCGCGCACCGCAGCTATGGTGCAGCCGTTCGAGAAGCCTCTCGAGCAGCTCTCTCGGGTCGCCTTGGCCAAAGAGCCATTGGCTTGCGGGAGTTTTGTGGGAATCAGTGGTGCTCAGTGGTGCTTCGTCGTGACAAGGGCAACGGACGCCCCGCGGCGGGATTGGGAAAATATCAATGGAAACAAAGCACCATGAATGGCAGATTTTGAGGCTTTCCTTCCCGTCCCAATTTGTAAACCGTTGGTCGGGGGTTCAAGTCCTCAGCCGGCACCAATTGATTCCTTGACGTTGAAAGGACCCGGGCGCGCCAATTCCGCTGCCGAGTAATGCGAGGGGCCAATTTCTAAGGATTTCTTAGTAGTTCAGACAGAGACTCGCCGCCGCGTGACCCGGCAAATCAAGCACTACAGCCTGGATGCCATCATCTCGGTCGGTTATCGGGTGGACTCGCGTCACGCAGTGCAGTCTCGTCGCTGGGCAACCACCACGCTGCGTGATCACTTGGTTCAAGGCCACAGTTACCGCAGCCCGTACGAGAGGCGCAAGGCGATTTGTTGGAGCACATCGACCAGCATGTCGTCGTTGAGGGCGCGGTGAAATTGCGGCTCCTTGGGCAGCGCTCCCTGCGCGCGCTCGTTGAGCACGATCGCGGGGGCGTGCCCGTTCATCGATGAGCCGAATTGGAAGCCTTGAACATCTGGATAGGCTGCGTACAACTGCCGTGCCCAGGCGCGCGCACGGGAGCGCGGCCCGGAATGAATTGCGGTGGAAGCGCCGATCCTCGTGGCGAAGGCGCCGCGCAGGTCAAGCAAGGTGACCGGCATGTGCAGGGCAAAGACGGCGAGGGCAGGCGCGTTGCGGATCCGGTCAATCCGACGGGTCGCCTGGAAGACTTCTGCCGCGCAGGTGTCCACCTGGGGCGCACAGTAGAGCACGGCTCGGTCTTGCTCGGTCGGCTCGTCGCTTGAACCGGGTAGATGATGGTCCCAGCGCGCCGCGGTGGGTCCCACGTGACGGAATCGGTTCCAATGCGAAGGATACGGGCCCGCGGAGAAGTAGATGCGCGCCAAGGGCGTGCCAGCGGGCAGCTCGAGAGTCTCGGCCGCAATCTGGCATAGCGCCTCGACACCGGGCGGCTCCGGAAACTTGCTCACCGGCCTCAGGCGCGCGTCAGGTCACGGGCGAGCCTCGCCACGGCCTCGATCGCCCGGCCCGAAAGCAGCCATTCGCGAGGACTCAGAGGAGACGCATCGCTCTCGGACTGGAGTTCCGGATCAGGTAGCAGGAACCAATCGATCACATCCAATGGGAAGAGATCCGACGGGAGCGCCTTCAGGACTTGGGCGAGACCCGGGATGACGAGACGGCGCTCGAACTGAAAACGCGGCAGGCGCCAGCTTCCCTCGTATTCCAGGCCAAAGAGCGACCGCTCCCGAAGTCTCTGGCGCACTCGGCTCACGTCCACACGCAAGAGTTTGGCGGCTTCGGGCGTCGACAGGCTTCCCTCGAGCAGCGCCATGTACTGCGCTTGGCTGCGTATGAGGGGATCGTTATCGGCGCCGACGAGCACATCGTCCTTGAAGGCGCCGACGCTACGCAATGCGTCAAGCTCGGCAGTCGCGAGCTCCGCGGCGTGGTGGCGTCCGGGAGGCGGGGTGGTCGCTGTGGTCAGAGGGCGATTGCGCGCCAGTGCAAGCTGGGCAGCCGCGTACCACTTCGCCAGCGACCGCTTCTCCGCCGCGCTGTCGCCCGGCAGATAATCCAGATCACCCGACGAGAGAGTCGCGGAATGTTCAGCCATATGCTCCTCGCCATATTCGAACGAGAATTCCCGCTAATATATTAGCAGGAGAATTGGGGAGAAACATCAATTTGTGCCTGTTGCATAGCCGCCCGCGCCAGGAATGTGCAGCGCCCCAATGTGCTGTGCCGTCATTGCGCCGCGGTGAGACTGGGAACGGGGCGGGAAAGCGCGGCAACTGATTGAATCATAAGCCAATAGAACGCCAGATTGCTGCTTCGAAAACCGGTGGTAGAAGATTCAAGTCCCTCGGCTGCTACCAATTGACATCCTTGACAGTGCAAGGACTCTGGCGCGCCAATTCTGCTGCCGAGTAATGCAAGGGAACCCCTTCTAAGGATCTCTTAGTAGTTCGGACAGAGACTCTCCGCCGCGTGCGCTGGCAAATCCAATACGGCAGCCTGGATGCCACCATCGCGTTCGGCGATCGGCCTGTGAACGAGGGTCTGGACCTGCCGACCCGCTGCAGAAACGGCGACGGCTGATGTGACGGCTTCCGGCTCCGAAGCGCTGGCGGGTCGTACCACGTTGGCGCCAGCTGTCGCCACGGTACTGTTGCCGGCCGGAAGATATCGGCGCATCCGACGGATGCCCTCGGCTTTGATCGGACCGGAACGCGCCCACACATCCAGCCGGCGCCGCAGTGACCGACGACTCACGATATATTTGAGCGCTTCTTGCAGCTCAGCCAGGCTCAAGCCTTTGGGGTCAGCGGCCGGCGTGGTCGGTGACGCGCTCGAGAAGGCCATCGGGAAGCAATTCTGGTACGGCCTTTTGGCGCAAATTCAATTTATGCACCAATAGAATACGTCTCTATGGCGCATCAATAATATTGCGCCAGATATGGGAGTGGTATTGGCGCATAGAGCACCGAATGCCTATCGGGTAATCTGCCTTCCGATATCACCGGGGCGTTCGCCCGCGAGCGGCCGAGGGCGGGGGTCACAGCCTATATGGAAGCTGAGATTCGAGAACGTACTGACGCGTACATCCATGCCAGGCATCACCACCCGGCCTGGCAGCTCTTGGCCGCGCGCCGCGCGCCGCTGATCCTGAGCTGTCTGCAGACTCTCTTCGAACACGGTCAGGACAGTGTCGGTCTCGACGACGCGCTCCGTGCCCTGTCGGAGATGCTCGCGGATCATGCTAACGCGGGCGAGTTTGAGATCGGCGAGGAGGACTTTGCCGCGCAGGCGCGCAAAGAGCTGAGGAGCTGGATCAAGCTCTCGCTGGTCGTAGAGCGAGAAGGGCGCGTGTATCCGACCGATGCCTTCGAGGAGGCGCTGCGCTTCGTGACCGCGCTCGGCGGACGAATCATGACCTCGACGGCGTCACGTCTGTCGGTGGTGCAGCGAGAGATCGAGGGCCTCGACTCGAGCCTCAATCCTGACCCCCACAGCCGCACCGTCCACCTACGGCACAAGCTCGCCGAACTGGAGCGCGAGTTGGCGGCCGTCGAGCAGGGCCACTTCGTCGTGCTGCAGGGTGCAGAGGCTGCGGAGCGCATTCGCGAGGTCTACGCCCTGGCGAGCAGTCTGCGGGCTGATTTCCGTCGGGTCGAGGACTCTTGGCGCGAAGCCGACCGGCAGTTGCGCCAGACCATCGTCACCGAGCAGACCCATCGCGGCGAGATCGTGGACAAGTTACTCGACGGACATGATGATCTGCTCGACAGCGCAGAGGGGCGCGTGTTCCACGCGTTTCACCAGCAGCTCGGCCATTCCGTCGAGCTGGACAACATGAAACAGCGGTTGCGCACGATCCTGCGGCATCCTGCGACCCAGTCCGCCCTGACCCGCATACAACAGGTGGAGCTTCGCTGGCTCATCATGCGTCTCGTCAAGGAATCGGCCGCAGTTATTCGGGCCCGGGCGCGTAGCGAGCGCGACGTAAAGGGATTCCTGAAAACCGGGCTCGCCGCCGAGCACCATCGCGTCGGCGTGCTGCTGAACGATATTTTCCAACAGGCGCTGAACATGGACTGGGAAAGTCAGTCGCTGCGACGCAAAGCTGGCCCTCTTCCGCCAGTCGCGATCGCCAATGGCGCCTTGCCGCTCGTCGAGCGTCTCCTCTTCAAGTCGCTTGACGAGAACGGCCAACACGAACTGGAGCTTAAGCGGCAGTCGGTTAGTCTCGACGAGGTCGAGGAAGACTTCTGGTCTGCGTTCGACGGTCTGGACCGTCATGCGCTGCTGCAACAGACACTGGAGCTGCTGCACAAAGCTGACGCGCCGCTCGGCATCGGCGGTCTCGCGCGGCATCTTCCTCCGACCCACGACCTGGAGACGATCGCTCTGTGGCTCAGCCTGGCGCGCGAAGCCGATGTACCGGTCGGCAGTGAACGAGAATCAGTTGACGTGCAGGTGAAAGAGGGCGCAACACTGCGCTTCCACGTGCCGAAGATCGAACTGACAGCCACGGCCGTGGCGTGTCTCGAGTGGGAGCCATAGACATGGCCAATATCTTCGACCGGCTTACCGCGAGACCGGAAGGCGTCGAAACGACGGACGCCGGTGCTACCGCTGACCCTGAGTTCATTAGCCCTCGGGAGCTGGATCGGGATGCCGCTTCGGCGGTCCAGGTCTCGTACACCCCACGCCAGATCAAGGATGTGGCGCTCGAGCTGCTGAAGTACGGCCTGCTCGAGGAACAACGAAAGCCGAATCTCTACCGGACCGCACTCACAGAGCGCGACGCCCTCGGCCGGGTGCTCGAGCCGTTGGATCTCGCCATGCGTGTCGATGAGATTCGAGGTCTGGCGTACATCGTCGTAGCCGATCAGGTCTTCGATGGCGTCGAGGGAGAATGGTCGCACCCTCTGGTGCGGCGCCAGCGGCTCAACCTCGAGCAGTCGTTGTTGATCGCCGTTCTGCGTCAGCAGTTCGTCGCCCATGAGCAGCAAGCGGGGGTCGGTTCGACCGAGGCGTTGGTCGCGCTCGAAGACCTCCTGCCGCAGTTGCAGCTCTACCTGGGGGACCTCGGCAGCGACGCCCAGGAAGAGAAGCGGTTGCGCAACCTCCTGGAGCAGCTCAAGGTCCATGGCATCGTTTCCGAACCCGATGAGCACAATCGGGTCGCGATCCGCCCGATCATCGCCCATCTGGCCAGCCCCGAGAATCTCCACAGCCTCCTCGGTGCCTTCCGACGGGAAGCGAGCGGCAGCCAACGGCAGGATGATAGTACCGGTAGGCCGGTGGGCGAACCCGGCGACAGCGCAGGGCAGTCCCAGGAAGCGCTAAACGGGGGCGACGCGTAGTGGACGTGCAAACGGCCACCGAGACGGGTTCGACGGACCCGCCCACCTTCGTCATCACGCATCTCGAGCTCTTCGACTGGGGCTCGTTCGCCGGCCGGCACTCCGCCCAGATCGACCTGGCAGGCACTGCCATCATCGGGCCGACGGGCAGCGGCAAGACCACGCTCGTCGACGCCCTGATGACGCTCATCGCGGCCAATCCCCGCTACAACCTGGCATCAACCGGTGGCCATGAGAGCGATCGCGATCTCCTGTCCTACATCCGTGGCGTGTCCGGCGCTGGCAACAACAGCGGCGATAACGAGCACATCGCCCGGCAGGGCAAGACCGTCAGCGGCATTGCCGCCCGATTCAGCAATGGCGAGAAGCAACTGGTGATTGGCGCTGTCTTCTGGCTGGACGGCACCAGCTTAGCGGCGGCAGACCTCGGCCGGCTCTGGATCTACTCCGAGGCGGCGAGCGAAGGGCTGGACCAGTGGCTCGAGATTCACCACGCCGGCGGGGCGCGTGCGCTCAAGCAGCATGCGCGCGAGACCTCGGGCCTCCATGTTACGAGCAACAAGCAAGAGTACCTCTCGCACCTGCGGCGCTTTTTCGAGGTCGGCGAGAATGCCTTCACGCTGCTCAATCGCGCCGCGGGGCTGAAGCAGCTCAACAGCATCGATGAAGTCTTCCGCGAGCTCGTGCTGGATGACACGTCGGCCTTCGATCGCGCCGCGGAGGTGGCCAAGGAGTTCGATGACTTGGCCGCCATTCATGGCGAACTAGAGATCGCGAGGCAGCAGCAGCACTCCTTGCGGCCGATTGAGGAGAGCTGGCGCAAGCGCGAAACCCTGGCGCGGCATCTCGACCTGCAACGACAGATCAAAGACATCCTGCCCGGCTGGTATGCAGAGGCGGCGCATCGTCTGGCGACTCAGCGGCTGGCTCGGATCGACACGGAGACAGAAGAGCGTCGGCGCCGGGCAGAGGCGCTGTGCGCCCAGATCAAGATGGCGGAATCGGAAGCCGAAACCCTGCGGGACATCTATCTCAAGGCGGGCGGTGCCAGCATCGAACAACTCCGCCAACAGATCCAATCGCAGGAGCAGCTCGTAGCGATTTGCGCCCGCAATGCAAAGGACTATCGCCGTCTGGCTGGCCTTCTGGAGTTGGATGCTGCACTGACTCGAGACGCGCTGGCAGCGAACCAGCAACGAGCACGCGAGCTTCAGGCCGAGAAGCAGGCGCTGCAGGAGCGTCAGAAGCAGGAGGCGTGGGAACTCGGCGCTGCGCAGCAGCGTGAGAGACAGGCGCGCGATGAGCTCAAGGTGGAGCTTGATCAGGCCCTGGGGCGGCCCGGGTCCAACTTGCCGGGTCCATATCAACTCTTCCGCAGCGAGCTTGCCGAACAGCTCGGGCTCGAGGAGCACGCCGTTCCCTTCGTTGCCGAGTTGATCGAGGTCAAATCCGAGGAGAGCCGCTGGCGGGGTGCGATCGAGCGGGCTATCGGAGGCCATCGCACGCGCATCATGATACCGCCGCAAGCTATCAAGGCAGCGTTGCGCTGGATCAATCACCGTGACAACCGGCTGCACGTCCGCGTGCTGGAAGTCGAGACCGCGCACGGTGAGTTTCGATTTTTCCCGGACGGATTCACGGGCAAGCTCAGGTATAGGGAGCATCCCTACCGGGACGCCTTGAAGGCGTGGCTCGGCGGCATCGATCGGCACTGCGTTGCCTCGCCGGAGCAGCTGCAGGATACCCCGCACGGCCTGACGGAGCAGGGCCTCATTTCCGACCGGCGTGGCTTGTTCGAGAAACAGGACCAGCGGCGGCTCGATCAAGACTGGATGACGGGTTTTGACAACAAAGACCGTCTCGCCCAGCTGCGCGGACAAATGACCGCAGTCGAGGACTCGCTGCGAAAGGCCGAGTCGGCCTACGAGGCTGCCCGAGCGCGCGCCGAAGCGACCGGGAATCTTCTCGCCCAGTTGCAGGCGCTCATCGCTGCGGAATTCGACACCATCGATCTGCCGGGTGCGCAGCAGGCACTGGAGTCGTTGCAGTCGCGGCTGCAGGCGTTGAGCGATCCGGCGGGAGACGCCGAGAAGGCCCGCCTGCGCTGGGCGCAGGCCGATGGGCAGGTCAAAAAACTTCGCGAACAGGAGGGTGACAACGATGCGGCGAAGCGCGACCTCGACCGGAAACGGCAGGAGATCGCAGCGCGGCGCGAGCGGGCCTTCAACAAGATCGGCGCCGGTCTCACGAATCCGCAACGTCTCCTCGCGGAGCGGCATCTGCCGATTCCTGACGGCGACGTCCTCGAAAGTCTGTCGGAGCTGGAGCTCGAGGCCACGAAAACCGTCCAGGACGCGCTCGAGACAGGTGCTTCGCAGTTGAACAGCTGCGAGCAAACTCTGGTGCGACAAATGGGCGCCGCGAAGAAGGTGGATACCGGTGCCCTCGCGGAAGTCGGTCAAGAGATGCAGGACGTGCCCGCGTATCTGGAGCGCCTGCGGCAGCTCTCGGAGGAGGCCCTTCCGGAGAAGCTGCAGCGCTTCCTGCGCTATCTCAATCAATCCTCGGATCAGGGCGTCACGCAGCTGCTGAGTGCCATCGAGAACGAGGTCTCGCTGATCGAGGAGCGTATCGAGGATCTCAACCGGACATTGCGGCGAGTCGACTTCAATCCCGGCTCTTACCTGCGACTCGTGCCGCAACGCATCGTGCACGAGAGCCTGCGGACGCTGCAGCAGGCGCAGCGTCATCTACGCTCGGCCGAAGTCAAAGACGACCAAGGCGAGAGCCATTTCCGTGCCCTGCAGAACATCGTTGCCATCCTGCGTGATGCCAGCGACCGGAAAAAGACGTTGAGCGCCCGGGCGCTGCTTGATCCCCGGTACCGGCTGACGTTCACCGTGTCAGTGATCGAGCGGGCAAGCGGCGCCGTGAAGGAAGTCCGCACGGGCTCCCAGGGGGGCAGCGGCGGTGAAAAGGAGATCATCGCGAGCTACGTATTGACGGCGTCGCTGAGCTACGCTCTTTGTCCAGACGGTAGTGCACGCCCTCTCTTCGGCACCATTGTGCTCGATGAAGCCTTCTCCAAGAGCTCCCAGGCGGTGGCCGGCCGGATCATTTCCGCCCTGCATGAGTTCGGGCTGCATCCGCTGTTCGTCACCCCAAACAAGGAGCTGCGGCTGCTGCGCGCCCACACACGTTCCGCAATTCTGGTCCATCGGCGCGGCCGTCAGGCAAGCCTTACCTCCATCACCTGGGAGGAGCTCGAAGACCACGCGCGACGACGCGCCGGCGGCCCGAATGAAATCGCCGGCTGAGCTCGCGCTGCGCTGGGCCAGGCAATGGGAAGTCGCGCACACCAGGGAGCAGCGGCTGCTCGAAGCGCACTCGTGGCCCGTCTCACTCTCCATAGGCAAACCGAGCGCCGCGCAGTTCACGCAGCGCACGACGGATGTGCGTGAGCACCTCAAGCGCTGGCGAGCGGTCGGAGTCGGTCGGGTGCTCTGGGAGCCGGTTATCTTCCGCGGTGGGACCGAACCGGTCGAGGTGCCGGTTCGCTGGGTGCTCGACAGCCCCTCGGAGTGGTCGGAGGCTTGCGCTGAGCCGGCCATCCGCAACGAGTTCGAGCGGCTGAGTCGGCTGGTGGCGACCGCCGATCCGGTGTTCCATCGGACGCTTGTCCGTCAACGACACTTGCTGCAGGACAGGTCGGAAGCGGAGATTGCCAAAGCGATCGAGCTTGCCCGCATGTTGACCCCGGGATGCGCGGCAGGCCGACCGCTGCGCGCCCTCGGTGTCTGCGGCGTCGACAGCAAATTTTTCGAGCGGCACCGTGCCCTCATCGTGCAACTCCTTGATGCCCGGTTTGACGCGCAGGTGAGCGATCTCGGGCTCGAGGCGTTTCTGCAGGCACTCGATGATAGCGAGCACTGGCTCTTGGTCGCGCCGCTCGCGCCCGGTCTGCTGCCTTTCGCGCAGCAACGCGTACGCGCGCGGGAAATCTCGGCACAGCCCCTGCCTGGCTCGCACCTGGTGATCGTGGAGAACGAGCGCTGCCTGCATCAGCTTCCGTCTCTGCCCGATACCGTGGCCGTCCTGGGCGCCGGCCTCAACCTCGAGTGGTTGCGCGCCGCATGGCTTCAGGGCAGGCGCCTCGCCTATTGGGGTGACGTGGACACTTGGGGGCTGCTGATGTTGTCGCGCGCCCGCGAGCGACAACCCCATCTCCAATCGCTTTTGATGAGCCGTGCGATTTTCGACGCTCTCGCCCCAACATCAGCGGTCGTCGAGAGCACTCCTGCGGACGAGCAACTGCCCAACGGACTCACGGTCCCCGAGCGGGAGCTGTATGTATACTTGCGTAAACTGCCGAGGGGACGCCTGGAGCAGGAGATGGTTCCCCGCGAGCGGGTAATGGTTGAGTTCATGGAATGGCGGGCAGGCGGCTGAGCGAGACGCGTGGGTCTGCGCGCTACGGCCTCGTGCAGCATCCGAGAGAAGCTTCGCTTGGACACTTCGACCAAAGGCAACGGTGGTCGGCGGGAATCTTGCGGGAATTTGTGGTGCGCGGGAGTGCTTTGGCGGGACAATGACCAGGGGCGCGCTGCGGTGGAGTCGAACAGTGTCCTCTGGCGCGCAAAATAACGGCCTAGCCGCCAGTCGAGGGCGCATTCTGAAGCCGCGGTCGGGCCGTGAACAAGACGAGAAATGAACCTGCCATCGCTCATCCCAAGCGCCGTCGCTCCCCCGGGCGCGTGCCAAGATATCGCAACCGCATCCCTCGAGGTCTCATCCGCAAGATCGGGGCTGGCCGGTATCCTATGGCACGTCTCTTGAGAGGACCTCTGGATTGACGACGTTGATGGGTGATCCAGCCGCATACGCGTTGATTTGCTCGAAGACATCCGTGAACTGAAGATTCCACTCCTCTCGCGTCACGTAGCCGATATGTGGCGTGCAGATGACATTATCCAATGTCAGAAGCGGATCGCTCGGATCGAGGAGCGGCTCGTGATCGTATACGTCAATGGCTGCGAAACCAGGGCGACCGAGTCTCAGGGCCGCCAGTAGCGCTCCGCGCTCAATCAGGCCTGCGCGGCTGGAATTGACGAATATCGCTGAGGGTCTCATGAGGGCCAAGTCCGAGGCGCTCACGATGCATCGGGTCGCCTCGACGAGCCGCAAATGCAAGGACAACACATCGCAGAGCCCGAAAAATTGCTGCTTGCTTTCGGCAATGGCCCAGCCATCGGCGTGCGCCCGCGCTCGGGATGCATCGCTCGCCCAGAACAGCACGCGCATGCCGAACGCACGCCCGTACTCGGCAACCGCTTGGCCAATCCGTCCATAGCCAAAGACTCCAAGCGTTTTACCACGCAAGCTCGTCCCGACGCCGGATTGCCATCGTCCACTTTTCAAAGAGGCCATCTGCTGCGGGATCTGACGTGCCGCGGCGATGATCAAGCCGAAAGTCAGTTCGGCGGTCGCATACGACGGTGTTCCGGCGTGCAGGTCGGAGGAAATGATGATGCCGGCGTGTGTGCACGCAGCGACGTCGATGTGTGGATAGACACTGCGTTGGCTGATGAGGCGCAGATTCGGCAGTCGGCTGATCAGGGCGGCGCCAATCTTCGTGCGTTCGCGTATCAGCACCAGGGCTTCGGTGTCGAGCAACCGTGCGGCCAGCCGATCTTCGTCCTGCAGATGATCGTTCCAGACAACGACCTCGTGCTCGGACAGGCGGTCGAAACAGGGCAACGACTTGAGCGTATCAAAATAGTCATCGAGGATTGTCACCTTCATTTAAATACGCTCCTCGCGCAAGTGATGGTCCTGCCGTCAGTTGCGCGGCGCTGACGTGCGCCGCTGAATTGTTTGCGCAAACCGCGTCCTCATCGACGCTTGCGCGCCCGATCGGGCGCGCGGTAATGCCCCGATCCTTGGCCGCACGAAATCCGTTGCGGGCGAATTCTTGAACATATCCGAAACGCCTCTCGCCCCGCCCATTTAATAGCCGCGGTGAACGTCGGGGAGTCCGGGTCGACGGGGGCACGACCGACGAAAGGTTGCTGGTCGGTGCATGCACGTGCCGGATCGGGAGACGTGCGAGGTTCTGGTCATTGTCGTCCGTCGGGTGCGTCGCCTCACTCTGGCGCGGTCACCACCGAGGCGGGCGTGACGCGCCGGCGCGGCCGGAAGAACACGATACCGATTGCCAGGCCGCCGAGGCCCACGGCCTTGGTGAGCAGGTTGAAGGTCGTGATGGCATATAGTCCCATGCCGATGAGAAAAGCCGCACTCAGGAACGGGAAGACCGCAACGCCGAGCCAGCGCGGCACGGACTCCTTGTACAGCGAGCGGAACGTCCAGGCCGCGGCCAATCCCGCCAAGCCGTAGTAATAGGCGACTTGCACGCCGATCGCATTGACACTGTCCTGGATGATGTCGTTGACGCTCGGCATCAGACTCGCCGCCCATAGCACGGCGAGCCCGATACCTATCAGCAGGTACATCGCACGCACCGGTGTTTGGGTGCGCGGGCTGCAAACACCGAACACCGGCGGCATGGCGCCGTCGCGCCCCATCGCGAACAGCGTGCGCGAGAACTGCAGCATGGTCGTTTCCAGCGTGCCGATGCTCGAGAGGATGACGGCAATGGAGGCGAACAGCGCTCCGGCACGGCCTAGTCCGGCGCGCAGCGCGATGGCGTAGATGATGTTGTCCGAAACGTTGCGCGCATCCTGCAGGGAGAACAGGAATAGCGTCGCGAGGGTGAAAGCGACGTAGAAGCCGATCGTGACGAACACGGACGAAAACCCGCCATTGCCTGCGGTCTGCTCGGCATTGCGGGTTTCCTCGGAGAGGTTGGCGGTGACGTCCCATCCCCAATAGAAGAAAATTGAAACCAAGGCCGCTCCGGACAGGGCTGCCGGTGTGTAGTGCAGTCCAAACCAAGACCATCTGAAGGGGTTGGCGAGCGGTACGGAGCCGGCGTGCACGAACGCCGCAATCAGCACCAGCGCGAGAATCGCCAGTTCGATCGAGCTGAGGATCAGCTGGACCTTGCTGGTGATCTCGATGCCCTTGATCAGCACCAGCGCGACCAGCAGGAACCAGACGGTCGCCACCGCAGTGGTGAGCATCACGTTGCTGGCGAGCGCCGGGTTGATGAAGTCGAGCGTCGAGGTCGCGATGGGCAGCGAGCCGGTGATCATGAACACCATGGACGCGACCAGCAAGGCCCACCCGGAGAAATAGCCGAGCAGCGGTCCGAAGGTCGCAGACGTCCACTGATAGGCGGCTCCGGCGTGCGCCGTGTGCCGGTTCAGCGCCTTGTAGGCGACCGCGATGCCGAGCATGGGTACGGCGAAGATGATGAGCGCGCCGGGTGCGAGCGTACCGGCGGCGGCCAGTAGCGCGACGGTGCTCACGGCGATGGAGTAGCCGGGCGCACTGCCGGCCACCCCCATGACGAGGGACTCGATGAAGGACAGGGATCCGGCTTTCAGCTGGGTGCTCATAGTGTCGGGTTCGGGTGGGCGGTCCCGGTGGGGACGGGCGGCGCAAACTCTAGCAGCGTCCGCGCGTGGGCGCTGCTGCAGCCGCTTTCTGTATCGTGTCCGTAGCAGAGGCTGAGCTTGAAGCTCGGCCGTCATTCGGTCAGGAGGGTCTCACCGCGGCGTGGCGTAGGCGACATATTCCACGGCGGCCGTCGAGCCGCTCCGCAGGAGAAGGGGGGGCGGATCCATTCAGCGGGCGCTCAGGCAGGGTACGCGATCCTCTCTGTGCGGCTCGACGCCGCATGATGGGGAGCCTTCCATGAAACGTTTGATTATCGCCGGCATGATGCTGTCGCTGCTGACGAGCGCGCTGGCGCTGGCTGATCCGCCGCCTTGGGCGGGGCACCACGATGGGGGTGACCATCGTGAGTGGCATCACCGCGATCACCGCGATCACCGTGATTGGCGCGAACACCGCGACTGGCGCCGTGAACATGATCGCCCACGATGGCGCGCTCGGCGCTGGGGTGATTTCGACAATGGCGCGTACCGCCGGCCGCCGGGCTACTATTACCGGGTCTGGCGACGCGGCGATCGGTTGCCGATCGACTACCGGGCGCCCGCGTATATCATTCCGGATGCGGCTTATTATCATCTGGCGCCGCCGCCGCCGGGCTATTACTGGGTGCGGGTCGACGGTAATGCGGTGCTCGCGGCCGTCGCCACGGGCGTGATCGCCGATGTGATTGCTCACGAGTTCCATTGACCTGAGCGAACTGCCGGCCGCGGGGCGATGCCCCGCGGCCAGCAAAAAAGCTTGGACCCCGGCCGCGCGCCGGTGCACCGCCGAGACCGATCGGCGTTCTAGCCAGTCAGATCCCCTTTCGGGGGGTATGAGGTCCAAATGCCAAGGTCTCCCACCCTTGCCGTCATTGCAGCGCTCGCCGCTGGTCTGTCCCTCACGCTCAGCGCGTGCGTGGTCACACCGCCCGGCCGCTACGGGCCGTTCGTGCACATCGCGCCGCCTGCTCCTCCGGTGCAGTACTACGGAACGCCACCGTTTCCGGGCTACGTGTGGATCGGCGGCTATTGGCGCTGGGCTCCGCGCGGCTATGTCTGGGTGCGGGGCCGCTGGGCGCCGCCACGGCCGGGGTTTCATTGGGTGCCCCGGCGCTGGGTGCACACCCGGCGTGGCTGGCGGATGGTCGGGGGCCGTTGGATCCGGGACCGCTATTGAACCGCGCGGCGGGGCGGATTCAGCGCTCGAACCTGCCCCGGCCCTGCGGGTAGCTCTGCTCCCAGTTCTGACCGTCGAGCGCGTGTACCGTCAGTTCGTGTGCCGTGCCCGCATCCAGGCAGCGCGCATTCACGCTGAAGCCGTCCGGATGCGAGCGCGGCACGTAGAATGACTTGATGCCGCACACCGAGCAGAACAGATGCCGCGCGGTGCCGGTGTTGAACGTGTAGGTACTGAGCGCGTCCTGGCCCGAGAGTAGTTTGAAGTGCTCACTGCGCACGATGACGTGTAGGTAGCCTGACTTGCTGCAGATCGAGCAGTTGCACTCCGAGGCTTCGAGCGCCGCCGGCGCCTGGATTTCGAAGCGTATCCGCCCACAGTGGCAGCCGCCGCGGTGGGTCACCAGGGATTGTTCGCTCATCGCTTTCACTCCGCGCTCACGTGCCTCGTGCGCCGCCACCGAGAATAGCAGCCCCCGGCGACCGCGCACGGCTCATCGCGGCGAGTGCTCGCCTGAACGTGCGCCTGGTGATGAGGCGCGCAAAATTCCGGGTGAACGGCTAGATTCAGCGGCTCCGGACGCCGGGCGGGTCGCATCGGCGCTCACTCCTTAGACACCCTGGAGGCTGCCCGTGCGAGTGCGTATTGGAGCGATGCTGGTCTTAGGTGCGGCCGTTGCCGCCTTGGCGTGCGCCGCGGACTCGATGCCCTCGGTCCCGGCCGCAGCGGTACCCCACGCCGATTATCAGGCCCTGCACTGGCGCCTGATAGGACCGTTCCGCGCCGGCCGCGTGCTGGCGGTCACGGGCATTCCCGGCAATGACCGGGTGTTCTACTTCGGTTCGGTCGACGGCGGGGTGTGGAAGAGTGAGGACGCCGGGCGCACTTGGCGGCCGATTTTCGACCACGAGCCGGTGGGCTCAATCGGCGCGATCGCCGTCGCACCTTCCGACCGCAAGATTCTCTACGTCGGGACCGGCGAGGCGGACATGCGTTCGGACATCGCCCAGGGCGATGGAATGTACAAGTCAACCGACGGCGGGCGACACTGGCAGCACATCGGACTCACCCAGACGCGCCAGATCGCACGGGTTATCGTCAACCCGACTCACCCCGACATCGTGTTTGCCGCCGCCCTCGGCCACCCGTACGGTGCGAATCCCGAGCGCGGCGTGTTTCGCTCGCTCGACGGCGGGCGGCACTGGCAGAAGGTGCTGTACCTCAACGCCAATACCGGCGCGGATGACGTGGTGTTCAAGCCCGGAAATCCCCAGACCGTGTACGCTGCGCTGTGGCAGACCCGCCGGCCGCCGTGGAGCGTCTATCCGCCCTCAAACGGCCCGGGCAGCGGCCTGTACGTGTCGCACGATGGGGGCAGCCACTGGACGCACATCACTGGGAACGGCTTTCCCGCACACCCGGGCCGCATCGGACTGGCGGTGGCCCCGACCCAGCCGAACCTGCTCTACGCGCTGGTCGACGGCAATTGGAAAACCGGTGGCCTGTACCGTTCCGAGGACGGCGGGGTGCACTGGCGACATGTGTCGCGCGACCGGCGCATCTTCACGCGCTGTTGGTATTTCTGCGCGCTGACGGTCGATCCGCGCAACGCCCAGCGAGTGTACGTCATGAACACCATTGTGCTGCGCTCCGATGACGGCGGCGCGCACTTCATTGCACTGAAGGGCGATCCGACCGGCGATGACTTCCATCAGCTGTGGATCGACCCGACCGATCCGGCCCGCATGATCCTCGGCAGCGACCAGGGCACGCAGGTCACGCTCGATGGTGGCAAGACCTGGAGCAGCTGGTACAACCAGCCGACCGCCCAGGTCTACCACATCAGTGTCGATAACCGTTTCCCGTTCTGGGTGTACGGTTCGCAGCAGGACTCCGGCGCGTTCGCGCTGCCGAGCCGCACGATCAACGGCGATGGGATCACGCTCGAGGAGTTCCGCGAAATCACTCCGGGAGGGGAGAACGGTAACGTCGTTCCCGATCCGCGCAACCCCAACATCATTTACGGCGACGGCACGGGCGAGACCACTACGGTGCGCAAGCTCGACTTGCGCACCGGTCAGGTGCGGGATGTCGACCCCATGCTCGACTATCCGGATGCGCATTACCGCACCGATTGGACACTGCCATTGGTGTTTTCCCCGTACGATCACAAGACGCTGTATTTCGCCAACCAATACCTGTTCAGCACCGCCGATGGCGGTCGGCACTGGCGGCGCATCAGTCCGGACCTGAGCCGCAAGGATCCGGGCGTGCCGCCGAACGTCGGGGCAGTCACCGCCAAGGACACTATCGACGTCGGCCAGCGACGTGGGGTGATTTATTCGATTGCACCCTCGCGTGTCAGCACCCAGGTGATCTGGGTCGGCACTGACGACGGTCTGGTGTGGCGCACCGCCGACGGCGGCGCGCACTGGGTCAATGTGACGCCCAAGGCGCTCACGCCGTGGTCCAAGGTCGCCGGCATCGAACTGTCGTATTTCCACCGGCGCACGGCCTATCTGGCCATCGATCGGCACCGGCTCGACGATGAGACGCCGTACATCTACGTGACGCACGACGACGGCAGGACCTGGAGGCTGATCACCGCGGGTATCCCGCGGCACGATTTTGTGAACGTGGTGCGCGAGGATCCACACCAGCCGGGGCTGCTGTATGCGGGCACCGAATACGGCGTGTTCGTCTCCTTCGACGGCGGCGCGCACTGGCAGTCGCTGCAGCAGAACTTGCCGGTGAGCTCGGTGCGCGACCTGAAGGTCCACGATGACGATCTGGTGCTGGCGACCCATGGACGTGGCATCTGGATCATGGACGACATCAGCGCACTGCGGCAGATAGGCAAAGTGCGACCGGGGGCGGTCACGCTGTTCAAACCGGCTGCCGCCATCCGGCTGCGGCCTGCGGGCTTCACGGGGACGCCGTTTCCCAAGGACGAGCCGATGGCCGCCAACCCGCCGAATGGCGCGTACATCGACTACCTGCTGCCGGCGGGTATTACCGGACCGGTCACCATCACGATCCGTGATGCACGCGGCCGGCAGGTTCGCCGCTACAGCAGTGCCGAGCACGTCGCGCCGCCGAATGCCGGGACGCTTGATTACGCCCCCGTGTGGGCGAGTCGACCGGCGATTCCGTCGGCCGCGCCCGGTATGCATCGGCTGGTGTGGGATCTGCACTACGCGCGGCTGGGCGAGCACGATGTGGGGGCGCCGCAGCGCCCGGGCGTCTGGGCGCCACCGGGACGCTATAGCGTCGAGCTCACTGTGGATGGCGTAACGTATCGTGAGCCTCTGACGGTGAAGCCCGATCCACGTGTGCATGTGCTGCAGGCCGCGTTGGTCAGTCAGTTCAAGCTTGCCCGCAAGGTCGAGCGGGCACAGGTGCGCGCGGCGGCGGCCGAGACCGCTGCCGTGAAATTGCTCGATGTCCTGGATCTGCGTCTGAAGGGTGGCGGTGCGCAGCATGCGGCGATCGAGCGGCTCTTCGCCTCAGCGCGTGACATCTCAGGGGAGTGGCCGTTCCCGCAGCACCGGCCGGCGTTCGGCGGCAGCCCGCCGCGCAACGTGAAGAGCCTGGTGCTGCTGTCGCAGGATCTGAACCACCTGCAACAGGCGGTCGATGGCGCTGATGCCGCCCCGAGCCCGGATGCGCGCGCTGCCTACCGCATCCTGTCCGGCCAGCTGGATGCGACGTTGCGTGAGTGGCGGCATCTGCGGCAGGTGCAGGTCCCGGTGCTTGATCGACAGCTGAAGGCGGCGGGCCTGGCGCCGCTCGCGGACTGACCTGCCTGTGCACCCGCGCCGCCCGAGGAGGACGGCGCGGGTGCACGCAGGCTCACTGCGCCGCGACCGCCGCGTAAGGCAGTTCAGCCGGGAGCGCCCCCTCGAGAGCGAGCAGCGCGCGCTTGATCGGCACACCGCCGCCGAAGCCGGTGAGTGCACCGTTAGCGCCGATGACCCGGTGACAGGGCACCACCAGGGGCAGGGGATTGGCGCCGTTCGCCAGCCCTACCGCGCGTGAGGCGCGTGGATTGCCGATGCGACTTGCCAGTTCGCCGTAGCTGATGGTCGTCCCGTAGGGAATGGCACACAGCGCTTGCCATACGCGCCGCTGGAAATCGGTGCCGACCGGCGCGAGCGGCAGCTCGAAGCTGCGGCGGCGGCCGGCGAAGTACTGCGCGAGCTGCTCGATCGCCGTGGCGAATGGCGCCGCCGACGGCTGCCAGTGTGCGGCCGGCCGCAGCGGGTGCGGGCCATCCTGGAAGTCGACCCGCGTCAACCGCTCGCCGTCCCCGCCGAGCAACAGCCGGCCGACAGGGCTGTCGAGGGTGTGCCAGTACCGGGTGTGATCCGTCGTGTTCATCTCGTCTCCCGTCGGGGTGCCGCATCACTCGCGGCGCACCAGAGTTGAAAGGTGGCGTAGCCGCGCCACGGGCGCCACGACTCGGCCCTTTGGCGCAGTTCGCGCGCCGAGAGCGGCTGCGCCGTCGCCGCAGCCATGCGGCGCAAGATCAGATCGCCCTCCGGCAGCGCATCGGGTTCGCCCAGCGCGCGCAGCGCGACGTACTCGGCTGTCCACGCGCCGAAGCCGCGCAGGGCTGTCAGCTGCCCGATGAGCGTCTCGGCATCCGCTGAGAAATCCACCTCGCCTGCCAAAACGGCGCGTGCGAGCGCGCGCAGCGCTTCGGTGCGCGCCCCAGTGATCCCCAGTCCGCGCAAATCGCCATCGACGAGTGTCTGCGGCGTGGGGAATAGCCGTGACAGTCCGGGGACTCCGCTTACGACGGGGTGGCCGAAGCGTCCCGCCAGCCGCTGGGCGAGCGTGCGCGCCGCGGAGACGCTGACCTGTTGTCCGAGGACGGCGCGAACTGCACACTCAAACGGTTCCCAGGCACCCGGAATGCGCAGTCCCGGATGTCGGCTGAGCAGCGCGTGCAGCTGGCGGTCGGTGCCCAAGTCGCGCGCGATTTGGCGCGGGTCGGCGGCGACGTCGAACATGCGCCGCGCGGTGGTGCTGATCGGCAGCAGCAGGCCCGGTGCCGCGCCGCTCACTCGCAGCTCGAGCGCATCTCGGTCCGGGAGGGGGCGCACCCGGATCAGCGCGTGTCCTTCGCCCGCGCGAATCAGCCGCGCGTATTCGCCGTCCTCGACACGCTCGACTTCGGGTATGGCCCGCAGCTGCAGAAAGGCGCTGAGATGCGTCCAATCGTACGGAGGACGATAGGCGAGCGTCAGGCTTACCTCACCGGCCGTCGGCTGTGCGCCGGCAGCGCGACGTTGGCGTCTGAGCTCGCGCGGCGCGCGGTCATAGGCGCTGCGCAGCGCGTCATTGAAGCGCCGCACGCTGCCGTAGCCGGAGGCGAGCGCGATGCTCGTCAGGGGCAGATCGCTGCCGTCGATCAGGTGTTTGGCGAAATGCAGCCGGCGTGTCTGGGCCAGCGCCAGCGGTGAGGCACCGACGTGGCGGGCGAACAGACGGTCGAGCTGGCGCACTCCGAGTCCGAGGCGTGCGGCGAACTGGACGACGCTGAGCTCATCGAGCGCTCCGTCCTGGATGAGCCGCAGGGCCCGGCGCACCACAGCCGAGGTGCCAAGCCACGCCGGCGTGCCGGGGGCGCTCTCGGGCCGGCAGCGCAGACAGGGCCGTAGGCCCGCCTCGTGGGCGGCGGCCGCGGTGGCGAAATAACGTACGTGGCGGCTGTGAGCCGTGGGAGCCGGGCAGATCGGGCGGCAGTAAATGCCGGTGGAGAGCACGCCGATGTAGAACCGACCATCGAATCGCGCGTCGCGGCTGCGACGCGCACGCTCCAGGATGGCTCGGTCGAAGGGCAGGGCGTCTTCCATGGCCGTGACCATACTCCACGGCGCGGCCTCGAACTGGCTGTTCTCGGACATGTCCCGCGGCGCAGCCGCCGAGGCGGGACGCCTGCGCCGCTAGCTGGCGCGGGCCGCGTTGAAACCTTCCATCATCAATCCCGTGCCGCCGCGTGAGACGTGCGCGACCACGGCGGTGCGCCGGTGCAGTTTTGTGACGGCGCCGAGATTGATGGCAAACGACAGTGTGACTTGCTGCCCCTTGCGCAGCCCCAAATCCGTCGTCTCGATGAATACGCCGGTAGCGCTCAGATTGACCGCCTTGCAGAGTTTGCGGCAGCCGCCGGGAACGCTGACAAAGACGATGGTGCGCGCGCGATGCCGGGTATGCAGCCGTCGTTCCACGTTGTGCCTTGCGAGGTGCTCTCGCCCTGGCGACCTGTGACGCGCAACATTATGCCCGTATCGTTACGCTTGGGCACGCGATTGAACTTAGTGTGCGTCCGGCGCTTCAGCCGGCGAGGAAGGTACCGATCACCCGCCCGAAGTGCTCGGTGTCGACGAGAAACGCGTCATGCCCCTCGATGCACGGCAGCGGTGCGAACTGCGTGGCGGTGCCGCTCGCCTCGAACGCGTGCGCCAGCGACTGCTGCTCGCCGATCGGGAAGAGCATGTCGGACTCCACGCCGATCACCAGGGCGTGAGCGAGGTCGGCGCGGCGCAGTACCGCGTGCGGCTCGCCGTGCGCGGCCAGATCGAATCGGTCCATGGCGCGCGAGAGGTACAGGTAACAGTTCGCATCGAACGCGTTCACCCAGCGAGCCGCCTGGACCTCCAGATAGCCCTCGACGGCGAACTGTGCCCCGAACGGCGTGCTGCCGTTGAGGTCCGGCCGGATCGGCTGGCGGTCGAAGCGCTCGGCCCACTCGGCGGCCGAACGGTAGGTCACGGTGCCGAGCTTGCGGGCCAGGCGCAGACCGGTCACCGGCGGTGCGTCCGGGCTGTACTCGCCGTTGCGCCAAGCGGGATCGGAGGTGATTGCCTCGCGCTGAATCGAGCGCAGGGCGATCGTGAACGGCGAGGCGGCTGCCGAGCCGGAGATGCTCACGAGGCGGCGCGCCGCACCGGGGAACAGCGCGGCATACGCGAGCACCACCATGCCGCCGAGCGATGGACCCATCACCGTGTCGAGTCGCAGGATCCCGAGCGCGCGCACCAGTTCGTGGCCGGCGCGCGCAATGTCCTCGATCGACAGGTCGGGAAAGGCGAGTCGGTACGGCTGGCCGGTCGCCGGATTGATCGAGGCGGCGCCCGTGGAACCGAAGCAGCTGCCCAGGGAGTTGACGCAGATGATGAAGTGCCGGTCCGTATCAAGCGCCAGACCCGGGCCGATCATGCGTTGCCACCAGCCTTCACGCGGATCCTGCGCGGAGGCGGCCGCGTGGGCCGTGGGCGACAGTCCCGTGAACAGCAGCACGGCGTTGTCGCGCGCACGGTTCAGCCGTCCCCAGGTCTCGTACGCCAGCTGCCCATCGTGCAGCACGTCGCCGCGCCACATCGGGAAGTGCTCCGGCAGGGGCGCAAAGCGCCGCGCATCGGGCTCGGAGCGGTCGGATCTCGGTGCGGACATGGCAATCACGGCTGACCTCACAGGTCGGTGTCCCCGCCTTCTGGAATCCCCTCGAACAGCGGCGTGGACAGGTAGCGCTCGCCCGTATCAGGCAGCATGGCGAGCACCACCGAGCCGGGAGCGGCCTGCGCGGCCACCTTCAGGGCCGCAGCGAAGGTACCGCCGGAGGAGATACCGCAGAAAATGCCTTCGCTGCGTGCCAGAGTGCGCGCCGCGTCGATTGCTTCGGCGTCCGTCACGGGAACGATGCGGTGAGGGACTTCGCGGTCGAGCACCGAGGGCACGAAATCCGGCGTCCAGCCCTGGATCTTATGCGGGGCGAACGGCTGTCCGGCGAGCAGCGAGGCGGCGGCCGGTTCCGTGGCGATGATTTGCACCTCGGGACGGGCCAGGCGGAGCATCTGGCCTGTGCCGGTGAGCGTGCCACCGGTGCCCCAGCCGCTGACGAAGTAATCGAGCCGCCGGCCGGCGAAGTCCTGCAGGATCTCAGGCCCCGTCGTGTTGCGGTGATAGGCGGGGTTGGCCGGGTTCTCGAACTGCCGGGCCAGGAACCAACCGTGCTTGCGCGCGAGTTCCTCGGCCTTGCGCACCATGCCGGTACCACGCTCGGCGGCGGGCGTCAGCACAACCCGCGCCCCGAGCATGCGCATGATCTTGCGCCGCTCGATGGAGAAGTTCTCCGCCAAGACCGCCACGAACGGGTACCCTTTGGCCGCGCAGACCATGGCGAGCGCGATCCCGGTGTTGCCCGAGGTGGCCTCCACGACGGTCTGGCCGGGTTGGAGCGCGCCGCGCTGCTCAGCGTCCTCGATGACGCCAATGGCCAGGCGATCCTTCACCGAGCCGAGCGGGTTGAAATACTCGCACTTCACGAACATCGTGACGTTTTTCGGTGCAAGCCGCTGAATGCGCACGATGGGCGTGCGGCCGATCGTGCCGAGAATGCTGTCGTAAATCATGCGATGATTTCTACCTCTGCGCCGCCCAGGCCCACAAGCAATGGTCGGCTATGACCTGAGATCGCCGGGTTATGACCCACTCTGGCGGCCGCTCGGGGCGCGCGGCGCGGTATTGCCCAGGATGAGTCCCAGCCCATGAATTCGCCTGTCGCCCCGATGCGGCTGCAGAAGCTCCTGGCCGGTGCCGGGGTCGGTTCGCGCCGCCAGATAGAGCAATGGATCCGCGAGGGTCGCCTGACGGTGGACGGCCGGGCGGCACAGCTCGGTGACCGTGCCGGGACGGACAGTGACATCCGGCTCGACGGCCGAAAGCTGCAACTGAACCCTAGCCTCGGCACGGCTGTGGCCGAGGCGCTTCTCTACTATAAACCCATTGGGGAGGTCACCACCCGTCGCGATCCACAGGGCCGGCCGACGGTATTCGATCGCCTGCCGCCCCCCCGCAGCGGACGCTGGATCGTCGTTGGGCGCCTGGATGTCAATACCGCCGGCCTGCTGCTGTTCACGACCGACGGGGCCGTAGCCCATGGGCTGATGCACCCCTCGCGGCAGATCGAGCGCGAATATCTAGTGCGGGTGCGGGGCCGTCCGGCCCCGCAGACCCTGCAGCGGCTGCTGCAGGGGGTCCTGCTCGAGGACGGGCCGGCGGCCTTCGACCGCATCGTCGAGCAGCGACCCTCGGAAACGCTCGCCCAAGACAATCCGTACGGGCAGAATACGGCCTACCGTGTGGTGCTGCACGAGGGCCGCAATCGCGAGGTCCGACGGCTGTGGGAGGCCGCAGGGCACGAGGTGAGTCGCCTGCTGCGCGTCCGCTACGGTCCCGTGCTGCTGCCCCAGGAGCTGCGCCCCGGCGGTTGGCGGCATCTGGAGCCGGCCGATCTGGCGGCGCTCAAGGCCGCCGCGGCCCCGCCCTAAGCCCCCCCCGGCGGCGGTCGCGACGGCGCGTCCGGCGCGGATTGCAATTTACGCGCCAAAAACGCATTGACACCGGCGCTCCTCGAAATCAGAATACGCGGCTCGTTTTCGCGGAGGGGTACCCAAGCGGCCAACGGGAGCAGACTGTAAATCTGCCGGCTTACGCCTTCGTAGGTTCGAATCCTACCCCCTCCACCAAAGTCGAGATGCGTGGGCGCGGGTAATACTGCGGACGGCGCGAGCGGGTAGAAACTGCGGCATCGGCGGGTGTAGTTCAATGGTAGAACCTCAGCCTTCCAAGCTGATGACGTGGGTTCGATTCCCACTACCCGCTCCAGTGCTCACGTTGTCCGATGCGTCACCGGGCCCACGTAGCTCAGTTGGTAGAGCACGTCCTTGGTAAGGACGAGGTCACCGGTTCAATCCCGGTCGTGGGCTCCATCGCGTAACGGGCGAGAGCCAGGGTCGATGTTCTTTCCGGGGCGGACAGCCCTAAGACGTGTTTGAGGAATATTCCATGTCCAAAGAGAAATTCGAGCGCAGCAAGCCGCATGTGAACGTGGGGACGATCGGGCACGTGGACCACGGGAAGACGACGCTGACGGCGGCGCTGACGAAGGTGATGGCCGAGACGAACGGCGGG
>JAKCDC010000091.1 GCA_021838635.1 Pseudomonadota bacterium
CCATGTCCTCACCACGATATCCGCCAGACGCCGTGCCGGCGCGGCGCGGGCCGGAATGCCGCTCACCGCCAGTGCCGCAGTGGCGGCTGCGGTGAGGCAGGTGGTGCGTGCAGGCCGGCCTTGACCGGGCCTGAGAGACAGGCTGCGTGTTGAGGACATGGCTGCTCGTATTGTTGCGCTGGCAGAGTCCGGGACTCCACGCGGGCGCCGCCGGAAGTGCACCGTACCGCTCGTCCGCGAGAATTGTACCGAGGTCTGAAAAAAAAGGGTGAGCACCGGCCAGTGGTCCGTTTCCGGACCACTGGCCGGTGCGCTGTCGGTCTGTCAGAAGCTCAGGAACAGGCCGGCATTGATGTTCCAGCTGGCGTTTTTCTGACCCATGTCATTGGTCGACTGCAGCCGGCTGAATTCCCCGACCACGAGCAAATTGTGGGTCAGGTGGTGATAGATCCCAGCGGTCCACTTGTCGTTCATCTCGACCAGTGTGCCGTTCGCCAGGTCGAGCGCGGTCGGATCGAGCTTGCTTTGCCCGTAGTTGATGCCGTATTTGGTCTTGCCGTAGGTGTAGGTCAGCTGCGCGATGAACCCCTCGGAGCCGCGCGGGTGACCGAGGGAGTCGTTCGAATTCACGAACAGACCCGTGGTGCCGACTCCGGTGCCGCGGTAGTACCAGCTCATGATCTGAAACGGTCCGGCGGTGTATTTGCCGCCGATGTCGAACGCGGCGCTGCTGTAATGCAAGTTGTTCGCTCCGATCACGCATGCGGTGGCATTGAGTGACGGGTCCGAACAGGCGATCGCCTGGCGTTGATATAGGCCACTTGCCGACAGATACAGATTTCCGAGTGTGTAGGTCACTTTGGCCTGGAACCCCGGCGTGGAATGATTCGCCGGTACCTGCCCGAGCGTGTTCAGTGGATCGAAGATTCCGACCGTCACGTTCGCGCCGTGCACCGTCGGGGTGGTGTAGTCGA
The DNA here is from genome assembly GCA_021838635.1 of Pseudomonadota bacterium. Lineage (GTDB taxonomy): Bacteria > Pseudomonadota > Gammaproteobacteria > Steroidobacterales > Steroidobacteraceae > 13-2-20CM-66-19. Next base: position 975 of record JAKCDC010000091.1, read on the forward strand.
TCTGCGCCAGCCAGTCGGTGTAGATGTAGCCAAGTCCGATCGAGCCGAGCGAGGTGTTGGCCGGTGCAGCGTAATTGCCATTGCCGGCACCCACCCCGAGCAGGGTCATGTCATTGAGGATCGCATCGGAGGCGAACAGGCCGATGTTGCGGCCCGCCATGATGGTTCCGAAGCGCTTGTTACCGACCGTGAGGAACGCCTGACGGACGTCGAGTCCAGCAGTGCCGAGGGCGGTGTGGCCGAAGTTGCCGCTGCCGACCTGCAGGTTCGGGCTGCCGCCGTCGTTGGTGCTGATGCCCGGGTACAGGCCGAATGTGAAGCCGATGTGGTAGCCGTCCTGCAGCGTCGAGCCGCTGACCGTGAGCGCCGCTGGCAGCAGTCCGTTTGAGACCGAGGAGGACGCGCTGTTCGCCACGCAGGCGAGGCCACCGACCACCACGTTCGGGTGCTTCTCGCACTGCGAGTAGATGTAGTGTGCGTTGACGTTGCCGTTGAACGACAGCTTCCATTTTCCGGCCTTGACGCTGATGGCGTGCGCCGCGGGCGCGCTGAGTGCGGCGCACACGAGGACGGCCAGGACAGTCGCATTGCGAAATCTCATTGAAGAGCCCCCTGCGTTATACGTTTGGCTGACTCCTGCGCAGAGCAATCGCCGTGCCACGCAGACCGACTGGCCGACTCGTTGCGCGCCGCATACATCTGATCGTGGCACGCCTGTGCATATCAATGGCCGGCGGCGGTGATCGGCACACCCTGTCACGCTTCCGGAACAACCGGCACCGCAGAATGCGCGGCGCGCACGCACCGACCGGCCGGCGGTGCCGCGCGACGCGCACACTAGCGCCGCGCTCGACGGCGTGCGGACCTGAACCTGCTTCGTTCCGTGACACTGTCACGCTGGGACATGGCACACATGACGCAGCGCCGCGGTGGCGCAGGGGGGGCGTATGATCGGCACAACAGACGATTCCCGCGGGATGATCGTCGGCGACGCCGCCGTCGAGTGTGTCGTCGTGGATTCGGCACCGTGCGGCGCCGAACTCACTCTGGAGGAGCTCGCCGGCGATGATCCGCTGATGCTGCACAACGTGCACTGCGCTTACCGGATCGCCGATACGGACATTCCGGTACTCATTCAGGGGCCGACGGGTTGCGGCAAGGAAGCCTTCGCGCGGGCCATCCATCGGGTCAGCCGCCGGGCGGCCCGGCCATTCGTGGCGGTGAATTGCGCCGCGATCCCCGAGACGCTCATTGAGAGCGAGCTGTTCGGCTACCGGTCCGGCGCGTTCACCGGGGCGCGGCGCGAGGGGTTGCGCGGGCGCATTGCGCAGTCCTCCGGCGGAACGCTGTTTCTCGATGAGATCGGCGACATGCCGCAAGCGCTGCAGAGCCGCCTCCTGCGGGTGCTCGAAGAGCATCAGATCCTGCCGCTCGGCAGCGATAGCGCCTGCGCGGTGGACTTGCACGTGCTTGCCGCCTCGCACCGCAATCTGCGCGCGATGATTAGTCGCGGCGCATTCCGGGAGGATCTGTACTACCGGCTCAACGGCCTGACGCTTGAACTGCCGGCGCTCGCGATGCGCACCGACAAGGAGCGCGTCATTCGGGCCGCACTGCCCGCGGCATGGCAGCTTGATGCGCGGCGCATCGAGCCCGACGCGCTTGCGAGCTTACTGGCCTATCCGTGGCCGGGAAATATCCGCGAGCTGCGCAACGTCATCCGTACTGCGGTGGCGATCTGCGATGACGGCGTGGTGCGCCAGTGCGATCTGCCGGAGCAGATCGCCGCGGCCCGCGGCGCGCACAGCGCCGCGGCGCTGAGCCGTCATCCGGGTCCGCTGTGCAGCGCTGAGCGTGCGGCGCTGCTGCGCGTGATCGACGTCAATCGCGGCAACATGAGTCGCGCCGCGGCCGCACTCGGGGTCAGCCGCAACACGCTGTACCGCAAAATGAAACGCCATGGCATCGCGCCGCAGACGTGGCGGGCTGCGGGGACGGAGTCGGTGCGTCTTAGCGCCGCACCGGCAGGCTGATGTGCAGTCGGCGAAGGTTGCGATACAGGGTATTGCGGCCGATGCCGAGGGAGTGCGCGACGCGACTGAGATTGCACTGGTGCAGTTCGATCTCGTGCAGCAACGCGGCGCGCTCGGCGCGCTCCAAGGGATTCAGGCGCTGCGCCTCGACGCTCAGGGGTTCCTCGCTATGCACCTCGCCGGCGCCGTATTCGGCCGGTAGACAGCCGGCGTCGAGCTGATTATTCGCGCGCATCGCGATCATGCCGCGCAGCACATTGCGCAGCTGGCGGATGTTGCCCGGCCAGCTGTATGCCTTGAGCGCATCGATCATGTCCTCGCCCATGCTGACTGCGGGTGTTGCGGCGCTCTCCTGGGCAAAGATATGGCGGATCACGGCCGCCTTGTCCTTGCGCTCGCGCAGCGGCGGGAGCGTCAGCACCAAGCCCTGCAGGCGGTAGAACAGATCCTCGCGCAGCGCCCCGCGCTGCACCGGCTCATGCAGATCGCGGCGCGTGGCGCTCACCAGCTGCACGTCGATGCGGACCGCCTCCGCGCCGCCGGCGGCCGGCAGCGCGCGCTCCTCGATCAGATGCAGCACCTGGGCTTGCAGGGGCGCGGGCAGCTCCCCGATGTCATCGAGAAAGAGCGTGCCGCCGTTGGCTTGCACGATGCGCGAGTGCATCTGTTCGGTGAGCGTCGCGCCCACCGGTTCACTGTCGGGGAGCGCACCGCAGTGCAGTGCGACGAAGGGCTTTTCGGCCCGTTCGCTTGAGGCGTGCAGCGCCCGCGCAAAGCACTCCTTGCCGGTCCCCGACTCACCGATCAGCAGGATCGGGATTTCACGTGCGAGCGTGCGCCGGGTGGCCTGGATGTTGCGCGCCATGACCGGATCGCCGAAGTCGAGTTCCTCCAGCGGCCCGCGGTCCGGATCGAGCGCCTCGGTTCCGGCTGGACCTGCGCCGCGCGGTTTGCCGGCGCGCTTGGACTGCGGTGCTTGGGCAATGGCGAACATCCGTCCGCCGTGGTGAGCATCGTAGAGCGTCAGCGGGTGGAAGGATTTGCGCTGGCTGCGCGCCAGCAGGGCATTCAGCGAGACCGTGAACACCCGCTCGAGAGGGGAGCCGAGCAGGTCGGCCGCAGACTTCAGCCCGAGCTGGAACAGCGCATTGCGGTCGAGGGCGCTGATCAGGCCATTGGCATCGAGCGCGATGATGCCCTCGCCCCAAGTGCCGAGCAGTTCCGGGCGGCTGTGGAAGCGCACCACGCACGCGTCGCGGAAGTGATGCAGGAACAGGCGGTTCTCGATCATCTGCGCGGCCATGTTGACCAGCACCAGAGTGTGCTGTTGCGCGCGGTCGGATTCGCCGGAGGCATCGAGCACTGCGATCAGCTCGCCGCGGTGATCGAAGATCGGCGCGGCGCAGCAGGTCAGTCCGCTGTTGCGCGAGAAGAAGTGTTGTTCGCGGTGCACGATCAGCGGGGTCCGCTCGACCAGACAGGTGCCCATGCCGTTGGTGCCGCCATGCTCCTCGTCCCACATCGCACCCAGCACCAGCCCGGTGCGAAACGCCGCGTTGCGGAAGCTGAAGTCGCCGTAGTAATCAAGCAGCACGCCGTCGCGGTCGGTGAGAATGATTGAATAGCCGGAGCCGGCGAGTTGGTGATACAGGTGCGCCATCTCGGCGTCTGCGAGCGCCAGCAGATCGCGGTTGTGCTCCTTGCGCTCGAGCCGCTCGTGACGCGCCACCACGTACGGCTCGCGCTCGGACTTCGGGTCGAGGTGATACTGGTTCAGACAGCGCAGCCAGGATCGGCGGATGTACTCCGGGGTGCCTGAGTCCTCGGGCCGCAGCGCTGTGCGCGGTGCCGTCTGTGCGTGACGGTGACGATTGTCGATGGCCCGCAGCATATCCAGCCCCCCCGGTTGCTTCCGTCTGGGACAAATTATGCGCCGGCGGGCGCCCTGTGCAAGCGTTCAGGGCCGACTTTGATACAGCACCGGCCCAATGTGTTCCGAAACGGGACAGTGCGACGGCGCGAGCGCGCGTCAGGATCCGGGAACGGCGGTGTGCCGCGGTGGCCCGCGTAGACTGCGCCCCCTGCCGCCGCGGCCCTCTGATATGCGAGCACGAACATGAAATCCAAAGCCGCTATAGCCTTTGAAGCAGGCAAACCGCTTGAAGTGGTGACTGTGGAGCTGGAAGGGCCGAAGGCAGGGGAGGTGCTGGTGGAGATCAAGGCGAGCGGGGTGTGCCACACGGATGAGTTCA
>JAKCDC010000011.1 GCA_021838635.1 Pseudomonadota bacterium
CGCCTGCTGTTTCACCCCGAGGCTCTGAAGGAGTGGAACGCTCTTGATGGCTCGATCAAGAAGCCGCTGAAAAAGCTGCTTGCGAAGCGGCTCGACAACCCACACGTGCCGGGCGGCTCCTTGCACGGGGATCTGATTGGCTGTTACAAAATCAAGATCAATAAGCAAGGCGTCCGGTTGGTCTACCGCGTCGAAGACAATGCGCTGATCGTGATGGTGATGGCCGTAGACCGTCGCGAAGAGAGCCTCGTGTATCGGTCCGCGCTCGCTCGTTTGGTAGACACAGTCAAGACATCGGCCAACACTGCGAAAACGGCACTTGCACGAGAAGCTCCGGCGCGGCCCGTAAGCCGGCCCTCCAATCGCGCGAAGAAGTAGTCGCCAAATCCTCCCACCCAGGCGTCCAGTCCTATGCCGAGGCCTTCATCGCTGCGGCAGATTCCTCTAAGGTCGCGACCCTCGTTCGCCGCGAGATCAGCGCGCTCCGCGTGGGCGAGCGCGAGTACGACGTGCGCCACCGTCGCAGCGCCGAGATCGTCGCCCGCGCAGGCTACGCCCTCGAAGCCATCGAACGGGTCGTGCTGCCGAGCGATGGAGCGGTCGCTCGAGAGCTTCTCGGCGAGTTGCTCGACGCGGAGCAGCAGATTGCGGAGCAGGCCTACGAGGACGATTACGGCGCTGAGGAGCTATTTGCGCGGGTGGGGAGCCTGCTCAGCGCGAGCATCGAGCGCTGACGGCTCAGTGCAAATTCAATGCGGTGAGCTACTCGTCAAATCTCGCCGCCACCCCTTCGTGCGCTCGCGAAGATTTCTGAATATGCCATTAAATCGATTACTTGTGAGGTGCCGGACGGCGTGTGCTTGAGCCCCGGCGAGCATCCCCTACGACTCTTAAGGCGAGACCGCACGCGACGCGGCGGCGGACATTGGCGATCTGCTGCCTGCGGTGCAGTCCGAGAAGTACGCCACCCTGACCCAGCCTGCCGAGATTGCCGAGCTGATGCAGGCGATCCACACCTATGGCGGCGACCCGAGCACCGTCTACTGTCTGCGCATCCTGCCGCACGTATTTACCCGACGCGGCCCCTGGTATTGCCTCACATCATTCTGTTACCGGAGACATCTTCCCGTTCGCTCTTGGCCGGGTTGCAACCGGCAAAAGAGGAACGTCAGCCTGCCGCCAAAGGCGGCCGGTTCCGCCCGAGCCGTGTGCATCACATTCATGCCCATGGACACCTCCGCAGGTGATGGGGCGACATGATGCAGCTCCGGCCGCTGGTAGCATTTCAGGTGAGGCATTGATCCCAGCCGGTAACATTTTGAGTGACGCAATGCGAGGGCCTCGATTGGCTGGTGCCCGCTGACCCGCTGACCCGCTGACCCGCTGGCGCTGAGCGCGATTGCCGAGGCCGCCGCGATGGAAGGCAACACCGGGTCCCAAGCTGCGATGCGGTACGCGCTGAGCCGATCCGCGGTTCTGGTGGCACTGCTGCACGACCTGCGCGAGCGCAAGATCGGCACTGCCGCGAAACGGAAAGGCACCAAGGCCGAGCGGCGAGCGCGCGTCACCGGTCGACACCTCGCCAGGATCGTGGATTCTGGGACCGCCGCAATCTGGAATTTATGACTTAAAGATCAATGGTGAGTGTGGCCGCGGCGGGTCCGATCAGACTGAATTCATGACATTGATCAAAATGTTATGTCGACACAATTTACAGGGATATTTCTAAGAGAATCTTAGTTATTGATTCTATGCGGCTCTAATTTTTGGCACGTTATTTGCTCGCATATCGTGGAATCGAAACGGTCAGTCGCTCTGGAGTAGTTCATCATGCAACCTTTGAAATTATTTCTCGGGGCATCCGCCGCTCTGGCCATCGGAATGGGCGTCGCGCAGGCGGGCGCCATCAATTTTAATCAAATAATCACCAGTCCGTTAGTGGTGCATGTGTGGTACGGGACGGGTACTACCGATTTCGCGGCGCCGAACTCAACCCCGGGTGGGCCATATACCGCGAATTTCACCTACACCGGCCCCATATACTTCGTCAACAATAATCCGCAATCAGGCGCGAATACGTTCGGAGATTTTTTCGGAGCGAACTCAACGGGGATCAGCGGGTTCTCTGGAACGGGAATCACTACTGAGACAGGCTTTCTCGGCGCGACCATGAGTATGCCGAACAGTCTGGGCGCCGGTGGATACAACACCTATATGAGTTTTTCCGGAACCTACACCGCAACTGGCATGACTTCACTGACGATCACGCACGATGATGGGGCAAGCTTTTACGTAGGCGATAGTGGGATTTCTGGACTCTATAGCCCGAACCCGACAAGCGCGATATCCAATACTGGATGGCTCACCGGCGGAACCAATGTCGCCTTCGATCTCTATTACGTCGAGGCGAACGGGGCTCCCGCGGTGCTGAAGGCCGTCAATGCTCCGGAGCCTGGGGCGTTGGTGATATTCGCTGCGGGTCTTCTTGGCATGGGCTGGATGTTGCGGCGACGCAACGTGTGATAAACAACGTTATCCGATTTGGCATGCTGATGCATGCGAAGATGCCGCCTTCGGGCGGCATTTTTTTAGTTGCGAGTTTGCTCAGAAATCGTTATGGCTTATGTTTCGTTCCCTACTTCGGATGCCTGGAGACGCAGGTCGTGACCTGCATTGCATAGCGTAAAGTTACAGCCTTTTTTTTGCGACCGGAGCGCTCACGGCGGAGATATCATGAAGTGGTCATTTCGCTCAATATGCTCAGACTCGCGATATTACTGGCGATTGGCGGGGGGGCTCGTGGCGAGCCTGGTGTTGACAGTGCTCCCGGTGGTGTTTGCGGAATCGGATCTGGCGGGTCTGCTGGTTGTCGCGATGACGCTCATCACGGTTGCGGTGCTGATCATCTTTGCGGCCGTGGCAAATGGCGGGCGCCGCCGGGTCACTCTGTCGGTGTTGGTGGTCTATGCTCTGGTGCCGGCATTTTTGCTTATGCACTTTTGGGTATTCCGGGATCACGCGAGATGGTTCTTGTTGTCTAGCGCATATGAAGCCAAGGTGTTGGCGCAGCCGGCGGCCGCTAACGGTGAGCTGAAGCATGTCGTGTGGGACGGTGCGGGGTTTGCGGGGCAGGATACGGACATTTATCTGGTCTTTGATCCGACGAACTCCCTGGCGGCGCGTGTGGGTGGGCGGCCGCCGGTGCGCGCCGTGGGCCTGCCGTGCGTCGTGGATCGAATCACGCGTCTGGAAAGCCATTGGTACGCCGTGATGTTTTACACTGATATTTTTTGGGTCCATGGTGAATGTACGTGAGCCGACGGAGTTGCAAGGGGTGCGTGATGCGACATCGTGTGGGTGTGAGCGGACGGCCCTGACCGTCTCACGGTTCGAAGCGCTCGGGCGGTTCATTCTGGCGCGAAGACGAGGCCGGCTGGCCGAGGGGACTCCGGGTTCATGCGGCACGTACAGAATCCGCGCTGTGGCGGCCGGTCGTGTGGCCACCGGTCCGCTGGGCTTTTGCACTTCCGTCGCAGCCGCCCCCTTCATGCTGCGCTGCAGCGCTGGGGCTGAACTACGGTATCATTCGGGTTGTCGCGGAATGCGCGGACAATTTTGACAGACCAATCCGAACTGCCCGGTGCGCTGTCCCACGTGAAGGTGCTCGATCTTTCGCGGGTTCTTGCCGGTCCCTGGGCCACGCAGATTCTCGGCGATCTCGGTGCCGAGGTGTACAAGATCGAGCGGCCGGGAAGTGGTGATGAGACACGCGCGTGGGGCCCGCCCTTCGTGAGTGGCTCGGACGGCGTGCGGGCCGATGCGGCGTACTACCTGTGCGCCAACCGCAACAAGAAGTCTTTGACGGTCGATTTCGCGACCGAGGAGGGTCGGCAGATCGTACTGGCGCTCGCGGCCGGCGCGGATGTCGTGATCGAGAATTTCAAAGTCGGCGGTCTGGCTGCACGGGGTCTTGATTACGAGAGTCTGCGCAGCGTGAACCCCCGTCTGATCTACTGCTCCATCACCGGATTCGGACAGAGTGGCCCGTACGCGGCCCGGCCCGGCTATGATTTCCTCATCCAGGCGATGAGCGGCCTGATGAGCCTCACGGGCGGGCGTGACGGACAACCGGGTGCCGGCCCGCTCAAGACGGGTGTTGCGATTTCCGACATTATCACCGGTCTTTATGCCGCCGTTGGGATCCTGGCGGCGCTGGCTCACCGGGAGCGAACCGGCGAGGGACAGTATATCGATCTGGCCTTGTACGACGTGCAGGTTGCGTGTCTTGCCAATCAGGCGATGAATTACCTCATCGGCGGCTGTGTCCCGCCCCGAATGGGCAACGCACACCCGAATATCGCACCCTATGAGGAGTTCCCCACGGCCGATGGCCACATGATCATCGCAGTCGGGAATGACGGCCAGTTCGCGCGCCTGGCGGCGGAACTGGGTCACCCGGAGTGGGCCGCAGAGGATCGGTTCGCATCGAACGCGGCACGGGTGGCGCACCGGGATGCCCTCGGCACGTTGATGCGCGCCGTGTTGGGAACCGGCTCGACGACGCAGTGGCTGCAGCGGCTCGAGCGCGCGCAGGTGCCCTGTGGACCGATCAATACGCTGGATGCCGTGTTCGCCGATCCGCAGGTCCGGGCGCGCGGCATGCAGGTACAGCTGCCTCGGGGGGAGGGTACGACGGTTGCGCAAGTTGCGAGTCCGTTGCGCCTCTCGCACTCGCCGGTACGCTACGATCGGGCACCGCCGATCCTCGGCGAGCATACGCGCGTGGTGTTGCGCGAGGTGCTGGGTCTGGCGCCGGAGCGTATTGATGATCTCGCCGCCCGCGGAGTCATCTGAGCGGCGGTGAGTGAGCTTGGAGCGGTGCGCTCGGGGGAACGGCGGCGCCGAAGTCGTTCACCTGCTGCCACCAGTGGCTGAAGGAGCGGCAGCGTTCGACGGGTTCCGCAAACGCAGGTGCGGGTGACGAGAGCATCGCGCCAATGGGGTGTGGCAGATGCGGATCGCTTGGGCCGTGTATCGCGCGTGCGCGTCCCAGAGCCTGCACGCAGGCTTGCGTGGAGCCTGCCCATCGCAACTGCGCGCGCTCTCCCATATGCGCGAGCACCCACGCCCAGCGGTGCACGGACCAGGGCCAGCGCGTATGGAACTCCAGATCGATGAACGCGATGCACAGGGCGCCATCCGGCGGGCGGGCCAGCGACCAAGGGTGCATCAGCCAGATCTCGCGGTCGGCGATGGCCGCGGCATCGGGGGCGCTGAACTCGAAGTCCTGCGGTGGCACCGAGCGGACCGGGGGCGGGAGGACGCCCGGGTGTGCTCCGGGTTCGGCCTTCAGCGCCTGCGCGGCGCGGGCGAGGTGTTCGAGTTCGGTATAAGTGGCGTCGATGGCCGTAGCGGGGCTGTGCCAGGGCGCTGGCGCAAAGCGACTGACATTCTCGGCATTGAACAGGTACGGCTTGGCGCTCGCCGTGCCGGCGACCCACTGCCAGGACAGGTGGTTGCTCGCAAGATCGCCATCGAGCAGGTGCGCCCACATCCAGTCCGCGCCGATCCGCCAGTGGACCTTCCGGACGTGGATCAGGTAGCTGGCGAGCCACAGGCGCGCGTGGTTGTGCAGCGTCCCGGTGGTGTACAACACGCGTACGGCCTGATCGATGGCCGGCACGCCGGTTCTGCCCTCGAGCACATCGCTCGGCAACAGGCTCGCGTAGGCGCTGTCGGGCAACGGACCGGCATGAAGCGACCCGAAGATCCTCTCCCCGTCGTGCCGCCAGCGATGTCGGAAATACGCCCGCCAAGCGAGCTCTTGGATGAGCTTGTGACGCAATCCGAGGCCGTGCCGGTCTCGCAGGGTGTGGATGACTTGCGCAAACGGCAGCATACCGTGCGTGATGTACGGCGAGAGACCGGTGACTGCACCATCCAGATGATTGCGCGTGCGTGCGTATTCTGCCGGTCGCACTGCCTGTAAGCGCCCGAGCGCGGTTTGGGGGCTCGGCGGGTGCGTGCCCAACGGTGCTCGCAGTTGCCGGCTCAGCGGTTGCAGCTGCCACGGTTCCTTCGCGGCTGCGAGTGAAGAGGCGGGTGCTCGCCGTGGCGTACTTACCGGGCGGCGCAGCGCCATTGCTCGGCCTGCCGCCGGATTTCCGCTCGTTGCGCTGCGCTCAGGCGGGCGAGATTGCGGACCTGAAGCACGGTGCGGGGGTTTGCCGAGAGTGCCGCTTCGTGGCGCAGTAAAAAATCCCAGTAGAGCAGCGTATAGGGGCAGGCGCGCGCACCGGTGCGTTGCCCCGGGTCAAAGCGGCAGTGCCGGCAATAGGCACCGGCGCTCATGCGCTTGATGTACTGCCCGCTGGCGATATAGGGCTTGCTCGCCATGAAGCCCCCGTCGGCGAACTGACTCATCCCGAGCACATTGGGCATCTCCACCCATTCGACCGCATCGACATAGACGGCGAGAAACCAGCGATGCACCTCCTGCGGCCGTACACCGAGGAGCAGTGCGTACAGACCGATCACCATCAGCCGCTGGATGTGGTGCGCGTAACCACCGCGCAGTGTTTGGCGCAGTGCATCGGCGAGGCAGGGCATGGGTGCGTCGCCCGTCCAATAAAACCCCGGCAGATCCGCCTCGGCGCCGAAAGCATTGCGCTCGGCGTACTGCGGCATCTGAGTCCAGTAGATGCCGCGCACGTACTCACGCCAACCGAGGATCTGGCGGATGAAGCCCTCGGCACTCGACAGAGGGACTGCGCCTGTCCGCCAAGCGGCCTCGGCCGCTTCGACCGCGGCGCGCGGATCGAGTAGCTTCAAGTTCAGTGCCGCAGAGAGCCGCGCATGCCACAGCCCGGGCTCTGCGGGCCAGAGCGCATCCTGCCAGCGCCCGAACGGGCCGAGACGCTCACGGATGAATGCCTCGAGCGCCTGGTGCGCCTGCGCGGGCGTCACCGGCCAGGCGAATCCCTCCAAGGTCCCCGGATGGGCGCTGAAGCGCCGGCGAACCAGCGCCATGACCTCGCCGGTGAGCGCGTCCGGGGCGAATGTCGGGGCCGCAGGTACCGCTCCGGGGCCACTGGCGGGAAACGACTCCCGGTTTTCGGCATCGAAGTTCCATTGTCCGCCGGCCGGCGCATCGCCCTGCATCAGCACGTCGTGGCGGCGGCGCTGTTCGCGGTAGAAATACTCCATGCGCAATTGGCGACGGCCGCGGGCATGGCGCGCGAACTCGCGCACGCTGACATAGAAATGACGGTCCGGACACAGCTCGAGCGGCACGCCCGCCGCCTCGGCGGCGGTGCGCAGTGCCTGCAGTACCCGCCAGTCCCCGGGCGCGGTGAGGCGCAGCGTCGAGGGGCGCAGGCGCTGCAGCGCCCGGCCGAGCTCTCCGGCCAGCGTGCCGGTGTTCTCGGCGGCCTCGAGTGCGCTGTAGTGAACCGTCCACCCGGCCTCACGTCGCGCGGCGGCAAAGTGGCGCATGGCGCTCAAGAACAACGCGATGCGCTGCTGGGCCGACCACACGTGCGTCGACTCTTCCTGTACTTCGGCCATCCAGATGGCATCGTGGTCCGGATCGCAACCGTCGAACGCGGCTGCGCCGGCGTCGAGCTGATCGCCCAGCACCAGCACCAGATGGCGCGGCTGCGCAGCGCCGGCCGCCCCGACGCTCATTGCGCCTGCGCTGCGCCGCGGGTGCGGCGGCGCCGGCAGGCTTGCGAGCAATAGCGCACCGCTGCCCAGTTCTTCGCCCATGCCCGCCGCCAGCTCATCGGGCGCCCGCACACGGCGCAGGGCTTGCTCGGGAGGGCCGCCTTGTTGCCACGGAACTCACGGCTACCCATGGCCGATGGCGGCCGCGCTGGACCGTGTAGTGTGGAGCGGAGCGGGATCGCGGATGTCCATGGACGCCATCATGCCGCAAGAGGGCGCGGCGCGCCGTCCGCTCAGGTGAGCTCGCCGAGCGCTGGCGGGCTAAACCCATGCAGAGCGGCGAGGTCGTCGCGTTGGATCTTCGCGGCCCACTGCGGGTCCGCGAGCAGGGCCCGCCCGACCGCCACCAGATCGAACTCCTCGCGTTCGAGCCGCCGCAACAGCTCATCGAGGCGGGTCGGTGCGGCGCTCTCGCCGGCGAAGGCGGCCAGGAACTCTCCCGAGAGGCCCACCGAGCCGACCGTGATGGTGCGCGCCCCGGTCAGCTTCTTCGCCCATCCGGCGAAATTCAGGCCCGCAGTGCCGTCGATCTCGGGGAACTCCGGTTCCCAGAAACGCCGCTGCGAGCAATGTAGGACATCCACACCCGCCTCCACCAGCGGTACGAGCCACTCTGTCATTTCCTGCGGGGTCGTGGCGAGGCGCGCCGAGTAGTCCTGCTGCTTCCACTGGCTGACGCGCAGGATCAGCGGAATGTCCGCACCGAGCGCGGCGCGCACGCTGCGGATCACTTCGGCGGCGAAGCGTGAGCGCTCACGCAGCGACGCACCGCCAAAGACGTCGGTGCGTCGGTTCGTTGCACTCCAGAAGAACTCATCGATGAGGTAGCCGTGTGCGCCGTGGATCTCCACGGTGTCAAAGCCCAGGGCCCGGGCGCTCCCCGCCGCGCGGCCGAAGGCCGCGATGGTGTCGGCGATGTCTGCCTCGCTCATCGCGCGGCCCCGCGGCGTGTCGGGGGCGAGCAGGCCCGAGGGGCTCTCGACCGGCGCCTCGGGCTCCCAGGCCGTGGCACGGCTCGCGACCGACCCGACGTGCCAGAGCTGTGGGCCCATGCGCCCGCCGGCGGCATGCACCTGCTCGATCACGCGTCTCCAGCCGGCCAGAGCTGCGCTGCCGTAGAACAGCGGAATGTTCGGCTCGTTGCGCGAGGCCGGCCGCTCGACCACCGTGCCCTCCGAGAGAATCAGGCCGACTTCGCCCTCGGCCCGGCGCCGGTAATACGCCGCGACGTTCTCCCCGGGCACCCCCTGGGGGGAAAACAGGCGCGTCATCGGCGCCATGACAATGCGGTTCTTCAGGTGCAGCGATTTGATGCTGAGGGGGGCAAACAGTGCGTCCACTGCCATGGCGGGATTCCATCGGAACGGGGCCGGCCAGTTTAAAAAGTTGCCCGGCACCGTCAAGCACGCACTTGGACGTGTCTCGGTCACATCGAGGGAACTGTCCAGGCCGATTCGCCGGCTCCCCGGCCTATTGACGCGAGCCGGTCCGTGCCGCTCACGGCGTGCCGGCCGGATGAAACCGGTCCCCGCCGCGGCTCGCGAGGCGCTCATACTGCAGGTATTTTTCGCGCACGACCTGCTCGGCCTGCGCGAGCAGCGTCTGGGCGGCCTGCGGATCGCGCTGCGCGAGGGCGCGGTAGCGCAGTTCCTGATAGACGTACTCGCGCAGCGCGAGGGTGGGCCGCGGTGAGTCGAGCCGGAACGGACGCTCGCCGGCGCTGCGCATCGCGGGATTGAAGCGAAACAGGGGCCAATAGCCGCTCGCGGTGGCCAGGCGCTGCTGGCGCATGCCGTAGCGCAGGTCGAATCCGTGCGCGATGCAGTGGCTGTAGGCGATGAGCAGCGAGGGACCGGGGTAGGCTTCCGCCTCGCGCAGGGCGAGCAGCGTGTGCTGGGGGTTTGCGCCGAGGGCGATCTGCGCCACGTACACGTTGCCGTAGGCAATGGCCTGCAGGGCGAGGTCCTTGCGTGCCGTGCGTTTGCCGGCGGCCGCGAATTTGGCGATCGCACCGAGCGGGGTGGCCTTCGAGGACTGCCCACCGGTGTTGGAATAGACTTCGGTGTCGAGGACCAGCACATTGACGTCCCGGCCGCTCGCCAGCACGTGATCGAGCCCACCGTAGCCGATGTCGTAGGCCCAGCCGTCCCCGCCGACGATCCACACGCTGCGTCGCAGCAGGTGATCGGCGACGGACAGCAGGTCGCGGGCCGCCTCGCTGTCAAGCGCCCGCAGGCGCTCCTTGAGCGTTGCGATCCGGGCGCGCTGGGCGCGCAGCGCGGACTCACTGCTCTGGGCCGCCCCGAGCAACTCCTCGACCCAGTGCTCACCCAATGCCGGCGCGAGCGCACGCAGCCGCCGCTCGGCGAGAGCGCGTTGCTGATCATGCGCGAGGCGAAAGCCGAGCCCGAATTCCGCGTTGTCCTCGAACAGCGAGTTCGACCACGCCGGTCCACGGCCGGCGGCGTCGTGGCTCCAGGGCGTCGCGGGCAGGTTGCCGCCGTAGATCGAGGAGCAGCCGGTCGCATTCGCCACCTGCAGCCGATCGCCGAACAGCTGGCTCAGCACCTTCAGGTACGGCGTCTCGCCGCAGCCGGCGCAGGCACCGGGAAACTCGAACAGAGGCTGCAGGAACTGCACCCCACGCACCATCGCAAAATCCACGTCGGCACGCTCATTGACCGGCAGGGACTCGAAATAGCGCAGATGAGCCCGCGCCGGCTCGAGCGCGGGCGCCTTGGGCCCGAGGTTGATTGCCTTGCGGTCTGGTTGGAGCGCACTTGCCGCCGGACACACCTCGACGCAGATGCCGCAGCCCGTGCAGTCCTCCAGATACACCTGCAGCGAGTAGCGCACCTGCGGGTTGCCTCGAGAGTTCACCGGTGCGCTCGGAAATCCGCGCGGTGCGCCCGCCAGCGCCGTCTCCGGGAAGTACTTCGCGCGAATGACGCTGTGCGGGCAGGCAAAGCTGCATTGACCGCATTGGATGCACAGATCCGCATCCCACGCCGCGACGGTGTCCGAGAGGTTGCGCTTCTCGTATGCCGCGGTCCCGGACGGCCAGGTGCCGTCGGCCGGCAGCTGGCTCACCTTCAGTGCATTGCCGCCCTCCGGTCCGCTCAGCATGGGGGCGATGATCTCGCGCACAAACGGCGGCGCGCTGTCCGGCACCGCTGCGCGCAGTGGCGCCTCGACGGGCTGTTCGGCCGGTACCCGCACTCCGTGCAGCTGCTGAAGGGCATGGTCGACCGCCTGCTGGTTCTGGCGCACGACTTCGGCACCCTTGTGCGCGTAAGTGTCGGCGATGGACTGGCGGATGCGCCCCAGCGCGTCCTCGCGCCCCATCACACCGGAAGCGGCGAAGAAGCAGGTCTGCAGCACGGTGTTGATCCGTCCCGGGATTCCCGCCTCCCGTGCCACCTGGGTCGCATCGATCACGAACAGGCGCAAGCCGAGCGTCACGATCCGCCACCGCACGAGCGGCGGCAACTGCGCCCACACTTCGTCGGGGCCGAAGGGGGTATTCAAGAGCACCGTCGCGCCACGGGCCGCAAGCCGCAGCACGTCGATCCGCTCGAGCAGACTGGCGTGATGGCAGGCGATGAAGGTGGCCGATTCGATCAGATACGGCGCTTCGATCGGCCGCGGCCCGACGCGCAGGTGCGAGACCGTCACGGCGCCGGATTTGTGCGAGTCGTAGACGAAATAGCCCTGCGCGTAGCGGTGCGGATCGGCGGCGAGGATTTTGGCGCTGTTTTTGGTTGCGCCCACGGTGCCGTCGGCGCCCAGACCGTAAAACACCGCCCGCAGCGTATCGGGGGCCTCG
Organism: Pseudomonadota bacterium; assembly: GCA_021838635.1. GTDB lineage: Bacteria > Pseudomonadota > Gammaproteobacteria > Steroidobacterales > Steroidobacteraceae > 13-2-20CM-66-19. The sequence continues at coordinate 11,552 of JAKCDC010000011.1, forward strand.
AGCGAGTAGGCCGGATCGACCTGCAGGCTCAGTCCGCTCACGTCATCGTCGATACCGACCGTGAAGCCGTTGCGCGGCGTATCGCGGGCGAGTTCCCGGAACACCGCGTGTGCCTGAGCGGGGCTGAAGTTCTTCGAGCCGAGACCATAGCGGCCGCCGATGACGCGGGGCATGTGCGCGCGTCGGCCGGTTGCGCAGCTCTGCGCCAGCGCGGCGATGACGTCGAGATAGAGCGGCTCCCCGGGCGCGCCCGGCTCCTTGGTCTGCTCCAGCACCGCCATGGCCGAGCACGACTCGGGCAGGGCAGTGAGGAAGTGCTCGGTGCTGAAGGGCCTGAACAGGCGCACCTGTACTACCCCGACGCGCTCGGCGGCCGCGCAGAGGTTCTTGGCCGTCGCGCGCACCGTGAGCGCCCCCGCCCCCATCAGCACGATCACCCGCTCGGCATCCGGCGCGCCGAAGTATTCGAACAGATGGTAATGCCGGCCGGTGAGGTCGGCGAAGCGTTCGAAGAGAGACAGCAGCCGCGCCGGGACCTGCGCATAGAACCGGTTCACGGTCTCGCGCGCCTGGAAGAATGTGTCAGGGTTGTGCGCCGTGCCGCGGATGAAGGCGTGCTCGGGATTCAGTGCGCGGCCGCGGTGGGCGCGCACCTTGCGCTCATCGAGCAGGGCGCGCAGCTCAGTCTCGGTGAGCACCGTGATCTTGTTCAATTCGTGCGAGGTGCGAAAGCCGTCGAAGAAGTGCAGGAATGGCACCCGCGTCTCGAGCGTCGCGCATTGGGCGAGCAGCGCCGCGTCGTGGGCCTCCTGCACCGACCCGGAGCTCAGCAGCGCGAAGCCGGTGGTGCGGGCCGCCATCACGTCGGAGTGCTCGCCGAAGATGGACAGCGCCTGGGTGGCCAGGGCTCGGGCCGCCACGTGAAACACCGCCGCCGTGAGCTCCCCGGCGATCTTGAACATGTTCGGCAGCATCAACAGCAGACCCTGCGAGGCGGTGAAGGTGGTGGTGAGTGCGCCGGACTGCAGCGCACCGTGCACCGCGCCGGCGGCACCGCCTTCGCTCTGCATCTCCTGGACGACCGGTACGCTGCCCCAGAGGTTGGTGAGGCCTCGCGCGCTCCACTCATCGACGAGATCCGCCATGGGTGAGGACGGCGTGATCGGATAGATCGCGCAAACCTCATTCAGTCGATATGCCACGTGCGCCACGGCGGTATTGCCGTCCATGACGGCAGTCAGTGCGGTGTCGGCGGCGTTGGTCATGGCAGGGGATCTAGGGCTGTGCCGGTTCGTCCGTCATCTCGAGCGCATGGCATGGACAGGTCTCGAAACACACCGCACAGCCGGTGCAGCGCGCGTACTGGATTCGGTAGCCGTGTGCAGGTGCGAGCTTCTCGATCGCCTGCTGCGGGCAGGCCGCATAGCACTGATCACACTCGAAGCAGTTGCCGCAGGACAGACAGCGTTGCGCCTCGTAGTGCGCCTGCTCAGCGCTGAGGCTCGCGGCGATTTCGGCGAACCCGGCGGTGCGTGCCGCAGCCGGCAGCAGCGGCGCCTCGCGCCGTTCGGCGTCGCTGTAAAACGGCAGGTGCAGGCCGGCGAAGTCCGCGAGTCTCGCCGCGGGCGACTCGCGTACCGTGCGGGTGCGCAGGAACGCATCGATGTGGCGAGCCGCACGTTTGCCGTGACCGACCGACACCGTCACGGTCCGATCGCCACTGACCATGTCGCCGCCGGCGAACACGCCCGGGCAGCCGGTCATCAGGGTGGCGTCGACGCGCACGCCACCGTCGGGGGTGAACTCGACACCCTCCAGGCGGTGCAGTACGGCTGGGTCGGTCTGCTGACCGAGTGCCAGCACCAGCGCATCGGCGCTGAGCCGCTCCACCTGACCGGTCGGCTGGGGCCGGCCGTCGGCATCGAGCGTCATCTGCTCCACGAGCAGTTCAGGGCCGACCGCTGCGCGGATCGTCGTCAGCCATCTGAACTGGATGCCCTCGGCAATTGCTTGGTCGAACTCAGAGGCATGCGCGGGCATGTGGGCTCGGTCTCTACGATAGACGATGAGCGTGTCGGCGGCCCCTAGCCGACGTGCGCTGCGTGCCGCGTCCAGGGCGGTGTTGCCACCTCCGTAGACGATGACGCGTCGGCCAAGGGAGGGCCGCTCGCCGGCGCCGATGCCATGCAGCAGCGTAACGGCATCCACGACGCGCGCCGCATCGCGCGCCGGCACCTCCAAGTGAGTGGCGACACCGGCGCCAATCGCCAGGAACAGCGCATCGAACCGCCCGGTCTGCTGGATGCTGCGCACATCATCGATCCTGCTATTGAAACGGAAGGTCACTCCAAGCGCCTCGATGCGGGCAATTTCCTCATCGAGCACGGCACGCGGCAGTCGGTAGGCCGGAATGCCAAAGCGCAGCATCCCACCGGCATGGGCCTCGGCCTCGTACACCTCGACGGTGTGTCCGAATCGCGCCAGGTGATAGGCGCATGACAGGCCGGCAGGCCCGGAGCCGACCACCAGCACCCGCCGACCGCTCGGCGCCGCCGGCGACGCGGCGGGCCAGTGCTCGAGCGCCGCCTGATCGGCCAGAAAGCGCTCCACCGCGTGAATCGCTACGGGACTGTCGAGCTGCGTGCGGTTGCACGCGCGCTCGCACGGGTGGTAGCAGACTCTCCCGTGCACCGCGGGGAGCGGATTGTCCGCGAGCAGTGCCCGCCACGCGTCCTGCTCGCGCCCGGCACGGGCGAGCGCGAGCCAGCCTTGGACATTCTCTCCGGCCGGACAGGCGTGATTGCACGGCGCCTGCAGATCGACATACACCGGCCGTCGGGCCCGCACCGGGCCGGTGCCGGGCGTGGCGAGCAGATCAACCGGCGGGGTAAAGTCGGATCTGGGCAGATTCATCACAACGCTCCTGCGCGCCGCTCCTTTGCGGACCCGGACGAACTCCGAGCGGTCGCCGATCGAGCGCAGCGCTCAGCGGCGCGCCGTGCGCTGCGCACCCGAGCCACCCCGGGTCCGCAGGGCCGCGGCTCGAGGCGCGCAGGCTCGAGGCGCGCGCGCGGCGCGGATCGGTTTCGGCGCCGGCTGTGCCAGCCCATGGTGACGTTTGATCTCCCCGCGCCGCCGGCGCTCATAGCTCTCCAACTGGCGGCGCGCGGCGTTGAAGGCGTCACGCACTGCCACGTATGGATCTTCGTGAGCCGGGTCGGCGAAATGCGCATGCCCGACGAGGATGTGCTCGTCGGGCACCGCGATGTCGATTCGCACGGCATGCAGCGCGCCTTGCTGCTTGTGCCGAGCGGGACGCTCGATCCAGACCCGGCAGCGTACGATGTTCGGGCTGAATCGCTCGAGCCGCCCGGCGAGCTCGCGGACGCGACTGCGCAGCGCTGCTGACGGCGCCCTCTGCTGGAAACTCACCACCACCGGAAATGCCATCTTCGCTCCCTTCAGTGCCGAGGTGCGCGAGTCGCGGACCTCACGCGGCCAGCGGTCGCCGCGACGCGGTACATATCGACGCCAGGGTGTGTCCGACGTCGGTTTCGTTGATTTCCTTGCGTGGCTGGGTTCGTTCGCGTGTCGCTTCGCGTGCCAGGTCGGCCAGCGACAGCATGCCGAGCAGCATACCGTCGTGATCGATCACCGGCAGGCGGCGCACGCGCGACTCGCGCATGACACGTTCGGCCTGCGCTAGGGAATCGGACGGACGTAGGCTGTGCACGGTCCTCGACATCCCCCCGCCGACACTCAGTTCGGCGAGCGCCTTTGCGCCGAACAGCGCGTGCATGCAGATGTCGCGGTCGGTAATGATGCCGACGAGGTGGTGGCCGTCGCCGCGGCCACAGACCGGCAACGCTCCGCAGTCGTAACGCCACATCAGTTCAGCGGCATGCGCAAGCGTATCTTCCGCCCGGCAGCAATGGACGTCACGGGACATGATGTTCTCCACGAGCATGTGTGGATCTCCTCTGTGCGGTGCGCCGCGCTTTGCCGATGTCTCTAACTCTTCTCGCTCTGCTCCGGGTGGCGGCGCAGCAGAACCGGGGTGTGCGTGTGCCGTATGATGTATTCAGCGTCGCTGCCCAGCACCAGGCGGCGCACGCCGCGCCTTCCATGCGTGCCGCAGACGATCAGGTCCGCGGGCCAGTCCTCGGCGTGCCGCAGAATGGCCGCGCCCACCGGTGTGCCCATCTGTTCGATGAGCGCGGTGGTCGCATCGACCCCGGCGGCGCGGGCGCGCGCGTTCGCTTCCATGAGCAGCGCATCGCCGCTGCGGCGCATCTCGTCTTGGATGTCGCCAATGTTGACCCCGGCGGTGTCCGGAGTGATGAGCAGCCATTCGTTGAGCACGTGCAGGATGCGCAAGTGCGCATGCTGATCGACTGCGAGTTTGACCGCCTCGTCGAACCCGAGGTTGGAGGCTGGACTGCCGTCGATCGGGACCAGAATTTTTTTGTACATCCGTAGGCTCTCCGCGTCGAACCGGTACGCCGCAGCGGGTGTCAGCTCCAGCCTGCATCCGCATCGTGAGCATGGGCCGCGGCGCGCCTGGCTCACAATACGTAGTTGCCTCGCTAGGCGACCGTGACGTGCTCGATCGATACGTATTGTCCGGCGCGTACCAGAGCCTACAGTGAGAATCCTAGGCCGAGTGCGGCCGGGTGAGAAAAACATGCTGGATGAGTTTGTTACTTTGCCGCGTGTGGCGTACTTTTCGATGGAAATCGCGCTGCGTAACGAGATCCCGACCTATGCCGGTGGCCTTGGGGTTCTCGCCGGCGATACGCTGCGCTCGGCCGCCGACCTGTCGCTGCCGCTCGTCGGGGTGACCCTCGTGAGCCGGGCCGGGTACTTCTGCCAGGAGATCGACGCGGACGGGACGCAGATCGAACGCCCCGCGAGCTGGGATCCCGCCCGCTGGGCCCATCCGCTCGATGCCAAGGTGGCGGTGCGCATCGAGGATCGTCCGGTGTGGGTGCATGCGTGGCTGTATGTCATCGAGGGTCGCAGCGGCGGCAGCGCGCCGGTGTTGCTGCTGGATACCGACCTGGCGGAGAACGCCGTGGAGGACCGCCAGATAACCCACGCGCTCTATGGCGGCGACGATGCTTATCGCCTGAAGCAGGAGATGGTGCTCGGACTCGGCGGCGTGCGCATCCTCAGGGCGCTCGGCTTCGAGATCACCGCGTATCACATGAACGAGGGGCACTCGGCACTGCTCGGCGTGGAATTGCTGCGCCGCTTCGCCTATCGCGCTGACGATGTTCGTCCCGGCGAGGCGCCGTACGACCTACCCCGAGTGCGGGATCTGTGCCGGTTCACGACCCACACACCCGTGGAAGCCGGGCATGATCGGTTCCCCTACGAGCTGGTTAAGCGTCTGTTCGCCAGCGGCGTCTACGGGTACAACAACCACAAGGCCCCGCAGCCGCATGAGCCGGGCGCCGAACATGGACCGATCGATTTCACGACACTGACCGCGCTCGGCGGCAAAGATGAGCTCAACATGACTCAGCTTGCGCTGAACGTCAGCGATTTCGTCAATGGTGTGGCTAAGCGGCATGCGGAAGTATCGGCGCGCATGTACCCGGGATATGCGGTGCGCGCGATTACCAACGGCGTGCACCCCTATACCTGGAGCGCACCGAGCTTTCGCGATCTGTACGATCGGTACATCGCCGGTTGGTGTCATGAGCCGGAGCTCCTGGGGCGGGTACACGGGATTCCGGCGGCGCAGTTGCTCGAGGCTCACGCCAAGGCAAAGTATGCGCTGGTAGAGGCCGTGCAGGCGAAGTGTGGCATCGCGTTCGCTCCGCAGGTGGCCACCCTGGGACTTGCCCGGCGGATGACGGCGTACAAACGTCCCGCGATGCTGTTCTCGGACTTGGCGCGGCTGAAAGCGATCGCACAGCGTTATCCGCTGCAGATCGTCCTGTCTGGCAAAGCGCACGCGCGCGATGAGGAAGGCAAGCGTCTGATCGTCCAGCTGCACCAATTCGCACATGAGCTGGCCGGAGCCGTGAGCGTGGCTTATCTGCCCGACTACGACCTGGACGTGGCGCTACTGATGGTCTCGGGAGTCGACGTGTGGGTCAATACCCCGCTGCCACCGCTCGAGGCCTCCGGCACGAGCGGCATGAAGGCGGCCTTCAACGGGGTGCCGAGTCTCTCGGTGCTCGACGGGTGGTGGGTCGAGGGGTGTATCGAGGGGGTTACCGGTTGGGCGATCGAGGACGCCGCGTCCCTGTATCAGAAGCTCGAGCAGGTGGTGCTGCCGCTCTATTACGACCCGGCCGGCGAGCGCCAGCGGTGGGTGCGCATCATGACCAGTGTGATCGGCGCGAATGCGGCCTATTTCAACAGCCAGCGCATGATGCGCCGCTACGCCACTGAGGCCTATCTGCGTTGAGCGCCGCCCGGGAGATCTCGCGAACCCGAGGGAGCATCAGGGACAGTGCGGATGGTGTGCCGTCGATGCCTGTGCAACCCTGCCTTAGTAGCACGGCCGGGATGTCGGCTGAAACCTGCCTCGAGAGGGTCCGGCGGCATGGGCAAGACGAACTCGATACTGGCCGTGGCGCAACACGCGCCCTCCGATACGGTGTTGTTGGCGAAGGCGGCGGCGCTGGCCCGCTCCTTCGGGTTCGGTCTGGAGCTGTTCATGTGCGATGCCGAACAGGCTTACGCACTGAAGCATGATTACCAGAAGACGGGGCACGACAAAGCGCTCGCCGAGTGCATCGGGCGGGCTAAGGCGTATCTCACGGAACAGCGTAAGCTGATCGACCCGGCGGTATCGGCCGTCGGCATCGATGCGGCCTGTGAAAGTCCGCTGTACGAGGGCGTGGTGCGCAAGGTGGTGCACAGTCGCGCCGAGTTCGTTATGAAGGCGGCCGGCGGCATCGATCGACGCGGTCACAGCGCATTCGACGAGAATGACTGGCAACTGATGCGCACCTGCCCGGCGACACTCGCTCTGGTGCGCCACCGCCATTGGCGCAAACGGCTGCGTATCGCCGCGGCGATCGATGTGTCGGATGAGGAAACCGCAGGGCTCGCGACTTCGATTATCAGGATTGCCCGACGGCTTGCGCTGGCGACAGGCGGGGAACTCGAACTTCTGTACGCCGAGCGTATGCCCTCCGACAGCGTCGCGAGCCGCACACGGGCCGCACGCTTGCGGGCGCTGGCGCGTCAGGCCGATCTCGATGAGCACCATGCCCACATTCTGCCGGGCACGCCTGAGCACGAACTCGCCGCCTTCGCCGCCGGGCGAGACTACGATGTGATGGCGCTTGGAGCGCTGGCGCACCGCAAGCTCGCGGTGGAGCTCGTCGGCAGCCTCACCTCGACGCTGGTCGAGGCGCTCGAGAGCGACTTCGTACTGATTAAGCCGGATGAGGCTGTGGTGAGCGAGCGGGTACCCCACCGCACGCGTCAGCACGCCGAGCATGCGCTGCCACCGGCGGCGCGCAGCGCCGCAGTCAATGCCTGGATGGGCCGATCACGCCCGCCGCACTAGTCAGCTCGTGCCGCGGCGCGCTTCCAGTTCTTCCCAGCGCGCGTAGCAACGTTCGAGTTCTGCGCTGAGTTCATTCAGGCGCTCGCCGTCGGCGCGGATGCGCTCATGACCGCCGTCACGGTAGTCCGGTTGGCTTAAGCGCGCGCCGATCTCGCTCTGCTCGCGCTCGAGTGCTTCGATCTGTCCGGGCAGTGCCGCTAATTCGCGGCCCTCCATGTAGCCGAGACGCACCGCGCGGGCGGCGCGCTTGGTCGGCGGCGCTGCCGTCTCTGCGAGCGCCGGGCTCTCGGCCCGTGGCTGCGGCGTGCGCGTCTGTGGCCGCTGGCGCAGCCAGTCGGTATAACCGCCCACGTAGGCACGCCATTCGCCACCGCCTTCCGCGGCGATGGTCTGCGTGACGACGTTGTCGAGGAAGCGTCGGTCGTGGCTCACCAGCAGTAGCGTGCCGGTGTAGTCCTGCAGGCGCTGCTCGAGCAGCTCCAGCGAATCGATGTCCAGGTCGTTGGTCGGTTCATCGAGCACCAGCAGATTCGCCGGTCTGGCGAACAGACGTGCCAGGAACAGCCGATTGCGCTCACCGCCGGAGAGCATTCGCACCGGAGACTTGGCGCGATGCGGCGGGAAGAGGAAATCCCCGAGATAGGTCATGATGTGCTTGCGCTCGGTGCCGATGGTGATCCACTCCGAGCCGGGGCTGATCGCTTCGGCCAGCGTGGCCTCAGGGTCGAGCTGTTCGCGCATCTGATCGAAATAGGCCACCTGCAGGTGGGTACCGAGTCGCACACTACCGTGCTCGGGCGTGAGTTGGCCCAGAATGATGCGCAACAGCGTCGACTTGCCAGCGCCGTTCGGGCCGATGAGGCCGACCCGGTCGCCGCGCATGATGCGCGTGGAGAACTCTTGGATCAGGATGCGTGCGCCGAAGCTCTGGCGCACGTCAGTGAGTTCCGCGACCAGCCGCCCGGAGCGCTCACCGGCATCGAGCGCGAGCTTGATGTTGCCGAGCCGGTCGCGTCGATCGAGGCGTTCTTGGCGCAAGCGCTCCAGGCGTCGCACCCGACCTTCGTTGCGCGTGCGGCGGGCCTCGACGCCCTTGCGGATCCAGACTTCCTCCTGGGCCCAGAACTTCTCGAAGCGGCGCCGCGCCAGGTCCTCGGCGAGCTTCTCGTCGTCCCGCCGGCTCTCGTACGCGGCGAAGTTGCCGGGGTAGGAGCGGATCACGCCGCGGTCCAGCTCGATGATGCGCGAGGCAATGGCGTCGAGGAACGCTCGATCGTGCGTCACGATGATCGCGGCCGGGACTCTCTGCGTGAACGCCTCGAGCGTGGCGATACCCTCGATGTCGAGGTGGTTGGTCGGTTCATCGAGCAGCAGCAGATCGGGCGAGGAGGCGAACGCGAGGGCGAGCGCGGCGCGTTTGCGCTCTCCGCCGGAGAGCTGATGCGAGTCGCGGGCATCGTCGAGGCCGAAGCGCTGCAGGAATTCCGCCAGGCGCGAGAGCAGCTGCCAGCGCTCGCGATCCGCCCCGTGCAGCTCTTCGGCCGAGCAGGCCGTGGCGTGCGTGAGGGTGCGTGCTCGCTCCATCAGGCTCTCGCTCACGGTCGCGCTCGGCGCCATCAGCGGCTCCTGTTCGACGTAGGCGATGCGCAGGCCCGAGCGGCGCTGCACCTCCCCGTCATCGAGCGCAGTGAGTCCGGCGATGACCTTCAGTACCGTGGATTTGCCGGTGCCGTTGCGGCCGATGAAGCCGAGTCGTTCGCCGTCTTGTACCGCCAGGGCCGCGCCATCGAGCAGGGCGTGCTCGCCAAAGGCGAGCTGCGCATCGCGAAGTGTGATTAGGGACATCTCATGCCATGGAAATCATGGACTGGCGGTCGGCCGACCGGTATAGTCCGTCCCGCAAGACTATACAGGCGCCAAGCGGTCTGCGCCTGCCTCGCTCGCGGTCAAGCCAATCCGGCTTCGCTTCGATTTCCCATAACCACCCCCTCGCTCCGACCGCCACGGCCACCGAAATGGCTGATCCGCCGGCACTGCCGATGCGGACGCCCGGCCGTTTGCGCGAGCTTGAATGACAGAGGTATTCATGTCGTTTTCCGATCTCGGGCTACTGCCCGAGCTGCTGCGCGCCGTGCAAGAAAAAGGCTATTCGGCGCCGACTCCCATCCAGGCGGGTACCATTCCCGCGATTCTCGCCGGCCGCGACGTGCTCGCCGGTGCCCAGACCGGTACCGGCAAGACGGCGGCATTCGTGCTGCCGATCCTGCAGCGTTTGACGCAGGATGCGGCCCACGGGACGCATCCGGCCCCGCGAGCGCTGGTGCTGACCCCGACCCGCGAGCTCGCGGCGCAGATCGCCGACAACGCCACCGGTTACGGGCACTATCTGAAGGTGCGCTCGGCGGTGGTCTTCGGTGGCGTGGGCATCAATCCCCAGATCGATCAGCTGCGCCGCGGCTGCGATCTGTTGATCGCCACACCGGGCCGGCTGCTCGATCTGAGCGAGCAGGGTGCGCTGAACCTCAGCCGCATCTCGTGCTTCGTGCTCGATGAGGCCGACCGCATGCTCGACATGGGCTTCATCCCCGCCATCCGGCGCGTGCTGAAGCTGCTGCCGGCGCAACGTCAGAACCTGATGTTCTCGGCGACATACTCCGAGGACATCCGCTCCCTGGCGCAGCGGTTCCTGCACAATCCGGTCAACGTCGAGGTGACGAGCCGCAATTCGACGGCCGAACGCGTGACGCAGTCGCTCTACCGCGTGCCGAAGGAGAGCAAGCGTCACCTGCTCGCGCATCTGATCAATGAGGGCAATTGGCAGCAGGTGCTGGTGTTCACGCGCACCAAGCACGGTGCGAACCGGCTCGCCAAGCAGCTCGAGAGCGCCGGCATCAACTCAGCGGCGATCCACGGCAACAAGAGCCAGGCCGCGCGCGTGCGCGCACTGGCGGACTTCAAGGGCCTGCGCGTCACGGCGCTGGTCGCCACCGAAGTCGCCGCCCGTGGGCTCGACATCAAGGAATTGCCGCACGTGGTCAACTACGAGCTGCCGAACGTGCCGGAGGACTACGTGCACCGGATCGGCCGCACGGCGCGCGCCGGAGCGAGCGGCGCGGCCGTATCGCTGGTGTCGCCGGACGAGGAGCCGCTGCTGCGCGACATCGAGCGGCTCCTGAAGAGCCCGATTCAGGCCACTGCGCTGCCGCAGTTTCCGATTCTCAACATGCCCGCGGAACCCGATCGGGGACCGCCGCGCGAGATGCATCGGGATCGGGCCGCCGGCAATGGCGGAAACGGCAACCGCGGCGGCCGCAGCGGACCGCGTCGCCCGCAACAGGGGCAGCGCCCGCAACAGGGGCAGGGACGCGCGCCGAGCGGTGCGGTGCGCACCGGAGCGGCGCAGGATGGACAGCGTCACTCTGCGCATCGTCACGGTGAGTCGCAAGGCTCGCGACCGGCCGGTGCGCCCCGTGGCGACGGTGGCCGGGGTTTCGGCGGTGAACGTCGCGGCCCGCGTACGCAGGGTGCCGGCGGCGGTCGTGCCGATAGTGGCTGGCGCCGTGCCTGAGTAAGCCGGCAGCATGCCGCGGACCGGCGCTCGGGCCGGCCCGCGGCATGTGGCCGATTGGGCCTTATGGGCGTGGCCTGCGCCGTGGTGCGTTGCCAGACTCTGCGCAGGGCGCCAGTTACCTACTGAATCGAAATTTCCTTGGGCTTTTTCTGTTCGGCCTTCGGAATGTGCACGCTCAGTACGCCATCCTTGCTGTCGCAACGGATGGCGTCCGGCGTGATGTTATCGGGCAGCGAGAATGAGCGAGTGAAGGTGCCGTAGGAGTTCTCTACGCGGTGAAACTTCTCGGTGGTCTGCTCCTTGTGCTGCTTGCGCTCGCCCTGGATGGTGAGTACCCCGTCGGTGAGGGTGACCTTCACCTCTTCCTTCTTCAGGCCCGGCAGGTCAGCGCGCACCAGATACTCCTTGTCGGTCTCGCTGATGTCCGCCGAAGGCGACCACTCGAATGTGACCCCGCCGTCGTCCTCCAGGGACAGGCGCGGTCCGCGCGGCACGCGCGGCATCATGCGATTGAACAGGTTCTCGACGTCCGCGAACGGATCCCAGCGAATCAGGCTCATGGCGACTCTCCTGTGGCTGAAATAACGGTGTCCCGAAGCGGGACGCCGCAATGGTTGTGGAGTCCGGGCAATCGCGTTATTCGGTCATTTACGTATCATCGTGGGTGTGCGCCGCCATCGCTCTAGATCGCGCCTGTGGCACCGACGAAGTTCATTCCGGGTCCGGGGCTTCCGAATGGCCTGCGCCGGCACCGGTTGAGCGCAAGCAGGGCCATGCACGTCGTCGTCCCGGAGGGTGCGCGGTGTTGCGGCGAGGAGTTCGGTTTCGACGTATTCGGCGACCGAAGCCAGACGACGGTACCGGCGGCGAATGCATCGGACGGGTGCTGCACGGCGCGACCGCCGATGGCGGCCAATCGACCCGAGCGCGGGGCGAGGAGAGAGCTCCCGCGCCATGGCCTGCGTAGATCGATTCGCCCGACGCTTCGGTTGGCAGTAGACTGTTGCTGTTGCGGGGGATGCGTCCGCCATGACTTGTTGTTGTGAAGCAGGCGTTGCGGTCGCATAAAACGCCAAAAAAATCAGACGCTGCAGATTGTTCGGCAAAATGTCTCAAATCACTCGCTTTACGATGAATTTGATTTCCTCGAAGGAGTGCCGCACCCCATGACCATTCACAGCTATTGGATTTTTGTCTCTGCCAGTGTCGCGCTGGCGTTGATTCCGGGACCCGACATGGCATTCATGCTCTCTCGCTGCGTCGCGCAGGGACGCCGAGCAGGTGTTCTCGCCGCGCTGGGGTTCAACACCAGCAGTTACGTCTTTCTGGCCGCCGCCGTGCTGGGCCTCTCCGCCGTGCTGGAGACATCAACGGCGGCCTTCGATGTCATCAAGTGGATCGGAGCGGCCTATCTGGTGTACCTCGGAGTCGCGGCACTGCTGAAAAAGCCGAATGCACCGGCTGTTGGCAGTGGCGCGGGAAAGAGCCGATCGGGTATTGCGGTGTTCTGGCAGGCGTTCATCACGGATATCTTGAATCCCAAAGTGATCCTGTTCTATTTTGCGTTTCTGCCTCAATTCGTCGATCCGAAAGCGGGGCATCCGACACTGCAATTGCTGTTGCTTGGGGTCACCGTCAACATGGTGTGTCTGACGATCAATCTGATATTGATTGCCTTCTCAGCCAGACTGACCGAGTCGTTGCGGCGAAGTCGATCGATCTCGAAGTGGTTGCAGCGCGGGATGGGTGCGATGCTCATTGGGATCGGCGTGCGACTGGCCGTGCAAAAATCCTGAGAGCACTTCGGGATGTCGGTCAGAAATACCGGAACGGATGGCGTTACGCGGCTCGCCAGTCGGGCGCTGTTCGATGGACCGGTCGGGGGCGGTCAGGCGTACTTCGCCCTCGATGACATCGTTAGCCCGGTAGGAACCCTGGCCACTTCTGGCCGGGGCGCTTCTGCGGGCAGCGTGGAGAGATGCTCCGAGCCACGGTAGTGACCGGAAGGCCGGATGCGGTAACGCTGAGTCCTGATGAGGTGCAGATCCGGGCGTTGCGAGCGAAGCTGCGGCGCGCAACGTGAGCAGTGCGGGCGGTAAAGCTTCGGGTTCGACTTCGAGGGTCTGACCGGGTCGGACGCTCGCCATCCCCAAGATACCGCGCATGGTGGCACCCTCCGAACTCGAGGTGCTGCGGCAGGATCTGCAGGCGGGGCTGGATGTGCTCAGGACGCGCCGTCGCCCATTGCAGGGAGATTCACCCTGGCATTGATCTCCCGGAAGATCCAGTCACGACTGAGATCACGGTCACGCGGCCGTTGGCAACTGGGCGTGTCCGGACCATCTCTCCCGCCGGGGGTGTGGACGTACGGGACTGCGTCCGGGGTGCTCAGATCTGCGCTGATAGCGGATCTGCCGTGCCCGAAACGATTCTAAGTGCTTGATTTAATGGTGCCGGGAATAGGAATCGAAGGTGAATCGAAAAAGCCTATCTCTATAGGCTTTGCGTGATTCCACACAACCTAACTGCCCCCATTTATGCCCCCAATCGTGCACAGGTTCGCCGGGTCCAGGCAGCGCGGTTTTTCGCCGCACTATGCCGCGCCCGCCGGGGTGAGCTTGTGCCGAGCTTCCCCGATCGAGCGCCGATCAGGGGGGCATGCCGCCGTGCATCCTCGGTGCGGGAGCGGTCGGCAGGCAGCGGCGGGCGGCACGCAAACTCAACGCACGCACGCGCGCAAAGGCCGATGGCCGGAACAATTAGGTACTTCGCGGCACCGCTCGCCTTGTCGCCAGCACCTCGCGTGCCCGGATCAGGTTCGCCGCGCTCCGCGCTCGGCCCTCGGGTGTCTTGGGTCCGGTCGACAGTCCGCCATGCCGGACGCATCGCCCGTTCGGCAGCGCCAGTGCTCGGCACGGTCGACCGGTGACACAGCGTGCATTGCACAGGCGCTCATCGTCACCACGGTAGTCAGCCGGTACGCCTCTCCGGGTCGCGCCGGGTCCCGGTGGCAGCTCATCGCCCTTGAGCGGGCCGGCGTACAAGCCACGACGGCGCAGCTCGCGCAGGGCGGTGCGCGTCTCATCGTCGTGCCCGTCCTGAACCACGACGCGCCGCCAGCGCAGCTTGTACCGCTCGGCAGCGCCATCGCATTCCTCGGGACCGACTTCGCGCAGTTCCACCAGGACGCCAGGGTGGGCGGCCAGCGGTCGCGGCGGTGACTTGGGCGGCAAGATTCGCTTGCGGCTCATCGCGAAGCCTTCTCAAGGAAGGCGGCCAGCAGTGCACGTGCTCGAGCCAGCGCATCGCCGGCGGCCTCGGGCCAGCATTGGCGCAGGTCCGCCTCGGCCCGCTCGATCAGCTCCAACGCCTCGGTGACGGGTTGCAGCCGCTCGGCCAGCTTGCGGTTCACCTCGGTGTTGATGACTTTCCAGGCTTGTAGACGGTACGGGACGGTGCTCATCGTGCATCCTCCTGTTCCGGCGGCACGGTCGGACCCGGCGGGGTGCCGGGCTTGGCGGTGTAGCCGGTGCAGATCGCCCACAGCGCCACGGTCGGATGCGCCCGCACCAGCGGGCACCAGAAGGCGGTGTACGGCGGCGGGGCGGTGTACTTGGTGCAGTCCAGGCAGCGCGTGTAGGTCGGCTCCGGTGCCCGCTCGCGCAGTGCAGCCAGCAGCGCGGGCTTGTTCCGCTTCACCAATTCCAGTAGCTCCGGGGTCAACCGGTCCGGCGGTGCGAGCCGCAGACGGTCGCCGTGCTCGGGGTCGGGCCGGACGCGCACGCCAGCGGCAGTCAGGCGGTCGAGTAGTGCAGTTCCGCTCATATCAAAATCTCCCGTTCCTCGGCAGCCCCGGAAATACTTGCCGAAGTGAAGTCCCTGAAGTCCCCAAAGTCCCCTGAACGGTTGACCGCAGCGTCGGTCCCGCTCGCATCAGGGTACGTCGGGGACGTTGGGGACGTGGTTTGCACAACTTTTCGCGTGATGCTGATTACCTTGTTCCCGTTGCTCTTGCGGGGGCGCGACACGTGGATACCCATAGTCCTTAGAGCCGGCGCAGCGCGCCGCAGGGCATCCGAAAATCCCTTCGGACTGCGCGGCCACGCCTCGGCCCCATCCGGCTTCGTCAGGGATTCGTACCACTGTTTCGCCGTGCGCTCGCCTTCTCGGTCGGAGCGGCCTTCGAGAAATTCCAGCAGCGCTACAGCAACCGGCGAAGCATCTAGGGTTCGCCCGATGCTCTCTGCCCGCATCGTCTCGAACTCGGCCAGGAAGTCATCGGCGGGCTTCCCCATTGCCTCTGCGACAGCGCAGCCGAGCATTGCGAACTCTAACAACCTGGGGCGGCGGTCCTTCTCAATGCTGATGCTGGGCACGATGGCGAGCGCCTTGGCGAACAGGTCCAGCAGAGCGCCCAGCAGCTCGGGGTGCAGCCGGTCGAACTCACCTTCGATCCCGGCGGCCTCGCGGCGGTCCTCAATGACAGGCAATTCCAGACTGATAGCGCGGTCCACAAGGTCTTGAGCAGTGATGCTCGCGCCGATTCCGTTGAGGCTGACGGGTCTCTTCGCCCGGATCGCGGATTCCTCGGCGTTCGTGTATAGCTTCCGGGTGGCGAAGGTCGCGCCGCTTGCCACGCGGCATAGAACATCCTGCATCTCTCCCGAAAGGTGGCTCACGTTGTCGTAGGCGAGCAGCCAGCCCTGCGCAGCTCCTACAAAGACATCCTCCCCGCCACGCGGAGCGGAGCGCAACTCAATGGCGGACGGATCAATCAGCCGCTTCAGCAGCTTCTGCAAGCCGGACTTGGCGCTGCCCTGTTCACCGATGGCCTCCAGCAGCGGGAACGGTGTATCCGGCCGCATGGAGTCGAGCAGCCAAGTGGTCACCAGCAGGCGCGAACTCTCCGGCACGTTGACCAGTGGCCACAGCGCATCGAGGCTGCCGCCTCCGACCGGCTCGGGCAGCGGTTTCATCGAATCAGGCCGGGTGAACATCGCGCCGTGATGCTCAGTGACGGTCCAGCCACCAGGACGCACGACGATGGCGCGTGATTTTCCCGGTTCGCCCAAGTCGACCACGTAGCCGTCACCGAGCGCCGCGCAGCGGATATGCACCTCGACGGATTCGCCATCGTGCAGGCCGATGCCTGCCAAGGTGGTCAGCGCCTAGGCCACCGATTGCGAGCGGGCGGCCTTCTTCGTGGCTTCGTAGAACTCGGCGTGCAGCCAAGTCCGAAAAGCCTTGCGCTCTATGTTGCGAACCTCGCCGGTGTCATTATCGACGGCATACACCTCGCCGTTTTCGTCGTGAACCAGGCGGCAGCGGTCGCGGACGAAGGCGACCAAGGTAGAAGCCTGAGACTCAACTAATTTCTTCTCGCCGCCCTCGGTCGGCCCGTCCGTGCTGTTTGACGCCGCCAGCGAATCCAACGCCGCCAACGTCTCTTCGACTTGTTGATCATCGCGCATGGCGGCGCACCTCCAGCAAGTCGACTGCCGCAGTGATGCGCTCGGCCACCACGCGCAGACGGTCGATTTCATGCCGGCGGACGGTGCGGCGGATGCGAATGTCCGCCAGTACCAAGGCGGCCGTCGTGATCTCATCGTCGACGGCAGCCACAATGGCGGCGGTGTCGAGCGGGGCGACGGTGGTATTCATGCGGCCTCCTGCGCGCGAATCCACGCTTTGAGCGTCGCCCAGCGCCACCGGGTGCGGCAGCCGATGCGCACAGGGCGCACGAAGTCGGGACGCTTGCGGAGCAGGTGAAACGTGCTCAGCGGCACGTTCAGGATGGCGGCAACCTGTTCGTTGCGCAGCAGCGCATCGTCAGGCAACTTGGTGATATCGACATTGCCTAACCGCGCGATCCGCGCGGGGCCGCTCTCCGGCTTCTGGGTCGCGCAGCGGGCAGCGCGGTGGATATGGCTAGATTTCACGCCGTGATTCCTCGTTGTTTGGGTCACGGTTAGAGAATCTATGCGCGATTTCGGCGGCCTCGCGGAAGTTATCGAGGCAATTTTGGGGTAGTTATCTTCCGGGCCGCAGTGAGCGGTCGGTGATGGTCGCGCCGGTGGCGCCCTCGGCAATCGTGCACGCCGTTGCGGAATCCACGAGCTTGGCCAGGTGTCGCCCGATGACGCGCGCCCGCCGCTCGGCCTTCGTGCCTTTCCGTTTCGCGGCAGTGCCGATCTTGCGCTCGCCCAGGTCGTGCAGCAGTGCCACCAGAACCTCGGGTCGGCTCAGCGCGTACCTCATCGCAGCTCGCGGTTGGGTGTTGCCTTCCATCGCGCAGGCCATCGCGGCGGCCTCGGCAATCGCCGGCAACGCCAGCGGGTCAGCGGGCACCAGCCAGTCGAGTGGCGTACCGGTGGCGGCCAGCACCTCGATTTCGGCGGCCAGCACGCAGGCAGCGTCCCTGATGGCCTTCACGCTCTTGGTCACGTCCGCTTGGCCTGTCACGTTGAATTCCACCAGCGCCTCGGCCAGCGCCAGGAGGACAAGTTCGCCAGGGTCTCGGTTCATCGCGGCGCATCGTTTGGCCAGCTTGCTCCATGCGCCACCGATGCGGGCCTTTTCCAGCCGCTCGATCATGCGGCGCAGTTCCGCTTGTGCTGCCCGGTTGCCCAGGTGCGGCATCATCGCCTTCAATGTCGGGAACGGCCATTGCGGGCCGTACAGCTCAGAACCGTAGGGTGCTCCAGATTCTGGCGTCTCGATGCGCGTTGCGTTCGGCCAGCCGGCAGCCGGGTCGCCTCTCAACTGAGTCAGTGCGCGCCGTAACAGCAACGGGATACGGGTGGTCGGTTTCGGCATGTGCGCCTCCTGTAGACGCTTCCTGAATGAGAGCCGCCGCGCCAGAGCCGTCAGGATGCGGCCTTTTCGGGAGCTACCCTAGGCGCGACAGGTCCGTAGGTCAGGTCAGGCTGTTGCCTCGCGCATCGGCGCGATCTTGGGGCGGCGCTTCTTCTCGGCGTGCCACAGGTCATAGGCGGTCTGCATATTGAGCCACGATTCCGCCGAGCCGCCGAGTGCGGCAGCAAGCCGGATTGCAAGCTCTGCGCTCACCGCAGCGCGTCCGTTGATCACGCGGGAGAGCGCCACGCGAGACACGCGCAGCCGCTTGGCAAACTCGGTCACGGTGATGCCGCCGTCCTTGCGCAGCACGGTATCCGCCAGGACCGCGCCGGGATGCGGGGGGTTGTACATGCGAGTCATGGGTGTCTCCGTCAGTGATAGTCCTGATAATCGACCAGCACGGCATCCTTGCCCTCGAATTTGAACGTGAGCCGCCAATTGCCGCTCACCGAAACCGCGTAGTGGCCGGCAAGGTCACCGTGCAATCCGTGAAAGCGCCAGCCGGGCATGTTCATATCGTCCGGGCAGGTCGCGCCGTCCAGGCGGCCAAGTTGCACAGCGAGCCGCTTGGCGTGCTCGGGCCGGATGCCGGCCTTCGAGCCGGTCTCGAAGAACCGCTCAAGGCCGTCATGCCGGAAGCTCTTGATCATAGCCTAACGTATCGCGTAACGCTACGCGATGCAATGGTGTGCGCTCGGATGATTCAGGCAGCGCCGCTGGGTCGACGGAACGGCACTACGTTTGCGCCAGTGCGCAGCGCGTCCAGATAATCGCTCCACGATTGCATCATCGCCCGCCGCTCGGGCAGGCGCGTCGAGCGGTTGTAGATCGCCCGCACGCTTGAGTCGCGGTGTGCCAATTGCAGCTCGATAATGTCCGGCGGGTGTCCTTGCTCGTTTAGCGCCGTGCTCGCCATCGCCCGGAATCCATGCGGCACAATGCGGTCAGGACCGTATCCCAGCCGGCGCAGGGCTTGCCCCAAGGTAGCGTCCGATATCGGCTTGCCGGCCACCAGACCGGGAAACAGCAGGCCGTGTGCGTTGGTCCCGGTGATGCCGCGCAGTTCCTTGAGCAGTCCCGCCGCTTGGGTCGACAACGGCACCAGATGCTCGCCGGGATTCTTCCGGCGCATCTTCATGCGCTCGCCGGGTATGCGCCACAGCGGCTCGGGGCCGTCCAGATCGAATTCAGGCCAGCGGGCGTTGCGCAGTTCGCCGGGACGGGTGAACACGTGCGGCAGGATGCGCAGGCAGTAGCAGGTGCTCGGATCGCCCCCGTAGGTGTGGATCGCCTTCATCAGCTCGGCAATCTCGGCAGGCTTGGTCAAGGTGGCGTATTTCTCCGACTGCACCGGGCCGAGCACGTCGCCCAGGTCCGCCGCCACGTCGCGCTCGGCTTCGCCTAACGCCACCGCGAAGCGTAGGACCCGGCCAATCTGAGCCAGCACGCGCCGCGCGAATTCGTGATGCCCCTCGGCCTCCACCGCCAGCACGACGGGGCGGATGTCGGCTGGGGTGAGCGAGCGGGCCGGGATGTCACCAAGCTTCGGGGTCCACAGCGCCATCAGGTGCCGCTCCCGCTTTTCGGTCAGCGGTGCCCAGGCTTGCTTGTCCGCCCAGGCGGTGGCCAGCTTGGCCATGCTCTTGCCGGCCCCCTGGCGTTGATCGCGCGCCGGGTCGATCCCGTCCCGCAGCAGGGCGCGGGCATCGGCGGCCTTCGCGCGGGCAGCCTCCACGGTGATATCCGGCCACGGGCCGAATGACAGCCGCTTCTCCTTGCCCCCAAATCGGTACTTGAGCCGCCACAGCCTGCCCCCCGCCGGGGCCACCTCGATATAAAGCCCCTCGCCATCGGCGGCCTTGTAGGGCTTTGCGCGGGGTTTCAGGGCCTTGATCGCCCGGTCGGTCAGCTTGCGGGTCTGGCGCATGGGAGAATGCCCCCAATCAGGCAGGGCGTCCGCCCCGATGCCCCCAATCATGCCCCCACTTGGCACGCTCTCACAAGGTCTAACAGGGTCCCGTTTTCTCCGAATGTCTGCTAAGTATTTGATTTATAAGCAGATCAAGATGCGATGAGACAGTACTAGAGTGGGGGATGGTGCCGGGAATAGGATTCGAACCTACGACCCGCGCATTACGAATGCGCTGCTCTACCAACTGAGCTATCCCGGCGCCAGGGCCGCGCATTCTATAGGCACTCACCGCCGCCGTCACCTTCCGATGCGCGACCGTCACGCTCGTCACCGGCTTCTGGCGCATGCGGGGCGAGAGCGCCGTCAACGG
The DNA here is from genome assembly GCA_021838635.1 of Pseudomonadota bacterium. GTDB lineage: Bacteria > Pseudomonadota > Gammaproteobacteria > Steroidobacterales > Steroidobacteraceae > 13-2-20CM-66-19. The sequence goes on from JAKCDC010000011.1 coordinate 31,797, forward strand.
CGGTCCTCTGGGCGACCGGAAGACCAGATCGAGCGAATGGCTCCGAAACAGGCGAGGCTGTCGGCCGTTTTTACGATTTCCCAGGGGGGGCGTTGTAACTCGTTGATTGATACAGATGGCATGCGTTATGCAGGGGACTGTACAGCGAGCGGCCGGTGAGGACACCGACCTCTGGGGCGAGTGAATTACCCAATTCAGCGGAGTGCGACATGTTCAAGAAGACATTTGCAGTGGCCGGCAGCCTCGCGGCGGCTGTGCTGGCTTTCAGTCCCCTGGCGCAAGCCGGTCCCCTGAGCAGCATCGCCTTCAGTGTGACAGGGTGGAACGCATTAACGCCTTCCCCCAACAACACCATCAGCAGTCCTTATCAGCAGGCGTTACCGACCAATCCGATCATGACCGCGGTCAACCTGTTCGTGACGGGAACGGCCACCGGCTTGCCCAACTGGTATGTGTCCAGCAGTACCGCGAATACGTTCGGTAACTTCGTGGGCAACCTTGGTAACAATGGCTGGGGTAACGGCACGCAAAATCTCTGGAACTACGTCGGTTCCGCCAGCGGTAGCACGGTCCTCAGCACGAGCAATTTCGGGTCCGCGACGCTGCTGCAGATGACCTTCACGCTCGCCAACAACGACACGATGGGGACGATCGTGCACGATGACGGCATCAGCATCTGGAACGCGAACAATACGTCGGAGCTTGTCGACAGCGCCGGTCCGACGACGGCCATCGGGACCACGTTCAACCTGAGTGCCGGCACGTATAACCTGTACTACGTCGAGGCCAACGGTGCCCCCTCGGAACTGTCGTTCCGGAACGTGACCGAGGCTCCGGAGCCGGGCGCGCTGGCCCTGTTCGGTGCCGGTCTGCTCGGCTGCGCGCTGTTCATCGGCCGCCGCCGGCGGATGTCGCGCTCGATCTAATCTGCACGTACGGTGAGGTGCGGCCCCGCTTGAGGGGTCGCGCAAAACGGCCCCTCAACGGGGCCGTTTTGCTTTCTCCGGCCGGCTCGTTGCTGGAAGGCGGGGGGCGGTCGGCGCCGGGATCGACCCAGCCTCAGCGGGCCACCCAGAGGCCGGATCAGCGGCCCGGCGTGGTGGAATTCGGGCCGCCCGGCGGGGCGGCCGTGCCGCGTGGTGTGGGCCACTCCCCGAACGCCAGGACGTACAGGAAGATCAGGTTCACGAGTGGAATGAGGATCAGCAGGCTGAGCCAGGGCGAGTGCCCGACGCGCGCGCAGATCCGCCAGAACGGGATGACGGCGATCGCCGCCATGAGCGGCCAGCCGAATCCCCAGAACCCGAACCAGCCCGGGAAGAAGCCGTGATACATCATCAGCACGCTCGGCCTCCTTCAGCGCGGAGGATGTGCGTCCCTCAGGACGCCTTCTTCCGCAGGCGGATCACCAGATCGATGCCGTCCACCTCGGTACCCGGAGGGGGCGGTGGCAGGCGGCTGAACTCCACATCCGGCACCGGCACGTCGATCAGCGCGCCGCTGGCGAGATCATGGAAGTGGTAGTGCGCATCGACATTGGAATCGAACCAGGCCCGGGTCCCATCGACCGAGAGCTGGCGGATCAGGCCATGCGCGGCGAACAGGTTCAGCGTGTTGTACACGGTGGCCTTGGAGACCCGTGCGCCGCTCTGGCGCAAGTTCGCCAGAATCTGCTCGGCGGAGAGATGTTGCGGCTCGCACAGCAGCAGCGAGGCGATGCGCACACGTTGTGCGGTCGGACGAATCCCGCAGTCGGACATGCGCTGCTGGCAGCGCGCCGCGACGGTTTCGGAAGACGCACCAGCGCTCATATCCGTGAGTATAGCGGTAAATCGGCGACGATTGCGCGCGATCAGGCCACCGCGGCCTTGAGCACCCGCTGTGGCTGCGCCACGCCGTAGCCTTGCGCGAAGTCCACCCCGAGGCTGGTGAGCATCTGGATGATCTCGGCATTCTCGGCGAACTCGGCGATGGTCTTCTTGCCCGTGAGATGGCCGATTTCGTTGATCGACCGGACCATCTCCCGGTCGATCGGGTCGCGCAGGATCTCGCGCACGAAGCTGCCGTCGATCTTCAGGAAATCCACCGGGAAGTGCTTCAGGTACCCGAACGAGGACAATCCGGTGCCGAAGTCATCGAGCGCAAACTTGCAGCCAAGCTCCTTCAGCGCCTGGATGAACCGGTTCGCCTGCGAGAAGCTCGCCACCGCGGCGGTCTCGGTGATCTCGAAGCAGATCTTCGAACCGTCCAGTCCGCTGCGGTGGAACTGGTCAATCACGAACGGCAGGAACTTATCGTCCCCGAGGCTCTGCCCGGAGAGGTTGATGGAGCACATGGCGAGCTTCTCGCGCTCGTCGGCCTCCGAGACCAGCCAGCGGAAGGCGTTCTCGATCACCCAGCGGTCGATCGCCGGGGTGATGCCGTAGCGCTCGGCTGCGGCGATGAAGTCATTCGGCGTGACGATCCGGCCCGACTCGTCCTTCAGGCGCAGCAACAGCTCATAGTGCGCGCCGGGATCGGCCTGCTGCAGCGGCTGGATGGCCATGCGGTGCAGTTCGAATCGGCCCTCCTCCAGCGCGGTGTTGATGCGCGCCGCCCACTGCATCTCGCGCCGGCGGCGCATCAGCTCCATGTCGTTCTCAGCGAAGCTGTGCACCCGGTTGCGCCCGGCTTCCTTGGCCGCCGCACAGGCGCTGTCGGCGGCGGAGAGGATCGAGGCGACATCCTCGTTGTCGGCCGTGATCGGCACCACTCCGACACTCGCGCCGAGGCGAAATGTGCGGTCCTCCCACGTGAAGCGGAAATTGCGCACGCTCTCGCGCAGCACCTCGGCGGTGCGCATCGCCTCGTCGATCGAGCAGCTCTCGAGCAGGATGCCGAACTCGTCCCCGCCGAGACGCGAGAGTGTGTCGCGCCAGCGGATCTTCGACTTCAGCAACGCCCCGACCTGCCCGAGCAGGGTGTCCCCAGCACTGTGGCCGCAGGTGTCGTTGACGATCTTGAACTGGTCGATGTCGAGGTAGCACAGCGCGTAGGAGGATTCGTGCGCCTTGGCGCTCTTCAGCGCCCGCTCGAGCCGGCTCTCGAACTCCCGCCGGTTCACCAAGCCGGTGAGCAAGTCGTGGCTGGCGTGGTAGGACAGGCGCCGGTTCAGCTCCCGCGCCTCGCTCACATCATGGAACACCAGTACACCACCGGTGACCTTGCCGGCCCCGTCGCGGATGGGTGCGGCGGTGCTCTCGACGTACAGTTCGTTGCCATCGCGGCGGATCAACAGCATGGGCCGGACCGACTTGATCGGCCGCACGCGCCGCACCGACATGGTGAGCGGATTCTCCAGCGGCTCGCAGGTCTCCTCGTGGAAGGCGCGGAAGATCTCCTCCACGGGCCGTCCCATCGCGTTCTCCAGCCGCCAGCCGGTCAGCGCTTCGGCGACCGGGTTGATGTAGTCGATGACCGATTCGGCATCGGTGGTGATCACCCCGTCGCCGATCGACTGCAGGGTGATCTGCGCGCTTTCCTTCTCGCGAAACAGCGCCTCCTCGTACAACTTGCGCTCGGTGATGTCGAGCTCGACGCCCACCAGGCGCAGCAGCCGGCCGTGCTCATCGACCCTTGCGGTGGCCCGGCTCATCACCCAGCGCCACTCGCCGTTGCGATGGCGCATGCGGTGGGTGCTTTCGAAGATCGGCGTCTTGCCGTCGATGTGCTCGCGGATGGCCGCCTGCACCCGCGGCAGGTCGTCCGGGTGCACCAGATTGCTCCAATCCGGCGAGCCGCGCAGATCCTCGTCGCGGTAGCCGAGCATGGCTTTCCAGCGCGGCGAGAAGTACACCTCGTTGTTCTCGACGTCGAAGTCCCACAGCCCGTCGTTGGCGGCCGCTTGGGCGAGGGCGTTGCGCTCCTCGAGCTTTGCGAGCCGCGACTCGATGCGTACTCGCTCCAGTCCGGTCGCGAGGCTGGTGCCGATGAGTTTCATCAGCAGCTGCTGACTGACGTCCCAGCTGCGGGGCAGGGTATTGGCCAATCCGAGGAACCCGGCCGGTTTGCCCTGCACCCGCAGGGCCACGAGCAGCACCGAGCCCATGTACAGGGCCGCAAAGCGCTGGGCTTCGGCCGCCTGCTCGCGTGACGGCTTGGCGGTGTCGGGCAACTGAGACAGACGCAAGTGCTCCAGGCGCGCGTTCAGCCAGGGCAGGGTGTCGAGCGGGGTTTCCTCCAGGCCCTCGGGGCGGCACTGAGCAAGGGCAGTACGCTCGAACTGCACTTCCTGGATCACCGCGTGCTCGGGGCGCAGCAGCGCGAGGAACGCGCAGTCCACACCCGTCACCTCACGCAGCAGCCCGAGGTTGCGCTGCAGGCTCGCACTCAGCGTGCCCTTGCGCATGTTCTGTAATTCGACCGCGATTTGCGTGCAAGTGACGTCGATTCCGATTTTCGACGTTCGGTCCTTCCACGCGTCGGACGACAGAATGTCCGTGGAAGTGAAATCCGCTGGCCTGTCCGACGGGTGACTCGACATGAACCGGTAACCTCTAAGCCCGAACCTGCAGCCTACACCCGGGGTATCCCGGGGCATGTGAACTGCCGACTGGTCTTGTGGGGCGCTCGGACCTTTGGTCTTGTATCGTATGGCAGCGGATTTTCGCATACCTGTTCAGGAACACAAGCTAACGTATTGTTCGGCCAAGGGTTGGGAACTTAACAAAATCCGGCCCGGACCTCTCGCGGGTGAGAAGCGGCGCACGCTTCTCGCACACCACTGCGCTCAACCGAGTGCTCGGCGAGCCGACTCGAACGTGCGTTTCAGCTCGGCTGCCATCTCCGCCTGCAGGGTGGCGAGTCCGGCCGCGTCGAGCGTGCGGGGCACGTGCCGCGGCGCACCGATGGCAATTGCGACGCGCGCAAAGGGCTTGGGGATCACGAACCGGTCCCATTGGATGCGCCAGGCGCGCGAGGCCGCGTAGGCCATGGGCACGATGGGCCGGCCGGACAGCTGCGCCAAGAGGATCGTACCGGGCTTGAATTGGTACCGCGGCCCGCGCGGGCCGTCCGGGTTGATCGCCGGGGAAATATTCTCTTTGACCAAGGCCTGATAATAATCACGCAGCGCGCGCGCGCCGGTGTGGGTCGAGGAGCCTCGGATCGCGTACGCTCCAAGGCGCTGCACCAGCAGCGCACCCAATTCGCCGTCAACCGACGGACTGATCAGCCAACCGGCCTTCAGTCCCCGGGCGCGCTGTTCGAGCAGGTACTTGCCGCAGAACAGCTGATGCTGGTGCCAGTAGCACGGGAGCACCGAGGGTGATTCGGCGAGCGCGGCGAGCAGGTGTTCCTCGCCCTCGATGCGCACGACGCGGCACATGCTCCACCAGGTGCGGATCACCGCCAGGCCCACCGGAATGGCGAGCCGGTACAGTGCGCGGCGCAGCGGCGTCATGTGGCGGTCCGAACGGGTGACCGTGCGGTAGAGCGAATTGCGCAGGCCGGGCTCGGTCATGCGGGGCAGACTCCGATGGGATCGGCAGGAGCGCCGACGGGTATAATCGAGAGCTTACATGAGCACGACCGAGACAACCCAGCAGGGCCCGCCGGTAGCGGACAAGACCTTCGACATCGGCTCCACGGACGACTCCCTGGAGTACATGATCAAGCTGTTCGCCGCGCACGGTGATCTTTACCGGGTGTACGTTCCGGCGCGCAAGTCCTACACCTACGTGGTGCATCACCCGGAAGACGTCAAACGCATCCTGGTCTCGAACCACCGCAACTACACCAAGGGTATCGGCCTTGACCGGGTGAAGATTCTGCTCGGCAATGGGATCATGACCAGCGAGGGCGAGTTCTGGCGCCGCCAGCGCATGATGCTGCAGCCGCTGTTCCACCGCCGGGTCATCACCGAATTTGCCGAGGTCATCGCCGCCGCCAACGACGGACTGCTCGTGCGCTGGGCGGATGCGGCGCGCGCCGGGGAGCCGATCAATCTCACCGACGAGATGAGCGAGCTCACCTTGAGCATTGTGTTGAAGGCGATCTTCGGACGCGATCTTGAGCACATGAACGCCGAGCTCGGCGGTAACCCGTTCGAGGTGGTGACCAAGGAGCAGGCGCGCAACCTGCAGTTTGCCTACAAGTTCCGCTCCCTGACCCGTCTGGTGGCCGACCTGCTCGCGCGCCGACGCGAGCGTGACGAGGAGCATTTCGACTACGTCGCGATGCTCATGAGCGCCCGCGACAAGGACACCGGCGCGCCCATGAGCGACCGGGAACTGATCGACGAGATCATGACGTTGGTGGTTGCCGGGCACGAGACCACCGCGAGCGGGCTGAACTGGACCTGGTACCTGCTTGCGCAGCACCCCGAGGTCGAGGCAAAGCTGCATGCCGAACTCGACGCCTCGCCGGCGGCCGCGCTGCGCGCGGCGAGTCTCGCCGAGATCGAGCAGCTCTCCTACACGCGCCAGGTGATCGACGAGGCGCTGCGGCTGTATCCGCCCGGCTGGTTGCTCTCGCGACGCACGATCGAGCCGGATGTACTCTGCGGCTACCAGATCCCGGCTGGCGCCAACGTGTTGCTGCCGCTGTATCTGCTGCACCGGCACCCGCGCTACTGGCGCGATCCGGATGTTTTCATGCCGGAGCGTTTCGACCGCGAACACGAGGCCGAGCGGCCGCGGTTCGCGTACATGCCGTTCGCCGCCGGGCCGCGCCATTGCATCGGTGAGACGTTCGCACTCTATGAGATGCTGATGCACGTGCAGCGCGTGGCGCGCGAGTTTCGACTGGTCCACGTGCCGCGCGAACCGTTCGCGCTCGAGGCGCAGATCAATCTGCGCACCCGTCACCCCGTTTACATGAGATTGGAACGTCGCTGATGATAAATGTCACGACCTTGATCGAGCTGCTCGAGGCCAACCGCCGGTTCCCGCGAGCCATCACCTACCACGAGGGCGAGAAGGATGCCCGCACGGTCGCCTTCGCTGAACTGCACGAGCGCGCCCTCGGTATCCTCCATCATCTGCAGAAGCTCGGGGCCCGCCCGGGCGATAAACTCATCCTGTTCCTCGGCAACAACGAGCAGTTCATCGACGCGTTCTGGGCGGCGGTGCTCGGGGGCATCGTGCCGGTGCCGATTGCACTGGGCATCAGCGATGAGCACCGCCACAAGCTGCTGCGCATCGCGCGGCGTCTTGGCGAGCCGTTGATCTACACCGAGCGACGCTCGCTTGAGCGCATCGGCACGTTCGCCGCCGAGACGGATCAGACCGAGACTTTCCAGGCGCTGCGCCGCCGGGCATTCCTGGTCGATGATCTCGATGACATCTCGCGCGCCGGCAAGGTGCACACCGCCCGTCCCGAGGACGTCGCCTTCATTCAGTTCTCCTCCGGCTCGACCAGCGAGCCGAAGGGCGTTGTGCTCACGCACGGCAACATCCTCGCCAATGCACGCGGTTCGACCGAGGTGGCCGGATTCAACGCCGAGGACGTCAGTCTCTCCTGGATGCCGCTCACCCACGATATGGGGCTGATCGGCTTTCACCTGATCATGTTCTTCAACCGGGTGCACACGCACCTGATGCCCACGGAGCTGTTCGTGCGCCGGCCGCTGCTGTGGTTGCAGCTGGCGAGCCGCATCCGCGCCACCATTCTCTGTTCACCGAATTTCGGCTACAAGCATTATCTGAAGGTGCTCGGCGATCGTCCCGTCGAGGATCTCGACCTGCAGCATGTTCGGCTCATCTTCAACGGTGCGGAGCCGATTTCGGTGGCGCTGTGCCGACAGTTCCTGGCGCGCATGGCGCCGGCGCGGCTCAACGCCAACGCGATGTACCCGGTGTACGGGCTGGCCGAGGCCTCCCTCGCGGTGAGTTTCCCGCCGCCGGGGGCGCCGCTGCGCACCCTGGTGGTCAATCGCCACGGACTCACCGTGGGCCACGAGGTGCAGCCGGTGCCGGCCGGGCAGCGCGACGGTATCGAGCTGGTCTCGGAAGGCAAGGCCATTCCGTACTGCACGGTGCGCATCGCTGACGATGAGGACCGGCCGCTGCCCGAGGGGCGGGCCGGTCACCTGCTCATGCGCGGCGACAATGTCACGCACGGCTACTTCGAGAACCCCGAGGCCAACGCCGCGGCGTTCACCGCGGAGGGGTGGTTGCGCACCGGGGATCTGGCCGTCGTGTACGAGGGCGACCTCTATGTCACCGGGCGGGCGAAGGAAATCATCTTCGTCAACGGCCAGAACTACTACCCGCACGACCTGGAGTCGATCCTGCAGTCGATCGAGGGCCTGGAACTGGGCAAAGTCGTCGCCGCCGGCGTGCCGGCCGCGGACGGTGAGAGCGAGCAGCTGGCGCTGTTCGTGCTGCACCGCGGCGCGGTCGAGGACTTCGTGGCGCTCGCCAACGCTGCGGCGCGTCGGCTCAACGAGCAGACCGGCCTCGAGGTGGCCAATGTCGTGCCGGTCATGCGCATTCCGAAGACCACCAGCGGCAAGATCCAACGTCACCTGCTGGAGGAGGCTTACGCCAATGGGGATTTCGACGCGGAGCTGAAGGCGCTCGCCGCGCTGCGCGAGGCGCGCGGCGGTGGCGCCGCGGCGCGCAGCGCCATCGAGGAGAAACTCAAGGGCATCTGCGAGACGGCGCTCGGCGGGCGGCGCGTGGATGTCACCGACAACCTGTTCGAACTGGGGGCGAGTTCGCTGAAGCTGATCGAGATCCACGAGCACATCGATCGTGAGTACCCGGGCAAGATCGACCTGACGGAGCTCTTTGACTTCCCAACCATCGGTGAGCTTGCGACCCATCTGGAGGGCAAGCTCGCCGGCTGAGTGGCCGGTCAGCGCCCCTGGAATTCCAGGCGCATGGACAGATCGACCGCACGCACGTGCTTGGTGAGCGCGCCGACGGAGATGAAGTCGACCCCGGTGGCGGCGATCTGACCGATGTTCTCCAGGCTCACGCTGCCGGAGGCCTCCAGTTGCACTGCTCGGCCACGGGCGCGATTGCGCCTGACCGCCTCCCGCATGTCTTGCAGCGAGAACTCATCGAGCATGACGATATCCGGGGCCGCCGCGAAGGCCTGCTCCAGTTCGTCCAGGGACTCGACCTCGACCTCGATGCGCACGCCGGCGGCCAAGCGGCGCGCGGCGTCCACCGCCGCGCCGATCGAGCCGGCTGCGAGAATGTGGTTCTCCTTGATGAGCACCATGTCGTAGAGTCCCATGCGGTGATTGGCGCTCCCGCCGCAACGCACTGCGTATTTCTGCGCGGTGCGCAGCCCGGGCAGGGTCTTGCGGGTGTCGAGCACGGTGCAGCCGGTGCCCGCCACGGCCTGGGCAAAACGGTGTGCGGCGGTCGCGGTCCCCGAGAGCAATTGCAGGAAATTCAGCGCCGTGCGCTCCCCGGTGAGCACTCCGCGCGCGGCGCCTTCCACCGTGCACACCAGCGCGCCGGGCGCGAGCGGCGCACCTTCGGCCACGTGCCAGGTGAGCCGGATCTGCGGGTCGAGCTGGCCGAAGCAGGCTTCGACCCAGGGCTGCCCGCAGAGGATCGCCGCCTCGCGGCTCACGATCTGGCCGCGCACCCGCTGCTCGGGCGGGACCAGTGCGGCGGTGACGTCGCCGCGACCGACGTCCTCCTGCAGTGCGGTGCTGACCTGGGCATCGAGGTCGGCGGGGGGGAGCAGGGCGGGGTGCGCAGGGATCGGTTCGCTCATGCACCGAGGCTACCATGCGCAACGGGGATTGAACCTGTGCCGTGCGGCCTCATAATGGCAGGCGCATGCCCGAGGTTCCCGCGCTGGCGTCCCGTCCTCCCCCCTCTCCCTGCGTCAAGATCTGTTCGCTGGATGAGCGGGGATATTGTGTCGGCTGCCTGCGGACCGTGGCGGAGATCGCCCGCTGGAGCGCGCTCAGCGCCGCGGAGCAATGGCAAGTGATCGCCGCGATTGAGCGGCGCAAGATGTCCCTGAAGAGGTGAAGCGATGGACGTGGTGGAGAAGATCAAGGCCGAGATCGGCGCCGCACCGGTGGTGCTGTTCATGAAGGGCACGCCGGATTTTCCGCAGTGCGGTTTCTCGGCGCAGACGGTTGCGGCGCTGCGCGCCCTTGGCGCGCAGTTCAAGGCGGTCAATATTTTCGAAGATCCGGAGCTGCGCGAGGGGCTCAAGCGCTACTCGAACTGGCCGACCTATCCGCAGCTGTACGTCAACGGTGAGCTGCTCGGCGGTTGCGACATCGCGCTCGAGATGTACCAGAGCGGGGAGCTTGAGAAAGTGCTCTCCGGCGCCGGTGCGCTCGGCGTGCAGGCGTAGAAGTCCCTCAGGACTCCTCGCTCTCCCCCGGCTGGCTCTGCCAGCCGAGGGCGAGAGTGCGCTCCTGCGCCTCGCTGAAGCTCTCGTGCAGCCGGTTGCACACCAGACAGAACAGATCCGCCGTGCGCTGCGCGTCGTAGCTGGCCGAGTGCGCGCTCGCCGGATCCCACTGCAGTCCGGCCACCATCGCCGCCTTGGCGAGCACCGTCTGGCCGAGGGCTGCGCCCGCCAGCGTCGCGGTGTCGAAGCATGAAAAGGGGTGGAAGGGATTGCGCTTCAGGTCGGCGCGTTTGACCGTGGCATTGAGAAACCCCAGGTCGAACGCCGCGTTGTGACCGACCAGGATCGCCCGCCGACAGCCGTAGTCGCGGATCGCGTGGCGGATTTCGCGGAAGATGCGCTGCAGCGCGTCATGCTCCGGCAGCGCCGGGCGCAGCGGATGAAACGGGTCGATGCCCGTCACCTGCAGCGCCGCAGGCTCCAGCCGAGCGCCTTCGAACGGCTTGACGTGGTAGCAATGCGTTGCGCCACGGTGCAGCACGCCGTCGGCATCTATGTCGATCATCACCGCCGCGATCTCGAGCAGCGCATCAGTGGTTGCGTTGAAGCCGCCGGTTTCGACGTCGACCACGACGGGCAGGAAGCCGCGGAAGCGACTGGCCATGGGGCCACGCACGGGGATATTCGGTTCGCTCATGCGTGTTGCACCGTCTCCAGACGCCAGCCGATGCGCTCCCCGGCGCGCAGCGGCACGAGCTCCTCGGTCCCGAACGGATAGCGTTCCGGGACCGTCCAAGGCGATTTCACCAGGCGCACGCGGCCCTCATTGCGCGGCAGCCCGTAGAAGTCCGCGCCGTGGTGTGCCGCGAACGCCTCGAGGTGCGCGAGCGCACCGAGCGCTTCGAACGCCTCCGCGTACAGCTCGAGTGCCGCATGCGCCGAGAAGATCCCGGCGCAGCCGCAGGCGTTCTCCTTGGCGGTGCGGGCGTGCGGGGCGCTGTCGGTGCCGAGGAACAGCCGGGGGGTGCCGCTGGCGACCGCCGCGCACAGCGCCTCGCGATCGACCTCGGATTTCAGCACCGGCAGACAGTAGTGATGCGGTCGGATGCCGCCCGTGAACAGCGCGTTGCGGTTCATCAGCAGATGCTGAGGCGTGACCGTGGCGGCGACGCCGGCGCGCGCACCGAGCACGAACTGCACGGCCGCACGCGTGGTGATGTGTTCGAACACGATGCGCAGGCGTGTGAAGCGCTCGGTGAGCGGTGCGAGCACCTGGTCGATGAAACGGGCCTCGCGGTCGAACACGTCGACCTGCGGATCGGTCACCTCGCCGTGTACCTGCAGCGTCAGGCCCGTCTCCTGCATCCGCTCCAGCACCGCGTCCAGCGCGCGGATGTCAGTCACGCCGGCATCCGAGTGGGTGGTGGCGCCGGCCGGATACAGCTTGCAGCCGAGAATGCCCTCGTGCCGGCGGGCGCGCTCGATCTCCTCCGGCGCCGTGTGGTCGGTGAGGTACAGGCTCATGAGCGGTTCGAAACGGCTGTCCGCCGGCAGCGCGGCGAGGATGCGCTCGCGGTAAGCGCTCGCATCGCCCACGCTGCGCACCGGCGGACGCAGGTTCGGCATGATCAGCGCGCGCGCAAAGCGCGCCGCCGTGAACGGGACCACCGCCGCCATCGCCTGCCCGTCGCGCACGTGCAGGTGAAAGTCATCGGGACGGCGCAGCGTGAGCACCTCGATTGCCGTCATGTCTGCTCCCGCAGGGCGTGCAGCAGGTTCTCGCGCACCAGCAACTCCAGCGTAAACCGCACCCCGAAGCCGGTGATGTCGGTATTGATGTGGCCGAGACCGCCGGCGCGGGTCGCGGCCGAGAGGTCCAGGTGCGCCCAGGGTATCTCAGGCGGCACGAACCGGTTGAGAAAACGCGCCGCGAGGATGTGATCGCCCTTGCTCTCGACGGCGCACTGCAGCACGTCGGCGACCTTGCTTTCCAGGTCCGCGTCGAAGTCCGCGTCGAAAGGGAAAGGCCAGACCCGCTCGCCGCTGGCGCGGCCGGCGGCGAGCAGCCGCTCGAGGAGTGCCTCGCGGTTGGTGAATACGCCGCTGTAGCGTTCGGTGAGCGCGTATACGCACGCCCCGGTCAGCGTGCCGTAATCGAGCATCAGGCGTGGGCGGGTGCGCGCTGCGAGCGAGAGGGTGTCGGCGAGCGCCATGCGCCCCTCGGCGTCGGTATGAATGACCTGGATGCTCGTCCCGTTGGCTGCGCGCACCACCTCCTGCGGGCGGTAGGCCTGTGGGCCGACCGGGTTCTCAGTGATTGCGAGCCATGCGTCCGCAGCGATCGGGGCGCGTAGCTCAGCCAGTGCGATGAGCGTGGCGAGCGCCACGGCGCTGCCGCTCATGTCGGTGTGCATCTCGAGCATGCTGCGGTGGGATTTGAGGTTCACCCCGCCGGTGTCAAACAGGATGCCCTTGCCGATCAGCGCCACATCCGGTGCCGAGGCGCGCCGGCGCTCCGGGCGGTAGGTCAGTTGCGCGATGCCGGCGTCGCGGTGGCCGTTGCCGCGTGCTACGGCGAGGAACGCATTCGCACCCCGGCGGCGCAGTTCGCTCGGCCCGAGCCAGCGGAGGCCAAGACCGTGCCGACGGGCGAGTTCCCCGAGCACGCGGCGGTAGCCGCGCGCATCGAGCATGTTGGGCGGTAAGGCGGTCAGCCAGCGCGCGAGGTTGGTCCCGTCGGCGCAGATCTTCGCGTAGCGCGTATCGAGCGGCGGGTCGGTGGGTAACACGATGCGCTCGAGGGCCGGTGTGCCGCCGGCGTCGCTTTTGAAGCTGGGCAGCGCGAAGTGTTCGGCGAGGGTCGCGCCGAGCAGTGCCTCCAGCCGTGCCGCGCGCGGCGGGTTCGCCCCGAGCGCCACGAGGCCCACCGAGCGCGGCGCGCGCGCCGCGGCGCTCTTGAGCATCCGGCCGGCGAGCTGCAACTGCTCGAACATGCTCGCCCCGTCGGCGAGAAAGCCGAGCACCGCCTGCGTCTGGCGCCGGTTCGTGAGCGCCGTGGTGCGCACGCTGAGCGCCTGGGGTACTTCACGATCGAGCAGTCCCTGCCAGCGCTCGGCCTCGGGCAGCGCCGCGAGACTCTCTCTTCCGGCAGACGCGGGCATCACCACAAGTAGGGTGTCGAGATCCCCGAGTGTGCGCGAGCGCACGATTTTCGGGCCGATCGCAGCCGGCAGCAGCGCAACAGGGACGCGCGCCGCAGCGCGCCGGTGACCGCCTTGCTTGACCATCGCGGATGAAACCCGGATTATTGCGCGGCTCATTGACAGGCGACTTTCGCTCGCAGGGGATGCTGGCGGCGCATCCTACTCCATTCGGCCGAGGCCTTTCGCATCGGGTGTATGCGTCGTAGGTCCGAGGGGGCGCCACCGGACCGCGCGGGGAATGTCTAGGAATTCTACCCCTTGGGCTGCGCGCGCTGCGGCGTCGTGTGGCCGAGTGTGAGACTGCATGACCGAACCGCCAAAACTCACCGATATCGATCCGGTTGAAACACAGGAGTGGCTCGAGTCGATCGACTCGGTGCTGAAGACCCACGGCCCGCTGCGTGCGCACTACCTGCTCGATCGGCTCATCGACTATTCGCGGCGCAGCGGCGCTTACCTGCCGTTCAAGGCCAATACGGCCTACGTCAACAGTATCCCGCCGGGACGCGAACCGGTCTACCCGGGCAACCGCGAACTCGAGAAGCGCATCGAGGCATACATCCGCTGGAATGCGCTCGCCATGGTGGTGGCGGCCAATCGCAAGTCCTCCGAGTACGGCGGACATTTGGCGAGCTACGCCTCCTCCGCGACGCTCTACGAGGTCGGGTTCAATCACTTCTGGCGTGCCGCGAGCGCCGAGCATCCTGGCGATCTGGTGTTCTTTCAGGGTCACTCCTCCCCGGGCATTTACGCCCGCGCGTATCTCGAGGGGCGCCTGAGCGAAAATCAGCTGCATCATTTCCGTCAGGAGGCTGGCGGTCCCGGCCAGGGACTCTCTTCTTATCCGCACCCCTGGCTGATGCCGGACTTCTGGCAGTTTCCGACCGTCTCGATGGGACTCGGGCCGATGCAGGCGATCTTCCAGGCGCGTTTCATCCGCTACCTGGAGCACCGCGGCCTCGCGACGCCCTCGGACCGCAAGGTCTGGGCGTTCCTGGGCGACGGCGAGATGGATGAACCGGAGTCGATGGGCGCGCTCACCATGCCGGTGCGCGAGGGCCTGGACAATCTGGTGTTCGTCATCAACTGCAATCTGCAGCGCCTCGATGGACCGGTGCGCGGCAATGGCAAGATCATCCAGGAACTCGAAGCGGCCTTCCTCGGCGCCGGTTGGAACGTCATCAAGGTGTTGTGGGGCTCGCGCTGGGATCCGCTGTTCGCGCGCGACACGCAGGGTCTGCTGCGCCGCCTGATGGAGGAGTGCGTCGACGGGGAGTACCAGAACTTCAAGGCCAAGGGCGGCGCCTATACGCGCGAGCACTTCTTCGGCAAGTACCCGGAGCTGCGCGCCATGGTCGCCAACATGTCCGATGAGGAGATCTGGCGACTCAATCGCGGCGGACACGATGCGCGCAAGGTGTTCGCGGCCTACTCGGCGGCGATGGCCCACAAGGGTCAGCCGACGGTGATCCTCGCCAAGACCGTCAAGGGCTTCGGACTCGGCAAGGGCGGTGAGGGCCAGATGGTCGCGCACCAGCAGAAGAAGCTCTCCGAGGAGGATCTGCGCGCCTTCCGCGACCGCTTCCACATTCCGATCTCCGATGAGGAGATCGCGCGGCTGCCGTTTCGCAAGCCGCCGGAGGACTCCGAGGAGGCGCGCTATCTGCGTGCGCAGCGCGCGCAACGCGGCGGCTCGCTGCCCTCGCGTCGGCGCGAGGCCCCACCGCTCGCCGTGCCGCCGCTCGAGGCGTTCGCGCAGGTGCTGGAGGGCACCGGTGAGCGGGAGATTTCCACCACGATGGCGTTTGTGCGCATCCTCACCGCGCTGCTGAAGGACAAGGAGATCGGCAAGAACATCGTGCCGATCGTGCCCGATGAGGCGCGCACTTTCGGCATGGAGGGCCTGTTTCGCCAGATCGGCATCTACTCCTCGGTCGGCCAGCTGTACACGCCGCAGGACGCCGATACCCTCATGTCCTACCGCGAGGACAAGAAGGGTCAGATCATCGAGGAGGGCATCAACGAGGCCGGCGCGCTGTGCTCGTGGATCGCCGCCGGCACCGCCTACAGCAACCACGGCATCAACATGGTGCCGTTCTACATCTTCTACTCGATGTTCGGCTTCCAGCGCGTCGGGGACTTCATCTGGGCGGCCGGCGATCAGCAGGTGCGCGGCTTCCTGATCGGCGCGACCGCCGGGCGCACCACGCTCGCCGGCGAGGGTCTGCAGCACCAGGATGGGCACAGCCAGCTGGTGGCGACCACGGTGCCGAACTGCGTCGCGTACGACCCGGCCTACGGCTACGAGCTCGCCGTGATCATCCAGGACGGGATGCGCCGGATGTACACCGAGCAGGAAAGCGTCTTCTACTACATCACGACGATGAACGAGAACTACCCGCAGCCGGCGTTGCCCAAAGGCGCCGAGGCGGGCATTCTCAAGGGCGCCTACCGCCTGCAGGCCGCTGGCAAGGGCGGCAAGCTGCGCGCCACGCTGCTCGGCTCGGGCACCATCCTGCGCGAGGTGCTCGCGGCCGCTGCGCAGCTCGAGGCTGACTACGGCGTACGCTCCGATGTGTACTCGGTGACCAGTTTCAGCGAGCTGCGGCGCGAGGCCCTCGAGTGCGAGCGTTGGAACATGCTGCACCCGGGCGAGACGGCCCGCACGTCGTACTTGAGGGAGTGCTTCGCTGAGGCCAAGGGTCCGTTCGTCGCCGCCACCGATTACGTGCGCGCCGTGTCTGATCAGATCCGCGAGTGGATTCCCGGTCGCTACGTCAATCTCGGGACCGATGGTTACGGCCGCTCGGACTCGCGTGAGGCGTTGCGCGAGCACTTCGAGGTCGACAGCAAGTACGTCGTCATCGCGACGCTCAAGGCACTCGCCGATGAGGGCAAGATCGACCCGTCGGTGGTGCGTGGCGCGATGGACAAGCTTGGCGTGAGCGGCGAGAAGCCGGTTCCCTGGAAAGTCTGAAAATTGAAGGCAACATCGCGATGAGCGCGGCAGACAGCCTGGTTGAAGTGCGCGTGCCCGACATGGGCAATTTCAAAGACGTCGCCGTCATCGACGTGCTGGTCAAGCCGGGCGACCGCATTGAGGCGGAGATGCCGCTGGTCACCCTCGAAACCGAGAAGGCCACGATGGACGTGCCCTCGAACGTCGGCGGCGTGATCGAGAAGCTGCACGTGGCCAAGGGCGGTAGCGTCTCGGCGGGCGATGTGGTGGCGACGGTGCGTACCACCGAGGGCGCCGGTGTGGCTGCCGCGGCGCCCGCCGCCGCGGTGGCCCCAACCCCGACGCCGGCACCAGCCCCTGCGGCGGTCTTCGCGCCGGCCCCGGCGCCGACGGCGGCACCGGCGCAACGGGCCGATCTGCCGCCCGTCAATGAGCCGGGCTTTTCGCGCGCCTACGCAGGGCCGAGCGTCCGCAAGTTCGCCCGTGAACTCGGTGTCGACCTGACACGCGTCAAGGGCAGCGGCGTCAAGGGACGTATCAGCCACGAAGACGTCAAGGCATTCGTTAAGGGTGCCATGACGGGTTCCGGCGCCGGCGGCGGTGCGCTGCCGGCCGTGCCGGTGGTGGATTTCGCGGCCTTTGGCCCCGTCGAAACCCAGCCGCTCTCGCGCATTCAGCGCATCTCCGGGCCGCGTCTGCATGCCAGCTGGGTCAACGTGCCGCACGTGACGCAGTTCGACGAGGCGGACATCACCGAGCTCGAGGCGCTGCGCACGACGCTCAAGGACGGCGCGGCCGAGCGGGGCATCAAGCTCACGCCGCTCGCGTTCATCGTGCGCGCCTGCGTCAAGGCGCTGCAGACATTCCCGATTTTCAACGCCTCGCTGGATGCCTCCGGCGCGAACCTGGTCCTGAAGAAGTACGTGAACATCGGCTTCGCGGCCGATACGCCGAACGGACTGATGGTCCCGGTGCTGCATGAGGCAGGCCACAAGGATATCTACGAGGTGGCCCGTCAGCTCGGGGAGCTCTCCGCGACGGCGCGCGCCGGCAAGCTTTCGGCGCAGCAGATGCAGGGTGGGTGCTTCACGATTTCCAGTCTCGGTGGCATCGGCGGCACCGCCTTCACCCCGATCATCAACGCCCCCGAGGTGGCCATCCTCGGCGTGTCGCGCTCGGCCCACAAGCCGGTCTACCGCGATGGCGCGTTCGTGCCGCGGCTGATGCTGCCGCTGTCGCTGTCTTACGATCACCGGGTTATCGATGGGGCGGCCGCGGCGCGCTTCACGAGCTTCCTGGCCGAGACACTGGCCCACCCGCACGCGCTCATCGAGGCCGTGCCGTGAGTCCGGTGGAGCTCACCGTTCCGGATCTCGGTAGTTTCGCCGAGGTGGCGGTCGTCGAGGTGTTGGTCAAGGCCGGCGAGCGCATCGAAGTCGACACGCCGCTGTTGACGCTCGAGACGGACAAGGCGTCGATGGACGTGCCGTCCACGGCGGCGGGCGTGGTGGTCGAAGTGTGGGTCAAGGCAGGCGATAAGGTCGCCAAGGGCTCGCCGATTCTGCGCCTGACGGCCGAGGGATCGGCGACCGGTGCACCGGCGCCAAGTGCTGCACCTGCACCTGCACCTGCACCTGCACCTGCACCTGCACCTGCACCTGCACCTGCAGCCCCGACCCCGGTCAGTTCGGGGGCGAAGGCGAGTGGCGCCGAGGGCGGTTTTGACCGCTCGATCCCACTGCTGGTGCTCGGCTCCGGCCCGGGTGGTTACTCGGCCGCGTTCCGCGCGGCCGATCTGGGTTTGAAGGTGGTGCTGGTCGAGCGCTGGAATACGCTCGGCGGGGTCTGCCTGAATGTCGGCTGTATTCCGTCCAAGGCGCTGCTGCACGCGGCCAAGGTGATCGAGGAGACTGCTGAGATGGCCGCGCACGGCATCTCATTCGGTGCGCCGACGATCGACCGGGCGAAGCTGCGCGAGTGGAAGAACTCGGTGGTGAACAAGCTCACCGGCGGACTGGCGATGCTGGCCAAGCAGCGCAAGGTCGAAGTGCTGCAGGGTGTCGGCACCTTCCTCGGCCCGAACCTCATCGAGGTGCGCGGGGAACGCGGCACCGAACGGATCCGCTTCGAGCAATGCATCATCGCGGCCGGATCGGAGTCCGTCCGGCTGCCGGGGCTGCCCGACGATCCGCGCCTGATCGACTCCACCGGCGCGCTCGAGATCGAGCCGTTCGCCGGGCCAATGCTGGTGATCGGCGGCGGCATCATCGGGTTGGAGATGTCCTGCGTCTATCAGGCGCTCGGCACCCGTGTGAGTGTCGTTGAGCTGACCTCGCAGTTGATCCCGGGCTGCGATGCGGATCTGGTGCGGCCGCTCGAGAAACGTATCCGCACCCGCTACGAGCAGGTGTTGCTCGGCACCAAGGTGACGCGCGTCGAGGCGCTCAAGGCGGGGTTGCGCGTGACCTTCGAGGGTGAGAAGGCTCCCGAGCCGTCGCTCTACGATCGGGTCCTGGTGGCGGTAGGACGCTCGGCGAACGGCAAGCGCATCGGCGCCGAGGCTGCGGGCGTTACTGTCTCGGATCGCGGCTTCATTACGGTCGACAAGCAGATGCGCACCAACGTGCCGCACATTTTCGCCATCGGGGATATCGTCGGACAGCCCATGCTGGCACACAAGGCGGTGCACGAGGCGAAGGTCGCGGCTGAAGTCGCCGCGGGCCACAAGAGCGCGTTTGATGCCCGTGTCATCCCCTCGGTGGCCTACACCGATCCGGAAATCGCCTGGGTGGGACTCAGCGAACTTGAGGCCAAGGCGAGCGGCGTGAAGATCGAGAAGGCGGTGTTCCCCTGGGCCGCGAGCGGCCGCTCTCTGTCGATCGGGCGCGATGAGGGGTTCACCAAGCTGCTGTTTGATCCTCAGACCCGCCGGGTGCTTGGCGGCGGCATCGTCGGCACCAACGCCGGGGAGCTGATCAGCGAGGTGGCGCTCGCGATCGAGATGGGCTGTGATGCGGCCGACGTGGGACTCACCATCCATCCGCACCCGACGCTCTCGGAGACGGTCGGTGCGGCGGCGGAGGCCTTCGAAGGCACGCTGACCGACCTGTACCTTCCGAAGAAAGGTTGAGCGGTTCTCCGGCGCGCGGGGGGCGCGCTCAGCGCGCCGCGGCTCGCGGCTCGAACAGGCGGGTCGCCTTGCCTGGGGCCCACTCGATCGTGCCTGCCCGGTGCACCACCACGGTGACGCTCACACCGATGAATGTCTTGATCTCCTGCATCAGGTCATCGGCGGCCGCACGCAGCTGCGCATCGCTCTGATACTGGCGCGAGAGTATCTCGGCGTGCACCGTGAGGTCATCGAGCGGGCCGCTGCGGGAAATCTCCAGCTTGTAGTGCGGCGAGAAGCCCCCTGAGCGAGCGAGCAGCGCATCGATCTGCGAGGGAAACACGTTCACCCCGTGAATCACCAGCATGTCGTCGGTGCGAGCGCTCACCCGGGCAATGCGCCGCATTGGGCCTTGCTGCGGGGGCAGCAGCCGGGTCAGATCGTGCGTGCGGTAGCGGATCACCGGCAGTGCCTCCTTGGTGAGCGAGGTCAGCACGAGCTCGCCTTCCTCCCCGTCGGGCAGGACCCGGCCGGTGCTCGGGTCGATCACCTCGGGATACACGTGATCCTCCCATAGCGTCAGTCCGAGCGCTCCGCCAGCGCTCTCGCACGCCACCCCCGGCCCCATGACCTCGGCCAACCCGTACAGGTCGAAGGCCTCCAGTCCCAGGCGCAGCTGCAGCGCCGCGCGGGTCGTCTCACTCCAGGGCTCGGCCCCGAAGATGCCGATGCGCAGCGAGCTCTCGTGCGGGTCGAGTCCGCGCGCCTCGAAGGCATTGGCGAGATTCAGGGCGTAGGAGGGCGTGGCCATGAGGATGTCGGGGCGGAAATCCTCCATCAGCTCGATCTGCCAGGCGCTGCGCCCGCTCGAAACCGGGATCACGGTGCAGCCGAGATGCTCCGCTCCGGCGTGCGAACCGAGTCCACCGGTAAACAGGCCGTAGTCGTAGGCGATGTGCACGATGTCCCCGGTGCGCGCCCCGGCGGCACGGATGCACCGCCCCATCAGTCTCGCCCAGATCTTCAGGTCCTCGGCCGAGTAGCCAACCACGGTGGGTTTGCCGCTGGTGCCGCTCGAGGTATGGATGCGCACGATTTTGTCGCGCGGCACGGCGAACAGGCCGAAGGGGTAGTTGGCGCGGAAGTCCTGTTTGGTCAGGAACGGGAAGCGCGCCAGATCTTCCAGCGTGTGCAGGTCCTGTGGACTCACGCCGTGTTCGGCGAAGCGCCGCTGGTAGTGCAGTACGTTCTCGCAGGCATGCCGAATGGATTGGCGCAGTCGCTCCAGCTGCACCTGTCGGAGCTCATCGAGACTCAGCCCCTCGGGCGATGGCTCGTCCGTGGGGCCTTCCGCGCCGCTCAAACCCATGCGAGGTCCTCTCTGCGCGACCGCCCCGGAGTGTAGCAGCAGCGCCGCCGCGTCGGAGCAGTCGCGCAAGGTGGGGGGGGGGACGGCATCATGGGCGCACCTGCGCCCGTGGTACCATCGGCGCGGTCGGGAGGGGGTGGCAGGGGCAGCCCCAAAAAAATCGTACAGGCGTTCTGACTCACTGGAGCGACCGATGAACAAGCGATTAGCGGCGGAATTCTTCGGGACTTTCTGGCTGGTCCGCGGCGGCTGCGGCAGCGCTGTGATCTCAGCGGCCTATCCTCAACTGGGCATCGGCTTCGTGGGCGTGGCGCTCGCCTTCGGTCTGACGGTGCTCACCATGGTGTATGCCGTGGGCTGGATTTCCGGCGGTCACTTCAATCCTGCGGTCACCGTCGGACTGTTCGCCGGCGGGCGCTTCGCGGCCAAGGACGTCGTCCCGTATGTCATTGTGCAGGTGCTCGGCTCGATTGTGGCGGCCGCAGTGCTCTACGCCATCGCCACGGGTAAGCCGGGGTTCAATGTCGCGGCCAGCGGCTTCGCCTCCAACGGCTACGGCGCGCACTCCCCGGGCGGGTACTCGATGCACGCGGTCATGGTCTCGGAGTTCGTGCTGACGGGGATGTTCGTGTTCGTCATCCAGGGCGCCACTGACCGGCGGGCGCCGGCGGGCTTCGCGGGGCTGGCCATCGGGCTGACGCTCACCCTGATCCACCTGATCAGCATCCCGGTGGACAACACCTCGGTCAATCCCGCCCGCAGCACGGGCGTGGCGCTCTTCCAGGGCGGCTGGGCCGTCCATCAGCTGTGGCTGTTCTGGGTGATGCCGCTGCTCGGGGGTGCCGCCGGAGGCCTGATCTACCGGCTGCTGCTCGAGGCGCGCGGCGCGAGCCGCTAGAGCCGGCGCAGCCGCTCGAGGTAGCGCTGCTCGTCGGGCATGCGCCCGGCGCGCTGGGCGTCCCAGAGCGTCTCGGCGAGCGGCTCGAGCATGGCGTGCTCGGCGGCATGGGCCTCGCCAAACCGGGTGGTGAGCGCGCGGTGAACCGCGGCAACGCCCGCCGGCCGATCGGTCGCGACCTGCTCGCGCACCGCCAGGTGCAGGCCGAGGTGCAGGAAGGGATTCTCGCGGCCGCCCTCCGGGGTGAACTCTGCGCCGAGCGCCTCCGGGGACTCCAGCAGCGGCACGTATTCGAGGTGTTCGGCGATGAGCGCGGCGATCTGCGCCTCGAGCGGCTCGAGCGGTTGCCGGGCGCGGTACTTGCGCCACGCCGACAGATACATCTGGCGCAGCTGTTCGCGGTTTTGTTGAGCGAAAACGGGCATGGCGGTCAGGCGGTGCGGCGGCGCCGCGCGCCTCGCGTGCCCGCTCGCCGGGTCGTCGGTGCGGCGGCGTTCGGGTGCGGATACTCGCACAGATCCGCCAGGAGGCAGGTGCCGCACTGCGGGGCGCGCGCGGTGCACACGTAGCGCCCGTGCAGCAGCAGCCAGTGGTGGGCGTCGTGCTGGAACGCTTCCGGGGTGTTGCGCCGCAAGGCCTGCTCGACGGCCAGTGGCGTGCGCCCGGGGGCGAGCCCGGTGCGGTTGGCGACCCGGAAGATGTGCGTGTCCACGGCGATCTCGGCTTCGCCGAACACGATGTTCAGGATGATGTTCGCGGTCTTGCGCCCCACCCCGGGCAGCGCCTCGAGGGCGGCGCGCTCGCGCGGGACCTGCCCGCCGTGCCGCTGGAGGATCTGGCCGCTCAAGCCGATCAGGTGCTTCGATTTGGCGTTGTACAGGCCCACGGTGCGCAGGTAGGGCTTGACGCCCTCGACGCCGAGCTCGACCAGGGCCTGCGGGGTGTTCGCCACGGGGAAGAGCTTGCGCGTCGCGGCGTTGACGCTCTTGTCGGTGGTATGCGCCGAGAGCATCACTGCCACGAGCAGTTCGAACGGGCTGCTGTACTCGAGCTCGCTGCGCGGGTGCGGAGTGGCATCGCGCAGGCGGCGGTACAGCGCATGGCGGGTGGCCGGATGCACGCGGATCAGGCTCCCGAGGGGTCGGCGCCCGCGAGGCGTTTGCGCGCCGCGAGCAGCGAACTGCGCTCGCGTGCGCGGCGCTCTAGGCGAGCGGTGTGAGCCGCGTAGCGCAGGCGGTTGACGGACGGAGCCGGTGGCAGCGGCACCGCCGGGCGTGGCACCAGCGTGATGCAATCGACCGGACACGGTGCGATACACAGCTCGCACCCCGTGCACAGTTCGGTCACGACCGTGTGCAGCTGCTGGCGCGCCCCGATGATGGCATCGACCGGGCAGGGCGGCAGACACTTGGCGCAGCCGATACAGGTCTGCGCGTCGATGTGCGCCAGCCGCGGCGGGCCTTCGCGGCCGCGGGCCGGGTCGAGCGGCAGCGGCGCGCGACCGAGCAGCGCGGCGAGCTCGCCGATCACGGCCGCACCGCCCGGCGGACATTGGTTGATGTCGGCGCTGCCGTGCGCAAGCGCCTCGGCGTATGGCCGGCAGCCCCGGTACCCGCAGCGTGTGCACTGGGTCTGCGGCAGCAGCGCCTCGATGGCCTCGACGCGGTTCACGGGGGTCTCCGCGCCGGCCTCAGCTGATGCGCATGCCGGGCACGGCGCCTGAGTCCGGGGCGAGCAGGAACGGACCACCTTGCGGGCCGCTCGCGGCGAGCACCATGCCTTCGGAGACACCGAACTTCATCTTGCGCGGCGCCAGGTTGGCCACCATCACCGTCAGTCGTCCGACCAGCGTGGCCGGGTCGTATGCGGCCTTGATGCCGGCGAACACGGTGCGCTGTTCGCCGCCGAGGTCGAGCGTCAGGCGCAGCAGTTTCTCCGCGCCGCTGACCGCCTCGGCCGCCGCGATGCGTGCGACGCGCAGATCGACTTGTTTGAAGGTGTCGATCGAGATCGTCGCGGCCGCGGCACTGTCGGCTGCCGCCGCGGACGTCTTGTCAGCCGTCGGCGCCGGGGTGGCCGGTGGCTCGAGCAGCGCCTCCAGTTGCTGCGGATCGACGCGGGTCATCAGATGCTGGTACGGACGGATGTGCCGCGGTGCCTCGAGCGCATCGGCGAAGGTCAGCGGCCGCTCGAGCCCGAACAACTCGCGCGCGACGCGCTCGGCCACGGCCGGGAGCACCGGGGCGAGCAGGCAGGTGAGGATCTTGAAGCCATAGAGCGCTTGCGCGCAGCTGTCCTGCAGCGCCTCGCGTTCGGCTGGGTTCTTGGCGAGCACCCAGGGTTGGCGCGCGTCGAACCGCTGGTTCAGCTCATCGGCGAACGCCATGATCTCGCGCATTGCGCGGCTGTATTCGCGCGATGCGTAGCTGGCGCGCACCTGCTGGAGCAGGAGGTTTGCGCGGGTGATGAGAGCCTCGGTGCCGCCCGGATAGTCGATCACCCCGTCGAAATGACGGTTGATGAAGCTCGCCGCGCGGCTCGCGATGTTCACGTACTTGCCGATCAGATCGCTGTTGACCCGGGCGAGGAAGTCCTCGGGATTGAAGTCCAGATCCTCGACGTTACCGTTTAACTTCGCGGCGATGTAATAGCGCAACCACTCCGGGTTCATCCCGAGCTCGAGGTAGCGCAGCGGGCTGATGCCCGTGCCGCGCGATTTGGACATCTTCGCGCCCGAGACCGTGATGAAGCCGTGTACATGCACGTTGTCGGGTGCGCGGTAGGGCGCACCGGCGAAGTGCAGCATCGCCGGCCAGAACAGCGTGTGGAAGTAGATGATGTCCTTGCCGATGAAGTGCACCTGGCGCGTATCGGGGGCGGCGAGGAACTGCTCGAAGGAGCGTGTCTCACCGTGCTCGCGCGCCTTGCCACTCTCGAAGTAGCTCTTGAGCGAGGCGAGGTAGCCGATCGGCGCATCGAGCCAGACGTAGAAATATTTCCCCGGCGCATCGGGAATCGGAATGCCGAAGTAGGGCGCATCGCGTGAGATGTCCCAGTCCGCCAGGGCCTGCTCGCCCGCCCCATCGAGCCACTCGCGCGCCTTGTTTGCCACCTGGGGCTGCACGTGCCCGGGGCTCTCGAGCCACTGGCGCAGGAACCCCACGCAGCGCGGATCGGAGAGTCGGAAGAAGAAGTGCTCCGATTGCTTCAGCACCGGCTTGGCACCGGTCAGCGCCGAGTACGGCTCGATCAGCTCGCTCGGCGCGTACACACTGCCGCACACCTCGCAGGCGTCTCCGTACTGGTCCTTGGCGTGACACTTCGGACACTCGCCCTTGATGTACCGATCGGCGAGGAACATCCCCTTGAGCGGGTCGAAGAACTGCTCGATGGGCTTGGCGTAGACCAGATCGGCCGCCTTCAGGCGCCGATAGATGTCCTGCGAGAGATCGAAATTCTCCCCCGAATGGGTCGAGTGCCAGTGGTCGAAGGCAATGTGGAAGCCCTCGAGGTAGCGCGGTCGTCCGGCGGCGATGCGCGCCACCAGCTGCTCCGGGGTGATGCCCTCGGCCTCGGCTTTGAGCATGATCGGCGCCCCGTGCGCATCGTCGGCGCCGACGAAGTGCACCCGGTGGCCCTGCATGCGCTCGAAGCGCACCCAGATATCGGCCTGGATGTACTCCATGATGTGCCCGATGTGGAACGGGCCGTTGGCGTAGGGCAGCGCGGTGGTGACGAAGAATGTCTCGCTCATCCGCGCGAGTGTACCGGGAGCGCCGCGCCCGAGACAGTCCGGGGCGCTCAGCCGGCCTCTTTCAGGCCCTCGAAGCGGGACTTGTTGATCGCCTTATTGTAGGCCTCGCGGGGCGCGATCTGCCGTTCATCGAGCAGCTGTTGAATGGCCGAGTCCATGGTGCGCATGCCGAACTGCGCGCCGGACTGCATGGCGTTCTCCAGCTGATCGAGCTTGCCCTGGCGGATCAGGCTGGCGGCCGCGGGGGTGTTGATCAGGATCTCGAGGGCCGCCACCCGCCCCTGCCGGTCGGTGCGCTGCAGCAGCTGCTGGGAGACCACCCCGCGCAGCGAGGTCGAGAGCATGGCGCGCACGTGTGACTGCTTGTCGGCCGGAAAGACGTTGACCATGCGGTCGACGGTCTGGGCCGCCCCGTTGGTGTGCAGCGTGCCCATGACCAGAATCCCGGTCTCGGCGGCGGTCACCGCGATGCTCATGGTCTCCAGGTCACGTAACTCGCCGACCAGGATCACGTCGGGGTCCTCGCGCAGGGCGGAGTGCAAGGCCGCGGCAAAGCTCGTGCTGTGCACGCCGATCTCGCGCTGGCTGATCAGGCAACCCTTGCGCTGGTGCACGAACTCGATCGGGTCCTCGATGGTGAGGATGTGGCCCTTCTCGCGCGTGTTGATGTCGTCGATCATCGCCGCGAGCGTCGTGGATTTGCCCGAGCCGGTTTTGCCGGTGACCAGGACCAGGCCGTTGTTCGCCCGACACAGCTGGGTGACCGCCGGCGGCATGCTGAGCTCCTCCAGCGTCAGGGCCCTGGAGGGGATGGCGCGGAACACCGCGCCCATGCCATTGAGCTGCCTCAGCACATTGACGCGGAAGCGACCATGTTCGGGCAGCGTGTAGGCGAAGTCCGCCCCGTCGCGGCTCTCGAAACGCTCCGCGGCGAGCTTCGGCATGATTTCATAAAGCGTCTCCTTGACGAACTCCGCACTGAGCGGCTCGCTCTTCAACGGCGTGAGTTCTCCGTAGAGACGGATGCGCGCCGGTTCCCCGGCAATGAAGTGCAGGTCCGAGCCGCGCTGTTGCAGGATCTCGAGCAGCAGAGGATCGATCTTCGCCATGGCGCCGCTCCCTAGGTTCCGGCCAGTTCGCTCTTCGGCAGCAGCGAGCCGTCGCTGACGAACTTCTGGAACACGCGCTTGTCGCTGGCGTAGAGATACGCCTCGTCCGGATCGATCTCGCGGGCATTGATCGCCGCGAGCAGTGCCTGATCAAGCAACTGCATGCCGAGGTCGCGGCCGGTCTGCACCAGGCTCGGGATCTGGAAGGTCTGCTCGGTCTGGATCAGCTTGGCGATCGCCCGGGTCATCATCATGATCTCGCAGACGGCCCGCCGGCCGCGTCCGTCCGGGGTCTTCACCAGGATCTGTGTCACCACCGCCAGCAGGCTCTGGGCGAGGAAGCTCTTGGTCTGCTCGCGCTGCTCGACCGGCAGCGCATCGACGATCCGGTCCACGGTCTTGACCGCGCTGGTGGTATGCAGCGTGCCGAGCACCAGGTGCCCGGTCTCCGCAGCGGTCATGGCCATGGAGATCGTCTCCGCGTCGCGCATCTCACCGACCAGGATCACGTCCGGGTCCTCGCGCATCGCGGCGCGCACGCCCTCGGCGAAACTCGGGATGTGGGTGCCCAGCTCGCGCTGGATGACCTGACTCGCCTTGCTGCGGTGCACCACCTCGATGGGGTCCTCCAGCGTGATGATGTTGAGCTTACGGGTCTGGTTGAGGTGATCGATCATCGCGGCGAGCGTGGTCGACTTGCCCGTGCCGGTGGCACCGGTGACCAGGATCATGCCCTGATGGTAGTCGCAGAGCTTGGCGATCACCGGTGGCAGGCCCATGGTGGCGAGCGAGGGCACGGTGGTCGGGATGGTCCGGAAGGTCGCCCCGATGCCCGTGTCCTTGCGGAACACGTTGACCCGGAATCGCCCGCCCTCGGCCGAGACATACGAGAAGTCCACGTCATGGCCGCCGTTGAAGCGCTCGGCCTGCGAGGGGGTGAGGATCTCGGTGATATAGCCTTCCAGCTCCGCGCCGCGCAGGTCGCGGAATTTGATCGGTAGCAGCTCCCCGTGCATGCGCAGCATGGGGGGGACCCCCACGGCCAGGTGCACGTCCGAGCAGCCTTGCTGCACACCGAGCTTCAAGAAGGCATCGATACGGGCCAAACGCGCACTCCTGGGCCAGGGTCGGGGCCTACTTTCGCGCCATTTCCCGCAGATAATCAACCGCCTGCGTGGGAAACCTTGAGCTACGGCACGTTACCGGCCACCGCCCGGCGCGGCACCCTCAGAGGAATTTCTCCAGCGTCGAGCGTACTTCATCCATGGTCTGGAAGCGCTTGGTCTTGTCGACCGCCATGGCGCGCACGATGTGCTCGGAGAGCTGCGGTGGCAGCGCCGGGTTCAGTTCGATCGGCGGGCGGGCCTTACCCTGTACGTGCTGGTACATCACCGACATGTGGTCCCCGCGCGAGTACGGTGGGGAGCCGGTCACCATCTCGTAGAGAATCACCCCGAGGGCATAGATGTCGGCGCGCTCATCGACGCGCTTGCCGAGGATCTGCTCCGGTGCCATGTACTTCGGTGAGCCGATCACGTAGCCGGTGCGCGTCAGCTGCGTCTCGCTCTCGCGCTGGGCGGCCGCGACACCGAAGTCCACGATCTTCAGCAGCGCCTCGTGGTTGATCAGTACGTTGGCGGGCTTCAGGTCGCGGTGCACGATGCCGGCTTGGTGCGCCACCGCCATGCCGGTGCAGATGTCGATGCCGAATTGCAGCGCACGCTTCAGCTCCAGCGGCTTCTCCCCGTTCACCTCGCTGGAGAGGGTGTGCGAGGGGAAGTACTCCATCGAGATGGCGTAGTTGCCCTGGATATAGAGGAAGTCGTAGATGCGGATCACGTTGTGGTGCGTGATCTTGCGCGAGTAGCGCAACTCGTGGACGAAGCGCTTCATGACTTCCTCGTCCGTGGCCACGTTCGGGTTGAGGAACTTCAGGATCAGCCGCTCGTCGACCACCGTGTCTTCCATCAGCAGCACGGTGCCGAAGGCGCCGCGGCCGATGCGCTCCAGGTATTTGTAGCGGCCCTCGATGACGTCCCCGGGGCGCAGCGTCTGGATGTCGAGGCGTTCGACGGCCGCAGCCCGCGCCGCGCTGCTCGGGACCGGTGCCTCCGGCGCCGCCTCATGCGTCGGCTGCGGCTGGGTCGCCCCGAGCGCCCCGCCCGTGAGAGTCGCGCCCGAGAGGCGACGCTCGAGGTCTGCCAGTGCGGACTCTGCGGCGCGCGCGATCGTCTGGTCCGGGGCGCTGATCTGCACCTTCAACTGCGTGCGCAGCGTCTCGGCGCTTGCCGGGTCGGCGATCGTGGCGAGTGCCTGCATCGCCTCGACGCGCACTTCGCGTTCGGGATGCTCCAGCAGCGGCGTGAGCACACCGACGACCTGGCCGTCGCCGAGCTTGCCGAGGGCGCGCACCACCACCGGGAGCATCTTCGCGTTGCCGCCGCGCAGCATCTCCACGAGCCGCGGAACGGCACGCTTGCTGCCGATTTCCGCCAGCGCATCGACCGCCCGTTCGCTCACCCACCAGTCCGGGTCGCGGGTCGCCTGCACGAGTGAGTCGACGGCGCGCGGGTCCTTGGTCTGGTTGAGGATCTCGATGGCCGCGCGGCGGATGTCCTCGTCCTGGTCGCGCACCAGCTGCAGCACCGCGTCGATGACGCGCCGCCCGCCGATCCGCCCGAGCGCATCGGCGGCGCGTGAGCGGACCCACCAGTCGCTGTCCTTAATCGCCTCCAGCAGATGCTTGACGGACTTCGCATCGCCGACCTCGTTGAGCACCTCGACCGCCGCGCGCCGGGCGTTCTCGTTCTCGTCCTTCAGCACTCCGATCAGGTAGCGGATGGTCTCGGGGTGGTTGGCCTTGATGACCACGTCGATCGCGCGGTTCTGTACGTCGATCTCCGGGTCCTTCAGCAACTCACAGACCCGCTCGACGTCGATCTGGCCCTCCATGCGCTGCAGGGCCGAGAGTGCTGCGCCGCGAATCAGCTTGTTGGAGTCCTTCAGCAGCTCCTGCAGCGCGTTCATCACCTCCGGGAGGTTGAAGCGCGAGAGCGTGTTGATGATGTGCACCCGGGCGATCGGATCCTTGCCCTGCAGGCGCTGCAGCAGCTCCGGCAGCGTCGCCGGGGTGACCAGCTCCCCGACGATGCGAAACAGCGCCGCCTTCTCATTCGGCTCCTGGGTGTACGCTGCGGCGAGCAGTTCGCGCATCGTGAAGCGCGCCTTGTGCGCCGCGATCACCTCCAGGAGCGCCGGCTTGGCGATCCCAGGGGCGGAGAGTGCATCGAGTAGCAGGTGGGCCGGGTAGTTGCGGCTGCTGGTGAGCGCCCAGGCGATGCCGGCGATGACCCGCGGACTGCCCTGCACCAGGCCCTCGACGAACTGCGGGAACGTCTTGGCGCTGACCAGCCCTGAGAGCACCTCGACGAAGGCGACGGTGGCGTTCTTGTCCGCCTCCGGGAGCGAGGCGAGCACCGGGGAAATGGCGCCCGCGCCCAGATCCTTCAGCCGTGCGACGGCTTTCTGGGTCTCCTGGCTGCTCGGGTCCGCCGAAGACCGGATTGCTGTAATCAATCGGTCGGCGCGCAAATTGGTCAAAAAGGTCATTCAGCCGATCCGCTGGGGCCTAGGGGAGGCCCGCTTGCATGCCTAAGCTTCCTCGCCTTCCGGTGCCGCCGTCCGTAGGTTCGGCCGCATCCCGCAGCACCGGGTGCGGCTGGGCATAGGCCGCTCCCCGAAGCGCCCGAAGTATGCCATAGCCGGAGCCGGGACAGGCCGGTGCGCGCCGCGGCGCTTGCCTCTACAATTGCCCCCCTTACCGCGCTACCTGCAAAGCTTCCCAATGTCCGATGATTCCACCCTCGATGCCCTGCGCGCGGCGATCGAGAGCTATGTCGAGCCCTTCCTGCACCAGACGCTGCGCGAGGCGGGGGCGCTGCGCGAGCTGAGCGCGGTCCCTGACGGCTACGCCGCGCATATTGTCCTTGGCTTCCCCGTCGGGGGGTACCAGGAGCGCCTCGCCGCCGCACTCGGTGCGCACGTCGCGGCCGCGGGAGTCTCAGCCCCGGTGCGCTTCGCCATCGAGGCGCAGATCCGCCCGCATAGCGTGCAGCGGCCGCTGCAGCCGCTCGCGGGCATCAAGAACGTGGTGGCGGTCGCCTCGGGCAAGGGCGGGGTGGGCAAGTCCACCGTCGCGGCGAATCTCGCCCTCGCCTGGGCTGCCCAGGGGGCGAGCGTCGGGGTGCTTGATGCGGACATCTATGGTCCCAGCCAGCCGCTGATGCTCGGACTCGCCGGCGAGCAGCCCACGTCCCCGGATGGCAAACACATCCTGCCGCTGCGCAATCACGGCGTGGCGGCGATGTCGATCGGGTTCATGGTCGACTCCGAGCAGCCCATGGTCTGGCGCGGCCCGATGGTCACCCAGGCGCTGCAGCAGCTGCTCTCGCAGACCCAGTGGGGTGAACTCGACTACCTGGTGGTGGATCTGCCGCCGGGCACCGGGGACATCCAGCTCACCCTGGCACAGAAGGTCCCGGTCGCCGGCGCCGTCATTGTCACGACCCCGCAGGATATCGCGCTCGCCGATGCCCGCAAGGGGCTGAAGATGTTCGAGAAAGTCTCCGTGCCGGTGCTCGGCATCGTCGAGAACATGAGCTTGCACGTGTGCACCAATTGTGGACACGTCGATCACATCTTCGGGATCGGCGGCGGGGCGCGCATGGCCGAGCAGTACGGCGTGCGCCTGCTCGGGGAGTTGCCGCTCGATGCGCGCGTGCGCGAGGAAGCCGATGGCGGCCGCCCGACCGTCGCGGCTGAGCCGGAGTCGGCGCGCGCCGACGCCTACCTGCAGATGGCGCGGCGCACCGCCGCGGCACTCTCGATGCGCCCGCTTGATCGCAGCGGGTTGTTTCCGAAGATCGTGGTGGAGAAGGGCTGAAGCCCGGATACGCGCGCGCAACCGGCCCGAGCCGACGGCCGTTACGGGCAATCATTCAAGGTAGTGTCAGCCGATGAGCATCAAGTCCGACCATTGGATCCGTCGCATGGCGCATGAGCACGGCATGATCGAGCCGTTTGCGGCCGAGCAGGTTCGCTACGTCGACGGCCACAAGATCGTCTCCTACGGCACATCGAGCTACGGCTACGACGTCCGCTGTGCGGATGAGTTCAAGATCTTCACCAACATCAACTCGACCATCGTCGATCCGAAGGCCTTCGACGAGAAGAGTTTCGTCGACGTGAAGTCCGATGTGTGCGTGATCCCGCCGAATTCCTTTGCGCTGGCGCGCACGGTGGAGTACTTCCGGATTCCGCGCAGCGTGCTCACCGTGTGTCTCGGGAAATCGACCTACGCACGCTGCTTCCGCGGCGATACCCGCGTGGCCCTTGTCGACGGCACCGCTGCGACGCTCGAGGAGATGGCGCGTCGGCATGAGTCCGGCGAGCTGTTCTGGGGGTACAGCATTGCACCGAACGGCCGGCTCATCGTGTCTTTGCTCGATGCGCCCCGGTTCATCGGGCGCGACTCGCTCATCGGGATCGAGCTGGATGACGGGCGGCTCATCCATGCGACGGCGGATCATCAGTTTATGCGCCGCGATGGCCGGATGGCCGCGGCGCAGACACTGCGCCCGGGCGATGCGCTGATGCCGCTGTATCGTGACGTCGTGCGCGGCTGCGAGTGCGTGTACCAACCGATCGACGGGCATATGTATGCCACTCATCGCCTGGCCGATGAGTGGCACCTCCGGCGCCGCATCTACGCGCAGGCCGCCGATACCCATCGCCACCAGATGGATCTCGATCGCCGGAACACTCGCTCGACCAACCTGGTCAAGATCGCCGCATCGGCGCGCACACGACTGCACGCCGGCGAGACTCACGGGGAGAACTTCAATCCCGAGGAACACGGGGCGGCCACGGCCGGTGCGCGCGCACACCGCGCGCTCGACTCGAAGTGGCAGGAACATTTCTCTGCGCTGCAGGCCGAGCGGATGAGGTGCGCACGGGCTGGCGAGGATGGTTCCCGTCGACACCCGCAGGCGGATGTGGCGCGGCAGATCAACCGGCGAGGTGAACTCACGGCAGATCGCACAATCGCTGCACCCGATGAGACGAGTTCCATCCCGGCTGTGGTGGGGCGCTTTCGTGCCTCCCCCGTGTATCGCAATCACAAAGTCGCTGCGATCCGCGAGTTGCCCGGCGATCACGATGTTTACTGTCTGACGGTCCCCGAAGCGGGCAACTTTGCCCTGGACGCGGGGGTCTTCGTCCACAATTGCGGCATCATCGTGAACGTAACGCCTTTGGAGCCGGAGTGGGAAGGGCACGTCACGCTGGAATTTTCCAATACCACGCCGCTGCCGGCCAAGATCTACGCCAACGAAGGCGTCGCACAGATGTTGTTTTTCGAGTCGGACGAGGTGTGCGCGACATCCTACAAGGACCGGGGTGGCAAGTACCAGGGGCAGAAAGGCGTGACGTTGCCGAAGACCTGACGCACGGCGCGGACCTGTCCCGACAGGGTTCGGGGTGTGCCGATGAGTCGTGCGCTCACGGAGCGGCGAGTGCAGCGCCGCCGGCGAGCGCCTTTGGTTTTTCAGGGCGAGAAGAGCCCTCACTTCGCTTGCGTTCAATGCCTGCGCGCCCGTAGAACATGCAGAGGCATGGGCCATCCATGCGCTCGCTACGCGCGTAGCGAGCGCGCTCGGCGGCTCAAGGCCGAGCGCAAGCACGCCGTGATCAAGGATGTCTTGCCGGCCGCGCCGTTCACGGCGAGCGGACCGAGGCCATGGGTGTGCTGTGCAGAAGAGCGACGCGTAGGGTCAAGTCCGCGGACCCATTAGGCCAGGATTGCGACCCCGTGCACCGTGGTGCCCCCGCTCCGTCGATCCCCAGAATGGGTCGCTATTTTTTTTTGAAGGCGAGGATGTTGAGCGCGAAGAGCACTTCGTCACCGCGGTGCTGTTCTAGGCGCGCCGGCAGGTAATCGAGCGACGGCGCGAGCCACATGTAGGTCGTGCGCCGCGCGCCCTGGTGATGGCTGGTGTACAGCAGGGTGTGCAGTGCGCCGAGCGGAGTGTGCAGCGTTGCCTCGCCCCGCCGGACGAACTCGAACTGGTTGATCACGTCGGTGTTGAGCATCCAGAAGTTCGCCAGCGGTTTGCCGGCGAGGAACCCCAGCATCAGGGCGATCTGCACCGAGCCCGGGTCCTGGGTGCCGGGTTCGAGTTTCAGGTCGATCCGCTTGTGTTTGGCGGTGCCCGTCACCCGGCCGCTCGTCCAGTCGAAATGCACGTCCTCGGGCGGACCGCCGCCCTGGGAGCGGAAGCTCAGCGGCTGCACCTCGCCGTTGACCAGCCGGAAGCGGCTCTCCTGGGTGATGTCGTGGGGCAGGAAGAGGTGGAACAGCCCGCCCGCCCGATCGACCGAGCTGTAGCGGTATTCCTCGGCGCCGGTCTGAGCGAGGGTGAGCGTCGAGCGCCCGGCGGTGATGCCATGCCAGGCCACCGAGTAGGTGGCGACGAAGGTCGGCGGCTGCAGCGCACCGCCGGTCGCAGGCGCCTGCGCGCTCGCGGCGCGGCCGAGGGCCAGTCCCCCGAGCAGCACGAGGCCTGCCGGCAGGATTCGCAACCGCAGGGCCATTCGCTTACGCATCGAACTCCTCGATCATCGGTGCCATCAGCGGCACGCCATCGAGCCACGGATTGCCCTCGCGCCACTCGAGTCGCCCCTCGGCACACCAACCGATCACCTTCGGGTAGATGATGTGTTCGGTCGCCTGAACCCGCGCTGAGAGGCTCGCCTCGCTGTCGGCGCTCCGCACGGCGATCCGCGACTGCAGCACCCGCGGACCGCCATCGAGTTCGGGTGTGACGTAATGCACCGTGGCTCCGTGGGAGCGTTCACCCGCCTCGAGCACGCGCCGGTGGGTATGCAGCCCCGGAAATTTCGGCAGCAGCGAGGGATGAATGTTGAGGATGCGGCCGGCGCGGGCCGTCACGAACTCGGCCGACAGGATGCGCATGAATCCGGCCAGCACGATGAGGTCGACGCCGGCCGCATCGAGTGCGGAGGCCGCGTCCTGCTCGAACTGAGTGCGCAGCGCGGCGCCGGGCCATGGGATCGCGCGCGCCGGCAGCCCGAACCCGCGGGCACTCTCGAGGCCCGCGGCTGCGGGCTGCTCGGACAGGACGAGCGCGACTTCGGCGCCGAGGCGCCCACTGCGGCAGGCTTGCGCGATTGCCGTCATGTTCGAGCCGCGGCCGGAGATCAGTATCCCGAGCCGCAGTGCGCCGCGAGTGCTCACTCGATGACGACGCCGCGTGTGCCGGAGCGGATCTCCCCGATCAGTTGCGCCTGCTCGCCGTGCGCGGCGAGGAACTCGAGCGCGGCGGTTTCGTGCCCGGCCGGCACGACCACCACCATGCCGATGCCGCAGTTGAACGTGCGGTACATCTCGGCCGCCTCGATCCGGCCGGTGCGCTGCAGCCAGTCGAACACCGGGTCGTGTGGCCAGTTGCGCCGCTTGAGCACCGCTTCCAGTCCCTCGGGCAATACGCGCGGGATGTTGTCCGTCAGTCCGCCGCCAGTGATGTGGGCCATGGCGCGCAGCGGCACGGCGCGCGCCAGCGCGAGCAGCGGTTTGACATAGATGCGCGTCGGTGCGAGCAGCCGCTCGATGAGCGGCCGGCCCTCGAGCATGGTGTGCGCGTCGGCGGCGCTGGTGGCCAGGAGCTTGCGGATCAGCGAGTAGCCGTTGGAGTGCGGTCCGGAGGCCGAGAGGCCGATGAGCGCATCGCCCGGGCGGGTGTGGCGGCCGTCGATGATGGCGTCCTTCTCCACCACGCCGACGCAAAATCCAGCCAGGTCGTAATCTTCACCGTGATACATGCCAGGCATTTCGGCGGTCTCGCCGCCGACGAGGGCGCAGCCGGCCTGCGCGCAGCCCTCGGCGATGCCGCGCACGACGGCCTCGGCGACCTCGATCCGCAGTTTTCCGGTGGCGTAATAATCGAGGAAGAACAGCGGCTCGGCACCCTGCACCAGCACGTCATTGGCGCACATGGCCACCAGATCGATGCCAATGGTGTCGTGCCGGCCGGTGTCGATGGCCAGGCGCAGCTTGGTGCCGACCCCATCGGTGCCGGACACCAGCACGGGCTGGCGATAACCGGCCGGGATCTCCACCTGTGCTCCAAACCCGCCGACCCCCGCCAGCACCTCCGGCCGGCGTGTGCGCGCAACATGCGGTTTGATGCGTTCGACGAGCTCGTCGCCGGCATCAATGTCTACGCCGGCGTCGCGGTACGTCATGCCGCGCGAGACGTTCGGATCAGTCATGCAGTGGTCTTTCTGAGGCTGGGGGCTGCCGCCGTGCGGCCGGTTCGCATATGGTATTGTACATTCCGTCCGGCGCCGTGGCGCGGTACAAACACCAGGATCGAAGGCTTGTTCGCATGACCACCGCATCGCGCCGCGTAGGGCGCTTGTTGACATTGCTGACCTGCGCAGCGCTTCCGGCGGTGTGCCTGGCGAGCCGCGAGGTGCCGGTGTTCACCGTGGATACGGCAGCGCAGACGCCCGCCGCGCTGGCCCAGGCGCTGCAGACCGTGCTGGTGCGGGCCACCGGCCACACCGCAGCCGCGGAGGATCCGCAGCTCGCCGCGCTGACGGCCCGTGCTGCCCAGTACGTGCAAGGCTATCAGCAGGGACCGACGGGCGCGCTGCTGGTGACGTTCCAGGCCGGTCCGCTCGAACAGGCCATTCGCGCCGCGGGCCGTAATCTCTGGAGCGCCGATCGCCCTTTTACTCTCGTCGTGCTGAGTCCGCCGCCGGCGCAGCTCCAGCAGGCCGCCGACGGCGCCGCGGTGCAGCAGGCCGCCGAGCGGCGCGGGCTGCCGATCAGTATCGTGCCGTTGACGGTGCGCACGGCGGACGGGCAACTGCTGAGCGCCTCGGCGCTGCTGGCGATGGCGCACAACCTAGGTGCTGAGCAGTTGCTCATCGGCCGGGACGTTACCGCGGCGGCGGCCTCACCGGGTGCGACGGCCGTCCCCGCAGCCCCTGCGGGGCTGGGCACGGACACCACGGTTCCGGTACCCGATTCCTGGCATTGGACGCTCGTCACCCCGTTCGTCACGCGGCAGTTCACCGGCGCGGTGACTGCGGGCATCGATCAGACCGTCGAATGGCTGGCGCCGCCACTGCAGGCCACCCCGGGGGGCGGGATTGCCAAGACACCGCTGCGCATCGTGGGGCTGCGGACCCTCGATGACTATGCGCAGGTGGAGACCATGCTCGCGGCGGTGCCGGGCGTGCACCAGAGCACCGTCCGCGAGGTCGATGGCAGCACCGTGGAGTTCGAACTCTGGGTCCGCGGTGGTGCGGCGGGTCTGCGCCAAACGCTCTCGCTGTCGCCGCGCCTGAAGTCTCAGGCCTCGAACGGGATGCTCACGTACCGGTATGCGCCGCCGCCTGCGCCGCCTGCCTCGAACCCAGCCGCGAGCAGCGCCGCTAGGCTCGGCGGGACGCAGCCGCCGGCCACCGACCCCCCGGCGGCGCCTTCGCCCTGAGCCGTGCGCCACATACCCAACCTGATCTGTCTGATCCGGCTGGCGTTGATCTGGCCGGTGGCAGGTGCGCTGCACGCGCAGCGGTACGCGCTGGCTTTGGTACTGTTCGTGGTCGCGGCGGTGTCTGACGGTCTCGATGGGTTTCTCGCCAAGCGCTTCAATTGGGTCTCGGAACTCGGCAAGGTGCTCGATCCGGCGGCCGACAAGCTGCTGCTGGTGGTGATTTTCGTCGAGTCCGCCTGGCTCGGCCTCGTGCCCTGGTGGGTGACCGCCGCGGCCGTGGCCCGCGATGTCATGATCGCCCTCGGGGCGCTCATCTATCGGGTCTGGTTCGGTCCATTGCGCGGCCGCCCGACGGTGATCAGCAAGATCAACACCGCCACGCAGCTGCTGTACCTCGCCGGTGTGATGTTCGTGGCGGCCTCGCATCTGCCGCTCGCCGGAGAGCTGCGTGCGTTCGCGCTCATCGTGTTTCTCACCACGGCGCTGTCGGGCTTTGACTATCTGGCGACTTTTTCGCGCCGCGCCTGGACCTCGGCGCAGCCGATGGCCTGAACCATGACGATGCAGCAGCTGCCGCTCGGGGTACGCCTGGCCGATCGCGCCGTATTCGAGAGTTTCCTGCCGGCGCGCAACGCCGAGGTGCTCGAGCATGCGCGCCGCGCGGCGTGTGGGGAGCCGGGGGTCAGCTGGTTTTGCGGCCCCGCTGGAGCGGGCAAGACGCATCTGCTGCAGGCGATCTGCGCCGCCGCGGGCAGCGCCCGGCGCACCGCCTACGTCCCGCTCGACGAATTGGCACAGCTCGGCGTGGAGGTGCTCGCCGGGCTGCCGCAGCTCGATTGCCTGGCGATCGACGATCTCGATGCGGTGCTCGGACACATCGAGTGGGAGCGGGCGCTCTTTACGCTGGTGCGCGAAGTGACGGAGTCCGGCGCCACGCTGGTGCTTGCCGCCGACCGGCCGCCGGCACTACTGCGCTGGGCGCTGGCGGATCTGGGTTCACGCTGCGCCGCCGCGGCGGTGCTTCAGCTGCGTGCGCTCGATGAGACCGAACAGCAGGAGGCGCTCAGGCTGCGCGCGCGGCTGCGCGGTCTGGAACTGCCGGAGGATACCTCGCGCTGGCTGCAGCGGCGCTTCCCGCGCGACATGGGCCAGCTCTATGCATTGCTCGACACGCTCGATGAGGCGGCGCTCGCGGCCCAGCGGCGCCTGACGGTGCCCTTCATCCGCGAAGTCCTGGGGCGCTCCGCTCGCCCCTGAGGGGCGAGCGGCCCCTCACTCCTGCGGCGCGGCGGCCAGGCGCACGGCGAGCGCGGCGACTCGCCGACCGAGCGCCTGGGCGAGTTCGCGCTCATCGGCTGCGAGTTGCGCGGCATTGTCGGCGCCGGCGACGTGCGAGGCCCCATAGGGCGTGCCGCCGCTGGCGGTGCGCTGCAGCGCCGGCTCCGTGTACGGCAGGCCGACCAGGTACATGCCGTGATGCAGCAGGGGCAACATCATCGACAGCAGCGTGGATTCCTGGCCGCCGTGCTGGGTCTGGGTTGAGGTGAACACCCCGGCCGGCTTGCCGGCGAGTGCCCCGGAGAGCCACAGGCTCCCCGTGCCGTCGAGAAAATACTTCAGTGCCGCGGCCATGTTGCCAAAGCGGGTCGGGCTGCCGAGCAGCAGCCCGTCGGCCGCGCGCAGATCCTCCAGTGTCGCGTACGGGGCGCCGCCCGCCGGCACGGCCCGGGTCGGCCCCTCGTTCTCGGCGCTCACCGGCGCCACGGTGCGCAGCTTGGCGCTCGCCCCCGGCACCGCTTCGATGCCGCGGCAGGCCTGGCGGGCGAGTTCGGCGGTCGCACCGCCTCGGGAGTAGTAGAGAACAAGGATTTCGCTCATCGGGGCTGCGCTCCGGTGGAGAGTCGCACTAGGGTATATTGAATCGATGCTGTGCAAGAAATGTCTGGTGTCCGGCCGCGTGCAAGGGGTGTTTTACCGCGCCACCTGTCAGCGACGTGCGCGCGAGCTCGGGGTGCACGGCCACGCGCGCAATCTGCCTGACGGTCGGGTGGAAGTGCTGGTCTGCGGCGAGCCCTCGGCGGTCGAGACGTTCATCGCCTGGCTGTGGGAGGGCTCGGCGGCGAGCCGAGTGGAGGCCGTCGAGGTGAGCGATGCGGCACACCCGCCCGGGGAGCCGCCGCAGGGATTTCGCACCGCCTAAAGCGCGCCCGCCGGCCGGCTCACCGCAGCGGCTCGCGGCTGCGGTCCGGCATCAGCATCAGTGCGCCGATCGACAGCAGTGCGCCCAGCATCAAGTAACCGGCGGCCGCGAGGCTGGAGCCGCTCGCGCCGATCAGCGCCGTGGCGATCAGTGGCGCCGTGCCGCCGCCGAATCCGATCCCGACGTTGAAGGCAAGCGAGTAGCCGGAGAGACGGAGCTCGGAGGGGAACTGCTCGGAGAGCATCGCCGGGGCGCTGCCCATGATCATGCCGAGGAATACCGCGAAGCCGAGCTGCGCCAGCGCGAATGCGGCCCATTCGCCGCGTCCGGCCAACAGGAAAAAGCCGATAGCGGCAGAGAAGATCAGTGCGAACGCGAGGATCAGCATGGTGCGCCGCCGCAGCACACGATCCGTCAGCCAGCCCGCTAGCGGAATCGTGCAGATCGCCACGGCCTCCCCGACGGTGTTGACCGCGAGTGCTCTGCCGCTCGCGAGGTGTCCGAACTTGCTGGCAAAAGTCGGCAGAAACACCAGTGTCAGGTAGTCGGCGGCGCCGTACCCCCAGGTGAACAGGGCCGCGAGCATCATTGCGCGCGGCGCCCGGGTCAAGGCCAGTTTGATCGGCAGCGCACGCGGCTGGTTCGCATCGATCGGGTCCGGCTCGTAACCGTGTTGGCTGAGATTCGTGCGTAGCCAGTAGGCGAGGGCCGCGATGCCGCCGCCGGCGAGAAACGGAACGCGCCAGACCCAGCGCAGATGCGGCGCGTGTGCCAAGAGCAGCACGGTGCCGGTGGCCGCGGCGGCGGCGAGCAGATATCCACCGGTTGAGCCGATGTTGGCAAAACTGCCGGCGATGCCGCGTCGGTGACGCGGCGAGGTCTCGATCAGATACGACACTGAGCCGGTGAACTCGCCGCCCACGGAGAAGCCCTGGAAGATGCGCACCAGGAGCAGCAGGGCGGGCGCCCACAAACCCACCTGTTGGTACGTCGGCAGCACGCCGATCGCGCTGGTCGCAATTCCCATCAGCGCTACCGAGGTGATCAGTACGGCTCTGCGGCCGACCCGATCGCCGATGTGACCGAGGATAGCGCCACCGAGGGGGCGCACCGCGAAGCCGAGCGCAAATCCGCCGTAGGCGCCGAGCAGCGACGCAATCGGATTCTTCGAGGGAAAGAAATGCGCGCCGATCACGGGCGCCAGATAGCCGTACAGGCCGAAGTCGTACCACTCCAGAATGTTGCCGATCATGCCGACGAGCAGGGCTTGCGAGGAGAGATGCTCGATTCTGTTGATGGCGGCGACATCAGTCCGTGCGGTGGCCGGATCGGTCATGCCTCATCTCCTGGATTGCGTGGCGGTGCCGCGATGCGCTCACTCGGGCCGCGTCCGCGCCTGCTGCGATGGCGTGCCTGCACGAAGACGCAACCACAGCTCACCGGCGCCGAGATCCACCCGCACGCAGCGGTGTGCGCCTGGCGGGGCGGATCAGGATCCCGTTGAACCGAAGCCTGAACGGCTTGGCCGGGTGTTGGCAACCCCGGATGCTTCGCCGGGGCCGCCGGCGACCGCTAATGGCGTGCGGCGGCCGCAGGCACGGCGTGCACCGGAAAGCCCAGATCATCCGCGCCGTTCCAGTTTTCCCACGCGTTGAGCACGCGGTCGGGATAAAAGTGCCGCCCGACGCTGCCGTTGTATTCCTCGAGCGCGAGGCGCACGTCATCGTGGGTGATCGACAGGTAGTAGCGCAGAATGGCGCAACCCATGCGGATGTTGGCGGCGACGTGTACCAATTCATAACCCTTCATGCCGAGTCGCTCGGGCCAGTAGGGCATCACCTGCATCAGGCCGACCGCGCCGCTGCCGGAGACGGCCCAGCGGTTGAAGTCGCTCTCGACCTGCATCACGGCCAGCACCAGTCCTGGGGGCACCTTCGCCGCTCCGGACTGGTGCGTGACGCAGTACACCTGTTTCAGGATGCGCAGCCGCACGGCCGGGTTGTGCACGAAGCGCGCCATGCGCGGCTCCATCAGCGTGTACCACACCGCCGCGTCGTAGCGGTTCATGAAGCACTGCGCCTGATGGATGGCCTGCTGCACGATCGGGCGCAGCGCCGGGTCACGCTGCCCTCCGGCCTCGGCTCGCGGGCCGAGCGCGAGCGCGAGCGCGAGCGCGGCGAGGAGCGCGGCTGCGCTCTTAGTGGCCGATGCGCGCACGCAGGAAGCTGAGGGCCTCATCGGCCGGGAAATCCATACTCTCGCTCTCACGTCGATGCCGGTACTCCAGGCAGCCGGCCGCAAGACCCCGTTCGGCCACCACCAGCCGGTGCGCAATCCCGAGCAGCTCCGCATCGGCGAATTTCACCCCGGGGCGCGCGTCGCGGTCGTCATAGAGGACCTCGATGCCCGCGGCCGAGAGCTCCTCGTAGAGCCGATCGGCCGCCTCGCGCACCTGCGGGGCCTTCTGCGCCCCGAGGCTCACCAGGACCACCTGGAACGGGGCGAGCGGCTCCGGCCAGATGATGCCGCGCTCATCGTGATTCTGTTCGATCGCCGCCGCCACGACGCGCGTCACGCCGATGCCATAGCAGCCCATCAGCAAGGTCACTTCCCGGCCGGACTCATCGAGCACCAGCGCCTTGAGCGCATCGCTGTACGTGCGGCCGAGCTGGAAGATGTGTCCGACCTCGATGCCGCGGGCGAGCTTCAAGTGCCCCTGGCCGCTCGGGCTCGGATCACCCTCGACCACGTTGCGCAGGTCGGCCGCCACGTAGCTCTGTATGTCGCGGTCCCAGTTCACCCCGGTGAGGTGCATGTCTTTTTCGTTCGCGCCGCAGACGAAATCCGCAGTGGCGAGCGCGCTGTGATCGGCGTAGAGGCGGCACTTCAGGCCCACCGGTCCGATGAATCCGGCTTCCGCGCCCGTGGCCTGGTGGATCCGCTCGGCGCTCGCCATGCGCAGCGGTGTAGCGACTCCCGGCAGGTGCTGCGCCTTGGTGGCGTTCAGCTCGTGATCACCGCGGATGACGAGCGCTACCACCGCCCCATCGCCGTCGCCGTCGCCCTCGACCAGCAGCGTCTTCAGGCAGCGCTGCGGCGGCACACCGAGCAGCTTGACGATGGCCTCGATGGTCTTGGTCCCGGGGGTCGGCACTTTTTGTACAGGTGCACTCGGAGCGGGGCGCTCGCCCTCGGGCGCCCGTGCTTCGGCCGCCTCGATGTTGGCGGCATAGCCATCTGCGTCCGAGAACACGATGGCGTCCTCGCCAGAGGAGGCCAGGACGTGAAATTCCTGCGAGACGTCCCCGCCAATCGGGCCGGAGTCGGCGCGCACCGCGCGGAAATCGAGCCCCATGCGCGTGAAGATGCGCGTGTAGGTCTCGTGCATGAGCCGGTAGCCGGCCTGCAGGGACGGTTCATCGGCATGGAAGGAGTAGGCGTCCTTCATGACGAACTCGCGGGCCCGCATCACCCCGAACCGCGGGCGGATCTCGTCGCGGAACTTCGTTTGCACCTGGTAGAAGTTCACCGGCAGCTGCCGGTAGCTCTTCAGTTCCCGCCGCGCGATGTCCGTGATCACTTCCTCGTGGGTCGGTCCGGCGACGAAATCCCGTTGATGGCGGTCTTTCAGCCGCAGCAGCTCCGGACCGTACTTCCCCCAGCGGCCCGACTCCTGCCACAGCTCGGCCGGCTGCACCACCGGCATCAGCACCTCCAGCGCCCCGGCCCGGTTCATCTCCTCGCGGATGATGGCCTCGGCCTTGCGCAGCGTGCGCAGGCCCATCGGCAGCCAGCTGTATAGGCCCGCGGCGAGGCGGCGAATGAGCCCGGCGCGCAGCATCAGCTGGTGGCTGATGATCTCGGCTTCGGCAGGGGTTTCTTTGGTGGTCTGGATCGGATACTGCGAGAGTCTCATGACACGGATCTTGGCCTCGGGGTGAGCCCGCATCATAACAGCTGGGCCCAAGCTGATAAGATGTGCCGGTGAACTGCCCCGAGAGACCAGCCCGAGTCCGCCCGCGCCATGCACGAGAACCCACGTCCAGAGAGCGATGAGCCCGTGCCCGAGGCGCACGCGCTGCGCCGGCCGCGGCGGGGCTTTTACCTGCTGCCGAACCTGCTGACCACGGCGAGCCTGTTTTCCGGCTTCTATGCCATTGTCGCGGCCATCGATAAGCACTTCGCGCAGGCCGGCATGGCCGTGTTCATCGCGATGGTGTTCGATTCCCTGGACGGGCGCATGGCGCGCCTGACGCGCACCGAGAGCGCGTTCGGCAAGGAATATGACAGCCTCTCCGACATGGTCTCGTTCGGCGTTGCGCCGGCTATCGTCGCCTACCAGTGGGGCGTGGTGCGCATTGCCGAGTACGGGCGCGCCTGGGGACGGTTCGGCTGGCTGGCGTGCTTCTTCTACGCCGCAGCGGCCGCGCTGCGTCTGGCCCGCTTCAACGTGCGCACCGCCAGCGTCGATAAGCGCTATTTCGAGGGGCTGCCGAGTCCATCGGCAGCCGCTACGGTGGCCGGCTTCGTGTGGGTCTCCAGCCAGTGGCGCCAGCCGGGCCTGACCGGCTTGATCGTGGCCTTCACCGTGACAGCGCTCGCCGGGGCGCTCATGGTCAGCCGGTTCAGCTTCTACAGCTTCAAGACCGTCGATTTCGACGGGCCGATCCGCTTCATTTTCCTGCTGTTCGTGCCGCTCGCGTTCGTGCTGATCGCGAGCGATCCGCCGCTGATCCTGCTCATGATGTTCGGCGGCTACGCGGTCTCGGCGCCCCTGCAGTGGCTGTCGCGGCGGCTGCGCCGCCGCCATCGGCTGCCGCCGCGGGAACGGCCGCAGTCATGAGCGGGCCGGCGCGCCGCGCCGAGTATCTCCAGGCGCTCGGCATCGATTGCTGGGTGCCGCGGACGGCGCTCACCTGCGCTGCCGCGGCACCGGTGGAGCCTGCACACGGTCCCGCCGAGTCACCGGCGAAGCCCCTGGTGAGCGCCTCACCGCGGCGTGCCGGCGAGGCCGGAGCAGCCGAGGTGTGGGAACAGCTGCGTGAGCAAGTGCGCCGCTGCACGGCCTGTGCGCTGCACGAGACCCGCACCCAGGCGGTGTTCGGCGTCGGCAATGCGCACG
The DNA here is from genome assembly GCA_021838635.1 of Pseudomonadota bacterium. GTDB lineage: Bacteria > Pseudomonadota > Gammaproteobacteria > Steroidobacterales > Steroidobacteraceae > 13-2-20CM-66-19. The sequence continues at coordinate 76,417 of JAKCDC010000011.1, forward strand.
CCGAGTGGATGGTGATCGGTGAGGCGCCGGGGGCCGAGGAGGACCGGCGCGGGGAGCCGTTCGTCGGCCGCGCCGGACAGCTGCTCGATGCGATGCTGCGCGCGATCGGTCTGAGCCGCGAGACCAACGTGTACATCGCCAATATCCTCAAGAGCCGCCCGCCCGGCAACCGCGATCCGCGGCCGGAGGAAGTGGCCGCCTGCCTGCCCTACCTGCACCGCCAGATCGCGCTGGTACGCCCGAAGCTGCTGCTGGCCGTCGGTCGTATCGCGGCGCAGACGCTGCTCGGCACCGACGCGCCGCTCGGGCGGCTGCGCGGCCGGGCGCACGCGTTCGCCGAGCACAACGTGCCGCTCGTGGTGACGTATCATCCGGCCTATCTGCTGCGCTCGCCTGCCGAGAAGCGCAAGGCGTGGGAAGATCTGCAGTTCGCGCGCAGCCTGTTTGCGCAGATCCGTACCCCAGAACCGAACGATGGCCACTGCTCCTGAACTGCTGAAATCGCTGCCGCCGGCCTCGATCCGCCCGATGTGCGGCGGAGATGTCGCGGAGGTTTTTGCCATTGAGCGGGCCGCCTATACCTTTCCCTGGACCGCCGGCATCTTTCGCGACTGTCTGCGCGTCGGGTACGTCTGCCGCGTGCTGATGCGCGCCGAGCGGGTCTGCGGCTACGGCGTGATGAGCCTCGGGGCCGGGGAGATGCATGTGCTCAACCTGTGCGTCGCCGAGGAGCACCGTGGGCGCGGCCTCGGTCGGCGCATGCTTGAGCACCTGCTGGAGCACGGCGCCGCCGCCGGCATGCTTGATGCGTTCCTCGAGGTGCGCCCGTCGAATTGTGCCGCGCTCGCGCTGTACCGCTCGCTCGGCTTTACGCAGATCGGGATGCGCCGCGGCTACTACCAGGCGGTGAACGGCCGCGAAGACGCCTGCGTATTGAAACTGACCCTGCGCGCAAACCGCGCTGACCACACCTGAATTCCAACATCCATGACTGACCTTGCTGCCGAAGTCCGCAGACGGCGGACCTTTGCCATCATCTCGCATCCCGATGCGGGCAAGACGACGCTGACGGAGAAGCTGCTGCTGTTCGGCGGGGCGATCCAGATGGCCGGTACCGTCAAGGGCCGCAAGGCCGACCGCCATGCCACCTCGGACTGGATGCGCCTCGAGCAGCAGCGCGGCATCTCGGTGACCTCCTCGGTCATGCAGTTCCCGTACGGGCAGTGCATCGTCAACCTGCTCGATACGCCGGGCCATGAGGATTTTTCCGAGGACACCTACCGTACGCTGACCGCGGTCGACTCGGCGTTGATGGTGATCGACTGCGCCAAGGGCGTCGAGCAACGCACCATCAAGCTGATGGAGGTGTGTCGCATGCGCGACACGCCGATCATGACGTTCATCAATAAACTGGATCGCGAGGGGCGCGCGCCGATCGAATTGCTCGATGAAATCGAGCGCGTGCTCGCCATCCGCACCGCGCCGGTGACCTGGCCGATCGGCATGGGGCGCGCGCTGCGCGGCATCTATCACCTGCTCGAGGACCGGCTGTACGTCTACAACGCCGCCGAGCGCGGCCGTATGGGGGAGAACCAGGTGATCGAGGGACTCTCAAGCGCAGCGGCCGAGGCGTTTCTCGGTGCCGAGGCGGCCGCCGTGCGCGAAGAAATCGAGTTGGTGCGCGGCGCGACCGAGCCGTTCGATCCCCAAGCGTATCGCGCCGGGCGGCAGACGCCGGTGTTCTTCGGCTCCGCGATCAACAACTTCGGCGTCGAGGAACTGCTGGCCTCCTTCACCCGTCATGCGCCGGGACCGCTGCCGCGCGCGTCGCGCGAGCGGCCGGTCGATCCGCTCGAGCCGGCGCTCACCGGCTTCGTGTTCAAGATCCAGGCCAACATGGATCCGGGGCATCGCGACCGCATCGCGTTCATGCGGCTGTGCTCGGGCCGCTACAGCCGCGGGATGCGCCTGCATCATGTGCGGCTCGGCAAGGAGGTGCGCATCTCAGATGCGCTCACGTTCATGGCCGCCGAGCGCGAGCATGCCGAGGAGGCGTTTGCCGGGGACATCATCGGACTGCACAACCACGGCACGATCAACATCGGCGATACGTTCACCGAGGGCGAGCGACTGGTGTTCACCGGCGTGCCGAACTTCGCCCCGGAGATCTTCCGCCGCGCGGTGCTGAAGGATCCGCTGAAGATGAAAGCGTTGCAGAAGGGACTCGCACAGCTGTGCGAGGAGGGCGCGACGCAGCTGTTCAAGCCGCTGCGCAACAATGATCTGATCCTCGGGGCAGTCGGGCCGCTGCAGTTCGAAGTGGTCGCCTTTCGCCTGCAGGATGAGTATGGCGTCAGCTGCGTGTTCGAGCCGGTCAACGTCTACACGGCCCGCTGGATCGTCTGCGACGACGCGCGCAAACTCGAAGAGTTTCGCTCGCGCGCCTACGAGCACCTGGCGGTCGACCACAGCGATGCGCCGGTGTATCTGGCGCCGGGCCGAGTCAACCTCGAACTTACCCGGGAGCGCTGGCCCGACGTTGTGTTTCGCGAAACCCGCGAGCACGCGCTCTAGCGTAGGGTCTCTGCGGGCCGGCGCGGGCGTGCGCCGGTGTCACTGGTTCGCCGTCGCCGCCCACCGCGGTGTCACTCAGTACCCGATGCATCACCTTGCCACATGCGCTTCGCATTCGTCGCGCCTTACCCCGATATCTAGTGTAGTGCATCATTCTGTTTGGAACTTAAGCGGCCATTGGCGCGAATGACCTTTTGCAGGATGTCGCGAGCGCTCTTGGTCCAAATGAACGGCTTGGGATGGGTGTTGTGATGTGCGACGTAC
>JAKCDC010000044.1 GCA_021838635.1 Pseudomonadota bacterium
CCGGCCTGCACCTGTTGCACCGCCCGGAGACGAATCGCTTCCAACGTCGCGCGATCGAGCTTGCGGGCATCTTGTCGCGTCATCCTGCAAGAATATCGCCATCCGTTCACGAAGCGGACATACTTATAAGCTGATGAGTAACTGCCATTGTCCTTAACATCAGCGATGTTGCGCGCGATGCCCACATCCACAGAGCGGTCACTGAGAGTTATTTTCTATCTTGGAAGATCTGCTGATCGCCATCCGCCTGGCGGCGTTTACGCAACGAGCCAAGCGCCAACTCATCAATTACTGCAAATTCTACTACTTCGATACCGGCGTTTACCGGACCCTTCGGCCCACCGGAACACTCCACTCGTCGGCGGAGATCGACGGGCCCGCACCGGAAACGCTGATCCTCCAGGAGCTGCAGACTGTCAACGACTACCTCAGCCTCGGATACGAAATTTTTTTCTGCCGAACCAAACATCGCCTTGAAGTCGACTTTGTGCTGTACGGAGCACGCGGACTCATCACCGTTGAGATCAAGCGATCCGCAACCGTCAGCTCCGCTGACTTGCGCGGATTGAAAGCGTTCCGCTGAGACTACCCAGAAGCGTCCTGCTATACGGCGGCGAACAACCGCTATTCATCGACGGGATTCGCGCCTTACCCGTGGGCGCGGCATTACGCAACCTCCCGGAACTCCTGACCGACGAGGGCCTCAGCGCCGCGCAGCCCGTCACTTCACCCTGAATTCCCGCATCGAAAGCGCGCCGCTCTCGACCCGTCGCCCAATCTCTGACTCGGAGCTTCCAACCTGGAGTCAGATCGAGTGCACCGGCTCTGGCAGGGCCTCACAAGATTGGAGGCGAGAGTCTCAGGGCGACAATCTCCTGAGCGGCAACAGCGGTCCAATGTACTTCTGGTAGTGCTTCGAGCGTCCAACGGAACTAGTGTACATCGCCTGGCGCACCTGCCAGTGGCTTGCAGTCATGACCGCACGCTCGGTCTTGTGAAATTCGAGGACTTTCGGATCCCATTCCAGGCCAATGAACTCGAGAACCCGCCTGCTCCAGGCCTCCGGGTCTGCCACCAGCCCCTCGTAGGGCACCTCGAGAAACACCTCTTTAGGTAGCACCGAGCGCCAGTGTGCAACCAATCGATGGTGCTCACGGTAGTAATGCGCGAGATCCTGCAGGTCCATTGCAAAGGACGCGGCATTGACGAAATTCCGAAAATAGCAGGACAAACACGTATCCACCGGATCGCGCTGCATGTAGACGAAGCGGGCATTGGGCAGCACCCGGTGGATAGTCCCCAGATAATCGACATTGGCCGGGGTTTTGTCGATCACCCTCTCGGCGTCCGAGGAGTGCCGAACCAGTTCCTTTAAATACGACTGTGCCAGCGTCGCACCCACACCGGGATCAGGCACCCGCCCACGCACCCAATCTTGATGCTTGTATTCAAGAATGCCCCAGAACTGCAACTCACCGGCTCCGATGGCCCGCGGATGCGAAGCGATGATTTGCTCAATCAACGTTGTGCCGGAGCGCATCATGCCAACCACGAAGACCGGCCGTCGCGAATCACTCGCGCCGCCCACAGGTGTCGCCACGTGCTCGGCGGTGTAGTGTCGCACGACGTCATCCACCCAAGCCGTGCGAGCTGCCCGGTCATACCGCATTGATATTTTCTTTCGCTCCTCGTTCGCTTTCCGGAACGCCTCGAACGCCGACGCATAGTCCCCAGTGTCGTCGAAGTACTTACCCATGGCGAAGTGCAGCCCCGATTCATCCACGGGCGTCAATGGTCGCTCCAGCAAGCGCTGCACACATTCGAGCCAGTCCTGGTCCTCAGGGGTCATGCGCCGCTGCTCGACCAGCCACGTGAGAGCCTCGATACACTCCGGGTCGAACTCGAGCGCCCGACGCAGCAACGTCTCCGCGTCACCAAACTGCCCGTCCATGGTCGCGAGCCGCGCCACTCCGCACAGCGCTCCGGTGGACCGCGGCTTCAGTCGCAACGCCTTCTCGAAACAAATTCTCGCGTCGTCCGTCCGAAGCATCGCGGTCAGCGTGTGACCCAACGCACACAAGGAGTTAGGGCTGCGCGGTTCGAGTTTGACGGCGCGTCGCAGCGCAGTCTCGGCGCCCGCGAAATCCCCTCGTGAGTGCAATACGGACCCAAGCTTCAAATGTGTGTCGGCACGCTCCGGCGCCACCTGCACCGCACGCCGATAGGAACGCTCGGCCTCCGGATACCGCCCCAGGAAGCAGAACGCGTCACCCAGGTTGCTTAGCGCAATGTCATGGCCTGGATCGGCGGACAGAACTTCCTGGAGCCGCACGACGACCTCGGCGAAATCGCCGCGATCCGCCGCAGCGTCAGCCGCGCCGAGCGCCAAATCGATGCGCCTTCGTGCCCCACCTTGTGCGGACGGTCGCGCCGAAGGGCTTTCGGCCAATGGGGCGCGAGCACCACTTAGCACCAGCAACAGCAGATGCGTCAATTCGTCAGCACCAGCCTCGTCGAATCCTTGCTCGATCAGCCGCCACTTGAACGCCCCCAGCAGCTTCGCCCGCTTGAAGAGATTGAGTTTCAACGGCTTTGCATTAAGCACAGCCCGCTGCAGCAAGCGCTGCACTTCGATCCGCCGATCGCCCCCGCCGGCTTTGGCACGCCCCTTGGTCGGTCGGGCGTCGTCGCGCAGAAATGAATCTGCCAACGCATGCCCCGCGGCAATCGCATCTTGAGCATTAAACCATTCAAGAATCATAGACTTGGCCATCGCAAATCCGACACACGAAACCTAGCCCATAGAGACTGACGCAGGGCTAATTTATTGTAAAGTGGCGTACCGGTTCACAATTCTGGCACGCGTGGGGCGCCACGGGGCCTCCTCCTTCACGATCGGAGAGGGCGGACGTATGCACAACCCGAACTCCTCAGTATCGTGCGAGGCGGTGCAAATGCGCTCGACATTCTGCGGAGACCGCGATTGCGTATCGGACCTCTAGTGCGCCGTCTGTTCGGACGGCACGAGCGATTCATATCCGAAGTCTACCGCGGGATCTTTGTCGACCTCGGAGATCTCGTCGCTTCGATCCGGGAGCACGCCCGTTCGCCCGCCACGATCCTTGAAATCGGCTGTGGCGACGGAATGGTCACCGAACGGATTGTGCATACGTTTCCCGATGCCGCCGTGACCGGCATCGATATCTGCACGCAACCCGGGCGACTCTATCTCGGCGATCGCTCGCGCGTGCGCTTTCTGCGCTTGGCCGCCCAAGACCTAGTCACCGAACACACACGCTATCAGCTGGTCATCATCGCGGATGTCCTGCATCACGTCCCACACGCTGAATGGGCGGATTTTCTATCTACCGCACGCCGTCTGATCGCAGACGGCGGAACACTGGTCATCAAGGACTGGGCCCGGCAACGAACGCTCGCGTACGTGCTCGGCTATCTCTCTGACCGCTTCGTCACCGGCGACCGCATTCGCTACCCCCATGAGCATGAGTTGCGTACGCTGGCACGGGAGGCATTCGGCGTCGATTCCATTCAAACCGAATTCCGGGTTAAACCATGGAACTGCAACTTAGGACTGGTGATTGCCCCACCTCCGTCCCCAAGGCAGCCCGCCAAAAATTTCCAGCCCCAGACTTCCTAAGTCCCCAGCCATTGAACCGACAAGCGAATTGATGTGATTCAGCGCCGATCAGTCCAGCGCGTGCCCGGACAAAGTCACCTGCGGCAGCTTCTGCGATTCTGCGGCGTTGGCCTCACATGCCTCGCCATCAGCTTGGCCGTCCTCGTGGGATTACACGCACTCGCCGGACTGAACTATCTGCTGGCCTACGCTGCCTCCTTCATTGTCGGCAATATCGCCGGATACCTTCTCAACGCCCGTTTCACGTTTTCCATCGACACCGTCAGTCACACAGGAGCGCTTCGTTATATGGCGGTCAATGGAACGCTTCTTTGCGTGAGCACGGGTTTCATGAAGGTCATGGTGGGCGAATTCGGCGTGTGGTACATCACTGCGGCACTCCTGATCGCCGCCGTAAATACGCCCATCAGCTTCGTGGCTCATAGATTCGTGACTTATCAAATACGTACAACGGATCGCGCACGGAGCGGTTAACAGCACACCCGCTATTCCCAGTATCCCCTCGTCATACTCAACCATCTGCACAGCCTGCGTGGCAGTCGTTCAAACATCCTGCCCAGCCGGTAACCGGCGTACTTGGCGGCATTGCGCACCGGAACCAGAGGCAATTGCAGTGGAGCATGTCTTGCGACATAGCGGAATTCCGAGCGGACGAACCTCAGCCCCTCACCCTCCGCCGCGCCAAAATGGCGCCGCAGTTCCGGCAGCTGAGCGTGCAGCACGCCGAAATCGAAATACCGCCGCGCATCTTGTGCAATGGTGTAAGCATGCGAATGGCGCACTCGGGCGTCTGCGCAATATCGGATCTTCCACCCGGCCAACAGCATGTTGACGGCCACAAAGGTATCCTCACCCAAAATGAGGTGACTTGGAAAGCCTCCGCATGCCCCGAGCGCACTCAAGCGATAGGCCGCAAATGAATTCGAGAGATACGCGGTCTTGATGCCGAGCCTTGGCGCATCTTTGATGGAACGTGTTTCACTCCGATCACCGTAGTTGGAGAGAATCACGTGCGCCTCGAACGACCCGGCCCCCGCATGCGGCAGTTGCCGGCCATAGGCTGCTCCGACCTCCGGATCTGAAAATGCGCTCATCAGCGCCGTGAGGGACTGCGGCCCTTCGAGCACCGCGTCCTGCGTCAGAAATATCGCGAGCTCTCGATCTATACACAGCCGGTCGATAGCCCATTGTCGGGTCCTGCCGTGATTGAACGTTTTCGGCTGGATCCGATGCAGTTCGAATCCGCTGTCGAACGCCACGCGATCACTGCCGTCAGTAGACCCTGAGTCGATGACCACCACCAACGCTGGGTCAGGAACTGCTGCCCTGATGGCCTGTGCCGCATCCTGCCACCGGCTACCGCCATTGAGCACCGGCACGATGAGCCGGGTTCGGTCCAGCGCAGACGGGGCGTCGGGCGGCAGGTCATTCATGGCGGCAATATTTTTAGAAATCCCGCTCCCTGCCATCCGCATGAGACGCGGGGCGGTGACCGCGCCCACATTCGCTCCGATCCCGCATCCTCCTCCCGCCCTCCGGGCGCCAGCTTCTGAAACCGAATGGTCCCGCGGGCGATCCAGGCGTGCACTGCCGATCCGGTGTATTTACGGAGAAAAATATAACCAGACTTTTCGTCTCCCATGAGAACATCCACGGGTCGACGTGGCTGAAATAGCGCGGGACATGCGTCTTCCAAATGATCAAATGCCGCATCGGCTGTTCGCTGACCCGGCACGCGAATTCTCGCGGCTGGATCGCGGATCACCCGACAGGTCATCAATCGCTTGGTGCTCCGGCTTGCACTTGCAGAGCCCCGTCGATGCTGCGCAGTTCCTATGGAAAAAATCACATCGACGCCGCGAGCGACGATCATTGAGCAATGCCCGGGGTCAACCCTCAATCCGAAGGGTTCCAGCGCATCGTTTGCTGCATCGAAGAATGACGGACGCGCTTGCGCAGCCGCGATCGCTGCGGGATCGCGCCAGACTGCGCGCAGGCGGGGCGCATAGCGGCGAATGAGGCTTTCTATATGCCGGCCGTTGGCGCCCGCAGGTCCGAGTTCGTACTGGCCACTAAGGTTGACGAAACCTGAAGCCCGCGGTAACTCCGGAATGATGAACGAGTTGGTCTGCCCTCCGATCAGGAAGTAGAGGTCCGCTTGCGACTCGAGCGAGGGCGGTATCGAAAGGGAAAACCAGTGGCCTTCGTGCCACGGCAGGTATTGGCGATATTCCGTCCCCGCGTAGAGCTGAAAGAACTGCACGGCGAACACCGCGATCAGGACGCCGTTGCGCAGCGCCGGCTGCGCGGAGAAGAGGCGAAAGATCAGCGCTATACACAAAACTGCGGCAACGCACGCCATTGGCATGAAATAGCGGCTGTTACCCGATACCGGAAGCCAGAGCGCCCAGTCGACCCAAAAAGCGAGCCCCAATGCGCACAAAGCGCGCTCCGACGAATGCAGCGTGGGCAATCCCGAAGGGCGCCCCCCAGACAGCCGACGCCAGAGCCACCGCGACAGCAGCAACACCGACAATACCAGGAGCAGTGCATAGCGCAGATCCGGCGCCGGCATCTCGAAATGGATCCATGAAATCGGCAGGACCATCGTAAAGGGCCGCAGGAGGGCCGCACCGAGCGTGGCAGGGATGAAGCGATGATCCAGCATCGAGCCGGTCGAGTAATCGGGCGAACGAAACAGTCCATTCAGAAGTGGAAATACAGGGTTGCCGAAGTGCCGCTCGAGATGAATCGACCACGGGAGGTTGATCAGCACGAATCCGGCAACGAGCGTCACCCCGAACAGTGCGCCGTATCGGAGCCGCCGAATCCACCCACCTGGAACGAACAGCAGCAGAATCGCCGCAGAGAGAGCGTGCACCGCATTGGTCGGCTTGAGCCCCGTAGCCAGGCCCAGCAAGAGTGCCGCCCCGATGACGCGCAATGGACCCGGCGTCCACAGAACACTGACCAGCAGTAGCCAACCGGCCAGCGCCAGTTCTGCCGTCGTGATGTCCGAGTAACTCGAGCCCAGTTCATTAATGAGAACGGGATTGGCAAAGGCGAAGATCACCGCAAGGATTGCCATCACCACAGGCACGTTCGGCGTGTCGTGCGGCACCACCCGCAGAGACAGTTCGTAGGTCAGCCACAGAATTGCACTCTGCACGAGCGCCAGAATCGACGCGATGGCCAGCGGGGGAAGCGATGAGCGCAATAGCAGATAGAACGGAACGTAGGCATAGGGATTGAAGTAGCCCTGCGGCCCGGCGGCAAAGTAGTCCTTATGGAAGCGGTCATGGAGCGCGCTGAACCCGGCATACACGTGGTATTCCATCGTGTCCCACGACATCGCCTTGCCGAGGTGATAGCTCGTCAGGACCGCCAGGAGCGAGCAACACACATAGACGAGCCCCCGGGGCGCAGTCGCAACGCGCCTCACCAACAGGTTCAGTGTGGATCGCGGCGGCGAGGGCTCCGATCCGTCAGCGCGATTCACTCGTCTGCACTTTCGTCAGGATGTACGTCGATCAGTCCGAGCAAGAACGATGCGAATAGGATCTCCCCGCCCGCCAGCATCAACGTCACCGACGTAATCACCGCGTGCATGGCCGTGAGTGGATTCAGCGGACCGAATCGGGCCCGGAACCAAGTGTCGAGCGAATACACGGCCAGCGCGAGTCCGGTGAGTCCGAGCGCAACACCGAGAAGGATTCCGCGCTCGACCGTAAAGACGCGCAAAAATGCCCGCAGTCTCGGCGTCATTGGCAGAAGGTGCTTCAACACCCCTACAGTGCGACCGATCACTGAAAACAAAACGAGCTGCAGCCCCAGAATAGTTGCTCCGGCGGCATACAGCATGGTGTGGACGCCGAAGCCTACGCCGTGAACGGCGATCGGACCGCGCATGAGCAGCAGCTCCACCGCCACCCCGGCGGTAATGAGAGACATCCCGGGGTAAAAGAGCAGCCAGCGCGGGCTCATCATGAGCAGGAACCGCAGGTGGCGCCAACCGTCGCGCCAGCTGCGCAGATGCGGCGGTCGCGACCGCCCATCGGGCGAGAGCACCGTAGGGACTTCGTCGATCTTCCAGCCGGCCAACACTCCCTTGACGATCATCTCACTGGCGAATTCCATCCCGGGGGCTCGCAGACCGAGCCGTAACGCCGCAACGCGATCGATGCCGCGCAAGCCACAGTGAAAGTCTCCGATGCGGCAGGAAAAGAACAGCCTGCCAATGAAGCTCAGCACGGGGTTGCCGAGGTACCGATGCAACCAGGGCATTGCGCCTGGACGAATGCCACCCCGGAAGCGGTGACCGATCACCAGTTCGTGGCCATTGCGCAGCGATTGCAGGAACCCGTCGAGGCGGGAGAAATCGTAGCTGTCGTCGGCATCCGCCATGATGACGAACCGCCCGTGAGCCGCGGCGATCCCCGCGATGAGCGCACTTCCGTACCCCTTCTGCGCCACCCGCACCACACGGGCCCCCGCCCGCTCGGCCAGTTCAGCCGAACCATCGCTTGAGCCATTGTCGGCGACCAACACTTCCCCCAAGACACCCGCTCGCTGCAGAAATTCGTGTGCTTTGCGCACACAGACCGCCACAGTCTCGGCCTCATTCAGACAGGGCATGAGGATGGTCAGCTCGGTTGTACGCGGCCTGAGCGCTTCGCGAGCCTCTGCCGTTGACGGAATTGTCACCACCGCAACCATCACCACCCCTCCGCCCGAATAGTATCGACCCGGATCGTGCAGGACTCAAAGCGTTAACGCATGACGCTCAAACGCTCCTACCGGAGCGCTGAACCTCTTGATTGTCGCTGCGTCCACGCCCGTCCGGACGTGACTGGATCATCAGATTCTCGCCTCGTCGGCGCCGAATGGCCCCCGAGAGAAGTGCTTCGGCATAGATGTCACCGCAAAGTGACAATTCGCGTCACTTTTTGACGTTGATGTAGCGTCTCGAGCGCCAGCAACCTGAACCTGAAGTTGACATAGCGGGTGATAGGCGCGATTCACGACTAGAATTATCAATCAGTTACAGGTCGGCAGCCTTACTGGCACGCCGTTTGCTGTCTGATCATCAGCAGGCGCCCTTTGCGCCTCTTCGCAAAAACTGATTCGTTCCTCAGAGGAGTTTCTTCCATGAAATCGGTGCAAAAGGGCTTTACCCTCATTGAGTTGATGATCGTGATCGCGATCATCGGCATCCTGGCGGCGATTGCCATCCCCGCCTACCAGAACTACACCATCCGCGCGCAGGTCTCGGAAGGGCTTTCGCTCGCCGGCGGTATCGAAACCGCGTTCGATGAGTGCTACGCCAATAAGGGCACGGCTGGTGGCACCTGCGGCACCATGAGCGACCTGGGCATCAACAGTTCGATCAGCGGAACGTATGTCAGCAGCATGACGTACGGCGCCGGTGTGATTACTGCAACCTACGGCGGCGCGAACGCGAACTCCAACATCAGCGGCAAGACGATCAAGCTCACTGCGTATCAATCGCCAAATGGCGACATCAGTTGGGTTTGCAGCGCCGGCTCTGGTAATACGGCTCCGGCGGGCCTCTCGATAGTCACCGGTGGATCTACTGTGTCGGCCGGCTCGGTTTCGAACGATGCCTATTTGCCCGCCACCTGCTACTAATCGTTCCAGCAAATGACCCACAGAAGCCCCCGCCTTGCGGGGGCTTCTTCTTTTGGGAGCCCAGTCACGGCGAGAGGACTTGGCCTATGCGAGGATCGGGCGCAGATTTGACAATTGCCGGCGCCACCGGCTTGGGTACACTTGAGACCCACGGATCGACTCGAACCACCGTAAGTCCATGAATGACAACGTCTCTGCATCGCTCGGAGGGGCTCGCTCCGGGCTGGGCGGCCTGCCGCAACGTCTCGTCCAGGACGGAGTCGTCGACGAGGCGACCGTGCTGGAGGCGCTGAACGGCGCCCGTGAGCGCAAAATTTCGCTCGTGACCCAGCTCGTGGAGAGCGGCGCTGCCCAAGCCCGCGACATCGCCGTGGCAGCCTCCAATGAGTTCGGCGTGCCGCTGCTCGACCTCGATGCCGTCAATTTTGACCTCGACACCATCAAGCTGGTCAGCGACAAGCTGCTGGCCAAGCACCGGGTGCTGCCGCTCTTCCGCCGCGGTAAGAAGCTCTTTCTCGGGGTCGCCGATCCGACCCACCTGCATGCCATTGATGAGATCAAGTTCCAGACCAGCCTCAGCATCGAGGTGGTCATCGTCGATGACGACAAGCTTCAGACCGCGCTCGACAAGGCCATCGAGCAGGCCGGCAGCCAGATCGAGTCCCTCGGCACCGAGGGGGACGTCGACTTGGAGGGCCTGGACGTCACCGGGGGCGACGACGAGGCCGAAGATCGTGGAACCCGGGACGACGTCGAAGACGCCCCGATCGTCCGCTTCGTAAACAAGGTGATGCTGGACGCCATTCGCCGCGGCGCCTCGGACATCCACTTCGAGCCGTACGAGAAGACCTACCGAGTCCGATTCCGCATGGACGGCGTGTTGAAGGAAATGGCCCAGCCGCCCGTTCAACTGGGAACCAAGCTGGCGGCCCGTCTCAAAGTGATGGCGCGGCTCGACATTGCCGAGCGGCGGGTGCCCCAGGATGGGCGCATCAAGATGAAGCTCTCCAAGACCCGGGCCATCGATTTTCGCGTCAGTACCTGCCCGACCCTCTTCGGTGAGAAGGTGGTGATGCGTATTCTCGACCCGTCGCAGGCGATGCTCGGCATCGACTCCCTCGGCTACGAGCCGTTTCAGAGAATGCTGTATGAGGAGTTCCTGGAGAAGCCCCAGGGCATGATCCTCGTGACCGGCCCGACCGGCAGCGGCAAGACGGTCTCCCTGTACACGGGCCTGAATATCCTCAATCGCGAAGGCACAAACATCTCCACCTGCGAGGACCCGGCGGAAATCAATCTGCCCGGGGTCAACCAGGTCAACATCAACCCGAAGGTCGGACTGACCTTTGCGGCGGCGATGCGCGCGTTTCTGCGCCAGGACCCTGATGTCATCATGGTCGGCGAGATTCGTGATCTGGAGACGGCGGAAATCGCCATCAAGGCGGCGCAGACCGGTCACTTGGTGCTCTCAACCCTTCACACTAATGATGCGCCGCAGACCCTGACGCGCCTGGTGGACATGGGCGTCAAGCCCTATGCGATCGCCACCTCCATCAGTCTGATCATCGCGCAGCGACTGGCGCGCAAGCTGTGCAGCCAGTGCAAGCAGCCGCTCGACATCCCCGCCGAAGCGCTCCTGAAGGAAGGCTTCAGCGAAGAGGATGCACGGGGCGGTATGAAAATCTTCGGACCTGTGGGATGCTCGAACTGCACCGACGGCTACAAGGGTCGCACGGGCCTCTATCAGGTCATGCCGCTCACCGATGCCATCGCGCGCATCATTCTCGCCGGCGGCAGCGCCGTCGAGATCGGCGATGAGGCTACGCGCGAAGGCATCTGGGATCTGCGCCGGGCGGGCCTTGAGAAGGTCAAGTCCGGTATCACCAGTCTTGAAGAAGTCAACAGCGTCACCATCGACTGACGTAGGACGGCCCACCCATGCCCCCGGCTCTCTCTGCGACCGCCAAGACCTCGAAGCCCGACGCCCCTTTCCTGTGGGAAGGGCGCGACAAACGCGGCCAGCGCGTCAAGGGCAATACCATGGCCCCCGACGAGGCCTCGGTCCGCGCGGACCTGCGCCGCCAGGGGATTGCCCCCTCGCGCGTGCGCCGCAAACGCGAAAGCTTGAAGGGCGGCAGGGTCAACGCCGCGGACATCTCGGTGTTCAGCCGGCAGCTCGCCACGATGCTCATCGCCGGCATCCCGATGGTGCAATCGTTCGAGATCGTCGCGAGCGGCGTCGATAAGCCCGCGCTGCGCAATCTCATCCTCGCGATCAAAGCGGACGTCGAATCGGGCACCTCTCTGTACGAGGCGCTGGCGAGACATCCTTTGTATTTCGATGACCTGTTCGTGAACCTGGTCCGCGCCGGTGAGCAGGCGGGCGCGCTCGACACGCTGCTCGATAAGATCGCGACCTACAAGGAAAAATCGGAGGCGACCAAGAAGAAGGTCAAGAAGGCGCTGTTCTACCCGGCCGCCGTCTTGATCGTCGCCGGCATCGTCACCACCGTGCTGATGATTTTCGTGATCCCGGAGTTTCAGAAGCTGTTCAAAGGCTTCGGCGCGAACCTGCCGGCCTTCACGATGTTCGTGATCGGCATCTCCAACGCACTGCGCCGTCACGGCATCTGGATCGCGCTCGTGATCGGTGCGGCGGGTTGGACCTTCATGTATTTCAAGAAGCGCTCGCGCAAGATGCGCGAGGTGCTCGACCGGATCTCGTTGAAGATCCCGATCATCGGACCGATCCTCAACAAGGCGGCCATCGCCCGCTACGCGCGCACCCTCGCGACCATGTTCGCCGCCGGCGTACCGCTTGTGGAGGCCCTCGAGTCCGTGGCCGGCGCGACGGGCAACATCATCTACGAGAACGCGGTCATGAAGATGCGCGATGAGGTCGCCGCTGGCCAGCGCCTGCAGCGCGCCATGGAGTCACGCGGGGTGTTTCCGAACATGGTGGTACAGATGATTGCGGTCGGCGAGGAGGCCGGCTCACTCGACGAAATGGCGTCCAAGGTCGCCGTGTTCTACGAGGCCGAGGTGGACAACGCGGTGGACTCGATGTCGAGCCTGCTCGAACCGTTGATCATGGTGATTCTCGGCGTCATCGTCGGCGGGTTGGTCATCGCGATGTACTTGCCGATTTTCCAGCTCGGCAACGTTGTCCACTGACGTGTCGGCGGCTGCACTGCTCGCTGCATCACCGGCATTCTTCACCGGCACCTGCCTGGTGCTGGGGCTGGTGATCGGCAGTTTTCTGAACGTGGTGATTCATCGCGTACCGGTCATGCTGGAGCGGCGCTGGCGCGCCGAATGCGCGGAACTCGCCGCCGAGACACCGACGCTGCCGGCCGGCACCGCGGCGCCGTACAACCTGGTCGTGCCGCGCTCATGCTGTCCGGCGTGCGGCGCATCGATCCGCGCGTGGCAGAACATTCCGGTGCTGAGCTATCTGTGGCTGCGCGGCCGGTGTGCCAGCTGCTCGGCACGCATCAGCGCGCGCTATCCGCTCGTCGAGATGTTGACCGCGGGACTCTCTGCGCTGGTGGCCTGGAAATTCGGGTTCGGTTGGCCGACGCTCGCCGCCCTCGTACTCACGTGGTTCTTGGTGGCGCTCGCGGCCATCGACATCGACCGCCAACTGCTGCCGGATTCACTCACCTTGCCGCTGATGTGGATCGGATTGCTGCTGAGCCTGTTCACCCCGACGAGCGCCAGCCTGCCCGTACCGGTTGATCCGCGCGCGGCGCTGATCGGTGCGGCCGCCGGCTATCTCAGTCTCTGGAGTGTGTATCACCTGTTCCGTGCGCTCACCGCGAAGGAAGGCATGGGGTACGGGGATTTCAAACTGTTGGCCGCACTCGGCGCCTGGCTCGGCTGGCAGATGCTGCTGCCGACGGTGATCATCGCCGCGGCGGTGGGCGCAGTGGTGGGCATCGTGCTCATCGTGGCGCGCGGTCGCAGCAGCAGTGTGCCGATTCCGTTCGGGCCGTTTCTGGCGGCCGGCGGCTGGCTGATGCTCATGTACGGGCACCCGATGGTTCGACTCTACCTCGGGCTCTTTCCGCGCTGATCGCCCCCGCTCGGCGCAAAATCGCGCTAGAATTCGCCGCTTGGGCACGAAAATCATCCGAATTGGGCTGACCGGCGGCATCGCCAGCGGGAAATCCACCGTGGCGGAGCTGTTCCGTGCGCGTGCGATTCCGATCATCGACACCGACCAGATCGCGCGCGAAGTGGTCGAGCCGGGTCAGCCGCCGCTCGAGCGGCTGGTGGAGCGATTCGGTGCCGGCATTCTGACCCCAGACGGTCATCTCGACCGCCCTAGGCTGCGCGAGATCGTGTTTTCCGATCCGAAGGCGCGCACCGACCTCGAGGCCCTGACGCACCCGGCCATCGGCACGGCGGTGGAATCGCTCGCCGCCGCCGCGGGGGGACCTTACCAGATCCTAGTCATTCCGCTGCTGGTCGAGAAGGGACTGGCCGGACGGGTCGACCGGGTGCTGGTGGTGGACTGCCCGGAGGAATTACAGCTTAAGCGCCTGCAGCAGCGCGACGGCTCGACGCTCGAGCAGGCGCGCGCGATGCTCAGCGCGCAGACTTCGCGCGCGACGCGGCTGAAGGCTGCCCACGACGTCATCCATAACGAGTCGGATCGCGCGGCGTTGCGCGAACAAGTCGCGACGCTGCATCAACGCTACCTGGAGCTCGCAGAGAAATCCTGACGGGACGTGTCACGTCGCGTCTTGCGGACATTTACGCAACACACGCTCGTCACGCACAATAGCTGCCATGACCACTGACACCGCTGAAGTCGCAGCCCCAGCGCCCGCTGCGTCCCCCGCCCCGGCCAGCACTGCGCCCGTGGCCGCCCACGGCGGCCGCGTGCTCGTATTCGAGCAACCCTTGAATGAGCGGATGCGCACCTTCCTGCGCCTGGATTTTCTCTACAACCAGGCGCTCTACCACAACGAGACCGGCAGCCAATGGGGCAGCCGCGCCGCGATGACCAGCCTGATCGACATCCTGGCGGTGATCTCGCGCAGCGATCTGCGCTCCGATGCGCTGAAGGAAATCGAACGCCAGCTGCAGTCGCTCGGGGAATACCAGGCGCGCGCCGGCGTCGATACGCAGCGGCTGAAGACGTTCATCACCAATCTCGGCCGGCTGCGCGCCGACCTGATGAGCGCGGGCGTCGCCTGCCAGCAGCCGCTGCGCGACTCGGAGTTTCTCAACGCCATCAAGCACCGCAGCAGCATTCCGGGCGGAACGTGCGAGTTCGATCTGCCCGATTACCTGTACTGGTTGAACGAGCCGGATGAGCTGCGCATGCACGCCTTCAACCAGTGGCTCACCCTGCTGCGCCCGCTGTGCGATGCGGTGGCGGAGCTGCTGTGGCTGACGCGCCAGTTCGGCCGCACGCGCCAGGAATGCGCACGCGGGGGCACCTTCACGATCACCTTCGATCGGGACAACCCGCTGCAGCTGCTGCGCATCCTGCTGCCGGCCGCAAGTGGCCTGTACCCGGAGGTCAGCGGCAGCCACCATCGCTGCAGTCTGCGGTTCCTCCGCTGGAACGGGCTGTCGCAGCGCGCCACGCAGAGCACCGAGGACGTGCCGTTCCAGCTGGCCACCTGCGCTTAAACGGCGCGATGCAGATCCAATGCCCCACCTGTGGCCGCCGACTGGAGTACAGCGAGGCGCCGCTGCGTCCGTTCTGCAGCGAACGGTGCCGGCTCATCGACCTGGGCGGCTGGCTCAGCGAGCGCAACGTCATTGCGGGCGAGGCGGTCGCTGCGGACCCGGACGGTCTGCCCGGGTCCGAAGACGACGCCTGATCAGCGCAGTTTGATCTTTCCGCCGCCGGGGATGCCACCCGGGCCGCCGCCGCCGACATCCGGCACCACGATGCGTGAGGCCGCCTCGCGACGCATTTCGCGGGCTTCGTCGATGGCCTGCTCGATCGCGACCCGCACCCCGTCGGAGAACTTCGCGAGCGCCTCCGGGAGCGTCGTCCCGGGCAGCTCGAACGAGAGCGGCAGTACGCCTGCCGGAGTCAGCAGCTGCGTCTGGCCGGAGAACTGTACGGTGCGGGACGGGTCCGGGGCGCCATCGGCCGTCACCGGCGTGAGCCGCCGCAGCGTGCCGGCACGCCGGTCGGTGAAGATCTCTTCGCGGTAGAGGTTGGCCGCGTCCAGTTCGATTTCAGGGATGTCGTTCGGGTCGGCCATCGAGGCCCTCGCAAGCGGTGGGTGAACCCAGCCATTCTACCAGCGCGGTGACAAAAGGACGGTCTGCCGCAAGGATATCCGCGCCGGCGAGTTCCGTCGCACTGACCCAGCGCACCGCCTGACCCTCCAGTCCGCGCGGCTCGCCGCGATACCGCTCGACGATCCACAGCGACAGCTGCACGATGCGGTCCTCGTAGGGGTGCGTCAGTCGCATCCAAGGCGAGCCGCCGCACATCTCGATGCCGAGCTCCTCGGCGAGCTCGCGCGCAAGCGCGGCCGCTTCGCTCTCCCCGGGGTCGAGCTTCCCGCCGGGGAACTCCCATTGACCCGCCAGGGGCTTGCCGGCGGGCCGCTCGGCGATGAGCACCCGTCGGTCCGGGCCGATCAGCGCCGCGGCCACCACACGGACCACGTTCACGGGCCGCTCAGCTGACGTTCGAGAGCGTACCGTGGCAGTGTTTGTACTTCTTGCCCGAGCCGCACGGACACGGCTCGTTGCGCCCGACTTTGCGCTCCTCACGCACGAACGGGCTGTGCGCCCCTTCCGGACCCAGCAGCGCGCCGCCCGGCAATTCGCCCGGCGCGCCGTCGAACAGCGCATCGGCAGGCTCTGCGCCACCAAACACGTCGGCCTCGGCATGCTGGGCCTGCAGCGCCCGCATCAGGCGGGCGCGCCGCTCCTCTTCCTCGCGATCGACCTCTTCCTGCGTGCGCACCTCGATCTGCATCAGGGTCGAGACGGTCTCGAACTTCACCTGATCGAGCATGGCGCTGAACATCTCGAAGGCTTCGCGTTTGTACTCGGTGCGGTAGTCCTGCTGCGCGTAGCCGCGCAGATGAATGCCCTGGCGCAGATAGTCCATGGCGCCCAAGTGGTCACGCCAATGCATATCGAGGGTACGCAGCATGACGTCCTTCTCGATATGGCGCATCAGCGACGCCTCCAGCCGAGTCGACTTCGCGTTGTAAGCGTCGTCGACCGCGCGGACCAGCCGCTCCCGCAGCACCGGCTCTTCGAGGTCAGGGTCGCTCTCAAGCCAGCCTTTGGGGTCGACGGGGACGTTGAAATCGCGCCGCACCGCCTCGGTGAGTCCGTCGAGATCCCAATCGGCCGCGATCGCATGCTTGGGCAGGAACTGATCGATCAGCGTGCCGACGGCCTCGGCGAGAATACCGTGAATCGCCGCCGAGACGTCCTCGGTAGCCATGATCTCGGTGCGCTGCTGGTAGACCACCTTGCGCTGATCGTTGGCGACGTCATCGAACAGCAACAGCTGCTTGCGGATATCGAAGTTGTGCGCCTCGACTTTGCGCTGAGCTTTCTCGATCTGCTTGCTCAGCATCCCGCTCTCGATGACCTCGCCCTCCTTCATGCCGGCCATCTTCAAGAGCCGCTGCGTGCGCGTCGGATCCCCGAAGATGCGCATCAGGTTGTCTTCCATCGACAGATAGAAGCGGCTCGAGCCCGGGTCACCCTGACGACCGGAACGGCCGCGCAGCTGGTTGTCGATGCGGCGGGACTCGTGCCGCTCGGTGCCGATGATGTGTAGCCCACCGGCGGCGAGTGCCGCCTCGTGGCGCGTCTGCCACTCGGTGCGCACGCTCGCGCGGCCGGCCTCATCGCCTGTATCGAGCGTCGAGAGTTCCGCCTCGAGACTGCCGCCGAGCACGATGTCCGTGCCGCGTCCGGCCATGTTGGTCGCGATGGTCACTGCACCCGGACGACCGGCCTGAGCCACCACGCTTGCCTCGCGCTCGTGCTGCTTGGCGTTCAATACTTGGTGGGCGATGTTCTGCTTGTCGAGCAGCTCGGCAAGGAATTCCGAGGTTTCGATCGAGGTCGTGCCGACCAGCACCGGCTGCTTGCGCTCAACGCAGTCGCGGATGTCCTCGATGATGGCCTTGAACTTATCGCTCTGCGTCAGGTAGACGAAGTCCGCATGGTCCTTGCGGACCATGGGCTTGTGGGTCGGGATGACCACGACCTCAAGCCCGTAGATCTGCAGGAACTCCGGCGCCTCGGTGTCCGCGGTGCCGGTCATGCCGGAGAGCTTCTTGTAGAGGCGGAAGTAGTTCTGGAACGTGATCGAGGCAACCGTCTGGTTCTCCTCGCGCACCTGCACGCCTTCCTTGGCCTCGACCGCCTGGTGCAGGCCGTCGGACCAGCGCCGCCCCGGCATGGTGCGGCCGGTGAACTCATCGACGATGATGACCTCGCCGCCGCGCACGATGTACTCCACGTCGCGCTTGTAGAGCGCGTGGGAGCGCAGCGCGGCGTTCAGGTGGTGCATCAGACGGATGTTGGTCGCGTCGTAGAGGCTCTCGCCTGCCTTCAGCAGCCCGCTCTCGAGCATCAGCTGCTCGACGTGCTCGTGCCCTTCCTCGGTCAGGTGCACCTGCTTGTTCTTCTCCTCGACGGAGAAGTCGCCTGGCCCCTCCTCGACCTCCTGGCGGATCAAGCGCGGTACCAGCTTATTGATGCTCAGGTACAACTCGGTGCTCTCTTCGGCGGGGCCGGAGATGATGAGCGGCGTGCGCGCCTCGTCGATCAGGATCGAGTCGACCTCATCGACGATGGCGTAGGCGAGGTTGCGCTGCACGCGCTCCTCGAGGCTGAAGGCGAGGTTATCGCGCAGATAGTCGAAGCCGAGTTCGTTGTTCGTCCCGTAGGTGATGTCGCAAGCGTAGGCGGCGCGCTTCTCCTCAGGGCTCTGGGAGTTCTTGATCACCCCGACGGTCAGGCCGAGGAAGCGGTACACCGGCGCCATCCAGTCCGCGTCGCGCTGGGCGAGGTACTCGTTGACCGTCACCACGTGCACACCCTCGCCCGGCAGGGCGTTCAGGTACGCCGGCAGCGTGGCGACCAGGGTCTTGCCCTCGCCGGTGCGCATCTCTGCGATCCGACCCTGGTGCAGGGCGATACCGCCGATCAGCTGCACGTCGAAATGGCGCATCTTGAGCGTGCGCCAGGCGGCCTCGCGCACGACCGCGAACGCCTCCGGCAGCAGATCGTCCAGCTTGGCCCCCTCCCGTAGGCGGGCGCGGAATTCCTCGGTCTTGGCGCACAGCTGCTCGTCATCGAGCGCCTTCAGGGCCGCCTCGAAGCCCTTGGCGGCCCGGACGTCGCGGGCATAGCCGCGCAGGAGCCGATCGTTGCGGCTGCCGAAGATGCGTTTGAGGGTATTGAGCAACTTAACGATCCTGATTCGCTATCGGTGGGCACACGCCGCCCTGGTGGAGGCGCCGCTGCGGAACCGGTTATTGTACGCAATCGCCCCCCCGGCTCCTAATGGGTGGCCCATGCCGCAATTCAAGGGTGTCGGGGCCCCTCCCTACCGGGGGGGCCGTAGCCTGGGGGGATCGGCGGGCGGCGCTCAGCGGCCCTTGATCACCTGGGCAAGCGTCATGGTGGGCTGGCCGATGAAGCCGGCCGGATTAATGGGGTGCCCGTCGCGCAGCACCTCGAAATGCACATGCGGACCGGTGGACCAGCCGGTATCGCCGACCAGGGCAATCACCTCGCCGCGCTTGACGGTCTCGCCCACGTGCACAAAGAGCTTCTCGGAGTGCGCGTACAGCGTCGAGTAGCCCTCGCCGTCGTTAATCTGCACCATGTTGCCGAACCCGTCCATAGGACCCGCCCAGGTCACCACGCCGGCGGCCACCGCATGGATCGGGGTGCCCAGAGGAGCGGCAAAGTCCATGCCCTCATGGAAGCCGGGCTTACCGGTAAACGGATCGATCCTCGGCCCGAACGGCGAGGACACCCAGCCGACCTGCACCGGACGGCCCTCGGGACGGATCTCCTGGTGCAGCTTGCGCGAGAGGATCAGGTTCTCCAGCGCGGAGAGCTGCGAGGCGCGCAGCGTGACCTCACCCTGCAGGTGCCCGATCATCGAGGCAAGGCCGGGCAGCGCCGCCCCGCCCCCGGGCAGGGGCGCCTCCGGTCCGCCGATCGGCGGCTGATGGCGAAAATTGAAGGCATCCCCGGTGAGTCCGGCCATCTTGGTCAGCCGCTCGCCGAGCGCATCGAGACGGATCATGTGCGCCTGCAGATCCCCGACCTGGATCGCGAGCGCGCGGGCCCGAGCATTCATCTGCACCCGCAGGTCGGCCAGCTGATCTCGCTGCGTGGAGAGGACATTCATCCAGTGCGAGGCCTGCTCAATCGCCAAATCGTGACTGCTGCCGCGACCGAGGGCGAGACCGAAGGAAAACGCCGCGCCGAGCACGAACAGCATCGCCGCACCGGCGGCGGCGAGCATCAGCGGGTGTCGCAGATTCAGGTTCAGCAGGCGGGAGCGCCCGTCGGTGGTGAACACCACCACGCTCACCCCGGGCCGGCCGGTACGCAGCGACAGCGCGCGCAACGGATTGAGACGACCGAGCATGTACAGCGTGCCAGAGAGCATCGAGCGCGTCGGGCGCTGCTGATCAGCCGTGTCACTCATTGGCCGGGACCCCCCGCAATCATGCCGTACTTGTACAATTCGCCTATCAGCCGGGCGTTGTGTGTGACCCGGCGCGGGCGACTATGCCGAAATTCCCCCCCCTGCACAAGCGAACCCGCCCGACCGGCATCACAAAATCGGCCGCACCGCGCGCGCTCGGCGATTTGCTCGCGCGCGCCACGCCCATGTTGTCGCAAATCCGCGACCAGAACACGCGTCAGAACTACTGGCAGAGTTGGTTGGTTGAACAGTTGCCCGGCGATTTGAGCGGGCATCTGACTGGCGCGGTCGAGCGCGACGGATCGCTCACGGTGTTTGCCGACTCGGCCGCCTGGGCCGCGCGGTTGCGCTACGCGCTCACCGAGTTGAAACCTGCCCTCCAGCGCGCGCAGCGCCCGGTGGGTACGGTGACGGTACGGGTGCTGCCGCGGCGCTGAGGCGCCGTCAGCCGCCGAGTGCCGCGGCTTCGAGGTAGGAAATCGGCGCGTCGGCATACGACTCGAACGCGACCTCCTCCCACGCCGTGTGGTCCGCGAGCAGCGTGCGCAGCAGTTTATTGTTCAGTCCGTGACCGGACTTATAGCCGCTGAATTCCCCGATCAGGCCATGCCCGAGCAGGTACAGATCACCGATCGCATCGAGGATCTTGTGCTTGACGAACTCGTCCTCGTAACGCAGTCCATCCTCGTTCAGCACTCGGAAGTCATCGAGCACAATCGCGTTGTCGAGATTGCCGCCGAGCGCGAGGTTGTGTTGGCGCAGCGTCTCGAGGTCGCGCAGGAAGCCGAAGGTGCGCGCGCGGCTCACTTCCTTCAGAAACGAGGTGGTCGAGAAGTCCATCGAGGCGCGTTGCGCGCGTCGCTTGAACAGCGGGTGATTGAATTCGATTTCGAAGTTGACTTTGAAGCCATCGAACGGAGTGAACTCCGCCCACTTGTCCCCGTCCTCGACGCGCAACCGCTTGGTGATGCGGATGAAGCGCTTTGGCTCACTCAGCTCCTCGATGCCGGCCGACTGCAGCAGGAACACGAAAGGGCCTGCGCTGCCGTCCATGATCGGCACTTCGGGCGCCGAGAGCTCCACCACCGCGTTGTCGATGCCAAGGCCAGCGAAGGCCGACAGCAGATGCTCGACGGTCGAGACGCGCGCCGCCCCCTTGCAGAGCGTCGTGCCGAGCATGGTGTCGCCGACGTTCTCGGCGTGCGCGCGCACCTCGGAGGGAACCGGCAGGTCGGTGCGGCGGAAGACGATCCCTGAGTCTGCCAGCCCGGGCCGCAAGGTCATCAGTACCTTCTTTCCGGTGTGCAAACCCACGCCAGTCGCGCGGATCGAATTCTTCAGGGTCCGTTGTCCAACCATGAGTGATGTTCTGTGCTGTGGGAGAGCCGGTGCGCCCCGACATGGGGCCGGTCCCGGGTGGGTAGTGGTCGGCTACGCTACCATAACCGCCCTATTTACTCCACGACACCGCGTGGGTGACGCAGGCCAACTCTGTTCTGAGCCGGGACGGGAAGTACGGGAGCGGAGGCTGGGGTCGCACGAGCTCGATGGGGCCAGGAGGTGAAGGGGCTGGGGCGCGGAGAGTGCCGATCCAAGGGGGCACGGAGGGGCTTCAGGGGAGCGGTGAGAGTTGAGTGCAGGTGTCGCCATCCGCCACCGTACGGGATGGCGGTAGGGTGTGCGCGACGGAGCGCGGCAGGCGGTCTATGCGGGGGCGGCCGCCCCGGCTGCAGCGGCCCGGGCGTCGGGCCCGCGGCGGGAGTTCTCGCTCATCAGTAGATCGTCGAAGACGGTGCGGGCATTGCGGTTGAGGCGACGCAGCGTTTCGGCGACCTTGCGGCCGGGCTTGGAGTGGAGGAGAGAGACGGCGAAGGGGCACCGCACGCGACATTCTCCGGGCCGTGGCGGCCGCGGATACGGCTGCGATGTCATCGAAGGTCCAATCGATGAGATAGTGACAGCGGTTCTCGATCACCCAGTGGCCGCGGTTGATCTGAAGCCGGCGCTGGGGGCAGGCCCCGGAGGCCGGACGGCGGGTGATGCCTCAGGCGAGCTCATCGGTGAGGTGGCCGGTGTTCTTGTGCACTACCTTCCGCTCGATGAGGCGAGCTTGAGCGAGGTGGAGGAAGTCGAGGTAGCCGTTGAGGGCGCAGGTCACCGAGATGGAACGGGTTTCGATGCGGCCGTGACCGCAGGAAGTTTCGCTCAAAGTGTGCCGTGGGCGGGCGGCGAAGGAGCGCTCGAGGTCGACGAGGAGCGCCCGATGATTGCCTTTGACGCTGAAGTGGGAGTGCCCGAGGCGGCTGCGCACGAACTGTGCGATGGAGCGTTGAGTCAGCAGCGCATCGGCGGTGATGTCCTTGTCCGTAAGGCCCCAGGGCTCGAGCAGCGGGATGGCGGTTTTGATCTCGTGGGTGTGCTTGAAGGTATCCGGACCAGCCGCTACGGGTGGGAAGCCGACTTTTTTTGGGAATGACAGGCGCCGGTTTCATGGCCGACGGCGCTCATGATGTGCGTGCGTGCCCCGCTGTCGTCGAGGGCGTTGCACATCGTTTTGCCATCGAGGGCCACGCTCGAGTCCTGGGGGGCGAACTGGGCATTCCAGGCACGCGGCGCGCTCGAGGGGTTCCCGATCGACGCCCCGGAACGCCCAGCAGCGTCACCCACTCCTCACCCCCAACGTCGCCACGTACCACAGCGTCTCGCCAATCTTCCCGTGCGCCCCGAGGCCATTGCGCCTGCATCAGCTCTTGGAAACGCCCGCTCTCCTCGGGCCGTACCCGCCGCACCTGGAGATCCTTCAGCACTCACATCCCGCCCATTGCCCCCCACTACCGGTGCCCTAGTACGCCATCGCGGCGAGGAAGTTCAACCCCGGGGGCACGTGGCCTTTATCGGTCAGGCACTTGGCCGCAGGGCGGATTCAGCCTCGGGCGGCGCCTGCCTCCCGCGGGATTGCGCCCCCTCGGGGGCCGTCCTTAAGATGGCGCGCGCGGCGCCTGCCGCGGAGCGGATGTGGCCGTGAAACAAGCCTCTCTATTTTCAGCGCCGAGCGTGGCGACAGATCTTGCGCCGATTGAACCGCTGCGCGCGGACCGTTCGCGGCCGCTCACGGCCGCGCAGCGCCGGTTCAATACGCTGCTGAAGCAGATCGATGCTCTGCGTACC
>JAKCDC010000092.1 GCA_021838635.1 Pseudomonadota bacterium
TGCTCGACTACCTCGGGCTCGATAGAGCGGTAGACAAATCAGTGACTTATAGGTATCGGAGACGCCGATGACCCTCCCGCACCATCGGCACATCACCGCGACCGGCTGGCTCACGCTCGGCCTGCTCGCGTTCTGGGTGGCCGTCGTACTGCTGCTGGCGAGGTGCGCGTGATGCCTGCGAAAAAATACGAGTTCCCGAGGCAAGTCGGCGAGACGGTCGTGATTGCGGCAGACTCGCGCGAGGCGCTGCGCAAGGCCGCGCAGGCGGCTTACCACGCCGGCTACCTCAGAGGGCACGTCCTGCGCTGTAAGAGGCTGAGGGAGAGGATGGCGGTGAGAGTGACGAGGGTGGTTTGAATAGAGTCGAGCACATCGGGGACGCGACGCTATATCTCGGCGATTGCCGCGAGATTTTGCCGACGCTCCCGAAAGTGGACGCGGTGGTGACTGATCCGCCGTATGGGATAGGGGAGGCTGCGGGAAAAAATAAATCACGAGGCAACCTGGCTGTGGCTAAGGATTACGGGACCATGCGCTGGGATGATGACCCAATCCCTGCAGAGCTGCTCGACACAGTTATACGCGCCGGCAAACTCGCTGCGATCTTTGGTGGCAATTACTACGCTGTGCCGCCGTCATCATGCTGGCTCGTTTGGGACAAGGAGAATGGAGCAAATGATTTTGCTGATTGTGAGCTCGCATGGACAAATTTCCCGAAGGCAGTTCGGCTCATTCGCTATAGATGGAACGGGATGCTCCGCGCAAATAACGAAAAACGTGGCGATCATCCGACGCAGAAACCAATTGGTGTCATG
Organism: Pseudomonadota bacterium; assembly: GCA_021838635.1. Lineage (GTDB taxonomy): Bacteria > Pseudomonadota > Gammaproteobacteria > Steroidobacterales > Steroidobacteraceae > 13-2-20CM-66-19. The sequence goes on from JAKCDC010000092.1 coordinate 816, forward strand.
GAGTGGGTGTTGAATCTTATCCCAGACGCATTTTCTATCCTCGACCCCTTCATGGGCTCCGGCACAACCGGCGTCGCCTGCGCGAACCTCGGCCGCAAGTTCATCGGCATCGAGATTGAGCCCAAATACTTCGACATCGCCTGCTCTCGGATTGACGCCGCTTATGCGCAGGGACGGCTGCTCCCATGAGCGCCGATCCGCAGATGCGCTGGCTCCGTCTGTGGACGGACATCCTCGAGGATCCCAAGCTGCTGCTGCTCGCCCCGGGCGATCGCTGGTACTACATCGGCATCCTCCGCTATCGCATCACGCCGGCCGGGTGGTGCGCGCTCGCCATGCTCGGCTTTTGGGTCGCGGTGGCGCTTCTCGTCGCGAGGTGTGCGTGACTAGAATCGAGCACATTGGCGACGCCACGCTCTACCTCGGCGATTGCACCGAAGCCTTCTCCGCCATCGGTGCGGTTAGCTCCGTGATTACGGACCCTCCCTTCGAGGCTGAGGCACATACCCTGCAACGGCGCACTCTCGGCCGGGGTTCTGAGGACGGCCGGCGAGATATTCAGGATGGTGCGTTGCCGTTCGCGGCCATCACCGAACGCGAGCGATCCGGGCTTTGCCAGTGGGCCGTTGGGAGTTGTTCCGGCTGGCTCCTGGCATTCTGCCAGGCAGAAGCGATCGGTCTGTGGCGGCGCTCAATGGAAGGCGCAGGGGCTAAGTGGAGGCGCACTGGCGTCTGGATAAAGCCGGACGGCATGCCACAGTTCACTGGCGATCGACCCGGCGTGGGCTACGAGTCCATCGCGATGGCGTGGTGCGGTCAAGGCAAGAGCAAATGGAACGGCGGCGGCAAGCATGGCGTCTGGATAATTCCGAAGAGCGACCGTGGCCAAGGCCACGGCGGCCGAGCAAACGAGCATCCGACCCAGAAGCCGCTGCGCCTCATGTCGGAGCTGGTGTCGCTGTTTTCAGCCGAAGGAGATCTTGTGTGCGATCCATTCATGGGTTCCGGTACCACTGGTGTCGCTTGCGTGGGGCTCGGACGCAGGTTCGTCGGCGCTGAGATCAATCCGAAGTATTTCGAGCTGGCTTGCGAACGCATCGCCGCCGCTTATGCGCAGGGACGGCTTTTCGCGTGATTTCGCTCCGCCCCTACCAGTGCGCCGGCATAGCCAGCATCCGCGAGGCGTTCGGGGCGCTGCGCAAGCGGGCGCCCTTGTATGTGTTGCCAACGGGCGGCGGTAAGAGCCTAACTTTCTCCTTCATCGCCCACGGCGCCGGCGCGAAGGGCAACCGCGTCTATATCCTCTCGCACCGCCAGGAGCTGATCGATCAGATCTCTGCCGCGCTCGACCTCACCGGCGCGCCGCACGGCTTCATCGCTGCGGGCTATCCGACGCTCGACGCGCCGGTGCAGATCGCGAGCGTGCAGACGCTCGTGCGGCGGCTCGACCGCGTCCCGCAGCCAGACCTCATCGTCATCGACGAAGCGCACCACGCGCGGGCTGAGACCTTCGAGCGCATCATCCGCGAGTGGCCGCGGGCGAAGCTGCTCGGCGTGACTGCGACGCCCATCCGCCTCTCTGGCGAAGGCTTGGGCGCGATTTTCGACCACCTCATCACCGGCCCGAGCATGCGCGAGCTGATCGAGGGCGGCTACCTCGCGCCGTATCGGCTCTTTTCGCCGCCGACCGTGGACGCCTCCGGGCTGCCCAAGCGCGCTCGTGAGTTCGTCACGGCAGCTGCGGAGGCGCTGGTAGACAAACCGGCCATCACCGGCTCTGCGCTCGAACACTATCGCCAGCACGCCGACGGACTTCCTGCGCTGGTATTCTGCGTGTCGATTCAACACGCGAAGTCAGTCGCCGACCAGTTCCGCGAGGCCGGGTACTCGGCGTTTTCGATCGACGGCACGATGGAGCGCACCGTGCGGCGCGGTGTGGTCGAGGATTTCCGAGACGGGCGCATCAAAGTCGTCACGTCGTGCGAAATCCTAAACGAAGGCTTCGACGTCCCGGGCGCGCACGTCGGGATCTTCCTGCGACCGACGCAATCGCTCGGGCTATACCTACAGCAGATCGGGCGCATCCTGCGGCCATGCGAGGGCAAGAGCCACGCGCTGCTGCTCGACCATGTTGGCAACTGCTACCGTCACGGGCTGCCGGACGAGCCGCGGCAGTGGACGCTGGCCGGCGACGACGGTGAGGCCAAGCGTAAGCCGGGCGCCGGGGTGCGCATCTGCGCGTCCTGCTTCCGCGCGCTGCCTTCTCAGGCCAAGACGTGCTCCGAGTGCGGCTACGAGTTCCCCGCCAAGCCCCGCGAGATCGAGCAGCGCGACGGCGAGCTGGCCGAGGTCACGCCGGAGATGCTGGCGCGAAGGGCTGAGCGGCGAGAGCAGGGGAGGGCGCAGAGTCTAGAGGCGCTGCGGGAGATTGAGCGGCGGAAAGGCTTTAGGCGCGGGTGGGCCGAGCACGTCTACCACGGCCGGCTGGCGAAACAGAAAAAGCAAGCATGAGGTATCAATTATGAGCTTTGAGTTTCAAGGGTTTGAGAAAATCTCGCGTCTCAATCGCGAGGTCATCGTCACCGAAAAAATTGACGGCACCAATGGTCAGGTGAACGTCCGACCGGCAGACGGGGCCGAGTTCGAGCACGGCTACGACATTCAGGTCGATATCGGTGGAGTACCCCATTACATGCGCGCCGGGTCGCGCAATCGGTGGTTGCTGCACTTCGGCGCGGACGACAACAACGGGTTCGGTCGGTGGGTGTACCAACATGCTCACGAATTGGCGGCGCTCGGCGCGGGTGCCCACTTCGGGGAGTGGTGGGGCCAAGGCATCCAACGCAATTACGGACTGACCGAGAAACGATGGAGTCTGTTTAACGCAGGACGATGGGTGCGCGATCCTGGCACTGGAGAACGGGCGCCGCTGGCAGAAAAGCAGCAATATGCGCCGGCCTGCTGCCACGTCGTGCCCATCATCACGCAAGGTGTTGGAATCGACTTGGCCGTCGAGCGCGCCATCTATGCATTGCGGCATGGCGGGAGCGTTGCGGCCCCTGGGTTCATGAAGCCGGAGGGCGTGGTCGTGTTCCATACGCACGCGCGCACGCTTTTCAAGGTCACGCTGGAGCGAGACCAAGAGCACAAGAGCGAGCGGAGCCAGTGACCGGCAAGCCGGCGCGTGGCCAAGGGGGCGCAGGCATGATTTTAGAACGCGACATCCAAAACCAGATCCTCATCGCCCTCTCCCACGGCCCGACTCGGCTCCTGCGCATCAATGCCGGCGTCGCGTGGCAGGGGACGGTCATCGAGCACACTCAGCACCGGCTCGTGCTGGCGCGCCCGTACGCGATCAGACTCGCCGCACCCGGCGTGTCTGACCTCATCGGCTGGACCGAAGGGGGCCGCTTCGTCGCCGTCGAGGTCAAGGGGCCACGCGGGCGAGTCACCGCCGAGCAGGCAGCGTTCCTAGACCTGGTGCGCCGCAGCGGCGGCCTGGCTGGCGTGGCGCGGAGCGTGGAGGAGGCGAGGGCGATTATCAGAGGGTACGAGTTATGACCAACAACAATACATCCACGCGCCGAGAACGACCCATCATCTTCTCCGCTCCCATGATCCGGGCGATTCTCGATGGCCGAAAGACGCAGACTCGGCGCATAGCGAAATTAACCGATGCGGGGCACTTTCTTGCGTGCCGCTACGGTATTTCTGGAGATCGCTTGTGGGTGCGCGAGACTTGGCGCCCTGCCGCTGAATTTCTCAGCGAGGGCGTGGGGGCAAAGGACATACGGTATGCAGCGTCCGTCCGCGAAGCCGATTACGGACTCTGGAAGTGGCGCTCACCTATCTTTATGCCCCGGCGGGCCTCGCGTATCACGCTCGAGATCACTGGCGTGCGTATCGAGCGGCTGCACGCTATCACCTCAGAAGATGCCGAAAGCGAAGGCGTACAGTGCGACCGCAGTTCATGGGGCTTTGTCGATCACTACCGAGAACTCTGGAAGAAGATCAACGGCACGGCGTCGTGGGACGCAAATCCATGGGTATGGGTTGTGGAATTTCGGCGCCTCAACTCTGGCCGCACTTTAGGCGCACCATGACCGACCCCCTCCGCCTCAACCCCACCGCGCGCCGCCAGCGCCTCAACCAACTTGCCGCTCAGTTCGGGCTCGACAACCCCACTCTGGGTCGCATCATGGGGCGCACGTCGGAGGCTGTCCGTACGTGGCGCAACG
>JAKCDC010000045.1 GCA_021838635.1 Pseudomonadota bacterium
CCTATTGTGGTTGAGTACCGCCACAGGGCGGTTTCCCGCCTCACGAAGTACCGCTGCGGGGTTCTTCTTGAACTCCGACATGCTGATCGTCGTATCGGCAAAGATGGCATGCATAATTAAGCTCCTAATTCGGAGCTAATTATAGATATGAATATCGCGCCTTTGAAGGGTCGTATCAGATGCGACAAACCCTTGAAAGCGCACGAGATGAGCGTACCAGTCCCTGAGCGGGCCCCTCGATGCGGAGGTTCCGGGAGCCGTTCCGCCAAGCGGAGCCGAGCCCGCAGTGCGGAGCGGAGATCCTGGCTTCTTCAGCAGGGCCCGCCACGATTGTTCTCGATGTCCATCGGTCCCTGCAGCCGGCGCCCCGTCCTGCGTCCGGCGCGCGGCTTGGCACGGCCGCTGAGCCCAAAGAACCAAGCCAGGAAGGACGGTTCGTGAATCAGCAACTCTCCGCATGCAGAGACGAAGACAGCGGCAGTGAGCCCGTTCACGGCGCGGCATCGCAGCGCCCAAGTGACACGATTCACGCTGAGCAAGTGCGGGTGTCGGGCAACGAGCTGAGCTTTGGTGACGAGTTCCGTCGTTGGCGGAAGGGAGGACGGAACAGCGAGCATGGGTAGCTCCGCTTGGAAAGGCGACGGTCCCAATATCTTCGGGTTGCCTCGTCGGCTCATCGAGTACGCTCCTCCTGCCGTTGCCGCTCGCGGGTGCCTGTCCGCTCCTCGAGCTTCGATACCAGCTGCTCGTCGGTCGTCAGCTGTCGGTGCATACCACCGATGAAACGCCAGATCTTCTCGGCGAGTGCGCCTTGCCCTGCAGCCAGGAGGGCATCAGCCACGCCGTGCCACCCTGCGATCACCTCGCTGCGGGTTTCGAGGAGCTTCGTCTTTCCGGGGTCTGGCTTGAGGCCTCCGTCACGGACTCCCTCGGCAATACGCTGCACGCGCTCACGGAGATATCGGGAATCGCCCCGGAGCGATGCGCGATGGATGGCGTCCTTGAAACTCGACCGGGCCTGGCCCCGCACTGCGCGCTCGGTCGCGTTGGTGGCGATCCCGTGGCCGCGCAAGTGTTGCGCGAAGAGTCCGCGCCACTCGCGCAGCGTGGCTTTCCGGATGTTGGGACGCTTCCCATCCTCGTCCGCTGCTCCCCGTTCTTCGTGTCGTGAATGGTTGCACGGCCGGCCTTGAGATCCACGTCGGCCCATTTCAGCGACACGAGCTCGCCGCGGCACGCTCCGGTCGTGATCGCGAGCAGGACTAGGGCGTGAAGCGGCACCCATTCAGAGTCGGCGCACGCATGTAGCAGCGCAGCGCGCTCTTCGTCCGAGAGGAACCGAGTGCGGCCCCTCGGCTCTTTCTTGCGGCGGATGTCGCCGATCGGATTGCGGTCGATCAGCCGGCGCTCTTTGACCGCGAAGGAGAACAGGTGCGAGAGAGTCGCGATGTAGCGGTTGACGGTCGCCCCGCTGCGCCGATATTCCTTGGGCGGGATGATCTCGCCGGTCTTCTTGTCCCTCCGCGGCTTGCCTCGGGTGAAGGTTTCTGCCCCGCAGGCGTCGCGCGCTGTCGAGACGGCATCGGCTGTTATCTCGGCGACGCTCTTGCCGGCAAACTGCTTGGACCACCAGTTGAGCTGAAGAGTGCGGGCGGCGCGCTGCACATCGTCGAACTCCACCAGACCGTCTACGCGTAGTCCTCGGCGAGCGCGTCGAAGCTCGTGCGCTTCGCGGCCGCGTGCGGAAAGTGCCGCCCTTCGCGGATCGACGTTTCGATTGAGGCCGCCCATGCCTCTGCTTCCTTCCGGTTCGGGAATGTCGCCGACTCGCACGAGCGGCCCTTTACGCGGACCTGCGCACGGTAGGAAACCTCTTTCGTGAGCGGCGAGACGATGCGCTGGATGGAAGCCCTGTGCGCCTCGGTGCACTGCGTGCAGCGGCAAGTACGTCGCTGCACGGCGTCTGCACAAAAGCAGCGCATACCGTAGAGCTTGCGAGCCGAGCATGCTCACAAGCCGATGGGATTTGAGATGAATTGGTGGGCCGTGTAGGGATCGAACCTACGACCAAGAGATTAAGAGTCTCCTGCTCTACCAGCTGAGCTAACGGCCCAATTTTTTAGCGCGACAGCCGCCCGATGCGGCTGTCGCAGAATCTGGGGTGGACGATGGGACTCGAACCCACGACAACCGGGATCACAACCCGGGACTCTACCAGCTGAGCTACGTCCACCGTCGTCACAATCATCCCCCCGCGCAGCCCGCTCGGCCACGTGCCGCGGCTGGCGTGCCCGGCAGGACTCGAACCTGCGACCACCGGCTTAGAAGGCCGGTGCTCTATCCAACTGAGCTACGGGCACGCGACACTGCATCGCCCAATCGCCCGCAAGCCAGACCTGCCGCACGGGGGCGCGAATGATACGTAACCACGGGCGCCAGCGTCAATTTGGATTTTACCCCCGGGTCGGTCCGACTGCGGCGAGCACAGCAGTGCCCGGCTATGATGGGGCCGCCGCCCGCCCCCCCCAGGTTCCACACATTTGCCCATGGCCGCCGAGCCCCCTGCACAGACGCCCCTGCCACTGGCGTCCCGAGACGCCCCCGAAATTGAATGGCAGCTGGCCGCGGAGGATCTCGCCGCGGTGGGCCGCTGGCTCGCTCTCCCTGCGCGTACCGCCGGGTTGAGGGTCGAGCCCCTGGCGCCCCAGGTGCTGCGCGACACGTACTTTGATACATCGGATTGGCGGGTCCTGCGCGCCGGGTTCGCCCTGCGGATACGCCAGGAGGGACCGCGCACCGAAGCCACACTCAAAAGCCTGCGCTCGGCGCGGGCGGACCGAGCCGAGCGCCGCGAGATCACCGAGACCCTTCCCGACGGTCTCACGGACCCCGAGGGGGCCGACGGTCCGGTCGGATCGTGGCTGAGGCGCACACTCGGCGGCGCGTCACTGCACCCTCTTTTCAGGGCACATACCCGCCGGGATCGCTTCGCGGTGCACCCGGGAGCGGGCACAGGGCAGATTGGGGAAATCGCGCTGGATGACACCCTGCTGCTCGATGCCACGCAGCGGCCGCTCGAGCAGCTACGCCGGGTCGAGGTGGAGCTGACCGAGGGCGTCCCCGAGACGCTGCTGCCCCTGGTGGACGCCCTGCGCGAGGTCTGTGGCCTCAGGGCGGCACGGGAGAACAAATTCGCCGCCGGAGTCCGCGCCGCAGCGCTGCACCCACCACACCCCTGAAGCGCACTCAGTGCGCGCCGGCAGAGATCTCGGCCGACATCGCCGCCTTGGTCGGACGGGCGAACCAGATCAGCACCACCATGGCCACGAACAGATACCCGGAGACGTAAAAGATATCGTCAGCCGAGAGCATGTACGCCTGCTGAGTCACCATCTGATTGAGCATCAAGCTGGCCTGCTGGCGCGACAACCCCATCGCACGGGCCTGTGCCATGAACTGCTGAGCCTGGGGATTGGAGGTGAGCCGCTCGACCAGCTGCGCATGATGCAGCGTTGCCCGCTGCCACCACAGCGTAGTCGTGATCGAGGTGGCAAACGAGCTCGCTGTGATACGCGAGAAATTGATCAGTCCGGACGCCGAGGCAATGCGGTCCGGCTCAAGTCCCGAGAACGCCAATGCCAGTAGCGGGATGAAGAACGTGGCCATCGCCGCGCCTTGGATCAGCGTCGGCAGCAGCAGCGTCTGGAAGTTCGCCTGGGTCGTGAAGTCCGAGCGCATGAACATGACCAGGGCGAACACCAGGAAGGACACGGTGACGAACCAGCGCGGGTCAAGCCGGTCGACCAGACGGCCGACCATCGGGGTCATCAAGATCGCCAACAGTCCCACCGGGGCGAGGACCACCCCGGCAAGCGTCGCGGTATATCCCATGTATTGCTGCAGCCACAGCGGCAGCAATACCACGTTGCCGAAGAACAGCCCGTAGCCGATGGACATGGCCACCGAGCTGACCAGGAAGTTGCGCCGCCGGAACAGGCTCAGGTCGACCACCGGATGCTGATCCGTCAGCTCCCAGATGAGAAACACAACGAACGCGATCGCCGCGATGATGGCCAGCGAGACAATGAGCGGCGAGTTGAACCAGTCTAGGTTTTTACCCTTGTCGAGCATGACCTGCAGCGCCCCGACCCACACGATGAGTAGCCCGAGTCCGACCTTGTCGATCGGCAGCTTCATCGTCGGGGTTTCACGTGGACGGTAGATGCTCCAGGTCAGCAGCGCTGCGACGATACCGACCGGCACGTTGATGTAGAAGATCCACGGCCAGGAGATGTTGTCGGTAATCCAGCCGCCGAGCACTGGCCCGACGACCGGGGCCACCAGAGTGGTCATGGACCAGACCCCGAGCGCCGAACCCGCCTTGGTTTTCGGATAGCTGGAGAGCAGCAGCGCCTGCGACAGCGGAATCATCGGACCTGCGACCAGGCCCTGCAGCGCACGAAACGCCACCAGCAGCGAGAACGTCGGTGCCAGGCCGCACAGCGCCGAGGACAGCACGAACAGAATCGTCGAGGCCGTGAACAGACGCACCTGCCCGACCCGGCGCGTCAGCCAGCCGGTCAGCGGCATCGAGATCGCATTGGCCACTGCGAACGAGGTGATCACCCAAGTGCCCTGATCGGGCGATACCCCCAGGTCACCGGCAATCGCCGGAATCGACACATTGGCAATCGACGTGTCGAGGACGTTCATGAACGTCGCCAGCGACAGCGCGATCGTGCCGAGCACGACGGCCATGCCCTGCAACGGCGGCAGCGGGCCTGGCCCGGCCGCCGCCCCCGGCGCTGGCGCGCTCGGCGCGTGAGATTCGCCCATGGGACGCGTGCTCCCTCAGTACATCCAGTGCCCGGAGCGCAGCAGCTGGGTCGAGCGCGTGCCCGCTCGGCCGTCCGCGGCCAACCGCTCTGCATCGCGTCCCGCACGCCCCTGGCCGATCCCGCGCAGGCCATCCAACCGTGCATCCTCGGCACGGATCCGCTCGGCCGTGCGGCCGGCGCGGGTCGGACTCGGATCATTCGCCGCAATGATCTGTCGAATGGCGCGATCGGCCTGTGCATCGACGGAACTGAACACATCGGTCGAGGCTGCCGGCGCAGTACTGGCCACCTCCGGCAGTCGCGGCGAGCGGTCATGCCGAACGTCGACGTACGCATCCATGGACAGGCCGATCTGCAGCGGATGCTGCGCGAGCTCCTTCGGATCGAGCGCGATGCGCACCGGAACACGCTGCACGATCTTGATCCAGTTACCGGTCGCATTCTGAGGCGGCAGCAGCGAGAAGGCCGAGCCGGTGCCGGCTCCGAAGCCAATCACGTGCCCGTGATACACCACGTCACTGCCATAGAGGTCAGAGGTCAACCGCACTGGCTGACCGATGCGCATGTCGGCGAGCTGAGACTCCTTGAAGTTCGCATCCACCCAGACCTGGTTCAGCGGCACCACGGACATCAGCGACATCCCCGGACCCACGTGCTGGCCGAGCTGCACGTCGCGCTTGGCGACAAACCCCGACACCGGTGCCGGCAGCACTGTACGGGCGTACGTCAGGTACGCCGCGTGCACCGCGGCGGCGGCGGCCTGCACGGCCGGATTGCTGGCGATGGTGGTGTGATCGACCCACGCGCGGTTGGCTGCCAGTCGCTGTTCGGCGGCCGCGAGCGCGGCGCGCGCGGCATTGACCGCATCGAGCGCATGCTGCAGATCCTCCCCCGAGACCGCACCGGTGCGCGCCAAACGCGCCCGGCGGGCGTAGTCGGATTTCGCCTGAATCAAGGCCGTGCGGCTCACCTGCACGTCAGCGCGCAGTTCATCCGTCGTGGCAAACAGGTTGCGCACCCGGCGCACGGTGCTCGCAAGCTGCGCTTCGGCCTTCTGCAGTGCGACATGGGCATTGGCCCGATCGAGCCGCACCAGCGGCTCGCCGGATTTCACGAACTGCGTGTTGTTCGCATCGATGGAAACGACCGTGCCGGAGATCCGCGGCGTGATCTGCACCACGTTGCCGCTCACGTATGCGTCATCCGTGTACTCGACGAACCGGGCGTAGGTGTACCAGTACACCCCGTAGCCGATGCCGGCGAGGACTACGACCACGGAGACCGCGGTCAGCCATCTCGCCCGGGGGCTGCTCCAGAGCGAATTCGTCCCGTCTTTGGCACTCGTCATGATGCGTTTGCTCCCGGCGGTGTGCGCCGAATCCTCTTCTCTTTGCCGCGGCGATGTATGCCTAGGCAATTGTCTGCCGTAAAAAACGGCGATGAATCAACTCGCGTTGTGCAGCATGCGGGCCAGGTAATCCCTCAATCTGCGCGCGTCTTGCAACTCCATCCCGCGCAGAAAACGGTTCTGCACCGCCACAGAAATCTCCAGCATGCGCGGGTACGCTGCGCGTCCCGCCTCGGTAGCCTCGAGATAAATCAGACGGCGATCCTTCGCGCAGCGCATCCGGCGCACCAGTCCCTTCTTTTCGAGCCGATCGATCATCCGCGTCATCGCCCCGGCGTCATAGGACAGCTCCTTGCAGAGGTCGGACGCCGACTTGCGATTTCCCGCCCCCACCAACCGGACCATCACCACGAACTGCGCCGAGGTCACTCCCAGCGCGGACAGGTGAGCGTCCGCGGCGAGTTCACGATCAAGCGCCGCGAGCATCTCGACCTTCACACGGGTCATCAGATACCCGATGCTCTCGCTCGGTTCGTAAGTTTCAACGTCGTAGATGTTCGCCAACACCTGTCTCCGCGCCTATCTCTCGTAAGAGATATCTGTACATATATCTGCCTAGGCCACTATTGTGAGGGCAGTGACTGTCCAATGCAAGAGACAGCCTCGGGAGCAGCGGGGCGCGCTACCAGAGCTTAAGCTTGACTGTAATAAAGCTGTGAACGGGCTGTCCCGGGACTGTCACACCGGACCGCGATGATGCGCGCTCTGCAGGAGTACGACAGATGAGAACCGACACACACAGCCGGTGGAAGGCGGCCCTCTCGGCCGCGGCGCGTCAGACGCTCGCGGAACGCTGGCGCAATACCGTTCACGCCCTGCGCGTCGCCGAACTCGAGTACCGCGCCCTGTACTCAGCGCACGAGATCGATATCCAGGCGCTGCGCAAGACCGCTCAGCGCATCCACGATCTGACGCAGCTGCGCACGGTGCTGGCCGGAGAAATCGGCGGCAAGCCGGCCTGAACGGCCGGCTTGCCGCCTTCGATCAGTATCCGGCGGCGAGTCCGGCCGGACGGCGACGGTCGTTGGCACCTTCGAGCATGTGTGTGCGCGGATTGACCACGATGGCCTCGTCCGCCCCCCAGGACTTGACGATCTTGAAGCGATAGCCCATCGCGCGCAGGCGCTGCTCGACGCTCGGACTCATCAGACCGGGTTCGGCGAACACCACATCAGGGTACCACTGCTCATGCACCCGGGGCGCATTGACGGCCTGCTGCACGTTCATGCCGAAGTCCACGACGTTCAGGAAGCTCTCCAGGGTGGTGGAGATGATCGTCGAACCGCCCGGACTTCCTGTGACCATAAACAGCCGCTTGCCGCGCATCACAATGGTCGGGGCCATCGAACTCAGCGGCCGCTTGCCCGGCTCGATCTGGTTGGCCTTCCCCTGCACCAGGCCGAACGAGTTCGGCACGCCGGGCTTGGAGGTGAAGTCATCCATCTCGTTATTCAGGAAGAAACCGGTATTGCCGGCGATCTGCCCGAGTCCAAACAGGTAATTGATAGTATAGGTCACCCCCACCGCATTGCCGTGGCGATCGACGATGGAGAAGTCCGTCGTATCGGTGCCCTCGTAGGAACCGAGGCTCCCCTTGATCTGCGACGAGGGCGTCGCGGCGTCGGGTCGGATGGTGGCGCGCATCCGGGCCGCATGCCGCGCCGAAAGCAAGCGGTTGATGGGATTGTGCACGAACGCCGGATCACCTAGGTAAGTGTTGCGGTCGGCGAACGCGCGCCGTTCCGCCTCGACCAGGTAATGCAGGCTAGCAACCGAACCGTAGCCCCATTTGTTGAACGGGTAAGGCTTGATGATCTGCAGGATTTCGCAAATGGTCACCCCGCCGGAACTCGGCGGCGGATCTGACAGGATGGTGTAGCCGTGATAGCGGCACTCCACCGGCTTCGCCCACTGCACGGTGTAATCGGCCAGATCCTTCATCGTGAGAATGCCGTGATGCGAGCGACTCGCCGCGACAATCGCTCGGGCGATCGAGCCGTGGTAGAACACGCCGTTGCCTTCACGTGAAATCAGCTCCAGCGTGTGCGCAAGTTGTGGCTGACGGAGAATTTGGCCGGCAACGTATGGTTTACCGTGGTTGAGAAAGATCGCCGCGACATTCGGATGCTTCGCAAAGTCCTTCACACGGGTATTGAGGACATCGATGTCCCCCTGCTGAAGCACAAAGCCGTCCTTCGCCAGACGAATCGCCGGGGCCATCACCTGCTGACGAGTCATGGTGCCGTATTTGCGCAGCGCCGTATCGAGTCCGAGCACCGTTCCCGGCACACCCACGGCGAGGAACGACTGGGTACTAAGCCCCGGAACCACCTGCCCTTTGGCGTTCTGATACAGCGTCGGGGTCGCCTTCAGCGGCGCCTTCTCGCGAAAGTCGAGGAACACCGTTCGGCCATTGGCGAGATGGATCATCATGAATCCGCCGCCACCGATATTTCCACAGCACGGATTCACCACCGCCTGAGCGTAGCCGACCGCAACGGCCGCGTCGATGGCGTTACCGCCTTCCTTCAGAATCTTCAGCCCGACCTCGGTGGCCAGATGCTGATCGGTCACCACCATGGCGTGCCGCGCGAGCACCGGCCGGGCATGCGCCAGTGCAGCCACGGTCGTCGGTGGTGCGCTGGAATCGAGCGCTTGGCTCGGAATGACGCCATTCGACACCCTCCCAGCGGCGTGCACTGTCGTCAGCACCGCGAGCCCCACCACTGTCCAGGCCAAATGTGCCTTTCGCATCATCATCCCCTTTCTTGCTGCAATCGTTTACAGACTACACCGGTGAGCCGATACCCTACCACCGATATGCCACGGTGCCGTAGTAGTACGCTCCGCTCAGCCCGAACGGCGAGGAGCCCGGATAGGGGAACATGCCGCCGAGATTATTCAGGCTGTCGTTTTGCTGCGGATAGGTATTGCCGACGTCATTGCCGCCCGCGGTCAGCGACCAGCGATTCAACACATAGGACGCACTGGCATCCAGGATGTAGCGCGCACCGAAGGTCTGGTTATATTTCGGCCCGTTGCTGCTCAGAGAGCTCCACTTGCCGTACCGCGTCAGCTGTCCATGCACCACCCAGTGCCCGAGGTACCAGTTGGCGAGGATGAACGCTTTGGTCTGCGGCGCTGAAACGGTGAGAAAGCCCCGCTCCTCCGGATCGACGATCGGCAGCACCAGGCCGTTCAGACCGTCCTGCGGGGGATTCGGCGCCACAGCAATCAGCTCGGTCTTGTTGTAATTGAACCCGACGCTGAGGGCAAGTTGCGAGCGCGCGAACGGAACCGTGTAACGCCCGACCAGATCAGCCCCGCGCGTACGGCTGTCGACGCCGTTGTAGAAGAAAGCACCGCCGTCGACGAACGGAATGCCGACCGAGGTCAGATAATTGCCGACGGCCGCTCCGGTGAGATTGCCGCTGAGGACAATGCGATGCGTGATGGTGATCTGGTACGCGTCGAGTGTTGCGTACAGGCCATCGTGCGGGGTAAACACCAGCCCGAGCGAATAACTGTGCGACTTCTCCGCGTGCAGCGGCTGGGCCCCGAGGGCTATTGCAGCCGGACTGCTCACTGGAAACTGGCGGATCGTGTATGGGACGTTGTTGATGAAGATGAGCGAGGTGCTCGAGTAGTACTCCTGCTGCAGTGAGGGCGCCAGGAACCCGGAGCCGGCCGTACCACGCAGCGCAAGCGCGTGATTGAATGCGTAGCGGCCGGACAGATCATAGGAGGTCGACCCGCCGAAGTCGCTGTACTGTTCGTGCCGCACAGCGAATTCGCTGGAGAGCTTTTTGGTCCAATTGGCCTCGAGATCGAGGTAGACCGCCCGACTGTTGCGCGAGTGAGTGCCTGCATCGGCCGGGGTGTAGCCGGGGAATACCTGCGCGCCGGCACCGGCATAAGAGGCCGGCGCGCCGGCATCGACCGTAAACGAGTCGTAGCCGTAATTCAGGCCCCACGCCACCAGCAGGCCGTTCTTTACCCAGCTCGGATTGTAGACCCGCTTGAAATCCGCATTCACCATGCTCTGGCGGATCTTGGTCTGACCAATGTAGAAGTTCGTCGGCGAGGCGCTGCCGAGGAAATAATTGAATGTATCGGCCGTATTGAGCTTCCAGGCGTTGCCGCCAGTATCGGCGCTGACATCGTAATGCCAGCCGAACACCCTCCCGCGAAGGCCGAGCACTTCCTGGTCGTCGAACAGATTGCTGTCCTCGAACGGCAGAAAGCCACGCGGGTAAACCGCCACCGCAGCGGGACTGCTCGTCTTGTACTGCGTGAGCGAGCGGAAAAACCCACTCGACCAGACGTCGCGGTGATTGATCACCGTGAATCCGTACAGATGCACCTCCGGTGAGAAATCGTACTGCATGTTGATCGCGCCCTGCAGGCTGTGGCTCTCCGGCAGGCCGTAGTGCGTCGTGACCGTTCCGTAGGTCGGATCACCGGGGAAAAAAATCTCCGGACCGGCTCTGTTGGTCGAGCCCTGGCGGGTACCGTCGAAGGTCACGCGTACCCAGCCGTGATTGCCGAGCGCGAAACCGGCATCCCCGCCGCCGGAGACCGTGCGTCCGTCGCCCTTTAAGTACTGGCCAATCGTGAGATTGGCGTCACCACCCTTCGGACCGTGCTTCAAAATGATGTTGATGACCCCTGCAATGGCACCCGAACCGTACTGCGCGGCAGCCCCGTCGCGCAGCACCTCGATATGATCGATCGCGTCGAGAGGAATGGCGCTAAGGTCCACCGGCGAGGAGCCGCGCCCGAACGAACCGTCGACGTTGGTGATCGAGGTAGTGTGCACGCGCTTACCGTCGATGAGGACCAGTGTCTCATTCGGCGATAGACCGCGCAGCTGCGCCGGCTCCGATGCATCGGTCGCATCAGTGAGCGAGGACTGCGGGAAGTTGAACGAGGGCAGCAGCACACTCAGGGCGGAAGCCAGATTCGAGGCGCCCGTTGCAGCCAGACTGGCCGGAGTGAGCACATCGATCGGGGACATCGACGTCGCTTCAGTCATGCCGACCGAGCGGGTGCCGGTCACGATCACGGTATGCAGGGGCGAACCTCGCTGCGCAATGGCGAGCATTGGTTCGCTCGCTGCGGCGGGCGGGTCCGCCGCAGGACCGGACGGCGGATCACTGCGCGCACCGCCGGTGGTAAACGCAGCGGCAAACATATGCGTCGGGTTACTCCGACGCGCGAGCGCTCCGGTGGCCGGCGCGATCGGGGGACGAATTTCGATCACATTGGCGTTTAACCGCCGGTAGGTCAGGTGCGTGCCTCCAAGCATGCGCTGCAGCGCAGCGTCGATGGTGACCTTACCGCGCACGGCCGGCGCCTCGTGACCTTGAGCGAGCTTTGAGAAGAAGATGATCTGAAGCCCGCTCTGACGGGCCAACTCCTGCAGCGCCGCTGCGAGCGGCTGGCTGCTGATGGCGAGCTGGAAGGTACGGGCCGGAGCCGCGCTCACGCGCGGCACGGCACCGATCGTGCACAGCAGCGCTGCGAGCGCACAAAGCGGAATACCTCGACGTTGCATAAGACCTCCCCGATGACGACCTGGCTGTAATTGATGCGCGTTTTTATATGTAGAGCGCTTCAGGTCGCGGTTGGCCCCTCCCCTCGGAGAAAAAAAGCAACCGGGGGAGACTTCAGCCGTGAGGCGAATTCACTTGGGGGTGAGCGCTGCTCACGTGACCGGCCGGAGTCCGTCGCAGCGTCACGATGCTCGCGCCGTCAGGACTGCGACGAATCTGTACGCCCGGCACGTCGGAGAGAAATTCAAGCAGCGATCCGGGATCATCGAGCTGGATCACGCCGGTCACTTGGCGGGCGCGCAGCCGCGCACTGTCGATGAAGATGCGCTGACGGGCGTCGCGGTCGAGCTCATCGACCACCTCACCGAGCGGTCGGTGCTCGAACACGAGCTGCCGGCGCGTCCAGGCCGTCGTCGCCGTCAGGTCACTCACCGGGCGCGGTGCACTCATGCCGTGCGGGGTAATGCGCACCTGCTGTGCCACGCCGAGGATCAACGCGCCCGCCGGCGCCGGGAAGCGCTCGATCTGCGGGCGTACTCGCGAGGTACCATCCACCGGAGGCGTGAGAGAGACCGAGGGCACCGGCAGACGGGCCTGCTGCTCGCTCATGACCGCCACCCGGCCCTGCAGCACTGTGACCGCCGCATAACGCGCGCGCAGATCGACGTTGAACTCGGTGCCAATGGCGCGAACCACGCCTCCGTCGGCGTGCACATCGAAGGGGCGAGCCGGATCGTGACTGACCTGGAAGAGTGCCTCACCGCGCAGCAGATGCAGCACGCGTCGGTGCCGGCGCAAATCGACCTCCACGGTCGAGGCGGAATTCAACGTGACCCGCGAGCCGTCGGCCAGCAGAATGGACCGTTGCTCACCCGCGCGCGTACGATAGATCTGCTCCCCGCCCGAGTTCAACAGCCACCCACCGAGTGCGCCCGCCAGTGCCACTGCGGTGGCGGTCACAGCCACCCACCGCGCGCGGGTCCACCGCGGCGCACCGCTCGCCGCCACGGGGCGGATCTGCACCGGCGATGCTGCGGCCTGGGGGAGGGCCACCGGCCGGATCGAAGCGCGGGCCGCTTCGATCAGCGCCTCAGCAGGCGTGTCAGGCCAGCGGACAGTACCGGCACGCAACGTGCCCACGAGCCGCTCGACCTCCAGGTACGCCTCGATACGCTCCGGGGAGCGCGCGACCCAGGCGAGGAATTCGCGCCGCTCCGCACTCGTCACACCTTCCCCGTGAAGCAGCACCCACCAGTGCGCCGCCTCCTCGCTCCACCGCCGGCTGTCATCGGTTGAACCCATCGGATCACTCATCGAGTACGGCGCGCAACTGCTCGTAACCACGCGCCAGGTAGCGCCGCACCTGGCGCAGCGTCAGCTCCAGTTCCTGCGCGATCTGCTTGTACGAGTGCTCATCGCGCAGGCGCAGCAGCACCACAGCCCGCATCATCGGAGACATCCGCTCCAGCTGCTGGTTCAGCCGCTGCTCGGACATTCTTGCATCGAGAGTCAACTCGGGTAGGCACTCATCGACGGCGGCATCGTCCTCATCGGTATCGAGCGTCTCCGTCGGCGGGTATTCGCGCCGCCACTCGGCCACCACGTGGCCGGCAACGCGCATCAAGTAGGCCTGGGGGTTTCGCACCTGCAGCAGATCCGGGGCACGCAGCAACCGCAGGTAGATCTCCTGGGCGAGATCCTCGACCTCGACCGACGAGCGGACGCGGCGCCCCAGAAACAGCAGAAGACTGCGGTTCCAGCGCCGTCGCCATCCGACCAGTATGGTCGCGTTCGTCATGTTCGAGTACGCCCTCCGCGCAATCGCGGGCCTTCCCAGAACAATAGAGCGCTGAGGGCGGCGCATAGCCCCCTGCCCGGCGCAAAAAATGCTGCGACGCACCGTCACGCTACCGGAATTCCCCCCGCCGGACAATGCACCCCCCCGCGGCCGGGTCAACCCGCGGTATCCGGCAGGCCCCGATGTCAGCGTGCGGCGAAGCCGGTACACTGGAGGAAAATCAATCCGCGCCAGGGGGATCCATGTTCCGCGCGTTCAAAGTCATCGGATTCTGTGCGCTGCTGTCCTGCGCGACGCCCGGACTCGCCGCCACCGGCGGCGCGACCGCCAATCCTGCCGCAGTCGCACTGCATCGGCTTTTTCGCACCGAGTGGCAGCGCGAGATGCGTGAACATCCGCTCGAAGCATCGGGCGATGGCTTCCACCAGTACGACGGCAAGTGGGCCGACATGAGCCTCGCAGCGCTCGCGCGGGACCACCAGGAGGACCTCCAGACGCTCGAGCGCCTGGCGGCCATCCACCGCAGCGAACTCGATCCCGAGGACCGCATCAGCTACGACCTGTTCAAGCACCGCTACGAGATGCGGGTGCAGGGCTACGACCTGAAGACCTACCTGATGCCCATTAACGAGCTGTGGGGCATCCAGACGCTCCGCACCCTGACGCATACCTTGCGCTTCCAGACTCGCGCCGACTACCACCATTACCTCGAGCGTCTGCGCACATTCATGCCATACATGGATCAGACCATCGCGCTGCTGAAGCAAGGCATCGCCGCAGGCATGACCGAACCAAGGGTGGTGATGCAGGGCGTACCGGCCCAGATCGCCGCCAACATCGTCACCGATCCGACTGCAAGTCCGTTCTATGCGCCATTTCGCAAGATGCCGTCGGTCATCCCGCTCACCGAACAGGCCCGATTGCGCGCCGAGGCGCGCGCCGCTATTGCCCGGGTCGTCACGCCGGCATACCGCAAGCTGCTGAAGTACTTCGATCAGTATTACCTGCCGCATTGCCGCACGAGCATCGCCGCCGAGTCGCTGCCCAACGGCAAGGCGTATTACGCCTACATGGTGCGCAAGTACACGACGACCCATATGACCCCGCGCGAGATCCACCAGATCGGCTTGACGCGGGTCGCCGAGATCCACGCGCAGATGCAGCATGTGTTCGATCAGATCGGCTTCAAAGGCACCTACCGGCAGTTCGTGCACTACCTGCGTACCAACCCACGTTTCTATTACAAGCACCCAGCGCACCTGCTCGAGGCCTACCGGGCCGCTGCCATGCGCGTCAATCCGCTGCTGGTGAGGTACTTTCCGGTGTGGATCCTGCCGCGCGTCCCCTACGGCGTGCGCGCCATCCCAGCGTCGCTCGCACCGGACACTTACCCCGCATACTCGGTCCCACCGAGCGGAGACGGCAGTGTGGCCGGCTACATCGCTGTGAACTTGTACAAACCCCAGAGCCGGCCGAAATACGATATCCAGGTGCTGGTCTGCCATGAGGGCCGCCCCGGGCATCAACTGCAGATTCCGATCGCCATGGAACTGAAAGGATTGCCGAACTTCCGTCGCTTTGACTACTACAGCTCCTACGGCGAAGGCTGGGCACTGTACACCGAGTCGCTGTGCGACCAGATGGGGCTGTACAACAACCCATACTCCAAATTCGGCTATCTCGACTGGCAGATGTGGCGTGCGGTGCGTCTGGTGGTCGACACCGGCATTCACTCCGAGGGCTGGTCACGCGCCGAGGCGGTGCGCTACTTCGAGCAGAACACCGCGCTCAGCGCACAGAACATCAACACCGAGGTCAATCGCTACATCGCCTGGCCGGGCCAGGCACTCTCTTACATGATCGGCCAGATGGACATCCTCCACCTGCGCAACAAGGCTGAGCGGACGCTCGGCGCACAATTCAACATCAAGGATTTCCACGCCGCGATCCTGGAGCACGGCGCCATGCCGCTCACCGAGCTGAACCACGTGATCGACCGCTGGATCCGCAATCGCCGGGCCGGCAAGCCCATGCACCGGCCGATCGGCCGCTGACCGCACTGCCCCTCGGGGGGGCAACCCTCGAGGGGCAGCACGCCACGGGAATTTTTCCTGGCGCTTGCCGTACCGAGCTCCAACACGAACGGCTTTTGGCACGTCATGCGTACGTCCAAGTCAACGTCGGTAGCGGCGTCTGTACGCACTTGCCACCCAACCAAGGGGCGCGCAGAATCCGTGTCATTAGATCAATTCTAATCGATAGGATCCACCGAGGAGAGCGGTCGCCCGCCCTCCCGATCAGACATTGAGGATTGCTCCATGATGTTGAAGAGATTCGCCGGCGCGCTTGGCGCCGCGCTGTCCCTGATTATGCTTTCGCTCGGCGCCCAGGCCCAGGCGGCCAGCGGCCCGGTGCAGGCCCTGATCCGCTACCCCAGCCTGCACGACAGCACCGTGGTCTTCGAAGCCGGAGGAGCGGTGTGGAAAGTGCCCGTACAAGGCGGCGAGGCCACGAGACTCACCGCCGACTCCGGCTACGACTCCCATCCGGTGATCGCACCGAATGGCCGGTGGGTGGCGTTTACGGGCTGGTACCGCGGCAATACTGATGTCTACGTCGTTTCGATCGACGGTGGACCGGTCCGGCAGCTCACCTGGCGCTCGGTCAATCAGCCAATGAACGGCCGGATCACCACGCTGCCCGACAACGTGGTGATCGGGTGGACGCCGGACAGCCAAGATGTGGTATTCCTGTCGCGACGCGAGAGTTTCAATCCGCAGATCGAGCGGGCCTTCGAAGTGCCGGTCACGGGCGGTCTGCCCACCGCGCTACCGATGCCCTGGACTGGGCCGCTCTCCTTCAATGCCGCCGGCACCAAGGTGGCGTACAACAAGCTGGCGCGCGTCCTGCGCGCCTTCCACCGCAAGCACTATTTCGGCGGTCAGGCCGACGACATCTATACCTACGACCTCCAGACCGGTGCCAGCACACGTCTGACGCATTGGAAGGGCGAGGACGCCTACCCGATGTGGGTGGGCCACACTCTGTATTTCGCCTCGGACCGCGGCGCCGGGGGCGTGCTGAATCTGTGGGCGAAGAACCTCAAAACGGATGCATTGCGCCAGATCACGCATTTCTCCACCTACGATGTGGACTGGCCGAGTGCGGGCAACAGCGGCATCGCCGTGTCAGACGGCGGCCGGCTGTATGTGTACTCGTTCGCCACGCACCAGCTTGCGCAGGTGCCCGTCACCGTTCCGCTCAGTGGCACGCATACGCTTCCGTATGAATTCTCGGCGGCCAAGATGATCCGCGCAGCCGATCTGGCGCCGGACGGTAAAATTGCCGTATTCAGTGCGCGCGGTGCGCTGTTTACCGTGCCGGTGAAGTATGGTCATACCACCGATCTCAGTACCCGCGTGGCAAGCAATGACAAGGATCCGGCGTGGTCACCGAACGGCAAGTGGATCGCTTATGTGCGCGATGACGGCCAGAACAGCGAGCTGATGGTTCGCGCGGCCGACGGGCACGGCGTCCCGCGCGTCCTCGCCCCCAATGGCGCGCTTAGCTACTCGGGGCCGCTGCAGTGGAGTCCGAACGGCCACTGGATCGCCTACAGCACCTCGCGCCAACAGCTGTGGCTGGTGAACGTCAAGACCGGCGCGCGCAAGGCGGTGAGCACCGACCGCCAGATGATCATAGGCGCCTTTGCGGACGTGGCTTTCTCGCCCGACAGCCGCTGGGTGGCCTTCTCCAAGCACCTGCCCAATCATCTGCGCGCGCTGTTCATCTACAACGTCAAGAGCGGCGCATTGCATCAGATCAGCCGCGGCAACTTCAGCGACAGCCATCCGGCCTTCTCGCACGACGGCAAGTACCTGTACTTCGTGTCCGCACGCCTGGTGAACCCGGTACTGTCCAGCTACAACTTCAGCGCCTCCGGCGCCGTGCCGGACGGCCTGTACGTCACGACCCTGCAGGCAAAGACGCCCTCACCGTTCGCGCCGCGCACGCAGCACCCCACGGCCGCTCATCACGCGGCGCACGGCGCGCACAAGAAGGCTGCCGGCAAGCACAAGCGCAACAAAAAGGGTGGCGCCAAAGCCAAAAAGACCGCACCACGCGTCAAGATCGATTTCCCCGGCCTGATCGAGCGCGCCGTCGAGGTGCCGGTACCGGCCGCCAACATCGCGCAGGTCGCTGAGTTCCACGGCACCGTCTTCTACGCCACCGAGCCGGTGCCAGTGATCGGCGGCGCCATTCCGGGCGAGGCGCCGCAGCTGCGCGCCTACAACCTAGAGAAGCGCAAAGGCCTCACCCTCGCGCAGGGCATCGGCAGCGGCTTCGCGCTGTCGGCCGATGGATCCACCCTGCTCTACCAGGTCGGCAACCAGTGGGATCTGCGCCCCGCGACCTTCAGCAAGCAGGCGCCGACCCAAACGCTCAATACCGCGAATATGCAGATGCAGGTCGATCCGCGCGCGGAATGGACCGAGATCTTCGGGGAAGCCTGGCGCAACGTGCGGGACTACTTCGCCGACCCGAAGCTCATCGCAACCCAGTGGGCCGCCATCGGTCAGCATTACCGCGCACTGCTGCCGTTGGTGCAGGACCGCGAGGACCTGAACTATGTGATGGCGAACATGATCGGCTCACTCGGTGAGAGCCACATGTACATCTTTGGCGGCGACATGGGCTGGAAGAGTCCACCGCAGCCCACCGCCGGTCTCGGCGCCGAGTTCGCCCTGAATGCCCCCTCCGGGCGTTATTACCTCAAGCGCATTTTCCACGGCGACAACACCATTCCGGGCTATTACGCGCCCCTGGCGCAGCCTGGTCTGCGCGTCAAGCGCGGGGATTACGTGCTCGCGATCAACGGCCTGCCGCTGCGCGCCCCCGCCAATCCGTACGCTCTGCTGCAGGGCACGCTCGGGCAGACGGTGAGCCTCACGCTGGCATCGAAGCCGCACGGCAAGCCCTGGACCATTCTGGTCAAACCAGTGATCAACAGCGGCAAGCTGCATCTGCTGCACTGGATCAACCACAACCGGCGCGAGGTGAACAAGCTCTCCGGCGGCAAGGTCGGCTATGTGTATCTGAATGACATGGAGGCGACCGGACTGCACGAGTTTGTCCGCCAGTACTACAGCCAACTCAACAAGCCGGGGATGATCATCGATGACCGCTGGAACCTCGGCGGATTTATCGACACCATCCTGTTCAATCAGCTGACGCAGAAGATGGTCGCTGCCTGGACAAACCGTCACGGGGCGCATTACCAGAGCCCGGAAAATGCCTACATCGGTCACCTGGCCGCGCTCATCAACCACGGCTCGGCCTCCGACGGAGACATCTTCGCCTATCGCTTCCAGAAATATCACCTGGGACCGACCATCGGATCGCGCACCTGGGGCGGTGTGCGCGGCTACGACAACCAGTTCACGCTCCTCGACGGCGGTCAGCAGGTGGTCTCGGAGATCGCCATGTATGCCACCGACTCGCAGTGGACAGTGGAGAACATCGGCGTGGTGCCCTCCATCCCCGTTCACGTAAACCCCGGACTGCTCGCACGCCGCGGCGAGGACACGCAGTTGCAGACCGCCGTTCACGTGCTGTTGAAGGAGATCCAGCGCGCACCGGTGCTCGTGCCGCCGCGTCCGCACTGGCTGCCGGCGTTCCCGACGCAGCCGACCTATCCGACCTGCCCGTCCAGCACTGGTACGTGCCAGTAGGCAGCTGCCAGTCGATCCTGCCGGGCGACCAACCCTCGCCCGGCAGGATCTTTTTCAGTCGCGTCTGCGCGAGACCCGGACCGGGCCGGTCAACCGGTCTCAGATCAGCACCGCCCGGGGCCCCGCGCAGTTCGTGGCGCTAGGATGGCGGGCACGGCACCAGACCCAGGGGCCGGCCCCGAGCAGGTGCGCGCAATGTCCTGCAGACCGCACCAGACGGAACCACCTTGAGCGACGAATACCGCCCTCGTGCCGACCTCATCACGCGCTTGGTCGTCAGAGCCGCGCGTCGTACCGACTATGAGCGGTGGCGTCCGCTGTGGGACGGCTACAACCACTTCTACGGGCGCAGTGGCCCCACCGCACTGCCGGAGCAGGTCGCCGCCACGACCTGGGCGCGCTTCCACGATCCCGCCGAACCGATCCGCGCGCTGATCGCGGCAGCAGACGCCACGATCGTCGGACTTGCCCACTACCTCTATCACCGCAGCACGACCCGTCTTCACGAAGTCTGTTATCTCCAGGATCTTTTTTACGGCTGAACCTGCTCGCCGGTTCGGCGTCGGGCGTCAGCTCATCCACGCAGTCTATGCCGCCGCACAAGACCGGGGCTGCAGCCGTGTCTACTGGCACACTCAAACGACGAATCATGCCGGGCGCGCTCTATGACCAAGTCGAGGCGCATCACGACTTCATCGTTTACACGCGGGAGTTGAAGTGACCGCCGACACGGCGGCAAACTGGTTGAGTTTCCGCTAGGCTTGGCACTCGGACCTTTGAGGCCATCGCGAGTCCCATGCTCTTCTCCATCACTGTGCTCCTGCTCGCCGGCGCCTCGGCCGGTTTTCTCGGCGGTCTGCTCGGCATCGGCGGCGGACTGCTGGTGGTGGCCGCGCTCAGCCTTGCATTGCCGGCCCTCGGAGTGCCTAAAGCTGAAGTGATGCACGTCGCGGTGGCCACGTCGATGGCCACGATCGTCCTGACCCTCGCGTCCTCGGCGACCGCGCACATCCGCCGCGGCACGGTGGTCTGGCCAAGCTGGGGATGGCTCGCGCCCGGCATGGTGATCGGCGGCGTTGCCGGGGCGCACATCGCGCAATTACTCTCCGCTCAAGCCCTGCGCTGGGGAATCACGGCGTTCTGCGCACTGACCGCGGGACGCATGGCGTTCGGCGGCAAGCGCGCGCCGGAAGCGGCCGATTCCGGACAGGTAGCACGTTCGCCATGGCTGCTGCCTGCCGGCATCGCGGTCGGCGCAATATCGGCCGTAGTCGGTATCGGCGGTGGATCGATGACCGTCCCGCTGCTGATGGCGCTCGGTGTCAAGCCGGTCAAGGCCGTCAGCACCAGCGCGGTGTGTGGGCTCGCAATTTCGATCTCGAGCGCATTGGCCTACGCACTCTCGGTGCACGCCCCGCCGCAGGCGCTACCGTGGGGCGCGGTGGGCTATCTGTATCTTCCTGCGGCCGCAGTCGCCGCGCTGGGTTCAATGACCCTCGCGCCAGTCGGTGCGCACGTGGCGCACACCATCCCGAGTACCGCGCTGAAGCGGGTGTTCGCGGTATTTCTCGTGGTGGTCGGCGTGGTCATCGCGCTCGGAGGATGAGCGCTACCGCCTACACGCGGCCAGACTCGTCCGCCATGCGACCGCTGGCGAGGAACTTGCGCAAGACGCCTGTGTTGCGACGCCGGCCCTAGAATCCGGCTGCGAATGGATCACTGTGGTCAATTGCGAGCAGGTTCGGTCGCCCCACAACGCGTCATCCACTAACCACCGATCCCGAGCATTCCGCTCCTCATCGTATTTTTGGCTTGGGAACCGGCACACGAGTCAGTTCCGTCCGAAGCCTCCTACCGAGGCAGCACGACCTCACGCATGACCCATCGATGGAGGACCAGTCAGCCGCAAAAGGCGACTGCGGCCCCTGCAGTCGCCTCAGTAGCCGGCGCCCGACGCTGCATTTTGTGGCGGAGTTGCCTTATCCGCGTTGCTGTTCACCCAACCGCATGACTCACGAATGCATCGCTTCTTTATCGTGGTAGTCACCCAGCGCATTCAATGTCACAGGTTCGACGGCATCAGCGTGGGCCGAGTGCAGCTTCTTGCACCCTGGGCGCGAAACGACAGCAGACAACGCAGGTTGTGGATGCGTTGGCTAGTGATCCATGCCTCGACCGTCCCGCGTGGCAGCGCGGGCCTGCGCAATGCGGCGAAATGCAGCCAAGCCTCACGGTAGGCAAGCCACAGGCGCTGGTCCACGCGGATCCCCTGTCGGCTGATTGTCCCCCCTGCAACAGGAATTCCAGGGGGAGGAAATCTCACCAGCGGTCGCTGCCGAAGAAAGGACTCGGCGATTACGCGCTGGAAGATCCCCGCTAGTCGAGCGTCAGCTTGACGGGTCGCGTTGGGGGGCGCCGTCGGTATTTTCTCAGCTTCAAAAATTCGCAGATCCCGCAGGAACATGTTCCAGCTGTGTTCAATATCTTCGATCCAGAAGGCTACGCGCGCGGTGCCGCTGAGATCCACTTCGTTTCTCGCATGTGCGTCGAAATAATTAGCCGCGGCGCGCTGCAGCGAGGAGAAGGCTGCTCGTTGGGCCGCTGTGTAACTCGATGTGATGTGTTCAAACTCCTTCTCGCGCTGTGCGTCGCGATACGTGGCCGCGATTCCCGCGCAAATTCCGTCCATGTAGCCACTGGTGATGTCATCGCAGAATCCGAAGCGTAGCCGAGTGTGCCCTTTCATTGCGGCCAGCTCCTTCAGATGATCTATTCGGCCATTCATCTCTGCCGGGGCGCCACCGGCTTCGCACGCAAACTTCGTCGCGAGCGGCAGATTGCGCTTCACGCCCAGGCCGTTGGCGTAAATCATCGACAGTATTGCCGAGCTGGCGACAGGGAACTGATTGCCCGCCGCACGCTCAAGGTAGGCGCACTTGCGAGCGCGGACGTAGTTCGGTTTACCGGTAAACCCGTAGTACAGCGCCTCTGAATTGCACGACAGGAGCCGAGCGGCTTGCGCGATGCTCGGCAAGTCGGCCCGTGGGATCGCAAGGGCCGCACTGCGCAAGCACGTCTGCTGCACCCGTTTGCTGGCGTGGGTGAAATTCCAGTCCGTTTTGGGATTGTACCTGGGGAGCCAGGGTCTTGCGGCACGCGCCACGAACCAGGCGGGAGACCCCTTCTGCGCAACGCTCGGAGTCGCGGCGCATGCCAACGCGCCGGCGAGTGAAAAAATTAATGTAATTGCCCAGCGGATCAGAGTAGTCATCGTCATGATTGTCTCGTCAGACCGGGTTGAACTCTTCTTGATTCGAACTATCGTCGCACGCTGATCGTACTTCGAGGAGTGCCCATACCCCTCGTATTGCCTCACATAATTCTGTTACCGGCTGCGTCATCAGTGATGTTACCGGAGACATCTTCCCGTTCGCTCTTGGCCGGGTTGCAACCGGCAAAAGAGGAACGTCAGCCTGCCGCCAAAG
>JAKCDC010000093.1 GCA_021838635.1 Pseudomonadota bacterium
TTCCGATCTGATAGCGTACTGTTGCGCCCGCTCACCCTGGAAGCCGTACGCCGCAAGGTCGATACCCAGCTCGGCCGCCGTGCTGCGCTCGACATCCCGGTCGTGCTGACATGAGTGCGGACGCAACGGTGCAGCTCCGCCCGATTCTTGCCAATCCACACTACGCGGCAATCGGCGGCGAAGCTGCGGTACGCCGCCTGACCGAGCGCTTCTATGAGCTGATGGACGAGCTGCCGCGGGCGCGCGCGATCCGGGAAATGCACCCTGCCGATCTCGCGGCCGCGAAACAGCGGTTGTTCATGTTCCTGTCCGGATGGCTCGGGGGACCGCCGCTGTATGCTGAACGTCATGGTCAACCGCGCCTGCGCCGCGACCACGTGAAATTTTCGATCGATGAAGCGGCGCGCGATGCCTGGATGGAGTGCATGACGCGCGCATTGCACGAGCAGGTGGACGATCCGGCGCTGCGCGCGCAGCTCGTCGCCTCGTTCTTCAAGACCGCCGATTTCCTGCGCAATTCCTGAGAACTCTTCATGTCCGCATCGCAGCCGGGTCTTGACGGGGAGACCGCCGCCGAGCAAGTGCTCGCCTACCACGCGCGCACGCGGCATGCATTGGGCCGGTACGCCGCCGGACCGGAAACACTCGACTGGAGCGCGCAGCCCGATCCATTCCGCGAGTTCTGCGGCGCCCCAAGAATCGATCTGCCGCTCGGCGCCCGCCGACTCGCCGTGCGCTTCGCCGATCTCTACCGCGCGGACACGGTTCCCGTTCAGGCCCTGTGCCTTGATACCGTCGCGATGCTGATGGAATTGTCGCTGGCCATTTCGGCATGGAAAGTTTTTGGACCGGACCGCTGGGCGGTGCGCTGCAATCCGTCGAGCGGCAATCTGCATCCGACCGAGGCCTATCTGATCTGCCGAAACGTGCCCGGGCTTGCGGACGGCGTTTATCACTACCTCGCCCGCAGTCACTCGCTCGAACAGCGCTGCCGCTACCCCCGGGCGCTCCCCGCGCAGGCCGAGCTGCGTGTGGGCCTCTCCTCGATCGCATGGCGCGAGGCCTGGAAGTACGGCGAGCGGGCCTTTCGCTACTGCCAGCTTGACACCGGCCACGCGCTGGGGGCGCTGCGCTACGCCGCAGCCTGCCTCGGCTGGACGCTCACCCTCGATGCCGACTGCGGCAGCGCGCAACTGACCCACTGGCTCGGTCTCGACCGCGAGGCCGACTATCGCGGCGCCGAGCGCGAGCACGCCGAACTGTTGCTGGGAGTGGCGGCAGGGGGCGCGCGCGCCGCAACGCTCTCTTCGCACGCATCAGACGACCCGAATGCGTGGTTTGGTCAAGCCAACCTGCTGGATCCGCAACCGATGTATCGCTGGCCGGTGATCGACGAAGTCGCCAGGGCGAGCCGAAAACCACCGACAGCACCGGTCGTCGATGTGGGTCCCATCCCCACCTACGCACCACGGATCGGCGGCAGCGACGCAGGGGCGGTCGATCTGATCCTCTCGCGCCGCAGCGCACAACGCTTCGATGGCGCCGGCATACAGAGCCGAGAGAGCTTTTTTTGCATGCTCGATGCGCTCTTACCACGCCGGACGACGCCCTGGGATGTCTGGCATCACGAAGCGCACGTGCATCCGGTGCTGTTCGTGCATCGGGTCGATGGACTTACCCCGGGGCTCTACGTACTGCCGCGCAGCACCTCCGCCGGGGACAGCCTGCGCGCCGCCATGCGGCCCGAATTCCGCTGGGCGCCGGTTCCCGGCTGCCCCGGTCACCTGCCGCTGTTTCTGCTCGCCGAAGCGCACGCCGGCAAGGTCGCCCGCATGATCAGCTGCCATCAGGCGATTGCCGCCGATTGCACTTTCGCCGCCGCGTTGCTGGCCGATTTCGATGACGTCGTGCAGTCCGCACCCTGGCGCTACCGACAGTTGCACTGGGAGGCCGGCCTGCTCGGTCAGGTACTTTATCTCGAAGCGGAGGCCGCCGGCCTGCGCGGCACCGGCATCGGCTGTTTCTTCGACGACGCCTGCCATGAACTGCTCGGCCTGTCCGGCTTCGGCTTTCGCTCCCTGTATCACTTCACCGTCGGTCTGCCCCTGGTCGACGAGCGCATCCTGAGTCTTCCCCCTTACCCCGCCCTGGAGTCCGCATGACCCCGGACGCGGCGCGAGGTGGAATTTTCATCTGTGCCTCTCCGAGATGACGATTCCACCGGCGGCAACTGGATCGTCGACGATGCGCCAGCAATGGCTGCTGGTGTCGACCAGGAAAACGTCATACTCGCCCACATGCCGATAGGGCGTCTCACCGCGCATATCGATGGCATCGCAGCGCGAGACCTGGATGTCCGGGAAGCCGGTGCGGATCGCGGCCACCGGATTTTCGCTCGGACTCGCCGCGATCAGCATCGCACCGATGTCCTTGAGTTGTTCGACGGATAGCCCCATTTCACCCTCCCACTTTTTGCGTTGCCCCATCGATCCGTGGCCCGACGATTCCCGGCAGGAGTTCGAGCAGCCGTTCGACTTCCGCAACGGTGTTGAATCGACTGAAGGAAAAGCGCACCGAGGCCAGAGCCATATCGGCCGTTTGCCCCATGGCAACCAGTACGTGCGAGGGTTCCGTGCCGCCGGCGGTACACGCCGAGCCGCTCGAAGCACAGACGCCGGCCTTGTCCAACCCGTCCAGCACGATCTCGGCATCGGTCGCGGCAAACCGCAGATTGCTGGTGCCGGGCACGCGCGGCGCAGAGGCGCCGTTGATCCACGTCTGCGGCATCCGCTCCAGCAGCCCGCGCTCGAAGACATCGCGCAGTTCGCCAATGCCCGGCCCGACCTGCGCGATGGCGCGCGCCGCAAGCGCGGCGGCCACACCCAGACCGACGATCCCGATGAGATTCTCGGTACCGCCGCGCCGCTTGCGCTCCTGATTCCCGAAGAACAGCGGCGGCAGCCGCAGCCCTTTGCGTATGTACAAGGCGCCGACACCCTTGGCAGCGTGCAACTTGTGTCCGGAGAGCGACAGCAGATCGACCGGAACCTCCTCGACATCGACCGGGATCTTACCCACGACCTGGACCGCATCGGTGTGGAAGATCACCCCATTGGACTTGGCGATGGCCGCCGCCTCGGCGATCGGAAACAACACGCCGGTCTCGTTGTTTGCCCACATCAGGCTCACCAGCGCGGTGTCCGCGCGGATGACCGACGCGAGTCGATCGAGATCGATGCGCCCTTCGCCATCGACAGGCAGCAGCGTCACCTCGACGTCTTGTGCGGCCAAATGACCCAGCAACAACAACGTTGATGGATGCTCGACGGCGCTCGAGACGATATGCCGCTTCGCCGGATCGATCGCCAAAGCGCCCATGATCGCCATGTGATTGGATTCGGTCGCGCCGCTCGTGAACACGACCTCGCCTGGAGCGCAACCCAGAAGCGCGGCGACCTGGATCCGCGCCGCAATCAGGCGCTCCCTGGCCGCGGCACCCACATGGTGCTTGCTGGATGGGTTGCCGTAGCAGTGCCGCATGCAGTCCTGCATCGCCGCCAGCACCGCGGAATCCAGCGGCGTCGTGGCGTTGTTGTCGAGATAGATCGACTCGGTCATTTCCGTCGCTCAATGGGCACAAGATCCGCGTGCATCATGCTGTCCGCGGAATCAGGGCCGTGCCAGTTCCTCTTCCAGGCAGCCGACGACGCACCCGCCAGGGAAATCGACCATATAGACCGGCGTGCCGGACTCGGTATGCATGCCCACTTGCACCACTTCGCCAACCGTGCCCTTCTCCACCAGCAGCGCATCCGGCGCACGCTCGGGATAAGAGCCGTCATTGACGAGATCCACACCGGCGACGACCCGTTGCCCTTCGTAGTAGATGGGTTCTCGCAGCCCGATCATTGCAGAGCCTCGCCTTTCACTGCGATCGCGCCTGGCAGGATTGATGGAGCAGCCGCTCGGCAAATGACGTCCTTGCAATCAATCTTCATCTTCTCGTCCCTTGCATGGAATGTCGTCATGCGACCATGTCCTGCGCACGCGCCCGTGCCGCCTCGCGCACCGTGGCGTCGCCGTCGGCAAGCAGCGGCGCCAAATGGGCATGGTCGATGCGCTGCGCGACCTCGTACCGCACCAGGCAGTCATCATCATCCATCAGCCGGCTGAGCTGGCCGCAGGGCAGGCGTTGGGCCACCACACGCCGTACCGCGGGATCGCAATCGGCCACCATGCCGAACAAAGCATCGACGCCGATTCGCCGGGCCACTTCGATGCGCACTTCGGAATCCGGGTCGCGCATCATCTGCGACAGAAACACCGCCGCGATACGTCGCGCAATGACGGTACGGACGTAGTAGTCCGGATCGCCCATCATCTCGTGAAGGTCCTCGGCAGCCAACCTCGTGGCGACCCGGATACGAACCTCGCGGTCGGGATCCTTGCGCAGCATCTTCAGGTAGCGCTGCGGCAGGCGCAGCGCCGCGCTCCAGCGCACGGTCTCATCGGGATCGCCAATCAACCGAGGCAGATAGAAGACCTCCACATGCTTCGCCGCAATGGCGCGCACCTCGAAGTACGGATGGGCCAAATACTGTTTCGCGACCTCCGGATTCCACCCGAAAAATCGATCGATGCGCTTGGCATAGCGGTCGGCGACGCAAGCCTCCCCGGGCGCGCAGCGGCCCGCCTGCTGAAGCGCACGCTGCTCGCATTCGTCGCAACAGACCCAGAT
>JAKCDC010000012.1 GCA_021838635.1 Pseudomonadota bacterium
GACCCGTTCGGGGATCACAATGCCACCTGCTGGGGCCGAAATCGTTAACACCCTAAAAATCACGATTTCGCCAATACATTCAGTCAGTTATCGGCGTACCGCCGATCAACGTTGGGACAGGCCTGATCTATACTGAACAGCAAATGAGTCACCACCGTCCCATGCTTGAGTCCCCTTCCCTGATTGATCGACAGCTAATCGAGCGCTTCATCGAGGCTCTGCGCGAGCTTCCTGAAATAGAAGCCGACCTCGACCAATGGGAGCCCGTCGGGAAGCACGATGCCCGTGGGTACGATGCCAAGATCAGTCACCCGCCACTACCTCCCAGGTGCTAAGCGAATTGGAGCGCTTCGACTGGCTTGAGGTTCGTGGGCAAGGCCCAAGCAATGAGCGCTACCTTCGCGAACCGGCACCTCTGTTAGACGCATGGGCCAAGCAGCTCGCCACTATTCGCCCGCCAATCCTGCGCCGGTACTACGTACCAGGAGCCAAATCCGAAACGCTGACGGCACGGGTCGGACATGTCCTCGACGTGCATGGCGTCCAGCACGCAATCAGTCACGAGGCCGCTGCACAACGTTACGCACCATTTCTCTCCAACGTCTCCCAGGTCCGCGTTCGGGCACTAATCGGCGCGAACGCCGATGCAGCGATCGGCGACCTAGAAGCAAGCGTCGTCAATGACGGAGCCAACTTGGGACTCATCGACGCCAAGTCATCGAACGAACTGTTGGCTCGCAAGCAGATCGAAGGGCTATGGCTGGATAGCCCAATCCAAATCTATCTCGATCTGCTGCACGGCGAAGGCCGCTCCAAGGAAACGGCTGAGCACTTCCGCAAAGAAGGGATCGGCTTCTGATGGTCAATCCCGCAACGCTCGACGCTTACAGCGACCAATACACATTGGACTGCGAGTGTGTCCTTGTGACGCTTCTGCGCGGCTTAGGTCCTCGGAAGGATTCGGTCTACCTGGTCGCCCGACTCACGCCCCGGTATCTCGTCGCCGCGCGGCCGCCTCAGGTTCCGGCGCACGCAGGCACGCTGCCCTCGCATTGCGTCACTCAAAATGTTACCAGCTGGGATCGTTGCCTCACTTGAAATGCTACCAGCGGCCGGAGCTGCATCATGTCGCCCCGTCACCTGCGGAAGTGTCCATGGGCATGAATGTGATGCACACAGCCCGGGCGGAACCGGCCGCCTTTGGCGGCAGGCTGACGTTCCTCTTTTGCCGGTTGCAACCCGGCCAAGAGCGAACGGGAAGATGTCTCCGGTAACATCACTGATGACACAGCCGGTAACAGAATTATGTGAGGCAATACGAGGGCGCTGGACGTCGACATCGTGATCGACCTGAAAATCCTAGCCGACACCGAGGCGTATCACACGCTGGAGGACAACTTCAAGAAGATGGGCTTCGAGCGCGCCGAGAACGACGCTGGCAAGAAACTCTCGTGGCGTTGGCAGACTCGCATCGAACACGGTGCGCTGATGGTCCTGGAACTACCGGCAGACGCACCGGATCTCGCCGGCAGCAAGGTACAGCCCCTGCCGACTGAGGGGACGATCTCGGCCCTGAACATCCCGCATTCGTCGATCGTGTTCGACCTGCATCAGGTCACCGAAATCCAGGCGGAGCTTCTGGGCGGCAACGGTGTGCCACCGAGAAGATCAAGCATGCCAATCTCGTCAGCCTCACCTGCCTGAAGTCCTTCGCGTTTGACCAGCGATTCGAGCGCAAGGACGCGCACGATCTGATCTATTACATCGAGCACTCACCCGAAGGCATGGACGCCGTGGCCGAACACTTCCGCAAAGAACGTCATGGCAAGCATGGCGTCATCATCGAAGCCTCGCTGTCGATCCTGCGTAGCCGCTTCACCAATGACAAGAAGACGGAGGGCAATCGCAAGGATGGCCCCGTATCGGTTGCCAAATTCGAGCTAGGTGAAGGCGATGAACTCCATCAACGCAAAGCACGGGCGTTACGCCAGCGTCAACCCGATCCCTGCGATCCGATGGAACAT
Organism: Pseudomonadota bacterium; assembly: GCA_021838635.1. Taxonomy (GTDB): domain Bacteria; phylum Pseudomonadota; class Gammaproteobacteria; order Steroidobacterales; family Steroidobacteraceae; genus 13-2-20CM-66-19. The sequence continues at coordinate 2,025 of JAKCDC010000012.1, forward strand.
CGTCGACGACGCAGAACTCGTTGCCCGGTTCGAGCGGTGGTTCTCCATGCACTCGGCCGCCAAGCGACACCATGCGCTCACCGATGCCAGGGCGCTACGGGACGCTTGGATGGAGATGCACCGAGAGGGGTAGGACTCCCCGGTTATGATCCCGCTCCACTTCCCATCGTGTCAATCTCTTACGTCCATCCGCTACAGTGCGCGAAACTTTACAGTAGGCGTGCGATCGCGAGTGGGATCGTGCGACTGTTCTCCAAGATTGCCGACGCGCCGCCCAGTAGTGCCGCGGCGGCTGCCCAACGTGCGGCGACCGCATTGAGGTGCGCTGCCTCCGTTGATTGCCGCAATATGGCTACGGTCCACGACCATAGCTGCATGAGTTGTTCTCCAGAATCTTGTCCGCCGGTGGGAACGGGTTGCACGCAGCTTGCCCTCCACCAATAAATCGCAGAAACGATCGCGCACGCCGTGGCGAGCACAGCCACAGCCACCGTCACGCTCATGCCACTTGAGACGAAGGCAATCGTGGCCGTCATCGCTCACGCGGCAGGCGACGCCACCCATTGTTCGAGAATGCCATGAAGTCGCGAAAGGTCCCGATGGTGCAGAAGAAGGATTCGATTCGTCTTGGCGAGCGCCACGGCGCTTGCGGTATACCGGTTATTCGACACGACGACACCAAAATGGGCGTTCTCGTATGCACGCCCGGCTGAGACCTCTTGGACCGCCTTGTTTCCGACCGGTCCCGTGTAGAGCTTGCACTGAATGACGACGCGAAGCCCGCCCTTTGCCGCGATCACATCTACACCCTGATCGCGACTGCCTTTGGTCACCCGAGCATCCCATCCGTTTTCGCGGAGAACCTGTGCACAGAAGAGTTCGAACTCCGCCGGAGTAAAGTTGTCGAAAAACTGCGTGAAAGGCTTTGTGTTTGCGGAGGCCGCGGTGACTTCTTGGTCAATTGCGGCGATCACCGCAGATTTGTGATACGGCAGTGCTCTACCGAGATCCGGGGTAAGATTCGGCATGAGTTGATGCTGGATAAAATGATCAATTTCCTTGAACCAACGATCCATCTGCGGGACTCCGTAAGAGTCCGATTGAACGAGTTGTGCGCGGCGCCTGGAAAGCGCTTCGATATGCGTATGTGCCACCGCTTTCGCGTTCTCGAGCAAAGGAGCCTTCGCGCCAGAGCGGTGAAGTGCGGACAGCAGTCGAAAGAGAAGCGCGAACGCGCCGAACACGATACCTGCCACGACCGCGATGAGGGTGGCGAGTTCGCCTGATGTCTTTCTTCGCCGTCTCCCGCGTCGCGGCATGACCGATCACTTCTTGTGCTGAGGCCACACGGAGTGTACGCGGGCACTCTCAGCGTTCCGTGATTCCAGTCACAATCCCATGGCCCAGCCGCAACTCACCGCCCTTCGCCTTGCCGATCAGTCCAGGGACAGGGTGCCAAAGGTCTGAGACGGAAACATCCCACTTGCGGGATGATTTCGGTAAGCGTAGACGACCACGTCGCGCACGGACTCAAATAGCCAGCCCCATGGCAGGTTGTTGAAAGGATCGCCGTGGGCAGGAGTGTTGCGTATCGTGTTGAGTACGCTTCCCGGTCCGCTTCCAGACTTTCCGTGCAGCGCGTCCGAAAGGTCGAACTAGTCATGGGAGTTCTCCAGGCGCCGCTTCAGATCCGCGAGCGCCTTCAATCGCAGGGTCTCGAACTTCGCGATCCAGCGCTCGTAGATCTCCTGCAGTGGCACGGGGTTGAGTAAGTGAAGCTTTTCACCTCCGCGGCGCACCGTGGCGAGCAGGTTGGCCGCCTCCAGAACCCGCAAGTACTGGGTCACGCCCTGACGGGTCATGTCGAGGTGCTCGCACAGTTCGGCGAGCGTTCGGCCGTCGTGCGCGCAGCAGGTCGAGCACCGTGCGCCGACTGGGATCGGCCAAGGCTTTGAACAACAGATCGGTGCCGCCGCGCTCGGTCCTTTGAAACAGGCTAGTATTTACTTGCCTGAATAGTGGGCAAGTGCGTTATTGCCTGTCTAGCCGTCCCTCGCTCAGCGTGCGATCCGTCCACCCGCGGTCCTCAGATGCACGATCCGCCACGCCGGGACGATGCTCACGGCGCCCACCACCCCGAGCGTCAGCGCAAGACCCTGGCCCCAGAGGGCATCGCCCACCGCCCCGGTCGGCACGCCAAAGTGATGCCAGAAGTACCTCAGCATCCCTGCCTGCAGGGCGGCCGCCACCGCCAGCCCGCCGACGCCACCGACGGCGCACACCACAGCCGCTTCGGCCACCACCAGCGCGACGATCTGATGGTTGCGCAAGCTCAGCGCCTTCAGAAGCGCGAACTCCCCCGCCCGTTCACGCACCGAATACGCCATCACGTTGCCGATCACCAACAGCATCGTGAGCAGCACTGCCGTGCCGACATCGTGCACGATCAAACTGACGTCGAAGATCTGCGCGACATAGTGCGCAGCCTCCGCGCTGAATGCGCGCGTGCGGGTGGGATGAGCGGAATTCCTCGACAGCGCATCGATGGCGAGCGCAATCCGGCCGGCCGCACGGCGGTAGTCGATCTGCTCGATGTACGCCCCCACGGTCCCGCGCCCCCGGGCGCGCGCCGCCTCGAAATCACTCCAGTGCAGGAACAGCGTGTTTTCACGATCACGCCGGCGGGTGCGGTAGATGCCGCACAACGTAAACATCCACACGGACGACCCGTTACGCTGCATGAACGCCGAGGCGCGAATCGGAATCTGCTCCCCAACCCGCCACCCGTACCGGTGCGCCATTGCAGCGCCGGTCAGCAACCCCGAACGGGTCGTCTCGAAGGCCCGCCACTGCTGCGGCGGCATGTGGTAACCGCGGAACACCGTGAACCAGCTCGATGGCACCGCGAACCCACCCACTTGCTGATCGGCCCGTTGCCAGCTGCCGAAGAAAAAGTGGTTGTACGTGACCTGCGCGACGCCCGGCATCGTGGCGATCCGCTCAGCAAGGGCAAGCGGCAACGCCCCGCCGCGCGCCTGCGGCACGGTCACGAGCCGATGGGCGGACCGTTCCCCCTGCCCGACCGCGTGCAGCGCCGCGGTCAGACTTCCGAGCAGCCCCAACAGCGTGAATGCGGCGCCCACCGCGAGGAGCATCAGTCCCGTGCGCAGCGGCCGCCGAGCCAACTCCGCCCACAGCAGGTGCGTCCAGCGCATCGCGCGGCAACCCGCAGGCTACAGCTCGCGCAGCCCGTCGGTGACCGGCATGCGCGCGGCGCGCAGCGCCGGGAACAGGCCGCCCACGAACCCGATCGCGAGCGCCCACTTCAATCCCTTGCCGATCAGGGTGGGCGTGACGCGGAACTGGAAGACGACGGCACTGAAGTTCGGTCCCATGGTCGAGGCCGTGAAATGATGAAACAACACCCAGGCGACCACCGCCCCGACGATGCCCCCGCCGAGAGCGAGCAGCAGCGTCTCGGCGAGAATGGAGAACACGACCACGCCACCGCGAAAGCCAATCGCCCGCAGCGTCGCCACCTCTCGGGTACGGGCCGCGACGGCCGCATACATGCTGTTCAGCGCACCGGCCATTGCACCGATGGCCATGATGGCCCCGACCACGGTGGCGAGCACGCGGATGACGCGGGTCATGCTCTTGGACTGCTTGGCGTAGTAGGCGCGAGTCGTCTGTGCCTGCACTTTCAGGCGCGGATCGCTCGCCAGCGCCGCCTTGAACGCACCGATCGCCTGCGCACCGGTGAGCCGCACCGTCACCGACTGCACGCTCGCGCCCCGATGGAACGCGGTCGCGACCATGTTCACATCGCCCCAGAGCTCCGAGTCATGGGCCCCGGCATGCGCGAACTCACCGACCACCTTCCACGGTTGACCATTGATGGTGACGCTGGAGCCGATCGAGGTGTGCCGGAACTCCCGCACCGCACCGCGGCCGGCGTCCAGTTCGCGCATGCCCGGCGTGAAGCGCCGCCCGGCGATCAGCTTCACCCCGGAGCGCACCGCCCAGACCCGCGCGCCCACGCCGCGGATGGTGACCGAGCCGTCCCGGCCCGAGCCTTTCTTCGAGAGCGAGGCGGCCACCACGACCTCCGGGGAGATCAGCGGCGCTCCGGAGGCATCGTGCGCCACCTGCGGCTTCTGGCCGATCAGCATCACGCTCGCCTGATCGAGGTTCGAACTGCTCTCCGAGATCGCCCCGGAGCGCAGCACGATCGCCCGATCCGCACTGCCGGTGGCCTGGAACGTGGCCTGATAGCCGCTCGCCATCGCCAGCAACGCCACCAGGACGCCGACCACCCCGGCGATCCCGACGATGACCACCGAAGCGCCTCCCCAACGCTGCGGCAGCGTCGCCATGCCGGAGGCCGTGACCGAACCGCTCAGGCGCCCCATGCGCGTCAGCGCGAGCCACAGGCCCAGCAGCATCACGAGCGCACCGATGATCATCCAGGGCAGCACGAGAGTGAGCGCCACTGCGCCGATCACGGCCACCGCCACGCCCAGTCCAGACAGCATTCGCTTCAGCATCGGGCCTCTCCCTCAGCGTCCTGCCAGCGCATCGACGATGCGCAGCCGCATGCCGCGCCGCGCCGGCAACGCGCCCACCAGCAACCCGATCAGCAGCATCAGCGTCCCGCCGCGCAGCCAGATCGCCCCGCCCACCGGCATCATCGGCAGCGCGGCGCCGATCTGATGCTGCAGCAGGTGCACCGCGAGCGCGGCGGCGCCCAGTCCGAGTGCCCCGCCGAGCACCACCAGCAGCACCGACTCCGCGAGCACCAAGCTCAGCACCGTACCGTTGGTGAACCCGAGCGTCTTCAGCACCGCCAGCTCCCCGGTGCGCTCCCGGACCGCCTGCGCCATGGTGTTGCCCGTCAGCAGCATGAGTGTGAAGAACACCGCGCCCATGATCGCGTGCATGATCAGGCCGATGTCGACGAACTGACTCAAGAAATCGACGGCAAAGGCGCTGTCGCTTTGGGTCTTCGTCTCGTGCCCGGAGTTATTCGAGAGCGCATCGATGGCCGCCGCGACGCCGCTCGCCCCTTGAGGATTGCCGATTTTCTCCACGAACAGCCCGACCCGGTTGTTGCCGAAGGCCGCCGCCTCGTTGAAATACCGCAGGCGCAGCAGGAAATCCTGCTCCTCGAACGGCGAGCGCGCATGGTAGATACCCACCAGATCGAAGGTCCAGGTGTACGAGCCGCCCTTGCGCGGGTAGATCATCGCCTTGATCGGGATCTGCTCGCCGACCTTCCAGTGATAGCGCTGGGCAAGTGCCGCCCCGACGATGGCACCGGTCTGCGTCGCGTCGAACTGGCGCAGCGCGGCCGGGGCGACCTTGAGCTCCGGATACAGCGAGAAGAAATTGCGTCCGACGGCGAACATCGATCCGATGACCTGCTTCGGGTTCTGGTAGCTCCCGCCGAAGAAGGTGTAGCCGGTGACCGCCTCGACACCCGGCACGGCGCGGATTTGCGCCTCCAGGCTGATCGGCATGGGGGTGAACAACCCCGTCCTGGAGATCGTGATCAGCCGGTGCGCCGAACCGACCGTATGCCCGGCCTCGCCGAATACGCTGTTGACCGATTCGAGCAACCCGAACAGTAAGAAAGCGACAACGATGGACAGCAGCGTCAGGCCCGTGCGCACCTTGCGTCGGCGCAGCGCCGCCCAGACCAGGTGCAGGTATTTCATGCCGCGACCTGCTCACCCCCCACCAGGGTGCCCTTGTCCAGGTGCAGCGTCCGCCCGGCATGCTCGGCCGCCTTCGGATCATGGGTGACCATGATGATGGTCTTGCCATGCTCACGGTTCAGTTCCTGCAGCAGTCCAAGAACGTCCTCGGCCGACTGCCGGTCCAGATCGCCCGTCGGCTCATCGCACACCAGCAGTGTCGGATCCGACACGATGGCCCGCGCAATGGCCACGCGCTGCTGCTGTCCGCCGGAGAGCTCCCCGGGCTTGTGCGTCGCCCGATCGGCGAGTCCGACCAGCTGCAACGCGACACTCGCGTTGCGGCGGCGCTCCTTGCTCGCAAGCTTCGTCAGCAGCAGCGGCAGCTCCACGTTGCGTTGCGCCGAGAGCATCGGCAGCAGGTTGTAGAACTGGAAGACGAAACCCACATGGGCCGCCCGCCAGCGCGCCAGCTGCCCCTGAGTCAACCGCTCGATGCGCTCCCCGGCCACCGTCAGCGACCCCTCCGTCGGGCTGTCGAGCCCGCCGATCAGGTTCAACAGCGTCGTCTTGCCCGAACCGCTCGGCCCCATCAGCGCCACGAAATCCCCCTCCTGCACGTCCATGTCGATGTGATGCAGCACCTCGATGCGCTGGCGGCCGCGCTCGTAGACCTTGCTCAGGGAGCGGATTTCGACCAATGCGCCCATGTACGTTCACTCCCGCTCTATGCTGAGTCGATCTCCGCCGGCGAGACTGCGCGGCGGATCGCGAACCACTGCACTGCCCGCCGTGATGCCGCTCACCGCCTGCAGTTCCCCGCGCTGCGGACCGAGGGTGACCGGATGCGCCTGTGCCCGTTCGCCCTTGACGGTGAACACCACCGTCCGCCCGTCCCGGCGCGCCACGCTCGAGACCGGCACCCACACCATCCCAGACGGCATCCCTGAGCGCGCCGCAGCCGTATCGCGGTGCTGCAGGAACGATACACGCACCCCCATCTGCGGCAGGATGCGCGGATCCTTGCTCTGCAGCGCCACACGCACGCGCACGGTCGCCTTGCTCTTGTTGGCCGTCGGAACGATGGCAATGACGTGTGCCGGAATACGCCAGTTCGGATAGGCATCGAGCACGGCGACGGCCGGCTGGCCGGCGCGCACGCGGTCGATGTAGGCCTCATTGACGTCGACATCCACTTCGAGGGAATGCATATCGACGATGGTGGCGATGCCGGTCTGCGTAAAGCCACCGCCGCCGAAGAACGGTGAGATCATCTCCCCGACCTGCGCCGGCTTGTCGACCACGACACCGGAGAACGGCGCATGCACCACCGTGTAGTTTTCCTGGACCGCGGCGGCCAGGCGCGCCGCGCGCGCCACGGACACCTCACGCCGTTGCGTCAGGACCTGCGCGGCGAGCGCGCCGGCCTGCGTCTGTGCCTGCTGCAGCGCCTGCTCGGAGACCAGGTGCTGCGCGATCAACGCCTGATCGCGCGCCAGATCGCGCCGCGCCTGCACCCACTGCACCTGGTACTGACGCAACTGCGCCTCGGTGGCGAGCACCTGGGCATCGGCCTGCTGCAGCGCCGCGCGGGTCGCCTTGTCATCGAGCTTGGCGAGCACCTGGCCGCGGTGCACGAACTGCCCTTCCTGGAAATACACGTGGGTCAGCATCCCGGCGATCTCCGCCGACACAGTCGCCTCGCGCTCCGCGGTGACGTAACCGCTCGCCTGCAGCACCGCGCTCGAGGTGCCCTGTGGCGCCTCGGCGAGCGTGGTCTTGACGGGCACGCCGCGCGCGCGGGCGAGGAAGAAGTAAGCGAGCGCGCCGAGCAGCGCCAGCGCGAGCAGCGCACCCACCACGATCCACAGCGTGCGCGGCGCATGCACCGCCTCGCGCTCACTGCGGTCGATCTTAAGCTGGCCCAACAGCTGATGATTATTGTTGGAGTCCACGTCGCCCGACATCCTCCGCCGCTGTTGTTTTTCCCTCGGTCCCCCGACCGGTCGGAACCAAACGCGTGACTCTGCGCGCGCATATTACGGCTGCGCGGAATTGATGTAAATCCACACCATGCACGGAGCATCGCGCGCCGTGCCGGCCCCACCCAGTGTGATGCGTCACGGCGCCCGGATGACAGTTGTCACCCCGGTGTGCTCCTCAGGGCTCGGTCGGATCCAGTTCGAGCAGCGGTGCGGCGGCGCAGGCCGCCAGCAGCGCCTGCGCCTCGCGCCAGCGCGCCGAGGCCCGAAGCGCTTGCGCGTCCGGGTGCTCACGGCCGTGCAGGCGGGCCAGACGCACCGCGGAGGCCGGCGCCGGCGTCACCGTCAGTCCGGCCAGCAGTTGCTCGACCGCGGCCCGGTCGTTGCACACCGGCAACATGTCGCAGCCGGCCGCGAGCGCCCGCGCGGCCCGCTCGAGCACCCCGCCGTAGGCCACCGCACCGCCCATCGACAGATCATCGGCGAACACCGCGCCCTGGAAGCGAAGCTCCCCGCGCAAGACATCCCCGATCCAACAGCGCGAAAAACTCGCCGGCGCCGCGTCCACCGCCGGGAACAGCAAATGTCCCACCATCACCGCCGGCAGCCCGTTTGCGATCAGGCGCCGGTAGGGCATCAGGTCACCGTCAAGATCAGCCCGCTCGCGCCGGTCGACCGGCAGTTGCGCGTGCGAGTCGGCCGTGACCGCCCCATGTCCCGGAAAATGCTTGGCGGTCGCGGCCATCCCCGCCTCGCGCATGCCGTGGGCGTAGGCGCCGGCAAGTTGGCTCACCGCCTCTGGCCGGCTGTGGAAAGCCCGGTCGGTAATGAAGCTCACACCGTAATCAATATCCACGCACGGGGCGAACGACAGATCGACACCGCAGGCGGCGAGCTCCGCGGCCATCAGCCAGCCCATCTCCCGGGCGAGCGCCAGCCCCGCGCGGGCTTGAAGGTCGAACTGCCGGCCGATGCGCCGCGCCGCCGGCAGCGGCGAGAACCCCGCGCGGAAGCGCTGCACCCGGCCGCCCTCGTGGTCGACCGCGACCAGGAGTCTCGGGGTGCGCAGCGCATGGATCGACTGCACCAGGGCAGTCAGCTGCGGCGGGTCGAGGTAGTTGCGGGTGAACAGGATCACGCCGCCGACCAGCGGATGCGCCAGCAACGTCCGTTCCTCGTCCGTCAGCGCCGTGCCGGTCAGATCGATCATCAGCGGCCCGAGCGTCATCCGTGCGCCCCTCGCGGCCCGGACAGCAATGCCAGCGACTCGACATGCCCGGTATGGGGAAACATGTCGATGACGCCGGCGGCCTCGAGCGTCAATCCGTGCTCGTGCACCAGGATGCCAAGATCGCGGGCGAGACTGCCCGGATGACAGGAAATGTACAGCACGCGCTGCGGCCGCAGCGCCGCGACCGCGCCGAGCACTTCGCGCGCGCCGACCCGCGGCGGATCGAGCAACACGTGGCGGTAGCCGCCGCGCAGCCAGGGGGCCTGCGGGTCGGGTGCGACGGACAGATCCGCGACGTGAAATTCGGCGTTGGTGATGCCGTTGCGCGCCGCGTTCCCGCGGGCCCGTTCGATCAATGCCGCCTCGCCTTCCACCCCGACCACGCGCGCCCCGGAGCGCGCCAGCGGCAGTGTGAAGTTGCCCAGTCCGCAGTACAGATCGAGCACCGCATCGCCCCGCGCCGGCGCGAGCAGCTCGATCGCCCGCGCCACCAGCGCGCGGTTGATCGGGCCGTTGACCTGCACGAAATCGCTCGGCTGGAACTGAAGCCGCAGATCAAACGGCGGCAGCGTGTAGTAAAGCGGCTCGCTCGATGCGGCCGGCTCCAGCGCCTCGATGCTCTGCAGGCCGCCGGGCTGCAGGTAGATACGCGCGCCGTGGCGCGCGGCGAACGCACACAGCCGCTCCCGGTCGGCGGCCGAGGGCGGCGTGAGCACCCGCAGCACCAGCGCGGTAACGTTGTCGGCCACGGCCACTTCGATCTGCGGCAGGTGCTGGCGGATCTCGAGCGCCCCGATGAGCTCAGCGAGCGGCTCGAGCCACTCGCTCACCGGGGACGCGAGCACATCGCAGTGATGCACGTCCGCGACATAGGGTGCGCTGCGCTCGCGGAAGCCGACCACGACGCGACCCTTCTTCGCAACGTACTTCACTCCAAGACGCGCCCGGCGCCGGTAACCCCACACCGGACCGGCGAGCGGCTCGAACCAGCGTGGACACGACACGCGCGCCAGACGCTCCAGGTTGTCCGCCAGCTCGGTCTGTTTCAGCGCAAGCTGCGCGTCGCTCGAGAGGTGCTGCAGCAGACAGCCGCCGCACACCCCGAAATGCGCACAGCGCGGCGTCACGCGCGCCGCGGCGGGCTCGAGCACCTCCAACAGACGGCCCTCATCGTGCTGCCGATGGCGCCGCGTGCGCACGAAGCGCACCGACTCTCCGGGCAGCGCGCCGGGGATGAACACGGTCTTGCCCTCGCGCACGATCCCCTCGCCCTCGTGCGTCAGCGCCGCCACGCGGGCGCACTCCTGCGCGGCCGGTTCCAGGCGCGCGCTGCGCGAACGGCTCATGCGAGCGCGTCCCAGGCCGCGAGAAATTGCGCGAAGTGCGGCTGCTCGCCGCTGCGCAGCAGCGCACGCAGGCGCTCGAGTTCACCCTGGTGCGCCTCGCGGCTCAGCCGACCGCGCAGCAGCTCGAAACGCAGGTACACCAGGTAGGTGTTGAGCACGTCCGTCTCGCAGTAGCGGCGGATCCCGGTCAGATCGCCCGCCTGGTAGGCGTCCCACACCTGCGCCCCGGAGAAGCCGAGCTTGCCGGGAAAACCAAGCAGCTGCGCGATGTGCTCCAGCGAGACGCGCCCGCGGCCCTGAAAGCCCGACAACACGTCCATCAGGTCGAGGTGCCGCCAGTGGAAACGGCTGAGGTAGTTGTTGTAGCGGAAGGCCGGATCGCAATCCCCGGTCTCCCAGAAGCGCGGCGCCTGCACCCCGGCGGCAAGCGCCCGATAGGTGAGCACCGGCAGGTCGAACCCCGAACCGTTCCAGGAAATCAGCTCCGGGGAGAACCGCTCGATGCCCTCGAAGAACCGCTCGATGAGCTCACGCTCGCCGGCCTGCTCATCGCCCAAGCTCCACACCTTGAGCGAATCGCCGCGGCGCAGCACGCAGGAAATCGCCACCACCCGGTGCTGCTCGTGGGAGAGAAACTCCCCACCGGAGGCCTGGCGGCGCAGCGCGTACATGGCTTTGGCGACCGCCGCATCGCTCAGCCCCTCAAGGCCATACAGCCGCCGCCCGAGGGCGACGTCCGGCACGGTTTCGATATCGAACACCAGACAGTTCATAGATTGCGCAGATCCTCTCACTCAGTGTGCGCACTCGGGAGTGCCCGCAGCAGCACCGCAACCGCCACGACGAGCCCCGCCTCGTCGGTGAGCGTCACGTGGCCCTCCCCGATGCCGAGCGCGCGGCGCACCCGCTCGCCGCGCTCGGAGTACACCACTTCGGGCTTGCCGAGGCGGTTCTGCACCACCCCGACGTCGCGGATCCATACCCCGTTGGCAAAGCCCGTCCCCATCGCCTTGACGATCGCCTCCTTGGCGGCAAAGCGCATCGCGAGGAAGCGCTGTGGCCGGCGCGTGCGGGCCAGTTGGGTGCGCTCGACAGGCATCAGCAGCCGCTCGATAAAGCGCTCGCCGTGTCGCTCGAGCACCCCATCGATCCGCTCGGCCTTGAGCACATCGATGCCGATACCGAAGATCATGCGCGCGCCGCATCGAGTAGCGCGCGCATCTGGCGCACGGCCGCGGGCAGTCCGTCGAACACCGCGCGCGCGATGATGGCGTGCCCAATGTTCAGCTCGACGATCGGACCGATCGCGGCCACCGGCTGCACGTTGTGGTAGTCGAGTCCGTGGCCGGCGTGCACCGTCAGGCCGAGCCGCGCGGCGTGCTGCGCGCCGGTGGCGAGTCGCTCAAGCTCGCGGGCCCTCCCCGCACCGCCCGCCTCGGCGTACGCGCCGGTATGCAGTTCGATCGCCGGGGCGCCGGCGCGCGCGCTCGATTCGATCTGGGCGGGGTCCGGATCGATGAACAGCGCCACCTGCACGCCGCTCGCGCTGAGCCGCGCGACCGCCTCGCGCACCCGCGCCAGCTGTCCGGTGACGTCAAGGCCGCCCTCGGTGGTGAGTTCCTGACGCTTCTCCGGCACCAGACAGCACTGCGGCGGGCGGACCTCGCAGGCGATGCCGATCATCTCCTCGGTCACGGCCATCTCCAGGTTCATGGCGGTCTTGAGCAGTCCGCGCAAGGTGCGCACGTCCGCATCCTGGATGTGGCGGCGATCCTCGCGCAGGTGCAGCGTGATGCTGTCGGCGCCGGCGCGCTCGGCCTCGAGCGCGGCGTGCACCGGGTCGGGTTCGCGGCCGCGCCGCGCCTGGCGCAGCGTCGCGACGTGATCGATGTTCACGCCGAGGGCGATCGGGGAATGGCTCACGGGGTTCTCCGCCGGACTTCAGGCGCCCCCACAGCGGGGACTCATGGCGGCATTTTCCCGTAGCGGGCGGTCGGATGCGACCCCTGCTTCAGGGCCCGGGCCACACGCCGCGTGGCGAGCTCGCGCCCCTCGAGACACTCCGCGAGCGCCGCGGCGAGCAGTACCCGGGCATCGGCGCATGTGCGCGCGGCCTGCAGATCGCCGCGCGCGAGCGCCTGCAGCGCGTGTCCGGCGAGCGCCCCGGGCTCCTCGCCGGGGACCCGGTAGAGTCCCTGGGCGGGCCGGAAGCGGTAGAAGCCCTCCGGCTCGATCGCCTGCCCGCCGGCCTCGGTGCTCAGATCGAGTCCGTAGCCGACCGCACTCAGCAGCTCGAGCTCAAAGCGTCGCAACACCGCCTCGATCGCCTCAGCGGTCCGCAGCCGCGCCAGTGCAGTGGCGTAGGCGTCAAAGAGCTCCGGGGCCGCATCGTGACGCAACGTCAGCTTCAGCAGCAGCTCATTGAGATAGAACGCGCTCATCACGCACGCGGCCGGCAGCGGCGTGGCCGGCGCGACGCACTCCGCCGCGGTGAGTTGCCCGGCCTCGCGGCCCTGGGTGAAGGACACGAGCAGCGGCTGAAACGGTTGCAGCACCGCGGCAAGGCGCGACTTCGGGCCGCTTACGCCGCGGGCGAACAGCGTCAGGCGCCCCTCGGCCCGGACCAGCACCTCCAGAATCCGTCCGCTCTCGCGGTACGGCCGATGATGCAGCAGGTAGGCCGGCGCGAGGTGGACGCGGCGGGCCGAGCCGCTCATGAGTCGAGGCCCAGATCCTTCAGCGCACGCGCATTGTCGGCCCAGTTCTCGCGCACCTTGACCCACAGCGTCAGGTGCAGCCGTTCCCCGAGCAGCGCGTTCAGCGTCCGGCGGGCGGAACTGCCGACCCGCTTCAGCCGCTCCCCACCGCCACCGATGACGATCGGCTTCTGTCCTTCGCGGTCGACCCAGATCACCACGTCCACCGCAAGCTGACCGTCCTCGTGGTGCATCCGCTCGACCTCGACGGCGATGCCGTAGGGGACCTCCTGGTTCAACTCCAGGGTGAGCTTCTCGCGCACCGTCTCGGCGATGCGAAAGGCCGTGCCGCGATCGGTGAGCGTGTCGCGGGCAAAGAGCGGCGGGGACTCCGGCAGCTGCGCGGCGATGGTGCGGATCAGATCCTCAAGACCGTGCCCCTTCAGCGCCGAGACCGGCACGAGCGCGATGAACGGATGGCGCGCGTTGAGCTCGGCCAGATACGGCAGCAGCCGCTCGCGCGGGCGGACCTGATCGACCTTGTTGACCACGGCGATCGCCGGACGGCGCGCGTGCGCGATGCGCTCGAGCGCGAGTTCGTCCTCCCCGTTCCAGCTCATGGCCTCGAGCACCAGCACCGCCACGTCCGCATCGGCTAGCGCCGAGGTCGCCGTCCGGTTCATCGCCTTGTTCAGCGCCCGACGCGCCTGGCGGTGCAGTCCCGGGGTGTCGACGAAGGCGATCTGGGCGTCGGGACGCTGCACCAGGCCGAGGATGCGGTGCCGGGTCGTCTGCGGCCGCGGCGTGACGATGCTGACCTTGGTGCCCACCAGCGCATTGAGCAGCGTCGACTTGCCGACATTGGGCCGGCCGACGAGCGCCGCGAAGCCGCAGCGCAGCAGCGGCGTCGCGCCTTCAGGCTGATCGCTCATCGGAGTGTTTTCCAATCGTGTCCAAAATACGTTCTGCCGCCTCCTGCTCGGCGCGCCGGCGACTCGAGCCGCGGCCGCGCATGCACACCGAGAGGTCCTCGACCGCACAACTGACCTCAAAGGTCTGGGCGTGCGGCTCGCCCTCGACGCGCTCGACCGCATACTGCGGCAGCGCGAGTCCGCGCGACTGCAGGTACTCCTGCAGGCGGGTTTTCGGGTCCTTCAGCGCCGCCGGCGGTGGCAGCGCCTCGATGTGCCCCGCGAGCGCCGCGAGGATGAACTCGGCGGCCGCCTCGAGCCCGGCATCGAGAAACAGCGCCCCGCAGAGCGCCTCGAAGGCATCGGCGAGGATCGACTGGCGGCGAAAGCCGCCGGTTTTCAGCTCCCCGGAACCGAGCTGCAGCACCTCACCGATGCCGAGCGCCGCGGCCACCTCGGCGAGCGGCTCGGCGCTGACCAGCCGGGCGCGCAGGCGGCTCAGATCGCCCTCATCCGCCTGGCCGAAGCGCGCGAACAGATGCCGCGTGATGACCAGATTCAGCACCGAGTCGCCGAGGAACTCCAGCCGCTCGTTGTTCGTCCCCGAGGCGCTGCGGTGCGTGAGCGCGGCGCGAAACAGCGCCGCCTCGCGCGGCGTGTGCTTAAGTTGCGCGCGCACCCAGCGCTCAGGCCACTCTGTGTTATCCACCGCCACTCACGTGCACGGCCTTGTCGAACGCCACGCGCAGCGTGACGTTGCCGAACAGCGGCGCATAGGACACATAGGCCGCCTCGACGCGGTAGCCGGTGCCGCTGCGCCGGATGCTCACATCCTGCACCGTGGGGTAGTTGACGCTGTCGATCTCGAAATGGCGCGAAATGGAAGTTTGGATCTTGAACACGCTGCCGCCACCGCTGCGAAACTGGTGGCTCACCTCATCGAGCGTGTGCGACACCTTCATGTAGTTCAGGTACACCGGCGCTAAGCGCAGCCCGGCGTACAGGCAGATCGCCAGCGGCGTCAGCAACACCAGCCAGCCGATCAGAGTGACCCCGCGTTCTCGGCGCATCGCTCAACCTCCGCTACTTGATCTTCTTGCCGATCCGACTCCAGATCGGGCCCCCTTTACGATCGATGTCCCAATTGAACCAGATGTAAGTGGCTCGGCCGACCAGATTGCGCTGCGGCACGAAGCCCCACACTCGGCTGTCATCGCTATTGTCGCGATTGTCGCCGATCATGACATAGCTCTTGGCCGGTACATCCATCTCGACCAGCTTCTGCTCGTACAGCGGCAGCGCATCCGGCGGCGGATTGCCGCCGCAGATGTATCCGCGCGCGTCCGAGCGCGGGCAGGTCGGCAGCGGATCGGCGGTGACCTCGAGCGGCACCGGGCAGAGCAGCACGTGATGCACGTGGTGATCGAGATCCTCGGTGCCGAGTTCCATGTTCTGGTAGCAGCCGTCGTTGTACTTACCGACGATGCGCAGCGGGATCTTCTTCCCGTTGATCGTCAGGCGATCATCGTGCACCACCACGTGATCCCCGGGCAGTCCGACCACGCGCTTGATGTAGTCCTCGCTCGGCTTCAGCGGATAGCGAAACACCGCCACATCGCCGCGGTGCGGCTCGCCGGTGGAGAGGATCTTGGTGTGCGTGATCGGCAGGCGCAGTCCGTAGGCGAATTTCTCCACCACGATGAAATCCCCGTCGAGCAGCGTCGGCATCATCGAGTCCGAGGGAATACGAAACGGCTCGAACAGGAACGAGCGCACCAGCAGCACCGCGAGTGCGACCGGGAAGAAGCTGCGCGCGTAGTCGACGGTGGTCGGCTCCGGCTCGCTGCGCGGATCGCGGCCTGCGGCCGTCGCCGCCGCGGTGCGGCGGCGCGACAGCAGCAGCGCATCGATCAGCCAAACGATGCCGGTGACCACCGAGATCAGCAGCAGCACGGCACTGAAGTCGAGCGCCTCGGCGGCGAAGATCCGCAGCACCACCGCCACCAGCAGCAGCGGCAGCGCCCGGTAGCACCAGGCAACGAAGGCCATTTCGCGCACCGGCTCGGCGGCGAGCAGCCGGCGCGGTTTAAGCAACCAGTCATCGATCACGCACACCAGACCGACCGGAATGGCGAGCCAGGACAGAACGATGATCAGCTGCATCACAACAGACGGCATGGCGGCTCCATTGACGAGTTTGGGCACGAACCGGCAACACTGGGCACTGGTGTGCGCCAGTCCGTTGCCGGGCAGCGATGGAATGGTAGCGAGGGACATTGCGGCGACACGCTACTTGCGGCCCAACTGGAGCACCGCAAGGAACGCCGACTGGGGGATCTCGACCCGGCCGACCTGCTTCATGCGCTTCTTGCCCTCTTTCTGCTTCTCGAGCAGCTTGCGCTTGCGGCTGATGTCACCGCCGTAGCACTTGGCGAGCACGTTCTTGCGCAGCGCCTTGACCGTGGCACGCGCCACGATCGCACTGCCGATCGCCGCCTGCACGGCGACTTCGAACATCTGCCGCGGGATCAGCTCCTGCATCTTGTCGACCAGCTCGCGGCCGCGGTGATAGGCATTGTCGCGGTGCACGATGATCGAGAGCGCATCGACCCGCTCGGCGTTGATCAGGATGTCGAGCTTCACGAGCGGGGCGGCCTGGAAGTGCGAGAACTCGTAATCGAACGAGGCGTAGCCGCGGCTCACCGACTTCAGCCGGTCGAAGAAATCGAGCACCACCTCGGCGAGCGGCAGTTCGTACTGCAGGGAGACCTGGGTGCCGAGGTAGAGCATCTTCTTCTGCACGCCGCGCTTCTCGGTGCACAGCTGCAGCACCGCCCCGACGTGATCGGGCGGCACCAGGATGTTCGCCACGATGATCGGCTCGCGGATCTGCTCGATCTCATTCAGCGGCGGCAGCTTCGAGGGGTTGTCGACGTAGGTCACCTCCCCGTCGGTGCGCTCGACTTCGTACACCACGGTCGGGGCGCTGGTGATCAGATCGAGGTGGTACTCGCGCTCGAGCCGCTCCTGCACGATGTCCATGTGCAGCAGACCGAGAAAGCCGCAGCGGAAGCCAAAGCCAAGCGCGCCGGAGACTTCCGGCTCGTAGTGCAGCGCCGAGTCGTTCAGGCGCAGCTTGGCAAGCGCATCGCGGAAGCTCTCGTAGTCCTCGGCGTTCACCGGGAAGACGCCCGCGAACACGCGCGGCTTGATCTGCCTGAACCCCGGCAACGCCTCGGTGGTCGGCCGATTCTCGAGCGTGATGGTATCGCCCACCGGCGCACCGTCGATTTCTTTGATGCCGGCCACGACGAATCCGACGTCGCCGGCCGCGAGCGTCTGCTCGACGATGGGCTTGGGCGTGAAGCGGCCGAGCCGATCGACGGTGTGCGCCCGTCCGGTGGAGATCATTCGGATCTTCTCCCCCGTCGAGACGCTGCCGTTGACGACACGCACCAGCGAGACCACCCCGACGTAGTTGTCGAACCAGGAATCGATGATCAGTGCCTGCACGGGCGCGTCGGGATCCCCGCGCGGCGCCGGGATCCTCTGGATCAAGGCCTCCAGCAGCGCCTCGACGCCCTCGCCGGTCTTGGCACTGACCTTGAGCGCATCGTGCGCCTCGATACCGATGATCTCCTCGATCTCGGTCATCACACGATCCGGGTCGGCCGAGGGCAGGTCGATCTTGTTGATGACCGGCACCACCGTCAGACCCTGCTCGAGGGCCGTGTAGCAGTTCGCCACGCTCTGTGCCTCGACGCCCTGGGAGGCATCCACCACGAGCAGCGCCCCGTCGCAGGCCGCCAGCGAACGGGACACCTCGTAGGAGAAATCGACATGGCCCGGGGTGTCGATCATGTTCAGCTGGTAGCGCTGACCGTCCCGCGCGTCGTAGTAGAGCGTGACGCTCTGCGCCTTGATGGTGATGCCGCGCTCGCGTTCCAGGTCCATCGAATCGAGGACCTGCTCGTGCATCTCACGGGCATCGAGCCCGCGGCACAGCTGAATGAAGCGGTCGGCAAGCGTGGACTTGCCGTGATCGACATGAGCGATGATGCAAAAATTACGTATGAGCCGCATGAATCCGGGCCGCGTGTTCTGCCGCGCCAGATTGTCAGCGGCGGGCGGATTATACCTGCAGATCGGCGCCGGATATGCCCTACTTCACCCCGAGCGAAAGGACACCGCGCCGGGGCGCGCTCAGCTGGCGCCGAGGTGGCGCCGCAGCGCCGCAGGGTCGAGGCGGAAACGGCACACCAGCGTCTCCCCGAGCAGCAGCACCGGTACCTGCAGCCCGTAGCGACGGGTCAGTTCCGGGTCGGAGTCGACATCGAGCTGTCGCAGCGCAGGCAGTGTCTCCTGCGCGCCGAACGCGTGCAGCGCGGCGAGCATCTCATCGCACAGCAGGCAGTCCCGCCGCGAGACCAACGTCAGCGTCGGGGCGCTCAAGGCGGCGGCACCGAATGGGCGAACGTCCCACCCGAGAGTGCCGGGAACGAGGCCGGCTGGGCCCGTACCGAGTCGGCGATCGAGCGCACGGTGCGCGCCGGCGCCTCACCCACCGCAGTCACGCGGTGCCCGTCGACCAGTGTGGAGAAAACGTTGGACGCGCCCATATGGGCCGATTCTACCGCCGCATGCGCCGCCTTGCGCTGCGCATGGCGGGCGACGAACACCGAAACCGAGGCCAGCCCGTCGGTGTACACCAGGTGCTCGACCGGCCCGAGGGTCCCCGGCATGCTCTGCGCCACGTTCGTGGCCATGTGAAAGCCCGGCGGCAGCCACAGCGCATTCCACACCAACCCGCCCTGCTTCGGCGGCGGTGTGTGGTTGCGCAGCCAGCGGTAGCCGCTCGTGGACAGCTGCGGGGCGAAGGCCGCATCCGGGATGCTTGACTTGATTTTCAACGTGGCGAAGGCGATCTGCTCGATCACCTTACCGCCGTGGCGGGCGTCCCAGAGCTGAATCTTCAGCGGCAGGCCGTGCCGGTCGATCCACAGCCGATAACCGTAGCGGTAATCATCCCGCGGCATCACCGTCACCAGGCGCGTCAGATGCTGATCGATGCGCTCACGCGGCCCTTCGTGCAACCGATAGAACCGCTCGGTGTTCTTGTTCAGCACCGGCATGGTGCCGATCAGCGAGCTGTTCTTGGGCATCTGCTCGACCAGCGCCTCGCGCTTGTCGGGCAGGTAGCAGGTGAGATTTGATCCGATGCGGATGAACTCCCGCCCCGAACCATCGAGCGACTGCAGCCGCTCTGAGACCACCCCATTTTTCAAGCGGTGCACGATGCGCAGCATTTGCACCTGCCCGCCCTCCCAATGCGCGAACGTCCCCTCGTAATCGAGGGTGCTCAGGGCATGATTCATCCGCTCGAGCAGCACCGCCGGCTCGCCGGCGAGCGCCGTGGCGCTGCCGATCGCCCACACCAGAGCCCAGGCGCCGAAGGCCCTGCTAGTGCGGCTGCGAGGCGACATGGCCATGGCCGGCGACCTGCCGGACCGCGCGGCGCCGGGGCGCGGCCGGCGGACTCGCTGCCGCCTCACTGACCATCAACGAAGACAGCAGACTACCGCCGCTGATGGGCCAGGAATACGCGCTGTGCGCCACGACATAATCCGCCAGCTGGGTCGGCGGCATGGGGGTCATGACAGCCGGGGTGCTCGGGGGCACCACGTAGCTGTCCGGGCCGCGGCTGCGCCGGCGGGCCACACCATCGACGACCGGTGTCGCCGCCACGCTCGCGACGGTCATCGGCGCAGCGCCAAGCAGCGGTCCGCCATGATGGGCGCGCAACCACAGAATCGACAGCGCCGCGACACCCGCCGCCAGGCCCGCACCGGAGAGCATCCGCATCCAGGCAGCCGAGGCGCGCGGCACCCCGTGGGTCCCGGGGGCGAGCTGCGGCTCGTGGCTGAGCGCCGCGTTCACCCGGCCCGCCACCGCACTTTGCAGCACCACACCGCGCTCGGCGCGGATCACCGCCCCGATGAGCGCATAGCGTCCCCAGCGCGCCTTCAGCGCCTCATCGCGCGAGAGTCGGCGCGCGAGCAGCTCGCACTCCCCCGAGGGCAGCTCGTCATCGAACATCGCGGACAACTGACTGTCGAGTTCCTCGTTCATCCGAGTTCCTCCGTACGGCCCAGTCCTCCCTCGAACACATCGCGCAAGCGCCGATCGATTGCCTCGCGCGCCCGGAAAATACGCGACCGCACCGTGCCGACGGGACAGCCCATCGAGGCGGCGATCTGCTCGTAGGAAAGTCCCTCGAGTTCGCGCAGCACGATCGCGGTGCGCAAATCCTCCGGCAGCTGCTCGATGGCCGCGTTGACGGTCTGGCGGATCTCATCGGTCAGCACCAGTCCCTCGGGGGTCTCGGAATCCTTCAGTCGGCCTTGCATATCGTAGGACTCATCGATGCTGTCACGGTCAAAGTCGTAATCGACAGGGCTGCGGTCACGCGACACCACCGCGTTCTTCGCGGTATTGATCGCGATGCGGTATAGCCAGGTGTAAAACGCGCTGTCGCCGCGAAACTGCGGCAATGCCCGGTACGCCTTGATAAAGGCCTCTTGAGCAATGTCCTCGGCTTCGGCCGGGTTACGAACATAGCGCGTCACCAGCTTGACCAATTTGTGCTGGTACTTGAGCACCAGCGCATCAAAAGCACCCTTGTCGCCCCGTTGTACCCGGCGAACCAGGCTCAAATCACTGACATCGGCGCTCATTGCGCGCCCTCTGCTCCTGAATGTACGAAGGCCGCCCGCACCGCGACCTGAATAGACACTGAATCTTTGGATAAGTTCAGAAGTCTCTACGCCCTGTGCGGTACCGGAGGGTGGACCCCCATCATGCCCCCGCCCGGGGGGGCAGCGCCAGCGGCGGCGAGGATCCGCCCGATGAGCGCAGCAAGGGCCGGATCGTCCGCAACAACGCCAGCGAGCAGGTAACTGGCCAGCTCCGGGTCCGGCAACTCCAGCAACCGGGCGAGCACCGCCCGCTCCTCCTGGCCCGCATTGGCCAAGGCCACGTTGAGGTAGACCTCCAGCAGGACATCGAGTTCCTTCATCCCGCGCCGGCAGCGCCACTGCAGCCGTCTTCCTTCGGCATCGAGCGGTGCGCTCACGCCGTTCAGCTCTGCCGCTCGATGAGCATCTTCTTGATCTCGGCAATGGCCTTGGCGGGATTGAGGTCCTTCGGGCACACGTCCGTGCAATTCATAATGGTGTGACAGCGGTACAGCTTGAACGGATCCTCCAGCGCATCGAGCCGCTCACCGGTGGCCTCATCGCGGCTGTCGATGATCCAGCGGTATGCGGCCAGCAGCGCGGCCGGCCCGAGATAACGGTCGCTATTCCACCAGTAGCTCGGGCAGGCCGTCGAGCAGCACGCGCACAGAATGCACGCGGCCGGCCGATCGATCTGCTCCTGCTCTTCCTTCGACTGCAGCCGCTCGTGGTCCGGCGGCGCCGGCGTCTGGGCCTGCAGCCAGGGTTTGACCGAGGCGTACTGGGCGTAGAACTGGGTCAGGTCCGGCACCAGGTCCTTCACCACCGGCATGTGCGGCAGCGGATAGATGCGGATCTCCCGACCGAGCTCGTGCATCGAGGTGGTGCACGCGAGCCGGTTGACCCCGTTGATGTTCATCGCGCACGAGCCGCAGATCCCCTCGCGGCAGGAGCGGCGGAAGGTCAGCGAGGAATCCACGCTCGCCTTGATGCTGATCAGCCCGTCGAGCACCATCGGCCCGCACCCCGAGACATCGAGCTCGAAGGTGTCGACCCGCGGGTTCTGCCCGGAATCCGGATCGAAGCGGTAGATGCGGAAGGTGCGCACTTGCTGCGCCCCGGCGGGCGCTCTGTGCGTGACACCACCGCGGATACGCGAGTTAGGAGGCAGTCGGAACTCAGCCATCGGGGAAACCCTTGCTCAGTAAGTCCGCGCCTTCGGCGGAACGGTTTCGACGTCGTCGGTGAGCGTATTGAGGTGCACCGGCCGGTACTCAAAGCGCACCTGACTCGGCCCATCGACCGACACCAGCGTGTGCTTCATCCAGTTTTGATCGTCGCGGTTCGGATAGTCCTCGCGTGCGTGCGCGCCGCGGCTCTCGGTGCGGTTCACCGCCGAGTGGATGGTCGCGGTGGCCTGCATCAGCAGGTTCTCCAGCTCCATCGTTTCGAGCAGATCGGAGTTCCACACCAGCGAGCGGTCGTTGATCCGCACGTCGGCAAAGGACTGGTAGGTCTCCCCGAGCTTGCGCGCCCCTTGGGCGAGGGACTCCCCGGTGCGAAACACCGCCGCATCGAGCTGCATGGTTTTTTGCATCTCCAGACGGATCTCGGCGGTCGAGCGCGAGCCGTTGGCGTTGCGCAGACGGTCCAGGCGCGACACGGCGAGCTGCGCGCCGTCCTTCGGCAGCGGCGCATGGCGCGTGCCGGGCTTGATCAGCTCGGCGCAGCGGCGCGCGGCCTGGCGGCCGAACACCACGAGATCGAGCAGCGAATTCGACCCGAGCCGGTTCGCCCCATGCACCGAGACGCACGCCGCCTCACCCACCGCCATCAGTCCCGGCACGACGCTGTCCGGATCGCCATCGCGGAACCGGACCACCTCGCCGTGGTAATTGCAGGGAATACCGCCCATGTTGTAATGCACGGTCGGCTGCACCGGGATCGGCTGGCGGGTCACATCGACGCCGGCGAAGATGCGCGCAGTCTCAGCGATGCCCGGCAACCGCTCGTGGATCACCTCGGGCCCAAGGTGTTCGAGGTGCAGATGGATGTGATCGTGCTCGGCGCCGACGCCGCGGCCCTCGCGGATCTCGATGGTCATGGCGCGGCTCACCACGTCGCGCGAGGCAAGGTCCTTCGCGTTCGGCGCATAGCGCTCCATGAATCGCTCGCCCTTGGCGTTGGTGAGATAGCCACCCTCCCCGCGCACCCCCTCGGTGATCAGGCAGCCGGCGCGGTAGATGCCGGTCGGATGGAACTGCACGAACTCCATGTCCTGCAGCGGCAACCCGGCGCGCAGCGCCATGGCATTGCCGTCCCCGGTGCACGAGTGCGCCGAGGTGCACGAGAAGTACGCCCGGCCGTAGCCCCCGGTGGCGAGGATGGTCATGTGCGCGCGGAAGCGGTGCACCTTGCCTTCGTTCATGTCGAGCGCGACCACGCCGCGACACACGCCATTCTCCATGATCAGGTCGATTGCGAAGAACTCCACGAAGAACGTTGCGGAGCGGCGGATCGATTGCTGATAAAGCGTGTGCAGCAGCGCATGCCCGGTGCGATCGGCCGCCGCGCACGTGCGCTGCGCGATGCCCTTGCCGAAGTGCGTGGTCATGCCGCCGAAGGGCCGCTGATAGATCCGGCCCTGCTCGGTGCGCGAGAACGGCACACCGTAGTGCTCCAGCTCGATGACCGCCGCCGGCGCCTCCTTGCACATCAGCTCGATCGCATCCTGGTCGCCGAGCCAGTCCGAACCCTTGATGGTGTCGTACATGTGCCAGCGCCAGTCGTCCTCGCCCATGTTGCCGAGCGCGGCGCTGATGCCACCCTGGGCGGCCACGGTGTGACTGCGCGTCGGGAACAGCTTGCTGATGCAGGCCGTGGACAGACCCGCCTCGGCAAGACCGAGCGTGGCGCGCAGCCCCGAGCCCCCCGCGCCAACGACGATGACGTCGTAGGTGTGATCGATGAATTCGTATGTGCTCATGCGGCGCCTCCCAACGCCACTTTGATAACTGCGAACACGCCGGCGGCGGCGGCGAGCACGTGCAGATAGGTCACCAGCGCAAGCGCAACGGTGCGCATGCCACGCCCATGCACGTAGTCCTCGATGACCACACGCACACCGAGCTGCGAATGCCACGCCGCGCTCAGCACGAACAGAATCAGCAACACCGCCGTCCACGCCTGACCCATCCAGGCGCTCACCGCCGGATAGGAGAGCGTCGGCAGCGACAGCAGCGAGACGACGAACCAGATGGCGAGCGGCACCAATGCGACGGCCGTCAGCCGCTGCACCCACCAGTGGTGCACGCCGTCCTTCGCCGCACCGCGGCCGAGCACCTGACCGAGCGGACTGCGCAGACTCATGCGTGCCTCCCGGCGAGCAGCCACGCGGCCAGCGCCGCAAACAACACGATGCTGCATATCAGCACCAGGTAGGCACTGGCACGCGAGTGCGCGCGCTCCAGGCCGCGTCCGGTGTCCCACACCAAGTGGCGCAGCCCGGCGCACAGGTGATAGGCGAACACCGCAAGCAGCGCGAGCCAGAGGATCTTGAAGATTCCGCGCCCGAGCAGCGCCGTGGCATGCGCGTAGGCGAGCGGCCCGCCGGCGATGGCCATCAGCCAGTACACCAGCACGATCAGCCCGAGTGCGAGCGCGAGCCCGGTGGCGCGGTTCAACACGGAGGTGAGCAGCGTGTAGCGGTGCATCCGGTACACGGACAGATGCGGCGAAGTGGGTCTTTCAGCCATAAATGCTCGAGAGGTCAAAAGTCGATACAGCGGCCCTTGCGCTCCCAGTCGCCGAAGCGCGTCGGCTCGGGGCCGCCCGGTCCGCCGATCTCACGGGACACCGGCTGCGGCTCGCGTGCCGCCGGAAGCGCATGTGCTGCGGTCCCTGCGCCGGGTGCGGTTGCGGACGGCGGTGGGAGAGTATTCGAATCGTCCTGCATGTGCGCTCAGTGTGCCAGAATCGCGCTGTGCCCGCCACGGCACAGCTTGCGGGCGTTCCCGTCCGCTAAGATATCGTCATATGAATTCAGAACTGCATCGCACCGGATTGGCGGATCTCGGCGTGCTGCGTATCGGTGGGGCCGATGCGCTGCGCTTCCTGCAAGGCCAGCTGTCCAATGACCTGACCCGCCTCAACTCACAGCACACGCTGCTCGCCGGCTACCACACGCCCCAGGGGCGCACCATCGCGCTGCTGCGGCTCGCAGCGCGCGCCGAGGACGAGCTGCTCGCGCTGCTGCCGCGCGAACTCGTGACAATCGTCAAAGATCGGCTCGCCAAATACGTGCTGCGCGCCAAGGTCACGCTTGCCGATGTTTCGCCCGAATGGCACATCAGCGCCCTGGCGCCGGCCGAGCACTTGACGAGCGGCACGCCCGCGCAGCTTGCGCCGCAGGCGCTCGCGGCCGAGCTCGGCCGCTGCACGCAGCTCGGGGCACGGCAGTACCTGTGCATTGGCGCCGCGCCGGCGCGTTGGCTGGAAATCGCCGCCGCGGAGCAGACACCGAGCGAGTCCTCACCGTCGGCTCGCCAACAGTGGCGGCTGCTCGATGTGCGCGCCGGCCTCACACAGGTGTACGCGGCGACCTCCGAACACTTCGTCGCGCAGATGTTGAATCTCGATGCGCTCGATGCGATCGCGTTCGACAAGGGTTGCTACACCGGACAGGAAATCATCGCGCGCGCCCACTATCGCGGGCGCGTGAAACGCCGCGCTCAGCGCTTCCGGTCACACGAGCCGCTCGTGCTCGCCCCGGGCGCGAGCGGCGTGCTCGACGACGGTCGCGCATTCGAGGTGCTCGAATCGGCGCAGCTGGCGGACGGGCGTGCGGAGTTTCTGGCGGTCGCGGCCCTGCCGGGCGCCGAAGCGCCCGAGCAGGCCGCGGCGGCGCACCTTCAGGTCGAGGCGCTCGAACTGCCCTATGCGCTTTTGCCGTGAGGCGGAGCGCTCACAGATCGATCAGTTCGACCTCGCGCTCGCCGATCGGCCGCTCAAGAAAACGCGCCCCGATGCGCGCGAAGCGCTCGGGGGCGTCGGTGGCGAGCAGACGCAGCCCGCCCTGCCCGCCGGCCTGCGCGAGACCGGCCTGACACAGCGCGGCGCGTACGTGACGCGCGGTGGTCTCGGCCGAATCGACGATGCGCACCGCCGGGCCGACCGCGGCGCGAATGGCCGCGGCCACCATCGGGAAGTGCGTGCACCCGAGCACCAGAGTATCGGGCGCGCCGGCACCCGCGGCGGCGAACAGCGCATCGAGATAATGATGAGCCACCGCCTCGGCGATCGGACCGTCGCTCAAGCCCTCCTCGGCGAGCGCGACAAACAGCGGCGCCGGTAGCGCGTACACCTGGGCATCGGGACGGCGCCTGAGGATCGCCTGCTGGTACGCGCCCCCGCGGACCGTGCCCTCGGTGGCGAGCACCGCGATGCGTCCGCTCGGGGAGGCGGCGGCGGCCGCCTCGGCACCCGGCTCGATCACGCCGATGACCGGCAACGTGCTCAGCTGCGCGCGCACCGCCGGTAAGGCCACCGCCGAGGCGGTGTTGCAGGCCATCACCAGACACTTCAGTCCGTAGCCGGCGAGCGCTTCGGCGGCCTGCAATGCATAGCGGCCCACCGTCTCGGCGCTCTTTGTGCCGTACGGCAGCCGTGCCGTATCGCCCAGATAGACGAACCGTTCGGCCGGCAGCTCGCGCAGCAGCGCCTTCAGCACCGTCAGTCCGCCGACCCCGGAGTCGAACACTCCGATCACGGGGCGCCTCAGATCGCTTCCGGACGCAGGTGCGGGAAGAGAATGACGTCGCGGATCGAGGGCGAATCGGTGAAGAACATCACCAGCCGGTCGATACCGACACCGAGGCCGGCAGTCGGCGGCATACCGTACTCGAGCGCCCGCACGTAGTCAGCGTCGTAGAACATCGCCTCCTCGTCACCGTGATCCTTGCGCGCGACCTGGGCGCGAAAGCGCGCCGCCTGATCCTGCGGATCGTTCAGCTCGGAGAAGCCGTTGGCGAGCTCACGGCCGGCGATGAACAGCTCGAACCGGTCGGTGATGAACGGATCCTGATCGTTGGCGCGCGACAGCGGGGAGACTTCCGCCGGGTACGCGCACACGAAGGTCGGATCCATGTAGGTGTGCTCGGCAGTCTTCTCGAAGATCTCGATCTGCAGCTTGCCCGGACCATCGTGCGCCTGCGCAGCGATACCGAGCCGCTCGCACACCTGGCGCAGGTAGGCCGGATCGCGCAGCCGCCCGCGCTCGAGGTCCGGGTTGTGCTCAAGGATCGCCTCCTCCACCGTGACTCGCCGGAACGGGCGGCTCAGATCGTAGCGGCGCGCCTGGTAGGTGAGCACCTCGGCGCCGTGGATCGTCTGCGCCAGGCCGCGGATCGCCTTCTCGATCCAGTCCATGAGGTCACGGTAATCAGCGTACGCCAGGTACAGCTCGAGCATCGTGAACTCGGGGTTGTGTTGGGTCGAGAGTCCCTCGTTGCGGAAATTGCGGTTGATCTCGTAGACGCGCTCGAAGCCCCCGACCACCAGGCGCTTCAGGTACAGCTCAGGGGCGATGCGCAGATACATCTGCAGGTCGAGCGCGTTGTGATGCGTCACGAACGGCCGCGCGGCGGCGCCGCCCGGGATCGGCTGCATCATCGGGGTCTCGACTTCGATGAAATCCAGCGCATCGAGGAAATCGCGCAGGTAGCGCACGACGCGCGCGCGCGTGCGGAACACGTTGCGACTGGTCTCGTTGACGATCAGATCGACGTAGCGCTGCCGATAGCGCGTCTCGACATCGGCCAGGCCGTGCCACTTGTCCGGCAGCGGCCGCAGCGACTTCACCACCAGACGCAGCCGCTCGACGCGCACCGAGAGTTCCCCGGTCTTGGTGCGAAACAGCATGCCGGTGGCCCCGACGATGTCCCCGACGTCCCAGCCCTTGAATGCCTCGTACGCCTCGGCCCCAACGGTGTCCTTGTGCAGGAACAGCTGGATCTGTCCGGTACGGTCGACGATGTTGGCAAAGCTCACTTTGCCCATCACCCGCTTCAGCAGCATCCGCCCGCCGACCGTCACCCGCGTCGGGTTCGACTCGAGCCACTGCTCGTCGCGCAGCGCGAACGCCTCCTGCAGCTGACCGGCGAGTGCATCGCGGCGAAAATCGTTCGGATACGCCTCGCCCTGAGTGCGCAGCGCGTCAAGTTTCGAGCGTCGCTCGGCGATCAGCTTGTTCTCATCGCTGCGCTCGGCCGGGTCTGTGTGCGTGTCGGTCATGTGCTGCCTATAGCCCCGCTTTGAGCGAGGCCTCCAAAAATTGATCCAGATCCCCATCGAGCACCGCGGTGGTGTTGCCAACCTCGACTCCCGTGCGCAGGTCCTTGATGCGCGACTGGTCGAGCACGTAGGAGCGGATCTGATTGCCCCAACTGACGTCGGACTTGGAGTCTTCCAGCACCTTGGCGGCGGCGTTGCGCTTGTTCACCTCGAGCTCATACAGCTTCGCCTTGAGCATCTTCATCGCCGTGGAGCGGTTCTTGTGCTGGCTGCGTTCCGCCTGGCAGGCCACCACGATGCCGGACGGCACGTGCGTGATGCGCACCGCCGACTCGGTCTTGTTGACATGCTGGCCTCCGGCCCCCGAGGAGCGGTACACGTCGGTCTTCAGGTCCGCCGGATTGATATCAATCGCGATGTCCTCATCGACCTCAGGCGAGATGAACACCGAGGCGAAGGAGGTGTGGCGGCGGTTGCCCGAATCGAACGGGGACTTGCGCACCAGGCGGTGCACCCCGGTCTCGGTGCGCAGCCAGCCGTAGGCGAACTCGCCCGTCACCTGCACCGTCGCGCTCTTGATGCCGGCCACTTCGCCCGGGTTCGAATCAATCACCTCGCACGCGAAACCGCGCGCCGCACCCCAGCGCAGATACATCCTGAGCAGCATCTGCGCCCAGTCCTGCGCCTCGGTGCCGCCGGCGCCGGCCTGAATGTCGAGAAACGCACTGTGCGAGTCCATCTCGCCGCGGAACATGCGCTTCAGCTCCAGGCGGCGCACCGCCCCCTCGAGGCTGCTCGCCTCGCGGATCAGATCCGCGGCGGTGGCCTCGTCCTGCTCGCTCTCGGCGAGCGCCAGCAGCTCCGTGGCGGCGCTGATGCCTCCGTCGACCCGCGCGATCGCCTCGATGTCCGTGCTCAGGCTGGCCCGCTCCCGGCCGAGCTGCTGGGCGCGCTCGGGCTGCGACCACACGGCCGGATCCTCCAGCTCGCGGGAAACTTCCTCCAGGCGCTCTTTCTTCAGGTCGTACTCAAAGAAACCCCCGTAGGGAGCTCATGCGCTCCTCGAGGTCTTTGAGCTGGCGCTTCAGAGGATTGAGTTCCATCGTGCGGTGCCGTCCGGGTGAGATGCGGGAAGGGATCCGCCATGCTAGCGGCCCGCCGGCGGAAATTCCACCCTCGCACCCGTCTCGGCCCGGTGCAGCAGACGCAAGAGCTGCGCGCGGCTGTTGATCCCGAGCTTACGGTACGCGAGGCGCAGCAGATTGCGGACCGTGGCCGGTGCCAGTCCGCTGCGACGCGCCAGGGCGTTGCAGTCCTCCCCGGCGGCGAACCGCCGCACCAGCTCGTATTCGCGCGGCGTGAGCCGCTCCTGCGGTGGCGTGGAGCGCAGGCTCAGCACGAGCGCATCGGTGAAGCGACGCGCCTGAATGATCTGTCCAAGTCCCTCCAGCGCCACGGCCTCCTCGCGCTGCGCCCGGGCGAGCAGCCCCGCCGGCAGACGCAGTCCGTTCCACTCCGGCCAGCGTATGCCGATCGCCTCAGCGAGACGCCCGCCGCAGTGCAGCACCGTGCCGTCGCACAGCGTGAGCGCCCGATGCGGTCCGGGCGCAATGCCCGGCTCGGCCGAGGCGTGCCGCAGGCACAGCGCCCGATGCACGGCGCGCGACTCCGAGAGGTGCGGCATCAACACCTGCACGCGCTCGCAGTCCTGGGCATCGAACGGCGCGCCACTCTGCGCTCGGTGCAGCGAGAGCCACTCGCCGCCCGGGGTTCCGCAGGCGGCGGTGCCCATCAGCAGCTGCCGCTCGATGCGTCCGCGACACAGTTGCTCGTGCGCAGCCGCATCGAGGCCGCGCGCAAGCAGCGCCTCGGCATCCTCCAGGTGCGCCGTGCCGTGCGTGCCGGCGGTCGCCGCCAGCGCCTCGGGCCGCTGACGCACCAGAGTCACCAGCGGCTCGAGCGCCGCCGGCGGCATGCGGTAGGCGTGCAGCCGGTGCACCTGCAGTTGGCCGCCATCGATCTGACCGGTGAACCACAGCGCCGCATCGAACGGCACCTGTTCGGTCAGCGCCGCAAGCGCCAGATCCTCGAACGGCTCCGGCCCGGCCCGCTGCGCAATGCGGTACAGCTGCTGTGCGAACTGCAGAATTGCTTCCAAGAGACCCCCACCCGGCACGGACCGCCACGCCGGCCGGGGACGGCGCGGAGCACGGCCCGCGTGTTATTTCAGATATACCGTTATTCCGGCGTGCAATGGGGCGAGCCCATTGCGCACCGACCGAAGTAGGATTGACGTCGATCATACCGCGTTACGCGGTGTTTGGCAGCCGCCCGTCGGGCATCCCCAGTCCGTGCCCGACGGCGCACCCCTAGCGCACGCCATTCCGACTCCCTCGCCACACACCGGCCCTAGCCGGCGCGCGGCGCACGGCGCGGCAAGGGCCGCGCTCAATGAGGTATGACGCAGCAGCTGCGCGGAGGGGAAATGCTCAGGGGTCGAGAATGTGATCGACCAGCAGCTGCAACCGCCGCTCGCCCTGGTATTCGTTGACGTCCAGACGGTACACCAGCCGCCGCTCGCCCTGCGGCAGGGGCGCTTCGGCTTGAGGATCGAGGCTGTTGAACGCGATGGCATCGAAGGCGCGGTTGCGCTCGCCCTGCACCCACATCTTCAGATGTCGCTCCCCGACCACCCGGGCGGTGCGCACCGTGAACACCCCATCGAAGCTCGGCTCGGGAAATGCCTGTCCCCACGGCCCGCCGGCGCGCAGCGCCTCGGCGGTCTCAAGCGCGATGTCCTGCACCGCGAGCGCCCCGTCGGTCTCGATTGCATCGCGCAGTGCGCTGCGTTCGGGCCAGGCGGCCACCGTCGCATCAAAGCACGCCGCGAATGGATCGAGCGCCGCGCGCGCAAGTGTCAGCCCGGCGGCCATCGCATGCCCGCCGAAGCGCCCGATCAGGCCCGGATGGCGCGCATCGAGTTGCGCCAGCACGTCGCGGATGTGGATGCCGGGCACCGAGCGCGCCGAGCCGCGCAACTCCTCATCACCGGCGGCGGCGAAGGCGATCACGGGCCGGCGCAGCCGATCTTTCACGCGGCTTGCAACCAACCCTACAACACCCTGGTGCCACTGCGGATCGAACAGGCACACCGCGCTGCGCTGCTCGGCGTGCGGATCGCGTTCGGCGAGTCCGCGCACGGCGGCAAGCGCCTCGGCCTGCATGCGCGCCTCGATCTCCCGCCGTTCGCGGTTCAGAGCATCGAGCCGCGCAGCAAGCGCCGCGGCCGCCACCGGGTCGTCCTCCAGCAGGCACTGAATGCCGATCGACATGTCCTCAAGGCGCCCGGCGGCGTTCAGACGCGGCCCGACGGTGAACCCGAGGTCAGCGCTCACCAGGCGCGCCGGCTCGCGCGACGCCAGTGCCAACAACGCGCGGATACCCGCGACGCAACGTCCGGCGCGGATGCGCTTGAGGCCCTGATCGACCAGCACCCGGTTGTTGTGATCAAGCGGCACCAGATCGGCGACCGTGCCGAGGGCGACCAGATCGAGCCACTCGGCGACCCCCGGCGCCGCGGCGCCGAGCAGCCCGGCCGCCCCGAGCTGGCGGCGCAGCGCCGCGAGCACGTAGAACGCCACGCCCACGCCGGCGAGCGAGCCACTGGCAAAGCGGCTGCCCGGCAGGTTGGGGTTGACGATGACGCGCGCTGCGGGAAGCTGCTCGCCGGGCAGATGATGATCGGTGATGAGCACCTCGATGCCGTGCGCGCGCGCCTCCTCGACGCCGGCGAGCGAGGCGATGCCGTTGTCGACCGTGACGATGAGCGTGGGTTTGCGCTCGGCGGCGACGCGTACGATCTGCGGCGTCAGTCCGTACCCGAACTCGAACCGGTTCGGCACCAGGAAGTCCGCCGTGAACCCCCAGGCGCGCAGCGCCCGCAGCATCAGAGCGGTACTGGTCGCGCCGTCGGCATCAAAATCCCCGATCACCAGAATGCGCCCGCCATCGCGCTCGGCGAGCAGCAACTGCGCGGCGGCCTCGACCGACTCCAGGGTACCCACCGGCGTCAGATGCTCAAGGCCCGTATCCAGTTCGCGCGCACTGCGAACGCCGCGCGCGGCATACACCCGTCGCAGCACCGGATGCAGCGCCTCGCCGAACCCGCTCACCTCCGGCGGGGCCGTGCGGCGCACCACCCGCAGCGTCACGCCAGTGCCTCGAGCGCCGTGCGGCCGCGCCGCCAGCGCCGCCACAGATCGTGGCGGCGCAGACACCACGCCCGGTCATTGGCGAGCAGCCAGAGCCGCTGCAGCGACCCGGCGCCAAGCGCCGCGACCGCCGGGGCGATCCAGCGCTGATCGAGGTCGGCAAGCGCGCCGAGCAGATCGGCCTGGCGCATCCGCCGCAGCGCCTCGCCGCTCTCCAGGGCACAGAGCATCCGTCCCGCCGCCGCAGCGAGCACGGCGGCCAGCGCATCGGGCGGCGCGCGCAGGGTGCCGGCGCCGAGCGTGGCGAGCCCGGCCAGATACGCCTCCTCGCCGTACACCTCGGCGTGCAACGGCGCACCGGCGAGCGGCGCCGCCGCACCCGCCCCACCGCCCCAGATCCACAGCTGCGAGATCGGTGGCGCGCCGCGCGCGGCGCGCTCAGCGTTCAGCGGATGGGTGTACAGCCACATTTCCAGTTCCGAGCCGAGACGGCGCAGCTCGGCAGCCCCAGGACCGCTCGGGAGGCGCTCGGCAAGCGACTCGGCAGGCAGGCGAGCCGGATCCCAGGTACGCACCGGCGCACCCGCCGGGGCCCCGAGCAGCAATGTTCCGTCCGGCAAGACCGTCAGCGTCAACCCGGAGCCGGCGTAGAGCGCATTGAAATCCTGCGCCAGACGCATCGCCTCGGCGGGCGTCAGGCGCAGCCGGCCGCGCCGCTCCAGATGCACCCGCCCCACCCCTTCGGTGAGGCTCAGCGGCTCGGCGAGCCACAGCGCGTCGCCCGGCGCTTCGCCCAGCGCCGCCGCCGCCACACTCGCCACCGGCAGCGCGCCATAGCGGGCCAGATCGAGCCAGTGCGCCACCCACGGCCGCCAGCCGTCCGGCAGCGGCGCGGCGCGCGCAAAGCGCCCGAGCGCCTCCAGGCCGGGCAGCGTGCCGCGCGGGACGGGTGCCGTCCCGGACTCGGCGCCGAGGTACAGATCGGTAATGACGATGACGAGTTCGCTCACCGGCGGTATCGTACCGTCATGCGATTCACATTAGAGAGCGGAACGCACGTCAACACGGTGCGGGCCTATTCGGCCGAGGCGCTGCGCATCGGGGAGCATGTGGTGCGCGCCAGCTGCATCGTGACCGCCGAGCAGCTGGTGAGCGCCTGGGCGCCGCAGCGCATCGAGGACCTCGAGGTGGCGCACCTCGAGCCCCTGTTCGCGCTCGAGCCTGAAGTCGTGCTGATCGGTACCGGGCCGCGCCAGCGCTTCGCGCCGGCGGCGGTGCGTGCGGCCTTTGCGGCGCACGCCATCGGGGTCGAAGTGATGGACCTCGGGGCGGCCTGCCGCACCTTCAACGTCCTGGTGCATGAGGACCGCCGGGTGGCGGCGGCGCTGTTTCTCGAGTAATCCGCGCCGCGCGTCGGACGAAGAAGGCACAGGGGGAGGGGTTCGGGACTCTACGACCGAGCGCTGCCTACGGCAGCGCTGCGTGGGTGTATTGTTGCTTTCGAGGTCGCGATCCGGCTGTTGCTTTTGTGTCAACGCCCCCTCCTCCCTGTGCCTTCTCCCTCGTCTCGTCGCGAACGCCAAACTGTCGCCGCCAGGAGACGGGGACTATGTTAACCGCGTGCGATACGCGGAAGCAAGCCGCTCAGCTGCGACCCCCGAGCAGTGGCACGAATGCCACGCGCCCGAGCGACTCGCGCGTCACGCCCTGCTCGCGCCGCGTGTAGCGCATCAGCTCCTGTTTGCCCTCGGTGCCCACCGGCACGATCAGCCGTCCGCCCGGGGCGAGCTGCTTCAGCAGCGCCGGCGGTACCGCCAACGGGGCAGCCGCCACCAGGATCCCGTCGAACGGCGCCTGGGACTTCCAGCCCTGCGTGCCGTCGCCGTGGTGGAACTTCACGTTACGGATCTCCAGCTCCTTCAGCCGCTCCTTGGCCCGCTCGATCAGCGCCCCGATCCGCTCGATCGTGTACAGCCGCTCCACGAGCGGCGCCAGCACCGCGCTCTGATATCCGCAGCCCGTGCCCACCTCGAGCACGGTGCCAAGCGGCCCGCCCTCCAGCAGCGCCTCGGTCATGCGCGCCACGATGTACGGCTG
Organism: Pseudomonadota bacterium; assembly: GCA_021838635.1. Lineage (GTDB taxonomy): Bacteria > Pseudomonadota > Gammaproteobacteria > Steroidobacterales > Steroidobacteraceae > 13-2-20CM-66-19. The sequence goes on from JAKCDC010000012.1 coordinate 36,219, forward strand.
GGAGATGGTCTGGCCGAAGCCGATCGGCAACGCCGTATCCTCGTAGGCGCGGCTGCCGAGCGCCTCATCCACAAAGATGTGCCGCGGGGTGTTGCGGATCCGATCGAGCACCGCCAGATTGCTGATGCCCTGCTCGCGCAGGCGCTGCACGAGCCGATCACGGGTGCGCGCAGAGGTCATGCCGATCCCGGCCATGCGCAGGTCAGCCATCGAATCCCTCCAGCCACTCGGTGAGCGCACCGAGCGCCGCATGGCGGGTCAGATCGACCTGCAGGGGCGTGACCGACACGTAACCGCCATCGACGGCGTGGAAATCAGTGCCCGGCCCGGCATCCTGCTGCGGACCGGCCGGCCCCACCCAGTACACCGGGCGGCCGCGCGGATCACGCGCCGGCACGATCGGTTCTGAGCGATGACGGTGCCCGAGTCGGGTGCTGCGAAAGCCGCGCAGCGCCTCGAAGGGCACGTCCGGCACATTCACGTTGAGGATCAGCGAGGACTCCAGCGGCCGGGCGAGCATCTCGCTCACCAGCCGGTGCGCCACCGCCGCCGCCGTCTCGTAGTGCCCGCCGCTGCCCGGTCGGGTGCACAGCGAGACCGCGAGCGTCGGCAGCCCGAGGAAGCGCCCTTCGATGGCCGCCGCCACGGTGCCGGAATAGAGCACGTCATCGCCAAGATTGGCCCCGTCGTTGATCCCGGAGACGACCATGTCGTGTTCGTCCTCGAACAACCCGGTGATCGCCAGATGCACGCAGTCGGTCGGCGTGCCCTGCACGCAGTACAGACCCGGTTCGATCTCCATCACTCGCAGCGGCATGTCGAGCGTGAGCGAATTGCTCGCGCCGCTGCGGTTGCGGTCGGGAGCGACGACGGTGAGTTCACCGAGTTCGGCGAGCCGGCGGCGCAGCACGCGCAGGCCGGTGGCGAGATAGCCGTCGTCGTTGCTGAGCAGAATTTTCACAGGCAGGGTAGCGCCGCGGCGAGGACGATCCTCGGGAAGGGCGCGACTATACTGGAAGCAAAATCGGCGGAGGTAGCGTGTGCGTATCGGACCGCGATGAGGATCGGCAGCTGTTTCGCGCCGCGGTGCGCGGGGTGAAGCCACTGGCGCGAGCTGCGCCGAGTCCGCAGCGGCCCAAGCCGCCGCCCGCGGCGCGGTTCTCGCGCGCCGATCGGCTCGCCGTGCTGGAGGAAAGCCTGAGCGGCAATCCGCTCGACCCGGCGCTCGCCGCCGGCGATGAGCTGGTGTTTCGCCGCGAGGGGGTGCCGCTCGAGGTGCTGCGGCGCCTGCGCCGCGGGGAGTACCGGGTGCAGGGCGAACTTGATCTGCACGGACTGACCGTGCCGCAGGCGAAGCAGGCGCTGCGCGAGTTTCTCACCGAGGCGCTGGGGCGCGACTGGCGCTGCGTGCGCATCGTGCACGGCAAGGGGCTGCGCTCCGGTCATCGCGGTCCGGTGCTCAAGGGTCTGGTGGCCGCCCTGTTGCGGCGCCTCGGGCCGGTGCTGGCGTTCGTCTCGGCGCGCGCGGTCGATGGCGGCACGGGCGCCATCTACGTGCTGCTCGGCTCGTAGTCCTCGAGCACGAACAGTTCGCGCAGCACCGCGGTGGCGTACGCGCCGCGGGTCAGACGGAACTGCAGCCGCACCCCGTCGGGCTCGATCCGTGCCTCGAGGTCACGGACCGCCAGACGCAGGCTGCGCCGCTCCTGGCGCATGCCGGCCGCCTCGAGCAGTGCGCAGGCCGCCGGATAGCCGCGCACGATGTCCGTCTCGAGCGTGCGCACCGCGCCCTCGCAGTCCGCTTCACCCTGCCCCCAAAGCGGCCCGCTCGGGTGGATCTCCAGCCGCGCGGCGCGTTCGCGCAGCGTCGCATCCGGCGCCTCGACCGCGAAATGACTGCCGCGTCCGTCGAGCTGGGCGCGATCGCCCGCCTCAAGCTCGCACCACCGGCCCGTACGCACCCGCTCGGCGAGCACCGCATTGAACAGCAGGCTGCGCGCCGCCGAGAGCACGAAGCTGCGCTCGCCGGGACGCAGCGCACTCGGATCGGCCGGCAGGTTCGCCAGATTGCCGCCCTCGCGGCCAAAGCGCTGCGGCCCGAAGTAGTTCGGCACGCCGTGCGCGGCAATGTGCTCAAGCCGCGCCTGCAGCGCCGGTGGGGCCGGCGGCGCGCCGCGCGCGTAGATGCGAAAGCGATTGCCCTCGAGCGCCCCGCGCGGCAGCTTGCGGGTGTGGCCCTGTGCCTCCAGCACCTCGAAGCCCTCCGCGCGTACGCCCCGCCACTGCTCAGGAGAGCGCGAGCCGCGCGGCACCGTGAACCACTGCACCGCCACCGCGCGCCGGTCCTTCAGCCCGGCATAGCCGACCTCAAACGGCCGGCAGCCGCCCAGGCGGGCGAGTTCCCCGGCCACCCACACGGTGTTCGCGTCGCGCTTGCGCACCTGGAGCAGGACATGCGCGCCGGCGCCGGCGGGCGCGAACCCGAGGCACTCCTCGACACAGAAATCCTCCGGCTCGGCGCGCACCCGCACGCGAGTGAGCGGCGCGCCGTACGCGCGCGGCGGATCGAGCGCCGCGGCGTCGGCGCGCGCCGGTGCGCGCGCCGATGCGCTCGATTCGCTCACCGCCGGCGCGCCCCGCCGAGCAGATCGCAATGCTCACCGTCGAGCACGGCGCTGACCGCATTGGCACTGTTGACGATGGTGCGCAGGTAGCACTCTGACACGCCGTCGCCCCGGCGCTCGAACTCGTAGCGCTGCGAGCCGGACATGCCCGAATGGCCGAGGAAGTTGAAGCCTGAGTCGAACTCGAGCGTGTCGATGGCGCGCACGCGATCACTGAGCGCGCGGCCCGCGGCGCTGTCCCAGGCCGGGCCGGTGCGCGTGCTGAAGTGCTGGCGCACCGAGGTGGTGATGGCGTAGTCGCCGTTCGCCTGCTGCACCTGATCGTAGTTGACCGTGAGCGGGAAGCGCCAGGTGCTCACCCGGCGCCGGACCTCAGAGCCCGCGCCGCTCACCTCAGTGACGGTGCGCACCGCGCTGGTGAGGGCGATCTGCTGATCGTAGACGCTGGTGTTGATCGTGTAGGTCTGTTGGTTGGCGAACTGGACATCCTGCTCCACCGACGTGCGGCGCAGGCCCTCCGGCAGCTCGAGGTAGCCGGCCAGGCGCGTGCGCAGCGCGGAGCTGACCGTGACCGAGCCGCTGATGCTGCCGCCGGAGCCGCTGACCAGATTGGCCGTGACGTTTGGCGCGAGCGGGGGAACGTCGATCTGCGTGACAGCCCCACTGAGCGCCCCGACCCGCTCATCCTGGTACACCAGCAGATTCGCGGCCACGGAGAAGTAGTCGCCATCGTTGTACACGCTCACCGCGACGGTGTGCGGCCTGCCGTTGTCGAGTTCGGCGGCAAGCGGCGTCAGATCGACCCGGTAGGGCGTGAAATTCAGCGTCTGCACCCCCGGGGTCGGCTGCCAGAGGAACGGATCGATCCCGCCGCTGTAGATCCACGGGGAGACTGGCGCATAGGCGACGGTGCGCCCGTCGACCTGCACCACCACCTGACGGTAGCCGCTGTTGCCGCAGCTCTGCAGCTCCAGGGCGTACTGATCGGGCACACAGGTGTACCAGAACTCGTCCCCGATCTGGCTCTGCGCGGTGATCTGCAGATAGATGTGCGTCATGTTGGTCGGAAAGGTGATCTGCTGCGCCAGCGGCTGCGTCGGCGTGTAGAGATAGCTCGGCTGATTGCCGCTGTTCAGCGGATAAACCGCCGAGGGTATGGCGGCGCGACCGCGGCCGTGAGCGTCCGCCCCGTCCTCGCCCCGCCCGACCGGATAGAAATACAGATAGCCGCTGCCGTGGATGACGCCGGTGTAGGTGCTGTTGACGATGTTGAAGATCGTCGCGGCCCCGGACTGCGGTTGCGCGAGCAGCGCGCTGTACTCGGTCACATTGCGCTCGACGGTCCAGACCGGACCGACGCTGGAGGTCGGCTCCGGCGTGGTGCCGAAATAAAGCGCGGTGTTGCCGAGAAAGACGTACGCGGTGCGGTCGAACTGCACCCCGGCGTTCTCGTTGAAGTGCGCCACGAACACGACTTTCGCCCAGGGGCCACGGCAATCGACCGGCGGGCTGTAGGTGAACGGCAGTGGCGCATACACATTGAACGTGTCGGACTGAAAGAGCGTCACGATGCACGGCCGGGTCGGCGGATGGGACACGAGCAGATCGGCGGTGGCGACGTTCTGCTGACCGATGAGCGGTTTAGGCGGAATGTTCAACCCGCTGCCGCCATCCCGAGCGACGGCCGAGGCGAGCGGCAGCGCAAGACCGGCAAGCATGCCGAGCAGGACCGAGCGCAGTGCCGAGTTCAGTTGCATACGCATGGCGACCCCCTGATGGTTCAGACCGCGATCCCCGCGCGGGGAAGGCCGGCCCGATGTGCTGTTGTGGTTCGACGGCGACCTGAGGGCCACGCTAGCACGGGCCGCGCGGCGCGGCCAGTCCGCGCTCAGCGCGCCTTCAGCAGCAGCACCACCGCCTGAGCGCCGATGCCCTCGGCACGGCCGAGGAAACCGAGTTTCTCGGTGGTGGTCGCCTTGACGTTGACCGCATCGGGGGCCACTTCGAGCAGCTCGGCGATGCGCGCGCGGATCGCCTCGCGGTGCGGGCCGACCTTCGGCCGCTCGGCGAGCAGGGTCAGATCCGCGTTGCCGACGCACCAGCCCCGGGCGCGCACCAGAGCGAGCGTATGGGTCACAAAGCCGGCGCTGTCGGCCCCCTTCCAGCGCGGATCGGTGTCCCTGAAATGCTCACCGATGTCGCCAAGTCCGGCCGCCCCCAGCAGCGCGTCGGTGAGCGCATGCAGCAGCACGTCCCCGTCGGAATGCGCAAGCACCCCCTGGGTGTGCGCCACCCGTACCCCGCCGAGCATCACGTGCTCGCCCGGACCGAACGCATGCACATCGAACCCCGTCCCCACTCTCATGCCGAGGCCTCCAGCAAAGCCGCCGCGAGCGTCAGGTCCGCCGCGGTGGTGATTTTCAGGTTACCGGCCGAACCGGCCACGAGCCGCGGGTGCTCGTGGCGCCACTCGAGTGCCTGCGCCTCATCGGTGGGCACCCGGCCCGCCGCGTGCGCCGCATCAAGCGCAGCGCAGAGCGCGCCGTAGCGAAACATCTGCGGGGTCAGCGCGCGCCACAGTCCGCTGCGATCCACGGTCGCCTCGACGCCGCGGTGCGCATCGGCGCGCTTGAGCGTGTCGGCCGCCGGCACCGCCAGCAACCCGCCGAGCGGATGGTCGGCGAGCTCCCCGAGCAGATGCTCCAGATCCTGCCCCGTCAGGCACGGTCGGGCCGCATCGTGCACCAGCACCCAGTCGTCGGCCGCCGCGCGCGGGGCGAGCGCTGCGAGCGCATGGCGCACCGAGTGACTGCGCTCGGCGCCGCCGGCGACCGTCATGACCCCCGGTGGCGCGACCTCAGGCCAGTACGAATCGTGCGCCGCGAGGGCCACCATCGCACCGGCACAGCGCGCATCGGCGAGAAACGGTTCAAGCGCCCACTGGATCACCGTGCGCCCACAGAGCGGCGCGTACTGCTTGGGCCGTTCGGCCCCGAACCGCCGGCCGATTCCGGCCGCCGGCATCACCAACCAGTAGCGCATGACTCAGCGCGACCCGGCCGGCGGGAAGCGCGGCGGTTCAACGACCATGTAGAAGGTTTCGTGCGGGCCAATCATGCCGAGCTGGCTGCGCGCGCGCTCCTCGATCGCGCCGGTGCCGGTCTTCAGATCGGCCACCTCCGCCTCCAGGCGCGCATTGCGCCGGCTCAGGTGCGCGTTGAGCTTCTCCTGCGCCGCCACCACCCGCTCGAGCCGGTAGACCGGCCGCACTCCTTGATCGGAGATCCAGATGCGGTACTGCAGCAGTACCAAAACGACGATCAGTGCGGCGAGGAGGACTTTCATGCGGTGCGTGGCCCGGGGCTTCGCCCCGGGCTGAGCTTACGGCGGCCGGCCGCGCCAATCAAATCTTTACCGGGAAGGCGTCCCGGCCCGCATAGCGCACCTTGCCGAGCTGCGCCTCGATGCGCAGCAGCTGGTTGTACTTGGCGATGCGGTCCGAGCGCGACAGCGATCCGGTCTTGATCTGCGTGGCGGCGGTGGCCACCGCCAGATCGGCGATGGTCGCATCCTCGGTCTCGCCCGAGCGATGCGAGACCACCGAGGCATAGTGCGCCTGGTCGGCCATCTCGATGGTCGCGAGCGTCTCGGTGAGCGTACCGATCTGGTTCGGCTTGATCAGCACCGCATTCGCCACGTGCTTCTCGATGCCCTCGGCGAGGATGCGGGTGTTGGTGACGAACACGTCATCACCGACCACCTGGCATTTCTCGCCGATCGCGCGCGTCAGGTGCGTCCAGCCGTCCCAATCGTCCTCGGCCATGCCGTCCTCGATCGTGATGATCGGATAGCGCGCGGCCAGATCGGCGAGGTAGCGGGTGAATTCCTGGCTGGTGAAGCGGCGCGACTCACCCTTCAGCTCGTAGCTGCCGTTGCGGTGGAACTCCGAGCTCGCCGCATCCAGACCGAGGTAGATGTCCCGGCCCGGGGTGTAACCGGCCTTCTCGATGGCCTGCAGGATCAGCTCGAGCGCCTCGGCGTTCGAACCGATGTTCGGCGCGAACCCGCCCTCATCGCCCACCGAGGTGGCCAGATCGCGCTCATTGAGCAGCTTCTTCAGCGCGTGGAACACCTCCGCGCCGTAGCGCAGCGCCTCGCGGAAGTTTGGCGCCCCGACCGGCAGGATCATGAACTCCTGGATGTCGAGGCTATTGTTGGCATGGGCCCCGCCATTGATGATGTTCATCATCGGCACCGGCATCACCGGCTCGCGCCCTGCGCAGAGCGTCTCGCCGAGATAGCGATACAGCGGCTGCCCGGCCTCATTCGCCGCCGCGTGCGCGCTGGCGAGCGAGATGGCAAGCAGGGCGTTGGCACCGAGCCGGCCCTTGTTCTCGGTGCCATCGAGGGCGATCATTTTTTCATCGAGCGCGGCCTGCTCGCGCGGATCGACGCCGCGCACCGCCTGCTTCAACACCGTGTTGACGTGTTCGACGGCCTTCAGCACCCCTTTGCCGAGGTAGCGCTTCTTGTCCCCGTCGCGCAGCTCCACGGCCTCGCGCGTACCGGTCGAGGCGCCAGAGGGCACCGCGGCCCGGCCCAGTGCGCCGGACTCGAGGATCACATCGCACTCTACGGTCGGATTGCCGCGGGAATCGAGGATTTCACGGCCACGGACGTCGGCGATTCGGCTCATCGTTCACTTCCTATTCTGGTGCCAGCAAAGTCTCTTCGAACGGTCGGGCCTTGGCGGCGGCATCCAGCGCCTTGAGCGTCTCGAGCAGCGGCTCGATGCGCTCCAGCGGCCAGGCATTCGGCCCGTCGGACAGCGCGCGCTCGGGGTTCGGATGCGTCTCCATGAACACCCCGGCGACGCCCGCGGCCACTGCCGCGCGCGCCAGCACCGGCACGAACTCGCGCTGGCCCCCGGAACTCTCCCCGCGTCCGCCCGGCAGCTGCACCGAGTGGGTCGCATCGAAGATCACCGGGCAGTCGCACTCGCGCATGACCGCGAGGGAGCGCATGTCGGCCACCAGGTTGTTGTACCCGAAGCTGAAGCCGCGCTCGCACACCATGATGTGCTCGTTGCCGGTCGAGCGCGCCTTCTCGACGACGTTGCGCATCTCCCAGGGGGAGAGGAACTGGCCCTTCTTGATGTTGACCGGCTTGCCGCACGCCGCCACGTTCAGGATGAAATTCGTCTGCCGGCAGAGAAATGCCGGCGTCTGCAGGACATCGACCACCGCGGCGACCTCGGCGAGCGGGGTGTCCTCGTGCACATCGGTGAGCACCGGCACGCCGAACGTGCGCCGCACACCCTCGAGCACCTTCAGCCCCTGCTCGAGGCCCGGGCCGCGGAAGCTCTTCTTCGAGGAGCGGTTGGCCTTGTCGAAGGAGGACTTGAACACGAATGGCAGCGCGAGCCGCCGCGTGATCTCGCGCAGCCGCCCGGCGACCTCCTGCACCAGCGTCTCGCTCTCGATGACGCATGGCCCTGCGATCACGAGCAACGGCTGGTCGATCCCGATGTGCGCCCCGGCGAGCTGCATGCCCTTACCCCCTTTCAGGCGAGCGCGGCCTGCGGCAGCTCGGCGGTGCGCTTCTCGCGCGCCGCGCGGATAAATCCGCTGAACAGCGGATGCCCGTCACGCGGCGTGGAGGTGAACTCCGGATGGAACTGCGTGGCGACGAACCACGGGTGGTTCGTCAGCTCGATCATCTCGACCAGTCCGTCGCGCGAGAACCCCGAGAAGCGCAGCCCCGCGGCGCGGTAGCGCTCGAGGAAATTGTTGTTGAACTCGTAGCGGTGCCGATGCCGCTCGAGGATCACGTCCTTGCCATAGAGCTCGTGCGCGCGCGTGCCGGCTCCGAGCAGCACCTCCTGCGCCCCGAGGCGCATGGTACCGCCCTTGCCCGAGGCCTCATCGCGGGTCTGAGTGCCGCGCGCCTGGTCCTGCCACTCGCTGATCAGCGCAATCACCGGATGGGGCGTCGCGCGGTTGAACTCGGTGCTGTTCGCGCCGGCGAGTCCGAGCACATCCCGACCGTACTCGACGATCGCCACCTGCATGCCGAGGCAGATGCCGAGGTACGGCACGCCGTGCTCGCGCGCATAGCGCGCCGCGAGAATCTTACCCTCGATGCCGCGCTCGCCGAACCCGCCCGGCACGAGGATCGCATCCATGCCCTTCAGCGCATGGGTGCCCTGGGTCTCGACCTCGGTCGACTCGATGTAGTGGATGTTGACGCGGGTGCGCGTGCGCAGTCCACCGTGCATCAGCGCCTCGTGCAGCGAGAGGTACGAGTCGCGGATCTGCACGTACTTGCCGACCATGGCGATGTCGACCTGTCCCTCGGGGTTGGCCTTGGCGTTGACCACCTGGCGCCACTCGGTGAGGTCGGTCGGGGGCACCTCGAGGCCGAGCTTGCCGACGACGATGTCATCGAGGCCGTGCTCGTGCAGCAGCATGGGAATCTGATAAATGTCATCAGCGTCGATCGCGGAGATGACCGCGCGCTCCTCGACGTTGGTGAACAGCGCGATCTTGCGCCGCTGCTCATCCGGCAGAGGATGCTTGCAGCGGCACAGCAGCACGTCGGGCTGGATGCCGATGCCGCGCAGCTCCTTCACCGAGTGCTGCGTGGGTTTGGTCTTGATCTCCCCGGATCCGCCCATGGTCGGTATCAGGGTGAGGTGCAGATAGACGCAGCGGCTGTGCCCGAACTCCACGCCCATCTGGCGGATCGCCTCGAGGAACGGCAGCGACTCGATGTCCCCGACCGTACCGCCGATCTCCACCATGCACACGTCGGCCCCTTCGGCGCCGAGCTGGATGCTGCGCTTGATCTCATCGGTGATGTGCGGAATGACCTGCACCGTAGCGCCGAGATAATCGCCGCGGCGCTCCTTGGCGATCACCCGCTCGTAGATCCGACCGGTGGTGAAGTTGCTGTTGCGCCCGGTGGTGGTGCGCACGAAGCGCTCATAGTGTCCGAGGTCCAGGTCCGTCTCGGTGCCGTCGCTGGTGACAAACACCTCGCCGTGCTGGAACGGACTCATGGTGCCCGGATCGACGTTGATGTACGGATCGAGCTTGACCATCGCGACCTTCAGGCCGCGTGCCTCGAGGATCGCCCCGAGCGATGCACTGGCAATACCTTTGCCCAGCGAGGATACGACACCGCCGGTGACGAATACGAATCGCGTCATATAAATCGTGAGTTTAGGTGAACCGCCGTTGGAACCGCTGCCGGGTGTTCATGGCTGCATGAACGACGGGCAAGCAGACTAGCACATCAGCGGCCGGCGTGGGGCGTCTTCTTCCAGCGCAGTCGTGCCCGGCGGCGCGCGCCGCGGCGCGCGCGCACGCTCTCATCGAGCCACAGATCCGCCGCCGCAAGCAACCGATCGCCCTGATAGAGCAGCGGCAGACGGGCGCGCTGCGCCGGCGGCACGCGCGCCTCCTGCAGCAGGCTCTTCAGCGCACGACGCGCCCCACCGGGACGCAGACGCAGGCGCTCCCCACCGCTGCGCCAGCGCACCGTCAGCGACGTGCCCAACGCATCCAGATCGAGCGGCCCGTGCGCATCGGCCATGAGCTCGAGCGTGCCGCAGCCGCCAGGCAACTCACACCGCATCGAGGTCCGCACGTCCCAGGGCACCTCCGCCCCGGGGGGCACGCGACCTGACACCGCCGCGAGCGGCTCGAGCCACAGCAGATCGGCATGGCGCACCAAGCGAGTGCCGCCCCAGAGTACCTGGGGCTGCGCATCGGGGCGTGCCTCGAGCACCGGACCGGCGATCTGCTCGAGCCGGCGTGCATCGGGCAGCGGGCCCCCGTGCGCGCCGATCCACAGACGCAGCGCATTGCGCCGCCGCGCCGGGGAGAGCCGGCGCAGCGCCTTGACCGAGAGCGCAGCGCCATCGCTGGCCGGTTCCAGATCGCTGCGGGCCAGTGCCTCGAGCAGCTGCTGGCCCTCGGCGGCGAGCCGCGCGGTACGGGCCACCGCGCCGGCCGCGCCGCGCCAGCGGGCACGCACCGCCGGGAGCACCTGGCGGCGCAGGTAATTGCGATCGAAGCGCTCATCGAGGTTCGAGAGATCTTCGCTCACCGGCAGTCCCTCGGCGCCGACCCAGGCGGCAAGCTCGGCGCGGCTGAAGCCCAGCAGCGGGCGCAGCAGCGCGCTCGTCGCGAACGGCGCACTCGGGGCCATGGCCGCCAATCCCGCGAGGCCGCAGCCGCGCAGCAGCTGCAGCAACACGGTCTCGAGCTGATCGTCCTGGTGATGGGCGGTGAGCAGCACCTCGCCGCGCTTCAGTCCGGCCGCCAGTGCCCGGTAGCGCGCCGTGCGCGCCGCCTCCTCCAGCGAGCCGCCCGGGGCATGTTCCACGTGCACGCGCACCACCGTCAGCGGCACGCCGAGCTGGCGCGCCAGCGCCCGGCATTGACGGCTCCAGCGGACGGACTGGCGGTGCAGGCCATGATCGACGTGCACGGCGCGCAGCGCCGCCGGAGGCGGGCGCAGACGGGCCAGTGCCGCCAGCAGCGCGGTGGAGTCGACCCCGCCGCTGAACGCGACGCACAGGCGTGCCGTGGACCGTTCAGGCAGCAGGGCCGTGAGCGCGGCGTCGAGCCGCGCGGGCGAGTAGCCCGCCGCGCGCATGCGCGTGCGCGCGCCGCTCAACGACGCGCCGACTCGTTCACGAGTCGCTCTCGTCGAATACGCCGAAGCCCGCAATGCGCTCGGCGCGCGCCGCGAGCAGCTGCTCGCGCGGCAGCGCCACGAGCGCATCGAGATGGGTGAGCAGCGCCGCCTTGAGACTCGCGGCGGTCGCAGCCGGATCGCGGTGCGCGCCCCCGAGCGGCTCCTCGATCACCTGATCGACCAGACCGAGCATCTCCAGCCGATCGGCCGTGAGGTTCAGCGCCTCGGCGGCCGCCTCGCGCTTATCCTGGCTCTTCCAGAGAATCGAGGCGCAGCCCTCCGGGGAGATCACCGAGTAGGTGCTGTACTGCAGCATCAACAGACGATCGCAGACCCCGATCGCCAGTGCCCCGCCCGAACCGCCCTCGCCCGTCACCACCGTGACCACCGGCACCCCCAGGGTCGACATCTCGAGCAGATTGCGGGCGATCGCCTCACTCTGGCCGCGCTCCTCGGCCCCGACGCCCGGATAGGCCCCCTGGGTATCGATCAGCGTCAACAGCGGCAGCGCGAAGCGCTCGGCGAGCTGCATCAGCCGCAGCGCCTTGCGGTAGCCCTCGGGGCGCGGCATGCCGTAGTTGCGCCGCACGCGCTCCTTGGTGTCACGACCCTTCTGGTGGCCGATGACCATGACCGGGCGGCCGTCGATGCGCGCCAGGCCGCCGACGATCGCCGGATCATCCCCGTACATCCGATCGCCGTGCATCTCGTTGAAGTCGGTGCAGATCGCCCCGATGTAATCGAGCGTGTAGGGCCGCTGCGGGTGGCGCGCCAGCTGGGTGATCTGCCAGGGGGTGAGGTTCGCGAAGATGCTGGTGGTGAGCTGGCGGCTCTTGGCCTGCAACCGCGTGATCTCCTCCTGGATGTTGACCTCGGGGTCACAGGTGACGTGCTTGAGCTCCTCGATCTTCGCTTCGAGCTCGGCGATGGGCTGTTCGAAATCGAGAAAGGCGACGGCCATGCGGTTTCCCGGGGTTGTCTCGTGCTGGGCGCGAGGGTAAGGGCGAGGCGGGCGCGGTGCAAGCACCCCGCCTCAGGGTCCGTCCGCCGAGCGCTGAGGGGTGTCGGGCGGAGCGCTGTAGAGCACGCGCACCGCGGCGGCGCCGAACAGCCGCTCGAGCGCCTCGATCAGCTCCGCGGCCGGCTGCACGCGCCACTGCTCGCCGAAGGCCACCATGCCGCGCGCGCCCTCACCGGCGTATTCCACCGCGAGGGCGCACGGCCCGGGGCGATAGCGCTCGAGCAGCTCCGCCAGGCGCCCCTGCAGCGCGCCCGTCGCCGCGCGCTGCGGCCACTTCAGCACGATGCGCCGCGCCTGCTGCTCGCGCACCTTGGCGAGGTCGGTCAGCCGCCGCACGCCGATGCGCCAGCCGTCGGAGAACTCATCGAAGCGCAACTGCCCCTCGGCAAGCACCAGGGCATCCTTGCTGATCAGCGCCTTGAACTGCTGGTACTGCTCCTCGAACAGACTCGCCTCGATTCGCCCGGTGCGGTCATCGAGGGTGAGAATGGTGCGTGGGCCACGCTTGCGCACCTCGTCGATGAGTCCGGCAACCGTGACGGTGCGCCCGCCGCGCCCGCGCATCGGCTCAGCGCCCGGCATGGGCCGCTCGCCGATCAGATCCCCGATGCGGTGGCTCACCAGGCGCGCCAGTCCCGACTCATAGGCACCGATCGGATGTCCGGTCAGATACAACCCCAGCGTCTCGCGCTCCCCGGCGAGGCGCACCGACTGCGGCCACTCGGGCAGCTCCGCGGCGCTTGCGGCCACGGGCGCATTCGGGGCGGGCGCGGCGAGCCCGAACAGATCGTCCTGGCCGGCGCGGCTCGCGCGTGAGTCCTGCTCCCCGAGCTGCATCGCCGCCGGCAGCCGCTCCATCAGCGTGGCGCGGTTCGGCCCGAGCGCATCGAGGCTGCCCGAGCGCAGCAGCGCCTCGAGCACCCGGCGGTTGAGCTTCTGCAGATCGAGCCGGCGGCACAGATCCTCCAGACTCGCAAACGCCCCGCGCGCCGCACGCTCCCCGATCAGCGCCTCGGCCGCCCCCTGCCCGACGCCGCGCACCGCGCCGAGGCCGTAGCGAATCGTGCGCCCCTCGGCGGTGAAGGCGTACTGCGAATGATTCACATCCGGGGCCAGCACGGTCAGGCCGATCTCGGCGCACTCGCGGATCAGGGTCACCACCTTGTCGGTGTGATCCATATCGGCCGAGAGCACCGCGGCCATGAACTCGCCGGGGAAGTGCGCCTTCAGATAGGCCGTCTGGTACGACAGCAGCGCGTACGCGGCGGCGTGCGATTTGTTGAATCCGTAGCCGGCGAACTTCTCCATCTGATCGAAGATGGCGCTGGCGATCGGCTCCGGAATGCCGCGCGCGGTGGCCCCGGCGAGGAACACCCCGCGTTGCTTGGCCATCTCCTCGGGCTTCTTCTTGCCCATGGCGCGGCGCAGCAGATCCGCGCCCCCGAGCGTGTAGCCGGCCAGGCGCTGGGCGATCTGCATCACCTGCTCCTGGTAGACGAACACCCCGTGGGTGACACCGAGCACCTGCTGCATCTGCGGGTGCAGATACTCGGGCTTCTTGCCGTGTTTGCAGGCGATGTACTCGGGTATCAGGTCCATCGGACCCGGCCGGTACAGCGCCCCGAGGGCGATCAGATCATCGATACGGTCGGGCTTGGCGTCCTTCAGCATCCGGCGCATGCCGCCGGATTCAAACTGGAACACCGCGACGGTCTGTGCGCTCTTGAACACCCGCTCGTAGGTGAACGCGTCATCGAGCGGGATCTTGGCGATGTCGAGCAACGGCTCGCCGCGCTCGGCGCGCTTGGCGTTGATCGCCTTGACCGTCCAGTCGATGATGGTGAGGGTGCGCAGGCCGAGGAAGTCGAACTTGACCAGTCCGGCGGCCTCCACGTCGTCCTTGTCGAACTGCGTCACCAGGCTCCCGCCGGCATCGTCGCAGTAAAGCGGCGTGAAGTCCGTCAACACCGAAGGGGCGATGACCACCCCGCCGGCGTGCATGCCGGCGTTGCGGGTGAGACCCTCCAGCGAGCGGGCCAGATCGATCAGCGTGCGGATCTCCTCCTCGGTGTCGTAGAGCTTCTTCAGCTCCGGCTCCTTCTCCAGCGCCTCATCGAGGGTGATGCCGAGTTCGAAGGGAATGAGCTTGGCGATTTTATCGACGTAGCCGTAGCTCATGCCCAGCACGCGACCGACGTCGCGCACGACCGCCTTGGCCGCCATCGTGCCGTACGTAATGATCTGCGAGACGCGCTCGCGTCCGTAGCGATTTGCGACGTATTCGATCACCCGATCCCGCCCGGCCATGCAGAAATCGACATCGAAGTCGGGCATGGAGACGCGTTCGGGGTTCAGGAACCGCTCGAAGAGCAACTCGTAGCGCAAGGGATCCAGATCGGTAATGCCGAGGCAGTAGGCCACCAGCGAGCCGGCGCCCGAGCCGCGACCGGGGCCCACCGGCACGCCATTGCCCTTCGCCCAGCGGATGAAGTCCGCGACGATGAGAAAGTAGCCGGCGAACCCCATCTGACAGATGACATCGAGCTCGCGGCCGAGCCGCTCGTGGTACGGAGCCGGTTGCGGCGCCGTCGCGCTGCCGGCGAGTTCGGCCAGCCGGCGCGTCAACCCGGCGGCCGACTCGGCGCGCAGGAACGCCTCGGTGCTCATCTCGCCCGGTACCGGATACGGCGGCAGGCGCGGCTTGCCGAGATCGAGCACCAACGAGGTGCGCCGGGCGATCTCGACGGTGTTCTCCAGCGCCTCGGGAAGATCGGCGAACAGCGCGGCCATCTCCTGCGGGGTGCGCAGATACTGCTCGGGACTGTAGCGGCGTGGACGGGCCGCATCGGCGAGCTGCTGTCCCTCGTGGATGCACACGCGCGCCTCGTGCGATTCGAAGTCCTCGCGCTTGAGGAAGCGCACGTCGTTGGTGGCCACGAGCGGCACACCGCGACGCGCCGCGAGCGCCACAGCCGCGCTGATGTAGGCCTCCTCACCGGGGCGACCCAGCCGCTGCAGCTCCAGGTAGTAACGCTCCGGCAGCAGTGCGAGCCAACGCTCCAGCGCCGCCTCGGCGTCCGCGGCGCGCCCGTTGGCGAGCGCCCGCCCGACATCGCCCTCGGCGGCGCAGGACAGCCCAATCAGCCCCTCGAGCGCCTCGGCCGTGAGCCACTCGCGCTCGAGCATCGGCACGCCGCGCTGCTGCCCTTGCAGATACGCGCGGCTCACCAGGCGCGTCACGTTGCGATACCCGGTCTGCGACTGACACAGCAGTGTCAGTCGGCTCGGCGCCTGGTGCTCGGCGCCTTCGCGCAGCAGCAGGTCGACCCCGATCACCGGCTTCACGCCGCGCTCAAGCGCGGCGCGATAGAACTTCACCATCGCGAACAGGTTGCACTGATCGGTCAGACCCACCGCGGCCATGCCGGCCCCGGCCACCGCCGTCATCAGCTCCGGGACTCGCACCACGCTGTCGATCAGCGAGTACTCGGTGTGCAGGCGCAGATGGACGAAACCGCCGCTCATGGGTTCAGCGGCGCGCCCGCGCCGCGGCACGCACCGGCGCGAACGAAAGACGATGTTCGCTCGAGGGTCCCAGGCGGCTCAGCGCCGCCAGGTGCGCCGCCGTGCCATAGCCCTTGTGGCGCGCGAAGCCGTAGCCCGGGCAGGTCCGATCGAGCTGGCGCATCAGCGCATCGCGGTGCGTCTTGGCCAGGATGGACGCCGCGCCGATCGCCGCCACCGTCGCATCGCCCCGCACCACGGTCTCGAGGCTGCAGCCCAGATCCGAGACCGGCGGGGCCCGGTTGCCATCGATCTGCACGTGCGCCGGACGCACCACGAGTCCTAGCAGCGCGCGCCGCATGGCGAGCAGCGTCGCCTCCAGGATGTTGATCGCGTCGATCTCGGCACGCTCGGCGCTACCGATCGCCCAGGCGATCGCGCGCGCGCGGATCAGCGGCGCGAGCCGCTCGCGCGCCGCTTCGCTCAACGCCTTGGAATCGGCGAGCCCGTCGATGGGCTGGGCCGGATCGAGAATCACCGCCGCGGCGATGACCGGTCCGGCGAGCGGTCCGCGGCCGGCCTCATCGACCCCGGCGGTCAACCCGGGCGCCCTCATGTGCGTGCCTCGCCGGTGCGCCCCAGCTGGCGCAGGATGGCCTCGGCGGCAAGCCCCGCGCCCCCGCAGCGCAGTTCGCGGTGCACGCGCTCGAACTCGTGCGCCAGCGTCTGCCCGTAGGCCGGATCCTCCAGATGCGCAAGCAGCGCCGCACCGAGCGTCGCGCCGCTGACGCCCTCCTGAAGGAACTCGGGCACGAACCGCCGCCCGAGCAGCAGATTCGGTTGTGAGAAATACGGGACTTTCACCAGACGCAGCCGCCGCAGGAGAAATGCCGTCATCGCGCCCAGCCGATACGCCACGACCATCACGCGCCGCGAAAGCAGCGTTTCCAGTGTAGCGGTTCCCGAGGCCACCAGCGCGCCGTCGCAGGCGGCCAAGACGCGCTGGGCCTGACCATCGGTGATTAAAATTTCTGGATAATCCGGAACTTCAGATCGTTTCCTCAGGAACAACTCCCGGGCGCCAGCACTGGCCATCGGCGCCACGAACCGCACCTCGGGCCGCCGGGCGGCGATCCACGCCGCAGCGTCGAGGAAGTCCCTCGCGAGCCGGCCCACCTCCCCCAACCGGCTGCCCGGCAACAGCGCCACGACGGTCGCCTCGGCCGGCAGCCCGAGCGCGGCGCGCGCCCCGGCCCGATCGCTCTGCAGCGGGATCTGATCGGCCAGCGGATGACCGACGAACTCGGCGGCCACGCCGTGGCGGGTGTAAAAGTCGGTCTCGAACGGCAGCAGACACAGCACCAGGTCGCAGGCGCGGCCGATCTTGTGCACCCGGCCCTGGCGCCACGCCCACACCTGCGGCGCGACATACTGCACCGTCGCAATCCCCGCGGCATGCAGGCGCGCGGCGAGACCCAAGTTGAATGCCGGGGCATCGATGCCGATGAACACGTCGGGGCGCGCCTCGCGGAAGCGGCGAGTCAGTTCGGCACGCAGGCGCAGCAGCCGCGGCAGGTGCGGCAGCACCTCGGTGAATCCCATGACCGAGAGCACCTCGGCCTCGGCCCACGCCTCGCAGCCGGCCGCCTGCATCTTCGGTCCGGCCACCCCGAAGCACTCCAGCGCACCGACCCGCGCGCGCAGCGCCTCGATCAGGGCCGCACCGAGCTGATCGCCCGAGGCCTCCCCGGCCACGATCGCCACACGCAACGCCGGGCGCGCAAGGGCGGCCTCGCACGCGCTCAGCGGCGGAGCGGTCATCGAACGATACTGCGGCCGGAGGTGCGGATGAAGGCGCAGAACAGCGCGATCTCGGGCCGCTCGGGCGCGTCGGCCTCCAGCTGCTCGAGCGCCTCGACCAAGCGCAGTCCGCTGCGGTAGACGATGCGGTAGGCGTCGCGGATGTTGCGCACCTGCTCGGGCGTGAACCCGCGCCGCTTTAGTCCCTCGCTGTTGACCGCGTGCGGCTCGGCCGGGTTGCCGGCCACCATGACGTACGGCGGCACATCGCGCGTGACGATAGCCCCGCCGGCGAGGAAGGCATGCGCGCCCACCTTGGTGAACTGGTGCACGGCCGTGAGTCCACCGAGGATCACCCAGTCGCCGATCTCCACATGGCCGCCGAGGGCGGCGCAGTTGGCGAACACCGTGTTGCTGCCGACCGTGCAGTCGTGCGCGATGTGCGAGTAGGCCATGAACAGGTTGTCGTGGCCGATGCGCGTCACGCCGCGATCATGCGTCGTGCCGCGGTTGGCGGTGGTGTTCTCGCGGAACACGTTGCGATCGCCGATCTCCAGCCGGGTCGGCTCGCCGTGGTACTTCTTATCCTGCGGGGCATCCCCGAGCGAGGCGAACTGGAAGATCCGGTTGTCCGCCCCGATGGTGGTCGGACCGTTGATCACCACGTGCGGCCCGATCACGGTGCCCGGACCGATCACGACCTCCGGGCCGATGACGCTGAAGGGCCCCACCGAGACATCCGCGGCGAGGTGCGCCCGCGGCGAGACGATGGCGTGCGAATCGATCACTTGCCGGCCTCCGGCGTCACCATGATCTCCGCGTGGGCGACCTCGTTGTCCCCGACCAGCGCACGGGTCGAGAAGCGCCAGATGCCGCGCAGACACCGATCCACCGCGGCGGTGAGAATCAGTTGGTCGCCGGGCTCGACGGGCTTGCGAAAGCGCGCCTTGTCGATGCCGACGAAATAAAAACGGCTGTCCTCGTGCGGCACGAGATCGCCGCTGAGGAACGTCAGGATGCCGGCGGTCTGCGCCAGCGCCTCGATAAGGATCACCCCGGGCATCACCGGGCGGCTCGGGAAGTGTCCGGGAAAGAACGGCTCGTTGTAGGTCACGTTCTTCAGCGCGCGGATGCTCTGCCCGCTATGCCATTCGAGCACGCGATCGACCAGCATGAACGGATAGCGGTGCGGCAGCAGCTTCAGGATGCCGTGAATGTCGATTTGCGCGTCAGTCATCGTCCTCGTCCAAATCCTCAGCAGAGCCCGAGCGGCGCTCGAGCGACTTCAGTCGCGTGGCGAGCGCCTCGAGGCGTTTGAAACGCCCGACCAGACGGCGCCAGGTGTGTGCCTCCTCGAGCGGAATGCCGCCGGAGTATACGCCGGGGCGGCTTACCGAATGGCTGACCATGGTGCAGCCGGTGATCATCACGTCGTCGCAGATCGTCAGATGCCCGCCGATGCCGACCTGCCCGCCGATCATGCAGCGCTGCCCGATGCTGGTGCTGCCGGACACCCCGACGCAGGCCGCCAGCGCGGTGTGCGCGCCAATGCGCACGTTGTGGGCGATCTGGATCAGGTTGTCGAGTTTGGCGCCCTCCTCGATCACCG
Organism: Pseudomonadota bacterium; assembly: GCA_021838635.1. Taxonomy (GTDB): domain Bacteria; phylum Pseudomonadota; class Gammaproteobacteria; order Steroidobacterales; family Steroidobacteraceae; genus 13-2-20CM-66-19. The sequence goes on from JAKCDC010000012.1 coordinate 55,483, forward strand.
TGTCCTCGATCGCACCGCGGTCGATCGTGGTGTTGGAGCCGATCTCGACGTCGACCCCGACCCGCACCCCACCGGTCTGCGGCACCTTCAGCCAGCGGCCCGCATCCTGCGCGAATCCGAACCCGTCGCCGCCGAGCACTGCGCCGGGCTGGATCACCGTGCGTTCCCCGACGGTCACCCCACGGCAGAGCGTCACCCGCGCCACCAGGCGCACATCGTCCGCCACCTGCACGCCGTCCTCGATCAGGCACTGCGGCCCAATATAGGCGCGCGCGCCGATCCGTGCCCCTGCGCCGATGACGCAGAGCGCCCCGATGTGGGCCGTGGGGTCGACCTGGGCGCCGGGTGCGAGGATCGCCGAGGGATGTACGCCCGGGGTCCCCGCGGGGGCCGGATGCAGCACCGCGGCGATGCGCGCGAAGGTGGCGTGGGGGTTGGCGCTGATCAGCGCCGCGCAGGGACACCCGGCCGCGCTCGCCTCATCGAGCACCACGACCGCGGCGCGCGTCGCCCCGAGCTGCGCCCGGTAGCGCGGGTTGGCGACGAAGGCCACCGACTGCGCGTCGGCATCGGCCAGCGTCGCCACCCTCTCCACCGCTACGCCCGGATCGCCTCTGAGCTCGCAGCCGAACCGGACTGCGAGCTCCCCGATCGAGACGCTCATGGCGCGGCGGTTACTTGGCCGGTGAGGCCTTCAGAATGCGCAGGATCGACGGGGTCAGATCCAGCGCCGGGTCGGCGTAAATCACCCCGTCGTTCATCATCACCAGGGTGAAGCCGTGCTGCTTGGCGTAGTTCTGTACGATCATGGCGATCGAGTTCTGCACCTTGGTGAACAGCTCGTTGCGGCGCGTATTGAGCGCCTGCTGCACCTTGGCCGACTCCTGGCGGAACGACTCGAACTTCTCGCGCAGATCGAGTTCGGCCTGGGCGACCTGGTCCTGCGTCATGGTCGCCTGGTTACGCTGCAGCTTCTGCTGCTTCAGCTGCAGGGTCTTCGCCTCGGCGCGCAGCGTGTTCTGCTTGGGCAGGAACTCGGCGCGCAGGGAGGCAATGGCGGCCTTGTACTGCGGGGAGGACTGCACCAGCACCCCGTAGTTGACCACCCCGATCTTCATGGCCGCAGCCCGCGCGCCCGCGGTGGCCAGCCCCGTCACCAGCAATCCGACGGCGATCATCCAAACGACTGAATGGCTTCTGCTCAAGCGCTTCACGGACACCTACCTCGAGAATTTCAGGGAAATTGATGACTTTAATGCGCATCCGCCCCTCTTGGGGGGCGGCTGAGTCGAGCATCCTACCACCACCGGGGCGCGGATGCCCGCGCCCCGGGGCGGCCGGCTAGAAGGCCTGCCCGACCGTGAACTGGAAGCCGCTGGTCTGATCCTGCCAGACGTTCGGATTGGCCAGGTTGCGCGTGGCGTTCAGGGCCACACCGTAGCTGAAGCGGAACAGCCCCATCGGGGAGAGCCACTCGACCGCCAGGCCCACCGAGCGCTTCAGCGAGCCCCAGCCGTTCAGGTGGTAGTACACCGGGGTGACGTTGTTCGGTTCGAAGAACTTCACCCGGCTGCCGGTGTAGAACACATTGCCCATGTCGAAGAACAGGCTGACGCGGGCCGTCTGGCGCCACTTCGCCGGAATCGGCAGCAGCAGCTCGTTCTGGCTGATGATGTCGAAGTTGCCGCCGTAGGGGTTGCCGAACTGGTCGCGTGGGCCGAGCCAGCTCTCGCGAAAGCCGCGCACCGAGTCCGGACCGCCGCCGAAGAACAGCCGGTACGGCGGCAGGCCGGTGGTGCCACCGAAGCCATCGCCGTAATCGACCCGCTCGTGGAAGGAGAGCGTGAGGTAGTGGCGCCACACCGGCACGTACTGCTGGAACAGCGCGCTCGCCACATAGTACTTGACCGAGCTCGAGCCCGGGATGGTCGCGCTCAGGTTCAGCGCCGCGCGCGTGCCGCGGTCTGCGAACAGCGTACGGTTGCGGTCATCGATCTGCCAGCCGAGCAGCAGCTGCACGTCGTGGTAGTTCGTGCCGTAGAACACGAAGTCGTTGTTGCTGTAGTCCTCGTGCACCAGGCGGCTGTACGGATTGCCGTTCTGCTGCACCCACTGCTGGGCCTGCTCGGCGCTGCCGATCGAGCTGGTGAGCAGCTGCGCGCTCTCGAACGCCGCGCCGAATGACAGGTACTGGAACTCGCTGATCGGGTAACTCCACTCCGGCCCGATGTTGATGGTCTTGGAGGAGAAGTTCGACGAGGAGGAGACGAACTGAGTCGCATCGTTGTAGCTCACCGAGAGCGTCTGCGAGACCCCGTTCTGGGTGATGTACGGGTCGGTGTAGCTGACGCTGTAGAGCTTATCGAACGCCCCCCCCTGCAGGTCCACCGAGAGGCGGTTGCCGGTGCCGAGGAAGTCCGCATCGCCGAAGTTCGCATTGAGCATCAACTTGTACATCGCCGAGTAGCCGATGCCGCCGGAGAGCTGCGCGGCCGGACCTTGCTTGATCTTGTAGTTGACGTCGACCTCGTCCGGGGAGCCCGGCACCTTGTGGGTGCTGTAGCTGACGTGCTTGACGTATGGCAGACGCTGCAGGAAGAACTTCGAGCGCTCGAGCGCGAGGTTCGAGAGCCAGCCGCCCTCCAGCTGCCGCAGCTCGCGCCTGAGCACCACGTCGTTGATCGCCGTTTCCCCGGAGAAGGTGATCTTGCGCACGTACACCCGATCGCCCGGATCGACGAAGAAAGTGAGCGCGACCTTGTGGTTCTTCGCATTGGGGGTCGGCACCGGATCGACCTTGGCAAACGCGTACCCGTACGCACCCAGGCGGTCTTGAATCAGCTTCTGGGTGTTCGTGATGCGCTCACGGTCGAACACCTGGCCGGGCTTGACCACCACCAGCTTCTGCAGCTGCGCCTCGGGGACCACGAACGTGCCGGCGAGCTTGACCGAGGAGATGCGAAACACCCCGCCCTGCTTGATCGCGACATTGATGTAGATGTTCTTCTTATCCGGACTGATCTGCACCTGCGTTGAGCGGATCTCGAAGTTCGCGTACCCGCGATCCATGTAGAAATCACGCAGCCGCTCCAGATCGCCCTTCAAGGTCGAGCGCGAGTAGCGGTCATCGTCCTTGTACCAGGACAGCCAGTTCGGCGTGCGCAGGTGAAAGTGCTTGAGGATCCGCGCCTGGGAGAAGTGGGTGGCGCCGACGATGTTGATCGAGCGAATGACCGCGCGCGAACCCTCGACGATCTTGATCTGGATCTTCACCCGATTGTCGGTATCCGGAATCACCTTGGTATGGATGCGCACGCCGTACTTGCCGCGCCCGTAGTACATGTCGGTGAGGTACTCGGTGACCTGCTGCAGCACCGAGCGGTCGAAGATCTTCCCCGGCGCCAGTCCCACGTTGCGCAGAGACTTCATCAGCGCCTTGGTCTTGATCGCCTTGTTGCCGGAGATCTGAAAGCTCTCGATCGAGGGCCGTTCGGACACCACCACGATCAGCGTGTTGCCCTGGCGGCGCATCTCGACGTCGCGGAAGAAACCGGTCGCATACAGCGCCTGAATCGCCTGGCGAATCTTGCGCGGATCGAGCGTATCGCCGATGTTCACCGGCAGATAGTTGAAGACCGTGCCTTGGGAGATGCGCTGCAGCCCCTCCAGCTTGATGTTGCCGACGGTGAAATCCGCGGCCGCGGACGGTACGGTGCCGTTGCCGGCGAGCGCGAGCGCCGAGTGCACGGCGAGCGCCACCGCAGCAAGCGCAATACGACCCTTCATACGGCAACCATCCGATCTGTCACGTAGCGAAACATTTGGACCCAATTTTTAACATCAATCACGTATGCAACCCCCGGTGCCCCGGCCGCGTGTGCGGCGCGAGGACGCGCGGACCTCCCAATCGGTCCGACTCTAGTGTGTACGGTTCTCAGCCGAACTGGCGGGCGATGTCATTGAACAACGCCACTCCCATCAGCACGATCAGCAACGCGATCCCGACCTGCTGACCGATGATCTGCGCCCGCTCCGACAGCGGCGCGCCCTTGACCCATTCCACCAGCTGGAACACGACCTGCCCACCGTCGAGCAGCGGGATCGGCAGCAGGTTCAGGAACCCGATTTCGAGCGAGATCAGCACCAGGAACCCGAGAAATGAGCCAGCTCCGGCGCTCGCCGACTGGCCGGCTTCCTGGGCAATGGTGATCGGCCCGCCGAGATTCTTGATCGAGACCCGCCCGAGCATCATGCGCCACAGCAGCCGTCCCTGCAGCACTGTCAGCGTCCAGATGCGTCCCGAGGCCTGTCTGAGCGCCGCCAGTGGGCCAAGCCGATCGTGGCGGACCAGGTGCGGCGGATACTGCAGCGTCGCGGTCGCCTCGGCCTCGATGCGTCCAATCCGCTTACCCTGCGCGGTGACGGTCGCGACGTTCACCTCCACAGTGTGCTCGGCGCCGCCGCGGCGATAGGTAATCGCGAGCGTCTTACCCGGATTGGGGCTGATGGCGCGCACCACGGCCTCGAAATTCTTCATCGGCCGACCGTCGACCGCCACGATGCGATCCCCGGCGGTGAGTCCGGCGCGCGCTGCCGGGCCGCCCGGCAGCACCCGGCCAAGCACCGGCGGCAGCGTCGGGGCCGCGAAATGCATGCCCAGACCCGCCAGCGGACCGGCCGGCCCGGTGAGCTTGCGGCGGGCCTCGGCATTGCTGACATCGAGTTCGATTTGGCGCCTCTGCCCGTCGGCGCGCACCGTGAGAGTGGCCTTGCCGCTGCCGCTCATCACCTCCAGCAGCCGCATGCGCACCTGGCTTTGGCTGTCGACCGGAGTGCCGTTGACCGTGAGGATACGCTGCCCGGTCTGCAGACCGGCGCGTGCGGCGATCGAGCCGCTCTGCACCCGCCCGACGATCGGCCGCCAGCGCGTCACGCCGCTCGCCCAGAACATCCCGGCCAGCACCACGAGCGCAAAGAGGAAGTTCGCCCCCGGCCCGGCGAGCAGCACCAGCACGCGCCGCAGCGGGTGCTGGCCGGTGAAGGAGCGCGGCAGATCCTCCGGCGCCACCGGCCCTTCGCGCTCATCGAGCATCTTGACGTACCCGCCGAGCGGGATCGGGCACAGCCAATACTCCACCCCATCGCGCCCGCGCCGCGACAGCAGCGGTTTACCGAACCCGACAGAGAAGCGCAGCACCTTCAATCCGAGCCGCCGTGCGACCCAGAAGTGGCCGAATTCGTGCACCGTGACCAGCAGACTCACGGCGATGGCGAACCACAACAGGTACCACAGCACCGTCATCCGCGCGCCCCTGCGCGCACACCCCTGCCAGCACCACCGAGCATCTCGATGCGCTCCTGCGTGCGCAGGCGTGCCTCCGCGTCGGCGGCCAGCACATCCTCCAATCCGCCAATGGGCCCCGCGCTCGTGTGTGTGATCACATCCTCAATGACCGAGGCGATCCCCGGAAAGTTCAACCGCTTCTCGAGGAAGGCATGCACGGCGATCTCGTTGGCCGCGTTGAGCACCACCGGTGCAAGCCCGCCGGCGCGCGCCGCCGCCTGCGCCAGCGCGAGGCAGGGAAAGCGCTGCGGATCCGGAGCGCGAAACTCCAAGCGCGCGGTTTTGACCAGGTCGAGGAAAGCCACGCCCGAGTCCATGCGCTCGGGCCAGGCGAGCGCATAGGCGATCGGCGTGCGCATGTCGGGTGAGCCGAGTTGCGCCAGCAGCGAGCCGTCGACGTACTCCACCAGCGAGTGGATGATGCTCTGCGGGTGCACGACGATGTCGACCTGCTCCGCGGGCAGATTGAACAGGAAGCAGGCCTCGATCAGTTCCAGGCCCTTGTTCATGAGGGTGGCCGAATCGACCGAGATCTTCCGTCCCATGACCCAGTTCGGATGCGCCACGGCCGCCTCGGGCGTCGCTGCGGCGATCTGTTCGGCGCTCCAGTCGCGAAACGGGCCGCCGGAGGCGGTGAGCAGCACGCGCCGCACGCCCTTGGGGGTGCTGCCAGCGCGGCTGCCGGCCGGCAGGCATTGAAAGATCGCATTGTGCTCGCTGTCGATCGGCAACAGCGTCGCGCCCGCATCGTGCACCGCCTGCATCAGCAGCGGGCCGGACATCACCAGCGACTCTTTGTTGGCGAGCAGCAGACGCTTGCCGGCCCGCGCGGCCGCGAGCGTCGAAGGCAGACCCGCCGCCCCGACGATGGCGGCCATCACGCACTCGGCAGTCTCGAGCGTGGCGAGTTCGGTGAGCGCCTCGGGACCGGCCAGCAGGCGCGTGCCCGGCGCGGCATTGCCCAAGCGCGCGGCGAGTTCACCGGCGGCAGCCGGATCGGCCAGCGCCGCGTACGCCGGGCGGTACTTCAGGATCTGCGCGGCGAACTTCTCCACGTTGCGGTTCGCACCGATGCCGATCAGGCGAAACCGCTGCGGATGGCGAGCGAGCACATCGAGGGTACTCTCCCCGATCGAGCCAGTGGAACCGAGAACGACCACACCGATCATGCCAGCACTCCCAAAACTGTCAGGCCGAGCAGCAGCACGGGCGCCGCCGCAGTCAGGCTGTCGATACGGTCCATGACCCCACCGTGTCCGGGGAACAGCGTGCCGCTGTCCTTCACCCCCGCGAAGCGCTTCAACAGGCTCTCGGTGAGATCCCCGACGATGGAGCAGATCACCGCCGCCAGACACAGCACCAGAAATCCTCCCAGGGGCACACTGAACCAGAAACTGCCGCCCACCGCCACCGGAATGCAGGCCGCGACACCCCCGAGCACCCCTTCCCAGGTCTTGCCCGGGGACACCTCCGGGGCGAGCCGCCGCCGCCCGAAGCGCCGGCCGGCGAAGTACGCCCCGATGTCCGCCATCCACACCAGCAGCAGGCAAAACAGTACCCATTCGGCGCCGCGCGGCCCGGCGAGGCGCAAACGCGCCAGCGCGAGCCAGGCCGGCACCAGCGCGCACAGACCCGCGAGTGCCGCAGGTCCGGCCGCCGCACGCCGCGGCGCAAACACGATCCAACCGAGCGCCACGACCCACCACAGCGCCGCGGCGCCGAGCAGCCACTGAAGACCGGCGCGCGTCGCGGCGGCGTGCCAGGCGAGCGGCAGCGCCGCGCCGATCAGCGCCACGTAGGCGATGCGCACGGCGCGCCGGCCGCTCTTGAGAAACGCCGACCACTCCCACGCCCCGAGCAGCACGATCAGCGTCAGCACCCCGAGCGTGGCCCGGGCCGGCAGCGCGAACAGCACCACCAGCAGCAGCACGATCAGGACGGCGGCGGTGGCGATCCGATGACGCAGCGAATCGCTCACGGCGCCGCTTTCGGGGCCGCGCCCAACTGTCCGCCGGTGTGTCCGAAGCGCCGCTCGCGGCCGGCGAAGAACGTCAGGGCACGCTCGAGCTCAGCGGCATCGAAGTCCGGCCAGAGCCGGTCGCAGAAATACAGCTCTGCGTAGGCGAGATTCCACAGCAGAAAATTACTGATGCGCCGCTCCGCGCCGGTGCGGATCAGCAGATCCGGGTCCGGCAGCGCACCGAGCTCGAGCGCCGCGGCGAAGCGCGTCTCGTCGATCGCGGCCACCGGCAGCGCCCCGCTCACGCACTGCGCGGCGAGCGTGCGCGCCGCCTGGACGATGTCCCAGCGCCCGCCGTAGCTCACCGCGATCTGCAGCTTCAGACCCGAGTTGCCCGCGGTTCGGGCCTCGGCGGCGGCGATCTGCGCCTGCAGTCGCACCGAGAGCGCGCGCCGATTCCCGATGATGCGCAGCACCACCCCCTGGCGCTCCAGGTCGCTGATCTCGAGCTCGATGGCCTCGAAGAACAGCCCCATCAGGCTTGCCACTTCCTCGGCCGGCCGCGACCAGTTCTCACTGGAGAAGGCGAACAGCGTGAGCGCCTCGACGCCGAGCCGCGAGCACTCGCGCACGCACAGACGGACCGGCTCGAGCCCGGCCTTGTGCCCCGCCGGGCGCGCCAGGCCGCGCGCGGCGGCCCAGCGACCATTGCCGTCCATGGTAATGGCGATGTGACGCGGAAGCGGTGCAGGCGCGACGTTGTCGGACACGGCGGGCGCCATCACACCTGCATGATTTCCTTTTCCTTGGCCACCAGAAGCTGCTCGATGTCGGCAATGTGCTTGTCGGTGAGCTTCTGGATGTCGCCTTCGGCGCGGTGCTCCTCGTCCTGCGCGATCAGCTTTTCCTTCAACAAATCCTTCACGTCGTTCATCACGTCGCGGCGCACGTTGCGCACCGCCACACGCGCGTTCTCCGCGTCGGCCTTGAGCACCTTGGTGATCTCGCGGCGCCGCTCCTCGGTGAGCGGCGGCATCGGAATGCGGATCACGGTACCGGCGGTCATGGGCGTGAGGCCGAGGTCGGACTTGAAAATCGCCTTCTCAATCGCCTGCACCACGCCCTTCTCCCACGGGGAGATCACGAGCGTGCGTCCTTCTTCCACGGCGATGCTCGCGACCTGCTGCAGCGGCACGTCCGAGCCGTAGTAATCGACCTTCAGGTGCTCGATCAGACTCGGGTGTGCCCGTCCGGTGCGCAGCTTCTTCAGATCTGCCTGGAAGCTCAGCACGCACTTGGTCATGCGCTCGCGCGCGTCTTTCTTCAGGTCATCGAGCATGGATCACTCTCCGAGCCGGCTCGGCTCACTCGCAGGTTACGACCGTGCCCACTTCGTCGCCACGGACGCTGCGGGTGAGGTCGCCTGGATTGTTGAGGTTGAACACCTGCAGCGGCAGGCGGTTGTCGCGGCACATGACGATCGCAGTGGCGTCCATGACATTGAGCTTCTCGGTGAGCACCCGATCGAAGGTCAGGTGTCGGTAGCGCGTCGCCGCCGGGTTGCGCACCGGATCGTCGGAGTACACCCCGTCGACCTTGGTCGCCTTCAGCAGCACCTCAGCGTTGATTTCGATGGCGCGCAGCGCCGCGGCGGTGTCGGTCGTGAAGAACGGACTGCCGGTGCCGGCCGCGCAGATCACCACCCGGCCCTTCTCCAGGTGTCGGATGGCGCGGCGGCGGATGTAGTCCTCGCACACCTCGTTGATGCGGATCGCCGACATCACGCGCGCGTGCAGGCCGCGGTTCTCCAACGCATCCTGCATCGCCAGCGCGTTCATCACGGTGGCGAGCATGCCCATGTGGTCAGCCGTGACGCGGTCCATCCCGGCCCGGGCGAGTCCGGCGCCGCGGAAAATATTGCCGCCGCCGATCACCACGGCGAGCTCGACGCCAAGGCCTGAGATCTCCTCCAGCTCCGCGGCGATGCGCTTGATGATCGCCGGGTCGATGCCGTAGTCGGCCTGACCCATGAGCGCCTCCCCGGAGAGCTTCACGAGGATGCGCGAGTAGCGGGCGGTCTTCGCTGTTTCAGTCGCCATGGGCAATCCTTCACTCGTTTCAGCAGGCCGGGCCGCCTCATGCGCGGCAGCGACCCGGGACGCGCCGGGGTCAGCCGCCGGCGCTCTTGACCTGCGCCATCACCTCGGCGACGAAGTTCTCCTGTTTCTTCTCGATGCCTGCGCCGACCTCGAACCGCTCGTAAGCGATCACCGTGGCGCCGGCCCCCTTCAGCAGCTTCTCCACCGTCACATCCGGGTCCTTCACGAACGGCTGACCAAGCAGGGTGATTTCCCCGAGCGACTTGCGCAGCCGCCCCTCGACCATCTTGGCGACGATCTCCGCCGGCTTGCCCTCACCCTGGGCCTGCTCGGTGAGGATCTCGCGCTCCTTGGCCATCACGTCCGCCGGCACCTGCTGCATCGAGAGGTACTTCGGATTGCTCGCCGCCACGTGCATGGCGAGCTCATGGGCAAGCTCCGCCGTGCCGCCCTTCAGCGCCACCAACGTGCCGATGCGCGTACCGTGACGGTACGCGCCCAGGTGCTGCTCAGAGGCGAGCACCGAGAAGCGCCGCACGGTGATGTTCTCGCCGATCTTGGCCACCAGCGCGCGCCGGCGCTCATCGACCGTCTCGGCGCCGATGCGTGCCGCCAGCAGCGCCTCGAGGCTCTGCGGACGCTGCGCCAGCGCCTGCTCGGCCACGGCGCTGGCGAACGAGGTGAAGTCCTGCTCGCGCGCCACGAAGTCCGTCTCGCAGTTGACCTCGACCATGGCCGCGGCGCGCCCGTCAGCCGAGCGCTCGACGACGATGACGCCCTCGGCGGCCACCCGTGTGGACTTCTTGTCGGCCTTGGCCAGGCCCTGCTTGCGCATCAGTTCGGCGGCGGCATCCAGGTCCCCGCCGCTCTCCACCAGCGCCTTCTTGCACTCCATCATCCCCGCGCCGGTGCGCTCGCGGAGCTGCTTGACCATCTCGGCTGTGATACTCATATCGCGTTCATCCGGTTGCGCCGTCCCTGGACGCTGCCTCCGCCCCGGCCGTCCTCACCGGAGCCAAACCGCAAGCGCAGCCGCCGCGGCGGCCGCGCACGGCTTATTCTCCGCGGCCCTTGCGGCGCGGCGGACCCGAGGGACGACGAGCGCCCGTCGGTGCCGGCGTGGTGTTCGAGCCGCCGGACGCGGCCACTTCGGGCACGGCCTCCATCGACTCTTCCTCGGTGCCCAGATCATCGGGCACCTCGGTGCCCTCGGCACGCGGGGCCTTCACCGGCGGCAGACGGCGCCGGGACGCGTTCTTCTTCGGCCGTGCGGCCGCGGCGTTCCTGCGCGGGCCGCGCGGGGCCTTGCGGCGCGGGTTGCCGGCCTCGTCGAGCTCGACGAACTCGTCCTCCCCGACCACCACGGCCGGGACCGACTCACGCCCTTCGAGAACCGCATCGGCCATGCCGCCGGCATACAGCAGGATCGCGCGCATGGCGTCGTCATTGCCCGGCACGACGTAATCGATGCCGTCCGGGGAGCAATTCGTATCGACCACGGCGACCACCGGGATGCCGAGCTTGCGCGCCTCGTCGATGGCGAGCTTCTCGTGACCGACGTCGACCACGAACAGCGCATCGGGCAGCGACTCCATCGCCTTGATGCCCCCGAGGCTGCGCTCGAGCTTCTCGCGCTCGCGGCGCAGCTGCGTCGCCTCTTTCTTACCGCGCCGCTCGAGCGCCCCGGAGGCGGCCAGATCGCTGATGTCAGCCAGCCGCTTGATCGACTGGCGGATGGTCTTGAAATTCGTGAGCATGCCGCCGAGCCAGCGCTGGTTGACGAACGGCTGGCCGGCGCGCTCGGCCTCCTTCTGGATCGCTTCGCGCGCCGAGCGCTTGGTGCCCACGAACAGCACCGTGCCGCCATCGGCGGCCACGCCCTTCACGAAGGCCGCAGCCTGCGCGTACATCGGCTGGGTCTTCTCGAGATTGATGATGTGGATCTTGTTGCGCTCACCGAAAATGTACTGAGCCATCTTCGGGTTCCAGAAGCGGGTCTGGTGTCCGAAATGGACACCGGCTTCCAGCATCTGCCGCATGGATACGCCAGGCATGAGAAACTCCTCGTTGGGTTGGGCCTCCGCGCATCTCCGCAGCCATCCCGGATGCGGCCCAAGGGCCGCGTGCGGGACACCCAGTCTGCGGATAATGCGATGCGCGTGTGGGTTGATTGCCAAAAAAGGCCGCGCTTTATACCATGAAGGCCTCGCCCGAACAATGTCTTGCGCGCGCAGCGGCCGGTGCGTTCCGGCGCCGTGCGGCGCTCCCGTTTGAGTCACTCTGGATACCCCATGGCCGTTACGATCAAATCGCCCGAGGAGCAGGAAAAAATGCGCATCGCCGGCCGCCTGGCCGCCGAGGTGCTCGACATGATCGGCGCGCACGTGGTGCCGGGGGTGAGCACCGAGGAACTCGACCGCATCTGCCATGAGTACATCGTGGACGTCCAGGGGACGATCCCGGCGAACCTGAACTATCACGGCTTCCCGAAGGTGATCTGCACCTCGGTGAACCACGTGGTCTGCCACGGCATTCCCAATGAGAAGCGCCTGAAGGCCGGCGACATCGTCAATATCGACGTGACGGTGATCCGCGACGGATTCCACGGCGACACTAGCCGCATGTACTACGTCGGCAAACCGCCTGCGCACGCGCAGCGGCTCGCCGAGGTCTGCTTCCAGGCGATGTGGCGCGGCATCCAGATCGTGCGCCCGGGCGTGCGGCTCGGGGACATCGGGCACGCCATCCAGACCTTCGCCGAGGAGCACAACTACTCGGTGGTGCGCGAGTACTGCGGCCATGGCATTGGGCGGATCTACCACGAGGATCCGCAGGTGCTGCACTACGGCGAGCCGGGCACGGGGCTCACCCTTGAGCCGGGCATGACCTTCACCATCGAGCCGATGATCAATGCCGGCAAGCGCCACGTGCGGCTGCTGCCGGACGGCTGGACCGTCATCACCAAGGATCACTCGCTCTCGGCGCAGTGGGAGCACACCATTCTTGTGACAGCGACCGGCCACGAGGTTCTCACCCTCGGGGCGGCCGAGCGCAGCAGCACGCACTAGCACCATGGTCAGCGCAGACAGCGAATCAGACGAGTCCGAGGCCGCAGGCGAACAGAGCGCCGGCCCGCCGAGCACGGCGGGACATTGGCCGCTGCTCGAGCGGCTGCCTGAGCTCATCGGCGGCCCGCCGGTGGCGCTGCGCGAGCTGCTCACCGAGGCGCACGAGCAGCTGAAGGCCCGCTTCCTCGCCGATGAGCCCATCGAGACGCTGGTGCAGGCGCGCGCGCTGCTCATCGATCGGGTGCTGCAGGCGCTGTGGGCCGCGCACCTCGGCACGCCGCAGCGCCCCTGGGCACTGGTGGCCGTCGGCGGGTATGGCCGCGGTGAGCTGCTGCCGTGCTCGGACATCGATCTGCTGCTGCTCGTGCGCAGCGCCCCACAGGGCGAGGCGCGCGCCGCGCTCGAGCGCCTGCTCGCACTGCTCTGGGACATCGGACTTGAAGTCGGCCACAGCGTGCGCACCCTCGAGGAATGTCTGGAGCAGAGCGCCGCGGACGTGAGCGTCATGACCACGCTGATCGAGGCACGGCTGCTCGCCGGGGATGCGCAACTGCTCGCGGAGCTGCGCGCCGCGCTCGCCCCGGAGCATCTCTGGCCGGTGCGCGAGTTCTTCGAGGCGAAGGTGCGCGAGCAGTCCGAACGGCACCTGAAGGCCAACGACACGGCCTACAACCTCGAGCCGAACGTGAAGACCGGACCGGGCGGCCTGCGCGACATCCAGACCATCGCCTGGGTGGCCAAGCGGCACTTCGGCGCCGAAACGCTCGATGAACTGGCGCGGCACGGATTTCTCTCGGTGGCGGAGTTCCGCCGCCTGCAGCAGGCTCAGGCCTTCCTCTGGAAGGTGCGCTTCGGGCTGCACGTGCTCACCGGGCGGCGCGAGGACCGGCTGCTGTTCGATCACCAGATCCGCCTCGCGCAGACCTTCGGCTACGAGGACGCCTCCTACACCCTCGCGGTCGAGCAGCTGATGCAGCGCTACTACCGCACCGTGAAGGACGTGAGCCTGCTCAATGAGCTGCTGCTGCAGCTGTTTCGCGAGGCGATTCTCACCGAGAGCGAGCCGCCCCGCCCGCTCAATGCGCGCTTCCAGGTGCGCTGCGGCTCGCTGGAGGCGGTGAGCGACGATGTCTTTGCGCGCACCCCCTCGGCGCTGCTGGAGCTGTTCGCGCTGCTGCAGCGCCACCCGGAGATCAAGGGCGTGCGCGCCTCGACCATGCGCGCCGTCGGCCGCAGCCTGTGGTTGATCGACGAGGAGTTCCGCCAGAACCCGCGCCATCACCGGCTGTTCCTCGAGATCGTGCGCTCGCCGGTCGGGGTGACCCACGAGCTGCGCCGCATGAACACCTACGGGGTGCTCGGCCGCTACATCCCGGCGTTCGGGCGCATCGTCGGGCGCATGCAGTACGACCTGTTCCACGCCTACACCGTGGATGCGCACACGCTGTTCGTGGTGAGCAACCTCAGACGCTTCGCCATCCCGCGCTACGATCAGGAGCTGCCGCAGGCCTCGCGCATCATGCAGCAGTTGCCGCGGCCCGAAGTGGCCTACCTCGCCGCACTGTTTCATGACATCGCCAAGGGCCGCGGCGGGGACCACTCGGAACTCGGCTCGGTGGACGCCGAGGCATTCTGCCTAGAGCAGGGGCTCTCCCCGTACGATGCGCGCCTGGTGGCCTGGCTGGTGCGCCAGCACCTCACCTTCTCCCTCGCGGCGCAGAAGCAGGACATCTCCGACCCGGAGGTGATCAACGCATTCGCGCAGAGCATCGGCGATGAGGCGCACCTCGATTACCTGTACGTGCTCACCTGCGCCGATGTGCGCGCCACGAACCCGAAGCTGTGGAACTCGTGGAAGGCCTCTCTGTTCGATGACTTCTACCAGCGCGTGCGCCGTGCGCTGCGCCGCGGGCTGGAGTCGCCAATCGACCAGGAACAGCTGGTCGGGGAGACGCGCGAGGCGGCCCGTCGGCTGCTCATCGAGCGCGGTGTGCCCGGGGAGGCGATCGAGCGGGTCTGGGAGCGTTTCTCGGCCACCTATTTCCTGCGCCACTCCCCGGAGGAGCTCGCCTGGCACATGCGCCTGCTCGCCGAGCGCGATCCGCACAGCATCGAGCCGCTGGTGGCGCTCGACCCGCAGAGCGTGCGCGGCACCACCGCGGTGCTGATCTATACCCGAGCACTTGAACACGGCTTCGGTCGCACCACCGCGGTGCTCGATCAGCTCGGACTTGACATCGTCGATGCGCGCATCACGCCCACCGGCGATGGCTTCAGCCTCGATCTCTACCACGTCCTGGAGGATGACGGCGCGCCGATCGCCGACGGTGAGCGGCGCGAGGAGATCGAAGAGGCGCTGTGGCGCTCGCTGCAGCAGCCGCAGGCCACCATCGCCGTGCACCGGCGCGTCCCGCGCCAGGCGCGCATGTTCCATACCCCTACGCAGATCGCCATCAGCACCGATGAACCGAACGGCCGCTCGGTGCTCGAGCTGATCGCCGGAGACCGGCCGGGGCTGCTGTGCGACGTCGGCAAGGTGCTCACCGCCGAGCACGTGCTGCTGCAGGCCGCGCGCATCATGACCGTCGGGGAGCGGGCCGAGGACGTCTTCTACATCACCGACCGCGACGGGCAGGCACTCGATGAGGCGCGGGCCGAGCATCTGCGCCAGATCCTCGGCGAAGCGCTCAAACGGCGCGCCGCCGCGTAACCACCCACTGGAGCTTCACATGAACCCGCGTCTTCAGCGGCTGCACGCCTATCCGTTCGAGCGTCTGGCGCGACTGACCGCCCCGACCCCACCGGCAGCGTCGATCCGCCCGATCGCCATGTCGATCGGCGAGCCGCGCCACGAGCCGCCGGCCATGGTGCTCGAGGCGCTGCGCGCCAACGCGCACCAGCTTGGCACCTACCCCACCACCGCCGGGGTGCCCGAGTTGCGTGGCGCGTGCGCCGCGTGGCTCGAGCGGCGCTTCGGCCTCGCCGCCGGCAGCGTCGATCCGGCCACCATGGTGCTGCCGGTGAACGGCACGCGCGAGGCGCTGTTCGCGTTCGTGCAGGCCGCACTCGATGCGAGCCGCGAGGCGCTGGTGGCGATGCCCAATCCGTTCTATCAAATCTACGAGGGTGCCGCGCTGCTCGCCGGGGGCGAGCCGTACTTCCTCGACACCACCGCGGCGAATGACTTCACGCCGGACCTCGCGGCCGTGCCGGAGCATCTCTGGCGGCGCTGTCAGGTGCTGTTCCTGTGCAGCCCAGGCAACCCGACCGGCAAGGTGTTCTCGCGGCAGTATCTGCGCCAGGCGCTCGAACTCGCCGAACGCTACGACTTCATCGTCGCGGCCGACGAGTGCTACAGCGAGATCTATCTCGATGAGGCGCGCCCGCCGCCGGGTCTGCTGGAAGCCGCCGAGGCCGCCGGGCGCGCACGCTTCGAGCGCTGCATCGTATTCCACAGCCTCTCGAAGCGCTCGAGCGTACCGGGCCTGCGCTCCGGGTTCGTCGCCGGTGACCCGGCGATCATCGCCAAGCTGCTGCTGTACCGGACCTATCACGGCTGCGCCATGCCGGTGCCGACCCAACTGGCGAGCATCGTGGCCTGGCAGGACGATGCGCATGTCGTGGCCAACCGGCGCCTGTACCGGGAGAAATTCGAGCGCGTGCTGCCCATTCTCGCTCCGGTCCTGCCGGTCGAGCGGCCCGAGGGCGCCTTCTACCTGTGGAGCGAAGTCGGCGCCGACGGCGACGATGAGCGCTTCACACGCGAGCTGTACGCCACCCAGGGCGTGCTGGTGCTGCCGGGCAGCTATCTGGCGCGCGATGGCGGGCATGGCAATCCCGGCGCGGGGCGCGTGCGCATCTCGCTCGTACCGAGTGTCGCTGCGTGCATCGAGGCCGCCGAGCGCATCCGCGCCTACCTCGAGCGGCGCGAGTCATGAGCGCCGCGCCGCTGCAGGCCGCCATCGAAGCGGCGTTCGAGGCGCGCGCCACTGTGACGCCCGAGCGGGTCACGGCGACGCTCGCCGCGCAGCTCGAGGAGTGCATCGAGCTGCTCGACAGCGGGCGGGCGCGCGTTGCGCAGCGCCAGGGCGAGCACTGGGTGGTCAACGAGTGGCTGAAGAAGGCGGTGCTGCTCTACTTTCGCACGCGCGAGAACACCCCGATCGAGGCCGGCTTCACGCGCTTTTACGACAAGGTGCCGCTGAAATATGCCGCCACCGACGAGGCGCAGCTGCGCGCCGGTGGGGCGCGCATCGTGCCGCACGCGCTGGTCCGCAAGGGCGCGTACATCGCGCCCAACACCGTACTGATGCCGAGTTACGTCAACATCGGCGCCTACGTCGACACGGGCACCATGATCGACACCTGGGCGACCGTCGGCTCGTGCGCGCAGATCGGGCGCAACGTGCACCTCTCCGGCGGGGTCGGGATCGGCGGGGTGCTCGAGCCGCTGCAGGCCAGCCCCACCATCATCGAGGACGACTGCTTCATCGGCGCGCGCTCGGAAATCGTCGAAGGGGTCATCGTCGAGACCGGCGCGGTCATCTCCATGGGGGTGTTCATCGGGCAGAGCACGCGCATCTACGACCGCGCGAGCGGACAGATCCTCTACGGACGCGTGCCGGCCGGCTCCGTGGTCGTACCCGGATCGCTGCCCTCGGCGGACGGCCGCTACAGCCTCGCCTGCGCGGTGATCGTCAAGCGGGTCGATGCCCAGACGCGCGCCAAGACCTCGATCAACGAACTGCTGCGCGCCGCGCAGTAGCGCGCCGCGGGTGCTATTTTTTTTTACGATCAATTGCCTGCGAGGCCGACGAGCTCACCGGTCGTGTCGCAAAGCAGCGGCTCCCGGGCCGACCACAGCCTGGCGACCCCGGACCGCGCTGCTGTTCGACGAGGCGCAACGACCGCAAACAGCGTGTCTTTAAGATTCTGAAGGCGGCCGCCGGAGTGTTGGAGACCGATCGAGCAAAAGTGCTCTGCAGTTCACCGGCGGCGGTGCCCGGGGGCTTGATCACCCGGGATATGACCAGGGCTGCCTAACCTGACGGCCTTCGCGCGCGGCCGTGTCCCCCGGGCCCGCTCCGCAAACCGTTACGACATCACCGCCGCCCCGACGGGCGGGCCTCAGCCGAAGCGGCCCGTGATGTAATCCTCGGTCAGACGGTGGCGCGGGTTGGTGAACACCCGGTCGGTCTCCCCGACTTCCACCAACCGCCCCATGTGGAAGTAGGCGGTGCGCTGCGAGACGCGCGCGGCCTGTTGCATCGAGTGCGTCACGATCACGATCGCATAGCTGCCGTGCAGCTCCTCGATCAGATCCTCGATGCGCGCCGTCGCGATCGGATCGAGCGCCGAGCACGGTTCGTCCATCAGGATCACCTCCGGCTGCACGGCGAGCGCCCGCGCGATGCACAGGCGCTGCTGCTGGCCGCCGGAGAGGCCCATGCCCGGCCCGTGCAGCCGGTCCTTCACCTCGCTCCACAGCCCGGCGCGCTGCAGGCTGGTGCACACCAGCTCATCCAGATCGGCCCGGGTGCGGGTGAGCTTGTGGATGCGTGGCCCGTAGGCCACGTTGTCGTAAATCGACTTCGGAAATGGATTGGGCTTCTGGAACACCATCCCGATGCGCGCCCTCAAGCGCGCCACGTCCTGGCGCTTCTCGTAGATGTCCTGGCCATCGAGCAGGATCGTGCCCGTGACGCGCGCCCCGGGAATGGTGTCGTTCATGCGGTTCAGGCAGCGCAGGAACGTCGATTTGCCGCAACCGGACGGTCCGATGCAGGCAAGCACCTGGCCGCGTGCGATGTCCACCGTCACGTCGGCGAGCGCCTGGATCTCCCCATAGTGCACGTACACCGAGCGGCAGGAGAACACCGGATCGGGCACCTGCGGCTCCCCGGCCGGCAGCCCGCTCGGCAGCGTCGTCAGCTCGCTGGCGAGCGTCGTCGGGAGGTGCACGCGGCCGCTGGGCTTGGTGCCTAGGGCCACGCCGCTCGGGAGGCTCGCGCCGGGAAGGTCGGAGCGGGTCGTTTCCTGCGCCACTGTCGGTCTACCTCAGCCAAATCGCCCGGTGACATAGTCATCGGTGCGCCGATCCCGCGGCGCGGTGAACAACTGCCCCGTGGGGCCCATCTCGATCAGTTCGCCCTGGTACATGAACGCCGTGCTGCTCGAGACGCGCGCGGCCTGCTGCAGGTTGTGGGTGACGATCACGATGCAGAACCGCTCGCGCAGGTTCTGCAGAGTCTCCTCGACCTTCAGCGTCGAGATCGGATCGAGCGCCGCGGTGGGCTCATCGAGCAGGATCACCTCCGGCTCAAGCGCAATGGAGCGCGCGATGCACAGGCGCTGCTGCTGGCCGCCGGAGAGGCTGCGGGCATCCTCGTGCAGCTTATCCTTGACCTCGTCCCAGAGCGCCGCATCACCCAGCGCGCCCTGCACGCGCCGGGTGAGCTCGCTGCGCCCGATCCGCCGCGCCAGGCGCAGCCCGAAGGCCACGTTCTCGAAAATCGACATCGGAAACGGCGTGGGCTTCTGGAACACCATCCCCACGCGCAGGCGCAGTCGCGTCACATCCACGTTCGGGGCGAGGATGTCCTGGCCGTCAAGCAGCACCTCGCCGCTCGCGCGGTGCCCCGGATACAACGTGTACATGCGGTTCAGGACCCGCAGCAGCGTCGATTTGCCGCAGCCCGACGGCCCGATGAAGGCGGTGATGGAACGGTCGGGCAGCGCCAGAGTGATGTCCTTCAGCGCCTGCTGCCGGCCATAGAAGAAGTTCAGGCTCCGAACCTCGATTTTCGTCGCCGGGTTCGCCCCCAGGGTACCGGCAGGATCGGTCCACTCGGCCGGCTGGCTCATCGGTGCGGTCCTGCGGGGGGCCGCGGTGCGGTTCGGTGCATGTTCGGTGGGTCGAAATCGTCGTCCAAATCAGGGGACTCGCCGCCTTCGCGGCGCGCGCAGCCATACCGGCCCGTCAGCGCCAGGCACCTCGGAATTGTCGCCTGCCGAGGTTATCGGCAGCAAGTCGCATCCATCATCCGCTCCCCTCGTCCGCTCCCGTGCCGGCCGCTGCACCGGCGCTGACCGAGCGCGGCGCCGGCCGGCGCGTTGCCGCGCCGCAGAGAGCCGATGGCCAGCTGACTGACATCCGTGGCTGCCTCCGGGGCACCACCGGCGCTGCGCGCCGATCCTCCGCCGCAGGCGACTCCGCGTGCCCCTCCACCGGTGTGTGCCGCAAGGCCCCTATCAGGGGACTGGCCCGCGGTGCATCCGGGTACACCGAACCCCATCG
>JAKCDC010000046.1 GCA_021838635.1 Pseudomonadota bacterium
CGAACTGGGGCTTGAATTTCACTTTAAGCCCGCAAGTGCTTCACGTACATCTGGCGACATACTAAACTTAGCGCGGAAATTTCGGTGTGCCCTGCGAAGGCGCGGTATTGCAGTGGGAGAGAACCCCGCCAGGCAACTGTAACACCCGCCGGTAGCAATCCGGGTATCCGTCGGCAAATCTGCGTCTGGCGGGTGAGGGTGGCGCTGGCGACACTCTCGAGCGCGTACTCGTCCTGGAGCGTGCCGATGACGAGGAGCCGGCTTTCGCCTTCGAGACGCCGGGACGACGTTCGAGTTCGGCGGCAACCTGCTCAACGAGCTGGGGATCGAGCACGCTCGAAGCTCAGCAGGATGCCGTTGTAGCCGATCTTGCGTCGCACGCGCCGGCGCACGGCGATGACGCGGCCCGTGGGGACCTGGGTGGTGCGGCCGGCGTTGTAGTCCTGGAGTGCACGACTCGGGAAGGTGCGAATGCCGACGCGCTCGAGGGCTTCTCTCAGCGTTGTGAGTCCCTTCGGCGGAACGGGACGTGTGCCGAGGCGGGCGGGGACGGCCCGGGCGTAGAGCCCGAAACTCACCTTGAGGAGCTTCCCTGAGCGCACGAGCTGACGCAGCGCACGGCCCACCTGGTCGTAGCCGCCGAGATCGGCGAAGTCCGCACGCAGGAACACATCGCCGCGTTTGCGGTCGATGCGCTGGGTGATGCGGGCCTCGAGTGTCTCTCTCATGCAGTCACAATACGACAATGGGACCCTAAAAGTAATGTAAAAACAATGGGAAAGGCGTGCTATGGGTCGGGTACCTGAGGCATCTTGGAGCGCACCCGGGATGCAGTCGGGGGCTTTGGCGTGTCGGGAATCCCGTCCTCCGATGGGGTAGGCCACTCGAGGTGCGTGGTACGGCTTGCCGCCGGGGCTCGCAGCGACGGTGCTCAAGGTCACGGCTCCGACCCGAATCCCCCTCGCCTCACGCGGTCCTCGGAGGCCAGCAGCCCCATGCGCTGCAGTCGGGCCTCGATCGCCCGCAGCGTGCGGCTGTGCCGCTCGGCGATGGCCTGCGGGGGCTCGCCCGCCTTGAAGGCCGCAACCAGGCGGCTGTCCTTTCCGTCACTCCAGGTGCGGCCGGCATTGTCGGGCAGGGCGGCGCGGCGCGTGCTGCCGACCTCGACGCGCTCCAATGCGGCCACGCCGGCAAGGAGCGCGCGCAGTACGCCGGCGCGGTGCACGACGGATCCGGCCGGCAGCGGCTCGAGCGAGCCGGGCTCGCGTCCTTCGATCAGGGCCTTGAGGAGGGTGGTGGCATCGCGGTTGCGCATGGTAGGACCTCCAGTGTGCGGGCGAGGGGCGATCCGTCGTTCCGCAACGGCGGCACACGGACGCAGCGCGGACGCTTCGCGGCTCGGGCAGTCAACCGGTCTCACGTGAATGATCGCAAGTGCGGGCGGAGTGACTCGATGCCGTGTTTCGGGGCTTGATGCTGCGCGCGCGAAGTCCGGGGAGCATTGGGCACGGCCCGATGCGCGTGCCCGGGAACGGCGGGCCGGGACGGGCTGTCGCATTGGACCTGGGACGGTCGAGTCGCGCGCCGCGGGGAATTCGGCGATCTGCAGATCCAGTGCCGCAGTGGGTGGCGCGGGGAGGATCAAGAGGGGCGGTATGCCAGAGTTCCTTCAGTGTATCGCGCCGTGCGCGCCATCAAGCGCGCTGCGGCGATCGGCCCGTCGGCGGGTCGAACGGCCGACGCACGGGGCGGACCGAGGTCGGCGCACGCTACTTCGAAGAGCTCTACGGATCGTGATGTCGGCCCCCAAGCCGTGGCCCATCAACACCACCACCTGAGCGAGTACTGATCTGCCGTTCGCCTTGGCGCCCAAGTGTCCGCCGTTGCGATCATTACCCTCTCGCGCTCTCCCGGTGTATGCGAGACCCAGGCGAGTTCCGTGGGGACGGGCTACGGCATGAGGGGGGGCATCTGGTGCTACTATCTACTAAGAAGCGTCTACAAAGAAGCGTCTCCGATGCCACAACTGCCGCGAGAATTCCACTCATACGCTTCATCCCACGGGGCCCGGCGGCACCGGATCAAGAGCTATTAAGCGCTTTTGTGGTTCCAACCAACGCAATCGCTGGAGGAGACGTCATGAAACCTCGTTCATATTGTCTGATTGCTGTGATACTTCCCTGCGCTCTGCCGGGGTTGGCCCGCGCGGCGGCGCCCGCTGGGTGGACCATCGCAGGCAGTGCGCCCACCCATTATGTGTTCGCGCTCGATGCGAGCAGTCCTGTGAAGCAGAGCAAGAGCGCTTTGATCGCCGCCAAGCCAGGTGCGACCCTCAACGGCTTCGGAACGCTGATGCAGATGATAGCAGCGGAAAATTATCGTGGCAGCCGCGTGATGTTTTCCGGCTACCTGCGCACTCGGCGTGCCGGGCGCGCGCAGATGTGGATGCGCGTGGATGGACCCCACCACAGTTTGCTCACTTTTGACAACATGAGTTCACGTCCGGTCATGGGTACCACTGGATGGAAGCGGTACGACATCGTGCTCAATGTGCCGAAGGCCAGCGCTAATATTGTCTTTGGGTTCCTTCTCGGTGGCCCTGGGAAAGTGTGGGCCGCTGACTTTCGGCTCAAGAAGGTAGGCGATGCGGTGCCAACGACCTCGACGGCCCCGGTGTTGCACCGAACGCCCAGGAATCTGAATTTTGAACAATGATATTCGCCGGCGCGGCGGGTATACGCTGACAGTCCGGTCGAAGTCGATCGACAGATGCCGCTCATGGGTGTTTGAGATGCCCGGCGACGGTAGGAGCAGAGGCGGAAATGGGGCCGACGAAATAGTCCAAGTCGTATTCGGGATCCGACGACGATCTGATGGAGAACGCGCTCACCGCGGGTCCGGCTACGGAGTGGGCCTCACGGCGAATGACCAGGGGACATGGGAGAACCAATGGAACACTTCATCGTCGACGGGACCGACTCAAAATGCCACGGTTGCGGTGTATACGCCATCCACAACCGATTCCCCACTGGATACCGGCCGTGTAACCTTGCTCCCCTATCTCGACAACGTCTAGGGCATGTTCTCTCTTGTTCCGGAATTACTGAAGCTCTCTGCCTTGGCGAGCTGTGGTGACGCGCAGCGTGCGCACACGATGGGTCGAATCCCGCTCTAGCAGCGCAACGGATGGGTGGACAGCCGTCGGCAAACTGGTAAGCTGCAACTGTCGTCGGAGGGTCCCGCCATGATCGCCAGGAAAAGGGACGTTGTCGTCCTCGCGTCGGTATTGCTGCTGAGCGCATGCGCCACTACGGTCACCCTTGTGCCTGGGGCGAGTAAAGTGCGGGTCACATCCAAGGCCCAGGACGTGACAGCCTGCACTGCCGTCGGTAATGTGCGCTTGCCGTCAAGCTCACCGAAGTACGGGCCATTTTATTCGAACCCCATGGGCGTGCTTCGCAATCAAACTGTCGGTCTGGGTGGAAACACCCTGTTCGTAACTAGCTATGCGTTGGGGGAGGGTGTGGCCTATCGTTGTCCGTGATGCGAAGCGATGGCTTCCCTCAGGGAGCCCTCTAGCCGTCGGTCATCTGTCAGGAGTGCGTGAACTCCCGCCGCAGAGTGTCTTCCCGTCCGAGAAGGCGCAGTGAGAAAAGGAAGCGGCACGGCGAAGAGGACGCGACTTTCCCTCACACCCGCGCAAGCCCCAAGGAGAGCCGTGCCGAGGTCCTCGGCCGCCGCGCCGGGCGCCTTGATCGCGCGCAGCCCTCACGCGGGGCATCCGAAAAATACAGACCTCCCGGATCGTCATCACGGCGCAGCCCGGGAAAATTCCATCGGACCGGTGTCGGATCTCGGCGCTCGGGGCGCTACAGGCGGTCCTGTGGGGTGACCGCAGCACAGTCTTGGCCGGCACCGGGAAGGCAATGTCCGGCGAACCAGCCGTGATCGGCACACGGGCAGTCGCATCGATCAGAAAACGTGCCCTGTATCTCGCATTCTCTCCTGTGCCTCTTGCGTCACAGGCGACCCATAAATATTATGGGTCCTTGGGCGATCTGATCGACATGGATCAGTGGCGCGGCGGAACGCCGCAGACCCTGACTGCAGAGCAGGCAATCGCGCTCGTGCGCCATTTGGCCAAGGAGGGCAATTACCGATTCACGGAGCACGCCCTGGACCGGATGCATGAGCGGCACGTCACCGCCGCGCAGGTCATCGCGGGGCTTAAACACGGCGATCTCATCGCGGGGCCTGAGCACACCGCGCAGGGAACTCGGGAAAATTCCGCTTTCAGACATCGCTGCCGGTGAGCGTGTCACGGGCACCGCGGTAATTGATTCGGAAGGAATCAGGCAGGTCGTGTGGGTTGTCATCGTGGTAACAGAATTTTTTTTGGAGGAGGCGCATTGTTGCAGTACAAAGGCTGCGGCCTCGACAATGTCTATCTCGCCAACGGATACGAGCGTAGGACGACGAACAGCGGTATCGAAGTCGTGCACATCGAGGATATGGACGGACTGCATCGTACGATTGCCCTCATGGTTGCCGTGAACCCGCTCGATATCGACGGCACGGAATTTCGCTTTCTGCGCAAGGAGCTCGATATGTCGCAGCGCGTGATCGCCGGCGTGCTTGGCGTTCAGGAGCAGACCGTTTCACTTTGGGAGCGCGGCGAACGGTCGGTGCCCCAGTATGCCGCGGTGCTGATCTCTGCAATGGCGCATGAGTGTCTCTCCGGGCAGGCTGCGTTGAACATCGTGATCGACCGTGTGTGCTCGGCGGATCGCGCCATTGAGAAGGCGAAGCTGCTGATTGAGCGGACCGATCAAGGCTCGTGGATGCAGAAGGCGGCGTGATCTTCCGGTCTGTCCGTAATTTTCTACGCTGAGCCATGGTAATAGTCTCGAGTTCTCAATGTGAACGCCATGTTGAAACGATTGAATCTCCGCCTGCGAGCGGTACGCGAGACCACCCACCTAGTCCAATAGGAGACCTCCCGACTTTGCCGGGGAGGCGTTAGACGCCCTCCGATGGCCGGGGTCATCAGGCCCTTCGTCGTACGTCCACGCGATCGACCTCGGAGACAGGTTGGTACTGGCGGGTGAAGGTCCGACGCTCCGAGCAAGGCTTCACCGCCCCGATGCCCTTTCCGAGCCGGCACGCTCGATGGGCATTCGCGGTCACTGGTGGGCGCACCCAGTTCACTTCGCTCGAGAGCAATGATCGGCTGCACTCGGCCAGTCAACCCCCATCCGCTCGCGCGCCCTCGTACGGCAGAACGGCCTGAGCCTCTAGACCTTCGCGTCCGAGAGCGGCGCGCGTCAGGCCGAGCTGATCCATCAGGTAATTCAGGAGCTTCGGTACCGTCGGGGTCACGGCCGTTCTCCTGCCTGATGGATCTACGGTAACACCAACTTGGCGAGGCGATCGCTCTGTTCGGCCCTCGCGTAGAGCTAACACAAAAATCAGAACTGAAAATGGAGCTCACCAGGGCAAAGCCGTGTTCGAATCCGTGCAGCGTGTGAAGCGATTTTGAGAACATTGACGCAAGCCGTAAAGATTGACTTACGAGTACTCGGCGTGTTCCGATGGTCGGATGACACAGTTCAATAATCAATGCGATGACGTGCGAGTAATTGTGCCGACGGGGATGCTCGGATCCGGAGTGATCGCCGAACACGTGAAATATGGACTCGAGCGAGGCGCACACGCGATCGCTGTAGATGCAGGCTCAACTGATAGTGGGCCGGCATACTTAGCGCAAGCGGTCTGCAAGATGAATCGCCAGACGATCATGCGTGACATGGAAGTACTGATGCGCTTGGCCGGCGAGGCAAAGATCCCGATTCTCGTCGGCAGCTGTGGTACATGCGGTGCGGACGCTGCGGTGAATTGGACAAAGGAGATCGTGGTAGACATCGCCCGCAGTGCTGGGGTAACGCCGAGGATTGCGTGCATTTACAGCGAGCAGGACCATGCTCGCATCAAGCAAAAGCGCAGGCGGGGAGGGGTCCATGCGCTGGAACCCTGTGGACCCATAGACGATGACATGATTGACGCGTGTGAGCACATCGTGGCGTTGATGGGACCAGAACCGTACATACGGGCGCTCGAGGACGGTGCCGACATTGTATTAGGCGGGAGGTCCTCTGATGCAGCGGTTCTTGCTGCGGTCCCGCTCATGAAGGGCGCCGGACATGCTGCGTCCTGGCACGCTGCAAAGATATCAGAGTGTGGAGGCCTATGTACCGCTCGGCCTTCGCAAGGCGGGGTGCTCATGACGGTTCGCCACGACGAATTCGAAATCGAGCCCTTAAGCATGGAAAACAAATGCACGCCGCGCAGCGCAGCCGCACACATGCTTTATGAAGTCGTCGATCCATTTCAACTGGTAGAACCAGGCGGCATTCTCGATGTCAGTGCCTCGACTTATGAAAGCCTGAGCGAGCGCGTGACCCGAGTTCGTGGGGGTCAATGGATGCCGATGCCTTACACCATGAAGCTAGAGGGAGCAAGAGCGGGTCCATATCAAACCGTCATGTTGATCGGCATCGAGGACCCGCAGGTGCTTCAGAACGTAGACGAATTTGAAATGCGGCTGAAATCGTGTCTCATCGACAGAATTATTGCGTCCTTTGGCGTCTGTGCGGCCAAATTTTCCGTGTCTCTGCGAATCTATGGATGGAATGCGATCAGCGGGCGGCGGCGGCCCCCGAGTACCGCGGCGCCAATTGAAGTCGGCGTCCTGTTCGTAGTCACTGCGGAAACGCAGGAGTTGGCCAACCAGATGGCCAAGGCATGCAATCCGTATTTCTTTCACTTCCCAGTGCGTACCGATATCGAGTTACCGAGCTACGCGTTTCCGTTCACGCCCGCCGAGATTGCGCGTGGGCGCGTGTACGAGTTCATTTTAAACCACGTGGTCAGCGCGCGGGATGGACTCGAATTGACTAGGACGGAATGGTATCAATGGTAATACGACGTGGATTGCAGCAATGGCGAAGTTGACCATCAATGACGTATGTGATCAGGTGCGCTCCAAGAGCGCCGGTCCGTTCTGGGTGACAGTCGATCTGTTCTTCTCGAACGAAGCCTATTATAAACGCTACAAACACAGCGAGACGCTCGGGCCTGAACTCTTCGAAAGCCTGTTCTCGGCGAATCCGGAATTTGTGAAGCGTTTCGCGGTGGACGCTCTGCGTGTCGTGAAGATATCCTTTGCCAGGCCTCGCCCCCAGGGGTGGGTGCATGAACGGGACTTGCACGCCGGCCAGCAGTATGTGCGGCTTTTGAACGTGGAACTTGCGGAATCTGTGCCAGCGGATCCGCAGGCGTAGTGGCTCTGAGGCGATCACCGACATGTGCAAATATTGCGCAGCAGGGTCCGTGGTGAACGGAATCGTCTGAGCAAACGCCGAGCGCCGGAACCCGGCAACTGCCTCGATTGGAGTGCATTTAACTTGAGATACCCGCGTGAATGAGCGCGGCAACGGAAGTGCACCCGCCGGGATGAGGCGGACTGCGGGACCGTACGCGTGGTACGTATGCAGCGTAATGCTGCTTGCATTCGCCTTCAATTTCATGGATCGAACGGTGATCTCAGTCCTGGTGACGCCGCTCGAGCGCCAATTCGGGATGAGCGACACTGTGATGGGCGCCTTGCAGGGGGCCGCCTTTGCCGTCGTTTATGTTTTATGCGGCCTTCCGCTCGCGCGTCTGGCCGATAAAGGCAATCGGCGGAATTTGCTGTTTTGCGGAACAGTCGCGTGGTGTGTCGCGACCGGGTGTTCCGGGTTGGCCAATAATATTGTGGAACTGTTTGCTGCGCGCAGTGTCGTGGCAATGGGTGAGAGTGTCGTCATGCCGTGCGCGGTGTCGATCATCGCCGATTACTTTCCGCCATTGCAGCGCGCGAAGGCGATGAGCGTGTTTTCTTTGGGAATATATTTGGGATCTGCGCTCGCGCTCGGAGGAGGAGGGACGCTACTTAGCAGGTTGGGAACTACGCAGATCAGGCTTCCTCTGCTTGGGTTGCTGCGGCCGTGGAGCGTGGTTTTCATCGTCGCCGGAGTGTTGGGGTGCGTATTGCTTCCCCTTGTTCTGACGGTCAGAGAGCCGCCTAGATTGGCAGAGGATGGTCGAACTGCAGCGGAGCGTCCCAGTCTGCGAGATGTGGGGGACGAGCTGCGCCATAAGTACCGAGCGGTATTCGGAACAATAGTTGGCTTTGCGCTCATTGGATTGGCCGCATCCACCTTGCAGGCATGGCTGCCAACGCTGTTTGTGCGGACGCACGGCTGGGATATTGGTATGGCGGGTAGGCGGCTTGGTTTGATGACGATTACGCTCGCGCCGATCGGTGCAATCATCGGCGGTGTTCTTGCGGACCGACTCGCCGTCGCCGGCCGAGGAGATTCCAAACTTATCGTCGGGCTGTTCTCGGCTCTCGTATGCGTTGGAGCTAGCATCGTGGTGACGATGAAGTCGGTGGTCGCGGCCGCACTTGGTGCAGGAGTGCTTTACTTGATGGTCGGATTCGATTTTGGAATCGTACAGGCGGCGTTGGCGGAGTTGATGCCGAACAGGATGAGAGCGCTGACCTCGGCGATATATTTCAGTATCTCGAACCTTGTCGCGGCGACGCTCGGTCCGTTGCTGGTCGGGGTGCTGAACGACGATGTATTTCACGCACCGTCGATGATCGGGCACTCATTGAGAATCGTCGCGCCGCTGGCCTTTGCGGCCGCTGCGGTGGTGCTCGCATGGGGGCGACCGGCGGTGAGGGCGGTGGTTGGCACGGTGCGCGGTTAAGTAGCGAATCGAGAGGGCTTCTCGATGCGCGCTGCGGAACGAAGCGCGGCAGGCCCAATCAGGTCGGAAGCCGCCCCTGATACATTTCGGGTTGGTGCGTGGATTCTCCGGACTGATATTGCTCCATCGCATGCGCAATCCAGCCCGCGGCTCGTCCCAGATGGAATAGGGAATCATGACGTCGCAGGCCGATTCTCCATGCGACGAATATGCACATGAGCGCGATGCTGGGTTCCAGTTTCCGCGCCTCCTTGACGATTTCTGTCGCTAGAGCTAGGCGCCCGAACGCGGGATCCTTGCCCAGCGCCGTACGGCAGAACTCGAACGCCGCCCGTGCCCGGGGATCACCGCCAGGATGAATGGGGGTGCTGATGGTATCGAATCCCGGGATGAGCTCACCGTCGCGAATTCGCGCCACGATCATTGCGCGCGGGTCCTTGGTCTCGACGAGTTCGACGATCATCCGGTAAATTGCATCGTAGCTGCCCAAGCGGGCGGGTCGCCCGAGCGCGACTGATAGCCCGGCGATGATCGAGCGCCACGGTGTCACGCCCGTACCAGCGACGGTGCGTACGGCGACCGCTCCTGGCTCTAAGGAATGATCCGCCGAGAGAATCAGCATCCGACGCACGAGGTCACCCAGGGCGGGCGTAAGGTTGAGCTTCCGCGCCATAGTCAGGTGAATGGCCTCCGTGCTCGGTTCGGGCGAATGAATCGTAATGGCGGTGAGGCAACGCAGAATGTCCGCACCGGTGCGCGCAATACCCAGGGCCGACAGATCGTATGATTTTGGGTTGGCCTGCTCCAGCAGCGTAAATAGCGCGGTCGCCCGATTGAGCTCACTTTCCTCGGCAAGCAGCGCATCGAGCTTTTTTACCAATCTCGGGATGCGCGGCGGCTCTGCGCCAAACGCATCCTCTTCCTTGCAGTCCCACAGGAGCGCTGCCACAGCCTCGAAGCTCGAGTGCTTCGCTAAGTCGAGGACATTATGGCCTCGGTAGAAGATCTCACTATCCGTGACCAGCGTGATTTTGCTCTCAGGCGAGAATGGCCGGGACGTTTGCGGTGAGCTCTTGCTGCGCAAACGCTCGATGTCGGACTTCCAATATTTCCTTCGGCGCGTGCCAGGTATCGGTGTGGAGCGCACGCCCTTGCGGCTGACGTAGGCATAAAGAGTCTGAAGACTTACGTTCAGAGTCTCCGCAGCCTGAGTTGCTGTGAGGTAATTATCTTCCGATGCCATAGGACGTACTTGAGCAGGGGCGTATTGCGGCGATGAGGAAACCTCCCCGCTGCAAAAAATAATCATAACGCCACCATCAATGATGCGCAAATATTGATCAGTAGGATCGTGATATTGATTCCATGTCGCCCGAGCCTGCCGCATTCGCGCAGGGCCACCGATCCCTCTCGTGCTGAATTTCTGATCGAGTTCGCGCGACTCATGTGCTGCCGTACCTACTGAGGGTCTTGGGCGCTCCGGTTCGCACGAAGACTGCGTGCGACCTGATGACATCCGAAATCACATGTGTCCGTTCCGGCGCTAACGATTGATGCAGCCACGCTATTCTCCTGACGAAACACACAATCAAGCGGCTTGGTGAATTTCCATGGTGGTGCCTATTCGCTCGGCCACTATGAGGCGCGGCTGCGCCCGCGGATGGTTGCCTGAACATCCTCTGACCCCGGATTCCAGCGCCATTGCGCCCCCGTCCGCTGAAGCGCCGAACAGCTGAGACATTGACAAAAATGATCAATCTTGATTCAGGAGGCAGCGAACGGTTATGGTTTGATCAATTACCGGGGAAGCATAAATGAACGTGTGATTGGAGCCACCGATAGTCGTGTGCGGAGAGGCTCGTGATGTGTCGAGCGCTGCGAGTTGCAACCGTTCCGCACAACAAATCCGCCGAAGCAGTCAGTGGTCGGTCTCCTCGCCGCTTTTTTTCGACATGAGACTGAAGTGATCGGCGCCGCTTGCCGGCGGGTCGTCGAATCTCGACGGCGTTTTACGGACGGCCTCGGTGGCGTTTGGGTGGTGATGCGCGGCGCACGCTTTTCATGCGTTAGGCTGCCGCAAGAGATGAATTGAAGTGTCACGAATTAAAAATTTAGGAGATGGTGCTGTGAGTTCTAGGCTTGAACTGAATCCTGTGCTGAACGTGGGCCGGGCGTCTGAGGTTGAGCGTGCTGACCGTCGGCGAGCGGGCAGATATCTGCGCTCTGCGAGTGCGGCGATTGCCGCACTCTTGATCGCGCACGCGTCTTGGGCTGCATCAAAAAAAACGCAAGCAGTCGTACACGACGGCAACAAGGCGATGCCGTCGCATCGGACGCATGCGTCAAACTCAGCGACGACGAGCGAGAGTGGAGCTGCTGCGCAAGCCCCGAGCAATGTCACGCTGCCGGAAATCACGGTGGAGCGTGAGCGCAAGACAGCCTTGGCAGTTCAAGCCATGAGCATCTCCGCCACGCCGGATGCCGGGCCGATTAACAGGCACTTCGCCGCTATTGTTGGTGTCGGTGCGCTTGACTCACCGAGGTACCCCGGTTCAAATCAGATGAAAGTCTCGCCATATCCCTACGTGGATGTGCAGGGTCTCCTTGATGGGAGACTGTATCTATCGGATTTGAATGGCATCGGATTTTATCTCTGGGACAAGCATCCCTTTCGGATCGGATTTGGCGTCAACAAATCCTCATCGCGAAAGAGCAGCAAGAATTATGCGCTGCGTGGATTGCCCGACATTGGGCTTACGGCAGAAGTGAAGGGCTTCGTAGCCTATACACATGGTCCGTTCGCGATTGAGGCGGCCGTTTCGCGCCGAATGGGTGCCACACCTGGAACGCGCGCGGACCTGGCCGTTGGCGTCGGTGCGGCTCCGACCCCGAAGCTGCACTTGAACGCGACGGCGAGTATCGGTTGGGCGGACGCGAGCTATCAGAAGCTATTCTTCGGAATCACCCCGCAGGCGGCGGCAGACGCGGCACAGGCGGGCAATCCGCTGCCGGTGTATTTGCCGAAATCGGGCCTGACGAGTGCACAGTTGGTATTTAGCGCGGTCTATCAATTCAGCGTGCATTGGGGGTTCATCGCGCGTGTCGGCGTCAGTGACTTGGTCGGCAGCCAGGAGAAGAATAGCCCGTTGGTTCGCAATACCGTCGGGAAGAGCGTGGCGGCCGGATTCGCGTACATGTTCTGAGAAGGCGGACCATGATGATCCGCGTTGGGGCGCTCCTGATGTCGTGGAC
This sequence comes from Pseudomonadota bacterium, assembly GCA_021838635.1. Lineage (GTDB taxonomy): Bacteria > Pseudomonadota > Gammaproteobacteria > Steroidobacterales > Steroidobacteraceae > 13-2-20CM-66-19. The sequence goes on from JAKCDC010000046.1 coordinate 12,067, forward strand.
AGAGGTCGCTGGCGAGAAGTGCAGCTAAACGGCGCCGGAGCTTAGGCGTTGCCCCTGCCGGGACCGTGGCCGACTCGACGTCCGCGCTCTCGGCGGGGCGATATCTGGTGACATTCGAACGACATACCAAATATGAGCTCAAGTACTCTGCATCCGGTTGTATTTCGTCATGGACGAGTGGGGGACATGATCATGCAGACGGCGTTGCTGTCATTGCTGCACCAGCGGTACGGTGGGGCGTGTCATCTCGTCGGCGCGGGATCGTGGAATCCGAAGATCGCAATGGGTAATCCGGACATCGCGCAGTGCTGGACCGTGCCGCGCCACGCGCCCTTTCCATTGAGTATGCAGTGGCCGTTATTGGTTCGCGCATTGCGCCGCAGTGCGCCGGGTCCGATTTACGTAGCGGAATATCAGTATCGGCAGCTGCCGCGAGTGAAGCGATTGCTGCGCACCAGCGGCATCGATATGAGCCGCTGCGTGTTTATTGACGAGTCGCCAGGCGACAAGGGTCACTGGATAGATGCGCTGTTGCGCCTCGGCGCACGCACACCGAGTGCGCTGCGCGAGTCGGATTACCCGCTCGTCGGCGACACTCAGCTGTTCGCGCCGCGGCTGACTGTTCTTGATTCGGAGCGTCGAATGCGCGACGCATGGTTGCGTGCGCGCGGGTGGCGGGGACGTACGCTCGTTCTAGTGCAGCCGGGCAATCACCGCAGCATGAGCCCGCGCAGCCGCCGCCGCTGGTTCGACCGAGATGACAAGATGTGGCCTACCGAGCATTGGCGGGAGCTCTTGCGCGCGTTGCGGCAGCGACTTCCGGAAGCGATTATCGCGCTGCGCGGGGCGATTGGGGAAATCCCGATGTTGGAGGCGATGCGTCAGGCGCTCGGATTGCGCGACGTAGAGGTGCTTGGGCTCGAGCTGAGGCCGCTGTTCGCCCTTCTTGAGGTGACACACAGCATGATATCCGTCGACACCGGTCCGGCGCATGCCGCGGCCGCCCTTGGCGTGCCGGTGGTCGTACTATTTGGCGCCGCGTCCCCGGGCACCTGGCTAGCGCGAGGGCCGCCGGGTGTGCCGGTCATTGGGGTTGGCGGGCCACCCGAGCGTCATCATGTGGTTCAGATTGGCGTGCGGGAAGTCGTCGATGCGTGGGGATCGGTGCTTGCACTCCAAAAGCACGTGTCACGCGCCGCTTTGGTGCCGGCGGCCCGGGGCGAGCGCCTTGCGGGCGATCGAATGCCGTGTTCGGACGGAGCGGCTAATGGAGTGAACACGGACGTGGCAGCCCCCGTCGGGTCAATTCATTTGCACGGCATATTGGTACGACGTTAATGCGGAGTTTCAGTCAGCGCTCAGCAGGGAGTTCAGCGGCCGTGTCCGGCACCCATCGTTACGATGGCGCCGAGGGTTCCGAGGAGCGGAATCAGAAGGATGGCCCAGGCCGCGGGCCGTGCAAAGCTTACGTGTAGCCGATGCCGAATCGCTTCTCGACTATTACGGAAGGATCTTTAGGGTTGAAGTAAAACACGCCGAGCTTCCAGAAGTGGTCCTCGGTCCGGTCGCCCACGGGTCGCGCGGAATCCGTCTCCTCCCTCGGCGCCGCGGAGGTTCGGCTGCCGCCTTGACCAAACCACATCATGACGGCCGTGACAGTGATCGCGAGCACTCCAGGCAGGAGGATCAGGAGCGCGGGAGGATGCTGCAGCGCTGCGGGTAGGAGGGGGCGGATCGCGAGGAAGGCGCATAGTGCGGCAATCCAGAATTCAATGGCCAGGAGCATCAGTGAGGTCGCGTTGCGAAAGCGAAACTCTTGCCGGCCTTTGAGACCATCGGAGTAGATCGGCCGCAACCAGTGGGCGATGCCGTAGCGCAGCAGCGTTGTGGAGAGCAGCGTGATGGCGGCGATGAGCTGAGGGGAGAATACGGTGGCGAAGCTGCGCGCGGCCCAAAGATTCGCTCGGCCATTGATTCCCCAGTGCAGAGCTAGGCGAGGGGGAATCTGCTGCCAGTGGGGCTCTAGGTAACCGGCGCACGCAGCGAGGAGGATGAAGGGTCCTACGGCGCCGATCCAGCCGCCGGGGAGGCTGTGCCGCGTCGCGTCGATGCGAGCCTCGCGCACAGTCGTCTGGGTGAGCGCGTGGGGCAATACGAGTCGTCGAGTCCGGTAGTACACGTCGAAGCAGGCGCCGTTGAGCAATAGGAGCGCCACGGGGGCCTAGGCGAGCCTCGACATCACGGTCAGCGCGACCAGCAGCGCCAGCGCCGGGACCGACATCGCAAGCAATTCTCGGCGGTAACGGCGCAGAATGGCGCGGCCATCGCTGCTGTCGCGAAATCCGGCGCTGACGGTGACGGAAAAATACAGATCCGGGCGGGTCAGTCGGGGTATGAACCAATGCGCGAGCACTGACAATACTCCGAGTGCACTCAACATGGCGGCGATCGCGATGAAAGCGTTCATCAATGTACCTCGCTCTTCCAGAGGCGCAACGGCGGGACCGGATCCATTGCGCTCATAGCGCGCCCGCCTCGAGCCGGCGCGCGCTGTCGATCAGTTCGCCGATAACCGCCTCGCGTGAGAGCCCCCCGGCCAGGGTCTTGGCCAGCAATTCTCGCAAGGCGCGGGGGAATTTCTCCGGGCTCACGCTCCCGCTCTGGGGGCGTCGGGTCTGGACGGTGGCGCCACGGTGTCTGCGCAGATCGAGCCATCCCTCGTCGGCGAGTTGGCGATAGGCCTGCGCTACCGTGTTGTGATGGACGCCCAAATCAATCGCCAGCATTCGCACCGTCGGTAGCTTGTCACCCGCGGCGAACTGGCCGCCCACAAGCTCGGCGCGCAGGCCGTCGGCAATCTGCTCGTAGACCGGTACGTTTGAGGCGAGATCGATCCGCAGCATACGTTTCTCTTAGGTTCTATTTGCACATCTAATGCAGACAAAGTGCAAGATGGGCTGCTGAACGGCGGCGCAGTGGCATCGGTCGAGCGGCCCACTCGCCTCGGATGGGGCTGGATGCCCTCGGGGCGCCGTTCGCGGCGAGGGTGTGACTGGCAGGCGCGTCCCAGGTCGCCCGGCCCATCCTATCCCGGCGGCCCGCACGGATCTGCCGGCCCGGTGGCCACTGCGACCGATCACCGCGGGCAGTGACGTTCGCGGTCGCCGGCGCCTAGGGCAGCGGGGAGGCTCCTGGATGGCGGTACAGCGCATGTGACCGGCGTATGCTCTGATGTCTGATCACAAAGCTAATGATCGCGGGCGGGAACCCATGACCTTGCCGAGCGTCGTTCGAGGGGTGCCGCTCAACGCCGTTGCCGTCGCGCGCGGATTGTTTGCGCTCGCATCGGCGAGCCTCGCGGTGTGGATCCTGGTGTTTGGGCAATGGGTGCCACAGCCCCTGCCTGCCGGGATGGCGTTTGGCGACGGACTGACCTACGCCGGGGCACTGGTGATTCTCGCGGCGAGTGTCGGTCTGTGTTTCGCCCGTACGGCGGTGGCGAGCGTGTTGACGTTGGGAGCCTACCAGGCGGTCTCGGTGGCGATGGCAGTGCCGCAGTGGCTCGCCATGCCGCAGAGCGTCGACGCCTGGTATCCGTTTTTTGAGGCTTTGACGCCCCTTGCCGGCGCGGGGGCTCTTTACGTGATGGTGCGGTGCTCGAGGCGCGAGTCCGGCGCAACACCCGCTGAGCGAGTGGCGCTGCGGGGCGCACAGGCGCTCTTGGGTCTCACGTGCGTGTTTTACGGCGTGTCGCACTTCGTCTACGGCGCCTATACGGCGACCTTGGTGCCGGCCGGGCTTCCCGCTCGACTGGCGTTCGCGTATGCCACGGGCGCCTGTCATCTCGCCGCCGGGTTGGCCATCATCCTCGGGATTGTTCCGCGCGTGGCTGCGGCGCTTGAGGCTACCATGATGAGCCTGTTCGGCCTCGTGGTCTGGGTGCCGAGTTTCTTTGCGCAGCCGCGCCCGCCTTGGGCCAGGCCGGCGGCACAGCAGTGGTCCGAGCTCGTCGTGACGTTCGTGCTGGCCGCGGCCGCGTGGATCGTCACTCTGTCCTTCAGCGGCGACCCCAGCGCTCGAGCGTCCCGTTCTCGCCCCCTGCCACCGACTCCCGGCGCCGCGCCATGAGTTTCGTGACGCCGGGCGGTCTGGCCTCGCGCGGCGGGGAAAGCCCCTATCGACAGCGGCGTGGCATGTGGGTATCTGTGCGTCCATGAACGATAGTGTGCGTTTTCGGGTGACCTCCGGCACCCGGGTGAAGCTCTCCGGCATCGATCCGGCGTTCAAGGGGCGTCATGCGGATCACGCGTCGGCCGCAGATGAGCTGCAGCATTACACCGAGCGTCTGCGCGCGCTGCAGGAGCTGCTCTACGCCGACGGCCGCCATTCCCTGCTGATCTGTCTGCAGGCCATGGACACCGGTGGCAAGGATGGTGTGATCAATCACGTGCTCGGCGCGATGAACCCGCAGGGCTGCCGGGTGGCGCACTTCCGTCGCCCCTCGCCGGAGGAGGCGGCGCACGACTTTCTGTGGCGGGCGCATCGGGACGCTCCGGCGCGCGGCGAGGTGGTGATCTTCAACCGCTCCCACTACGAGGACGTGCTCGTCGTGCGCGTCCACAAGCTCGTCAGCCGGGCCGTGTGGACGGAGCGTTACGCGCGGATCAACGAATTCGAGCGCGCGCTCGCCGCGGACGGCGTTGCGATCCTCAAGTTCTACCTGCACATCTCCAGCGCCGAGCAGCTTGCGCGCTTCAAGGCGCGACTGCAGGATCCGAGCAAACACTGGAAGATCACGACTTCGGACTACGCCGAACGGAATTTCTGGCGGCAGTATCGGCGGGCCTATGAGGATGCGCTCTCGCGGTGCAGCACCGAGTACGCCCCGTGGTACGCCATTCCGAGCAATCACAAGTGGTTCCGTAACCTCGCCATCGCGCGGATCGTCGTCGAGCGCCTCGAGGCGATGAACTTGAAATATCCGGCGCCGGCGGTCGATCTTGCCCAGATCCGCCGCAAATACCACACCGCGGCCCGGCGCTGAGGAGCCGCCGCTCGATTTGCGCCGCGCCGCGCGTTAGCATGCGCCCGGCGCGCGGGCGATCCGCACCCGCCCGAGCGACGGCGAGCGTGGCGCCGGCCGTCTCGTCACCGGCCGATCCTGGAGGAACCATCCGCATGCACCGTATCCTCGTCCTGTCTCTGGCGAGCATCGCGCTCGCGCTGCCGGCGGCCGCCGGGGCCGCACCGAAGGCCCCGCCCAAAGCCCCGCACATGGCCGCCGTTCCCAAGGCCAGAACCTCGATTACCCACGGGAGCGTGGTGATCGGCGGTCAGCGCCTGCGCTACACGGCGACGGCCGGCACCATCGTGCTGAGGAACAAGCAGGGCAAGCCCACCGCCAGCATGTTCTACGTCGCCTATACGAAGGACGGCGTGCGCGATCCGGGCCAGCGTCCGGTGACCTTCGCGTACAACGGCGGGCCGGGATTCGCCTCCGCGCTGGTGGACATCGGCGGCTTCGGACCGCGGCGTATCGAGTGGCCCGCGCCCGGTCAGATCGGGCGCGAGCAGCCGCCGTACCGGCTGGTGCCGAACGCCTACAGCATTCTCGGGGCGACCGACCTGGTGTTCATCGATGCGGTCGGAACCGGCTACAGCCGCATCGTCGGCGTCGGCAAGCCGAAGATGTTCTACGGGATCAACGGCGATGCGCGCGCGTTCACGCAGTTCATCGAGCGCTACGTGCAGCGCAATGATCGCTTCGAGTCCCCGAAGTTCCTGCTCGGTGAGAGCTACGGTACCACGCGCTCGGCGGTTCTCGCCGAGGACCTGGTCGGTCAGGGGGTCTATCTCAATGGGGTGATCCTGTGCTCGACGGTGCTGGATTTCGCGACGCTCAACAACACCCCGGGCAATGATCTGCCCTACGAGCTGTACCTGCCGTCCTATGCGGCGGTTGCCTGGTATCACCACCGCATCACGCCGCGGCCGAAGGATCTGGCGAAGTTTGTCCACAAGGTCGAGCGCTTCGCCGGTGGTGCCTACGCGCATGCGCTGTTCGAAGGCGCGGCGTTGAGTGCAACCCGCAAGGCGCAGATCGCCGCGCAGCTGGCCCGCTACACGGGGCTGCCGGCCGAGTTGTGGCAGCGGGCGGATCTGCGCATCCCGCTGTCGGTATTCCAGCGCCGGCTGCTCGGTACCGGGGCGAGCACGGGGCGCTTCGATGCGCGCTACAGCACCCCTGAGCTGGAGCGGCTCGACCCGGAGCAGGGCGACACGGCCGCCGGCGCGGCCACCTCGGCGATCTGGGGCGCGCTCGCGGAGAGCTTCGATGCCTATCTGCGCCAGGGACTCGATTACCGCAGCCACCGTCTGTACGTGCAGAGCAGCGCCAGCGCGTTCAGCGCCTGGGACTGGAGTCATTACCAGCCGCCGCTCAGCGCCCTCGATGAGGGCGTCGGCAGCAGCACCAGTCTCGCCCGAGTGCGCAACGTGGCGCCGGCGCTGGCACGGGCGATGAGCAACGATCCGGGCATGCAACTGATGCTCAACAACGGGTGGTTCGACCTGGCCACGCCATTTTTTGCCACCAACTTCACCCTCGCGCACATGGGCCTGCCGCAGAACCTGTACGGCCACATCCACGAGTACTACTACCCGGTCGGGCACATGCTGTATCTCAATCCCGCCGTGCTGCCGCAACTGCAGCACAACATCGAGGCGTTCATCGCCACGGCGCTGAAGCGTCGTTGAGGACAGCGCCCCCTGGCGGCGCGCTGCGACGTCAGGGGGCTTCGGGACCCCAAGGCCCCCGCCCTGGCTGCCCGGGAGGGCGGCCAGGGCGTTTGCGCATCGTGGCCAGATCGCTCGGATCCAACATGTCGGTTCCCGGTGCACTGCGCCGCGGGCGCCACGCTTGCCCCGATCGGGCCACCGGTTCATCATGGCGCGCGATGCCCGTCATGAGCGCACCGGAGGGACCCATGAGACGATCGTTCCGCATCGCGCCGTGCGCGCTCGCGCTGTTGCTTGCGGCAGGCGCTGTCCAGGCCGCACCTGCGGCGCCGCAAGCGCCGCTCACGGCGCGCACGCTCGCGTACATCGCGCATGCCTGGAGCACCCTCACACGCTCGGTAGGCGACTGCGCGTCCTATCCGAGCGGTCCGCATCGGCCGCAGCGTGTACTGTACCTGCCGAAGCGTCTGCCCATGCCCACGGCGGTGCGGACCCTGGCGGCCCACTGTCATGTGAGTGTGCGCCGGCTGCCGGAGAGCATCGCGCAGCTCGGCAGCCTGCAGCCCGCCGCGCTGAGCCAGCCGGGATTGCTGTATCTGCCGCACCCGTACGTGGTGCCGGGCGGATTTTTCAACGAGATGTTCGGCTGGGACAGCTACTTCATCGTGCTCGGACTGGTGAGCGATCACCGGGATGCGCTGGCGCGCGGCATCGTCGATAACTTTCTCTTCGAGGTCAGACACTACGGCGCGGTGCTCAACGCCAACGCCACGTTCTCCCTGACGCGCTCGCAGCCGCCGTTGCTCGGGGAGATGATCCGCACCATCCTGAAGGATCCGGCGGCGTTTCCGAACCGGCTCGCGGCCACCGTCTGGCTGCGGCGCGCCTATCCGCTGGCCGTGCAGGATTACTCGCTCTGGGAGCGGCGCGAACACCTCGCCGGCAACACCGGTCTGGCGCGTTACTTCGACTACGGCGGCCCCCAACCGGCCATCGAGCTGCGTTCCGCGGCCTACTACCGCGGGGTCATTCGCTTCCTGCTCGGGCACCGGGCCGAGAACCGCGGCTACCTGGTGCGCGCCGCCCGCCATCCCACGGCCGCTGAGGCCGCGACGCTCGCCGAGGTCAGCTGCGACGTACGCGCCTCGCGCGTCTGTGCGGCCGCGTGGTTCGACGGCTACCGGCTCACCGGCAAGTTCTACCGCGGCGATCGGGCCATGCGCGAGTCGGGCTTTGACACCACGTTCCGTTTCGGTTCGTACAGCGGCTCGACGATCGATTATGCGCCGGTGGGGCTGAACAGCCTTCTCTACCGCTATGCGCTCGATCTGGCCGCATTTGCGCGGCGCCTCGGCGATGGCGTGGCCGCGCGCCGTTGGACGGCGGCCGCCGTCGCGCGCAAGCAGGCGATCAACCGCTATCTGTGGAACCGGCGACTCGGGCAGTACACCGACTACGACTTCGTCACCGGACGGCGCTCGTACTATCCGTTCATCACCACCTTCTACCCGCTGTGGGCCGGGGTTGCCTCACGCGCACAGGCGAGCGCCGTGCGTGATGCGCTGCCGTATTTCGAGCGCCCGGGCGGACTGCAGACCAGCACCTACGCCAGCGGTGCGCAGTGGGATGCGCCCTTTGGCTGGGCGCCGACCAACTGGCTGGCGGTGGCGGGCCTGCAGGCCTACGGCTATCGCGCCGCAGCCTGCCGCATCGCTGCGAAGTTCATCGCCACGGTCAACCGCGGGTTTGCGCACGACGGTACCATCCGGGAAAAATACAACATGGCGACCGGGTCATCGAAGGTGCGGATCACGGCCGGCTACACGCAGAATGAGACCGGTTTCGGCTGGACCAACGGGGTGTACGTGAAGCTCTGGCAGCTGCTGGTGCGCGCCCGCGGCAGAGCATGCGGCTGTTGCGCTTTGCCCTAGTATCGTGACCCGCAAATAGCGAAACATCTGAAAATGCATCGCCGCTAAGTTAATTTCATGTACAACGTGACCAAAGAGGCGTAACAGAGGTGGGTCGGTTTTTTCGGACACGACGATAAGTGGACGGACTGCTGTACATTTCCCCTGTGGAAGGAGCAGATCCGATGCGAAGACCGAGACGAAACCATTCCCCTGCCTTCAAGGCCCGGGTAGCGCTTGAG
>JAKCDC010000047.1 GCA_021838635.1 Pseudomonadota bacterium
GGTTCTACTGACTCGAGCAGCCTGCGGGTTGGCATGAGTACCGCCACCGCGGGTGCCGTGAGCGGCACGGCCACCGTGGCGCTCGTCTCGGATGCGAGCAATGTCGGCGGCTGCGGCTCCAGCTGCAAGCTCACGCTGCCTTCCCAGAGTGTGACGGTGAGCGGTGCCGTGTACCGCCTCGCCAGCCCGACCCTCAACACTTCGAGCGTGACGATTGCCGCGCGGGTGGGCGACGCGAGCCCGGCGGCTGCTGTGAGCGTAACGAACGCTTCCCCGGACGCCTATACGGAAGGACTGGCGGCGAGCATGGGAAGCGCGCCGAATGGTTGGACGAGCAGCGGCAGCATCAGCAATCTGGCCGCTGGCGGAACAGACGCCTCGTCGCTCCGGGTGAGCCTGGACACCGCCAATGCGGGAACCGTCAACGGCAGTCAGACGGTGAATTTCACGTCCAATGGTCTGGTGGACAACGCGACGCCCGAAAGCCTCGGAAGTCAGTCGGTGCAACTCAATGGCAGCGTATATACGCCGGCCGTGGAGCAGGTGAACACCACGACGGTCGACTTCGGGGTGGTGCACGTCGGGCAATCGGTCGGCCCGCAGACGGTTTCCGTGACCAACGGGGCGCAGTCGACTGCGCTCAACGATGTGCTGACCGGCAGCCTCACCGGCAGTTCCGGTCCGTTCACGGCGAGCGGCACGCTCGGGTCGGGCCTCGGTGCAGGGCAGGGGTCGGGGTCCGACCTCTCGGTGGCCCTCGACACCGGCACGGCCGGGGTTTATTCGGACACAGCGGAGTTCAGTGGTGCGAGCCATGACTCGCAGCTGAGCGACTTGCAGCTCGCGACGGTCGGAATTGGAATGAGCGCGCAGGTCAACAATTACGCCGACGCCGCTTTTGCGTTGGACTCGGGCAGCGGCTCCCTCTCGCGAAGCGGGAGTGATTACCTCCTGAACTTCGGCGACATCACTCAAGGTTCGGGCGTCTCGTCCCTCTTGAGTTTGCTCAATAGCGTCACAGGGCCGTCGGACAACCTGGAGGGCAGCTTCGCCCTTGGAGCGCTGACGGACGTATCGCTGTCGGGCACGAACTGGTCGGGGTCGTTCTCGGGGCTTGGGGCGGGGCAGAGCCTGGGCGGGTTGGGGATCGACGTGAATTCGGCGCTGGTAGGTAATTTCAATGACACGATCACGCTCGATGGGATGGGGTACTACGGCGGCGCCACCTACAACCCCTACGTAGACAACATCACGCTCACTCTGGAGGGCGACGTGGTAAACTCTGTGCCCTCGAGTGTTCCCGAGCCCGGCTCGCTGGCGCTGTTTGTCATGGGTGGGATGATGCTGGCGGCTATGGCCACGCGGCGCCGGAGGCGATTGCAGTCTAACAGCGGTCGAGACTAAGGGGGTTGCCGTGCTCAAGCGGACGCAGTACTGGGTGCTGAGCGCCGTCGGCGCGGGATGCGTGCTCTTGGTTCTGGTGAACATGGTGCGGTACACCGGAAACCAGGGGCTGCAGGCGCGGGTAAACGCGCGGGCGCAGTACATTCAGCAGACCGCGCAGTTGCAGGGCCTATACCAACAGATCGTCCACGCGGTGGCGGACCTCTCGGTGCGCAACAAGGACGTGCAGTTGAGGCAAGTGCTCGCGCGGCAGGGGATTCACGTGGTAGTGCATCCGCAAGCGGGGGCGGCCCCTGGCTCGACCCTCGCTGAGCCGGCGCCGGCTCAGCGGCATCGAGCGGGAGGCAAACGCAATGAATGACACCGCCAGCCATGCCGAGCCGGCGATCGGGAGTCGGGAGCTTGGGCACACTCGGCGGCCCGTGGGTGGGCACGGACCGTTTCTCCCTCTTCTGCTGATGGGGGTGGCGCTGTTTGGGTGGACAGGGTTCCAGACCGTGGAGCTCGCGAAGGCTCATTCCACGCTCGAGGGGGTGATTGCGGCTCAGCAGCGGCAGGTTGTTCGCTCGCAGCGGCTGCGCGCCGCGCTCAGCACTCTCGCCAGCGACACGCAGAAGCTCGCCGATGCCGGCGACCCCGGCGCCCAGCTCATCGTCAAGCAACTGCGCCAGCGCGGCATCACCATCCATCCCGGCGCGAAAGTCACGGCGCCACCACCCTAGTGCGGCCCACTCGATCAGCGGCCGCAAAGCGGCCGCCCGAAAGTCCGCTTTCAGCCTTCCGCATCTGAGGGTGCGGCGAGGCTCACCTGATCGACTGGGGTCGGCTATTTCTGCTTGAACTCTTCCGCGGTCAGCTGGTGCCGGGAGAGGAGCTTGTAGAAGTCCGTGCGGTTGCGCTTGGCCAGGCGCGCCGCCTGCGTGACGTTGCCCCCGGTGATCTGCAGGATCTGCGAGAGATAGCTGCGCGTGAACTCGTCGCGCGCCTCGTCGAAGGACGGCAGGTGTCCCGAGGTGCCGCCCAGGGACTGCTGGACCAGCTCCACGGGGATGATGGGCGTCTGGGAGAGCGCCACGTTCTGACGCACCACGTTCTGCAGCTGGCGGATGTTGCCCGGCCAGTCGGCCGTGGCCAGCAGCTCCACCGCCTCGGGGGCGTAGATCTTGCGCCCGCCGGTCTCCTTGGCGATCTGCGCCAGGAAGTGCGCCACCAACAGCGGGATGTCCTCGCGCCTGCGGTTGAGGGAGGGCATCTCGATGTGCACCACGTTCAGCCGGTAGTACAGATCCTCGCGAAACTGGCCGTCGGCGAGCAGCTGTTGCAGGTCGCGGTGCGTGGCGGAAATCACCCGGACATTCACCGGCAGCGCCTCGGTGCCACCGACGGGGCGGATGAGGTTCTCCTGCAGCACGCGCAGCAGCTTGACCTGCAGACGGACCGGCATGTCCCCGATCTCATCGAGCATCAGGGTGCCGCCGTCGGCGGCCATGAACAGTCCCCGGTGCGCGCTGGTCGCGCCGGTGAAGGAGCCCTTCTCGTGGCCGAACAGCTCGGATTCGAGCAGGTTCTCGGCCATGGCGCCGCAGTTGATGGCGATGAACGGCCTGTTGCGTCGCGGGCTGGCCAGATGAATCGCCTTGGCCAGCAGCTCCTTGCCCGTGCCGCTTTCCCCGGTGATCAGCACGCGCGCGTCGGTGCCGGCCACCATCTGGGCCTGGGCGAGCTTCTCTTCCATGACGGCGCTGCGGGTGATGATCTCGGCGCGCCAGTTCTCGTCCGAGGCGCCGAAGCCGGAAATGCGCAGCGCCTTCTGTACCTGATCGAGCAGCTCCTGCTTGTCGATCGGCTTGGTGAGGAAGCCGAATGCGCCCATCTGGGTCGCCTGCACGGCATCGGGAATGGTGCCGTGGGCCGTCAGCATGATGACCTTCAGCCCCGGCCAGCGGACTTGCAGCTCCTTCAGCAGACCGATGCCGTCCAGCGGCTCCATGCGCAGGTCCGTGATCACCAGGTCCGGACGGAAGCGCCCGGCGGCGAGCAGCGCCTGCGGTCCGCCCTCGACGGCTTCCACTTCGTAATTCTCGGCGCGCAGCCGGATGGTCAGGAGCCGCAGCAAACCCGGATCGTCGTCGACGACCAGGATGCGTGGTTTGTGACGGGAGGGATTGGCCGGGACTTTCGGGCGCTCCGCGGCGGGCACGAGTTGCGAGAGCATGTTCACTTCGGGGTACCTACTGCGCCAAGTTTACCCTGGTTGAGGGATTTTTCGATGTTGGCGATCGCGGCGAGTTTGGCGCGCGCCTGATCCAACTGTCGCTGCAGGGCGACATTCTGATCGGCCGTGGCGTCGAGTTGGGCATTCAACTGCGCGATCTCTGATGTGTTCGAAGCCTGCAGAGTGCTGTTTTTTTGCTCTTCGGTCAATCGTTGCGTGATCAAAGTGAGATCGAGCCGCGCCACGGTGAGTTCGGCCGGCGAAAGCGTCGGTGTCGGGTCGGTGAGCAGCGTCTGCAGAAGACTGCGCGCGCGCGGCAGATTCGCGCCGGGCCGGCCGGCCACGCCGAGCAGGATCGCCAGGTGCAGCGTGTCGCGCGGCGCGGCATCCTTTCGATAGGCCGCCTCGGCGGCGGCGAGTTGGCTCGCCTGCGCGCTCGGGCTGGCCGCGAGCCAGCGTCCGAGCCACGCGAAATTGTCGGCCGGTGGCGACGGTTTCGCCGGCGCCGGCGCGATCACCTGCGCTTCCTTGGCCATTTTGCGCACCAGCATGCGGCTCGTCTGACAGGCGCTCAAGGCGAGAGCGGCGAACACGAGCGTCACGAGCGCGCCGCGGCGGATCAATGACACGTCAACATCAGGCGGCATGGGCTTGGTTCCCTTGCTCCGGTGGCTGGTTGCGAACGACGCGCGGCATGCGGATGCGAAAGTGCGCGCCGGGAAATTCTCCATCGACGATCTGGACGGTGCCGCCGTGGGCGGTGACAAACTCCAACACCACGGACAGCCCGATGCCGGTGCCTTTCACCGAGATGCCCGCGGCGGCGCGGCCGGTGTAGAAGGCGCGGAACACGTTCTCGCGGTCCTCCTTGGGGATGCCCGGTCCGTTGTCGGCCACATCGATGATCAGTTGCGTCCCGGAGGTGAGCGCGCGCATGTGCAGCGTACCGCCCTTGGGCGAGTACTTGACCGCGTTCGAGACCAGGTTCTCCAGGATCAGGCGCATCTTGGCACGGTCGGCCACCAGCGTCACGTCATCGACCTGCACGTCGAGGCGCATGCGCTGGGCGAGCACGGTGAGCTGCTGGGTTTCGAGCACCTGCTTGACCAGCGGTCGGAGCCGGAACTCGCTCGGCTCGAGGCCGACGCTCGAGGTCTGCCAGGCGCTGAACGACAGCAGGTTCTCGATCATGCGCTGCAGCTGCAGGCCGTTGTCGCGCAGGATGGCCATGACCTCGCGCTGACCGGCGTCGAGCTCCCCGACCGCCCCGTCCATCAGCAGCTCGGTGCCCTCGCGGATGTTGGCGAGGGGCGTCTTCAGCTCGTGCGACATGTGGCGCAGGAACCGGTTGCGCTCCTCGGCCAGCTCGAGCAGCCGCCGTCGCAGCCACTCCAGTTGTCCGCCCAGGCGCTCGAGGTCGTGCGGCCCGCGGACCGTGATGCGTTGATGCAGCCGGCCGTGACCGAGGTCGCTGATGGCGCGGTCGATCTGCCGCAGCGGGCGGCCGATGACCAGGGTGAGCACGAACACCGCGAGCAACATCAGCGGCACCAGCAGCCCCGCCTGCCAGAACAAGTGTGCGCGCGCCCGCGCCGTGAGGCTGCGGAACGTCGCGACGTCGGCGTCGATCTGTTGATTGCTCTGCTCGGCGACCCGGTCGACGAGCACGCCGAGGTGCGCAAACAGCTTGGACAGTCCGGCGGCTTCGGCCGCCTGGGTGCCCGGCGGTGTGGTGAGCACGCGGGAGCGGATCTGGTTCTGAACCGCGGCGAGTTGCATCAGCGTGCGGCGCGCCGCGCCGCTCGCCTGCGCATACAGCTGGTCGCGGGTCGCGGACAGGTGAGCGTTCTGCCGCTCATAGAGTTGCAACAGGCGCGGATCGTCCAGGACGTCGTACAGGCGCGCCGTGCGCTCGAGGGAGTCGATTTCGCTGAACAGGCGTTGACTCTCGCGCGCCGCGTTGACGCTCTCGTTGACGATGCTCTGGCCTGTCGCCGAAATCGTACTGAACTGAACCGCCGCGGTGACGATCGCGATGAGCAGCAGCAGCGCGAGCAGCCCGACGCCCAGAAGCATCAGGCCGCTCAAGGACTTGGGGCGCTGCCACCGCATTGGGGGGATTCTACTCCGGTGTTAACTTGGCCGGATCAGCGCCAGGGCGAGCGCTGCAGGTGCTGCTCCCACACCAGGGCGGTGCGTACGATGGTGTCCAGGTCGTCCAGGCGGGGCGTCCAGCCGAGTTCCCGCCGGATGCGGTCCGCCTGCGCCACCAGCGCCGGCGGATCTCCGGCCCGGCGGGGCATCTCCCGTACCGTCAGGCGCTGCCCGGAGACCCGCGCCACGCTCTCGAGGACCTCCCGCACGCTGTAGCCATGACCATAGCCCACGTTGAGGACCGTCGATTCGCCGCCGCCGCGCAGATAGTCGAGCGCGTCGAGATGGGCCGTCGCCAAGTCTTCCACGTGGATGTAGTCCCGCACGCCGGTGCCGTCCGGGGTCTTGTAGTCGGTGCCGTAGATGGCCACTTCGGGCCGCTTGCCCACCGCATGCTCGCAGGCAACCTTGATCAAAAGCGTGGCCTTCGGCGTGGCCTGTCCGACCCGTCCCTGCGAGTCCGATCCCGCCACATTGAAGTAGCGCAGCGCCACGTGCTTGAGCGCGGAGGCGGTCGAGACGTCGCGCAGCATCCATTCGGACATGAGCTTGGACGTGCCGTAGGGGTTGATTGGCGCGGTTGGGGTGTCCTCGGCCGCAATGCCGCCCGCGGGATTGCCGTACACGGCCGCCGTCGAGGAGAACACGAAGTGCTTGACGCCCGTCTCGAGGCAACAGGCCAACAGCGAGCGGGTCGAGCAGGTGTTGTTACCATAGTACTTCAGCGGCTCGCTGACCGATTCCGGCACGATGGTGTAGGCGGCGAAGTGCATCACCGTGTCCACCCGGTGCTCCGCCAGCACCTTCAGAACCGTGTCGCGGTCGCCCACCGCCCCGACCACCAGGGGCGCATCGAGCACCGCTTGGCGGAAGCCGCGCGAGAGATCATCGAGGACGACGACCCGCTCGCCCCGCGCACGCAGCTGCAGCGCCACGTGGCTGCCGATATAGCCGGCGCCCCCAGTCACCAGGATGCTCGTATCTTTCATGCGAGAATGCGTCCGTAAGTCCATGAAAGCCGAAATCATAAACAAATCACGCCGCGCTCACCCGAGACTTGGGTCCGCCCCGATGCCTTTTGCCGAGCTTACGCCCGAGCGGGTGATCGAGGCGGCTGAGGCGGCCGGATTCGCCCCGGACGGCCGGCTGCTCGCGCTCAATAGCTATGAGAACCGCGTCTATCGTCTGGGCAGTGCCGCGGGGCTGCGGGTCCTGAAGTTTTACCGGCCCGGGCGCTGGAGCGATGCGCAGATCCTCGAAGAGCACGCCTTCGCCGCCGAGCTCGCCGCTCAGGAGCTGCCCGTGGCCACCCCGATCGTGATCGGCGGCCATACGCTGTTCCGCCATGCGGGCTTTCGCTTGGCCGCCTTCGAGTGTCTTGCCGGGCGCGAGCCGGAGCTCGATGCCCCCGGAGCGCGCGAGCAGCTCGGCCGCACGCTCGCGCGCATCCATCAGGTGGGCGCGCGGGCGCGCTTCATCCGCCGCCCCGCGATCGATCCGGATCGCTATGGGCTCCAGGCGCGGCGCGCGGTGCTGGCCTCGACGCTGCTGCCGGCGGCGCTCACCGAGCAATACGCGCGCCTCAGCGAGCAGCTGCTCGAGCGCATCGAGCGGGTCTATGCCGAAGTCGCTCCGGTGGCGCTGATTCGGGTGCACGGGGATTGCCATCTCGGCAATCTGCTCTGGGGCGAGACCGGGCCGCGGTTCGTCGATCTCGATGACTGCGCCATGGGCCCGCGCATCCAGGATCTGTGGATGCTGCTCTCGGGCGGACCGGCCGAGCAGCAGGCCCAATGGGGGGAATTGCTCGCGGGCTACGAGCGGTTCGGCACGCTCGAGTACACCGAGTTGCGCCTGATCGAGCCGCTGCGCGCACTGCGCATGCTCCATCACGCCGCCTGGGTCTGCGAGCGCTGGGAAGACCCGGCCTTCCCCCGGGCCTTCCCGTGGTTCGGCGAAGCGCGCCATTGGGAGCGGTATCTGGCGGATCTGGCCGAGCAGCTGGCCAATATCGACGCCCCGCCGCTTCTGATCCGCGACTGACCGGGCGCGCCGGGGTCCCGTGGCGGGGTGACATTCGTCAAGGTTTTTCAATGTCCTGCGTGCGTCTTGCGCGCCATCCCGTTACTGTCAAATCCATAACGTGTCCCCGGGGCGCGTCCCGAAGAAGCGACAACACCATGTCCTTAGGAAGAGCCCATTCACTGCGGACGCCCGGTGGCGCTCCGCCGGCGATACGGCGGACCTGAGATCGGCTGCCCCGAACCCCCCGTGCCTGTTCGCGCCATGTCCGCCACCGAACCCCAATCACTGCCGCCCGAGGCCACGCAAGGGCTGTCGACGGCATCCACGACCATCGTGCGCGCCGAGCTCGGCATGATTCAGCGTGCCGCGTTGCACCCCCATGTGCGCAGCCTGGTCAAGGAGGCGGTGCTGCGCAGTGGTCAGGAGGTGCCGGACCTCGAGGTGCTCCTGAAGCTGGTCAGCCAGCAGTTCGAGGCGATGGACGCCGAGCGGCGCGGCATCGTGCAATCGATGCGGCTGATGGCCGACGAGGCCGCCGAGCTCGCCTACCAGGCGCGCGAGTCCGAGCTGACCGAGCGCGTGGTGCGCGCCGAGCGCGAGGTCTTCGAGCAGCTCACGGCCAACGTGCCGCTCGCCGAAGCGCTGTCCTCGGTCACGCACTTCATCGAATCGGTCGGCATCGGCACGGTGGGCGCGATCTCCGTGCTGGCCGACGACCGCCATACCTTCGGGCTGCTCATCGCCCCGAAGCTCGCCGAGCCGCTGCGCGCGGCGCTCGAGCGCTGCGCGATCGACATTCACAACGGCTCGTGCGCCGCGGCGGTGAGTCTCGGCCGTCAGGTGCTGGTGGCGGACGTGGCCAAGGATCCGTTCTGGGAGCGGCCCCGAGCGGCGATCCTGGCCGCGGGGCTGAACGCCTCCTGGTCGACGCTCATCAAGGCCACCGACGGGCGGGTGCTCGGCAGCCTCGGGGTCTATCACGCCACGGCGGGACTGCCGGGGCAGCGGGAGCTGCGCATCATGGCGCATGCGGCGCAGATCGCCGGCATCGCGATCGAGCGGCGCCTGGCCGAGGAAGCGCTGCGCGCGAGCGAGGCAAAGTTCCGCGGTCTGTTCGAGACCATCGTCGAGGGCGTCTATCAGAGCGGACCGGACGGGCGGCTCGAGTCGGTCAATCCCGCCTTCGTCAACATCCTCGGCTATGACAGCGCCGAGCAGCTTTACGCGCTGCGCGACGTCGCCGCGCTCTACTGGAATCCCGAGGACCGGGTCCGCTTCACCGAGCAGGTCGAGCGCCAGGGGGAGATCCGCAACGCCGAGTTCGTGCTGCGCCGGCGCGACGGCGCGCCCGTGGTGGTGGTGGAGAACGGTCGCGCCGTGCGCGGCGCCGCCGGCAGAATCATCGGCTACGAGGGGACCATCGCCGACATCACCGAGCGCAAGCGCGCCGAGCAGGAGATGTTCGCCGAGAAGGAGCGCGCGCAGGTCACGTTGCAGTCCATCGGCGATGCGGTGATCAGCACCGACGCGGACGGGCGGATCGACTACATCAATCCGGTGGCCGAGAACCTGGCCGCGTGGCGGCTCGACGAGGCGCGCGGCAAGCCGATCGGCGATGTGCTGACGCTGATCGACGAGATCTCGCGCGAGCCGATCGACAATCCGCTGCTGTGCGTGCTCGGCCGAGGCCGCAGCAATGCGGCCACGGAGCATGCGGTGCTGGTGACGCGCGCCGGACACGAGGTGGCCATCCAGGAGACGGCGGCGCCGATCTGCGACCGGCGGGGCCGGGTGATCGGCGCGGTGATGGTGTTTCACGACGTCACGCGCGAGCGGCGCCTGAAGCGCGCGCTGTCGTATCAGGCCAGTCACGATGCGCTCACCGGCCTGATCAACCGCCGCGAGTTCGACAGCCGCCTGCATACGGCGGTCATGACCGCGCAGCGCGGCGAGGTCACCCACGCGCTGCTGTACATCGATCTCGACCAGTTCAAGGTGGTCAACGACACCTGCGGTCACCAGGCGGGCGATCGGTTGCTGCGCGACATCACCGGCCTGTTGCAATCGCGCGTGCGGACCGCCGATACCATTGCGCGCCTCGGCGGCGATGAGTTCGGCGTGCTGCTGGAGAACTGCTCGGTCGAGCAGTCGACACGCATCGCCGAGGGCGTGCGCCAGGCGATCCACGCCTACCGCTTCGCCTGGGGGGCGACCACGCTGGCGGTGGGCGCGAGCGTCGGGGTGGTGCACATCAGCGCCGAGACCGAAAGCGTCGCGAGCGTGATGAGCGCCGCGGACATCGCCTGCTACGCGGCCAAGGACGAGGGCCGCAACCGCATTCATTTCTACGAGTCCGAGGGCCGTAATCACCCCCGTCATCGCGAGATGCACTGGGTGGCGCGCGTGACCCGCGCGGTCGAGCAGAATCGCCTGGAGCTGTACTTCCAGCCCATCCGGCCGCTGGGGCAGGAGGAGGGAATCAACTTCAACGAGCTGCTGGTGCGGCTGCGCGATGAAGACGGGCGGCTGGTTCCGCCCGGGGAGTTCATTCCGGCGGCCGAGCGCTACAACGTCATCTCGGTGATCGACCGCTGGGTGGTGCGCCGCGCGCTGGAGTTTCTCGGCGAGTGGCGCCGCGGAGGCGCGCCGCTGCCGCTGCTCGCGCTCAACGTGTCGGGCACCTCGCTCAACGACCAGTCGTTCATCGACTTCACGATGCAGCACGTGGAGGATACGGCGCTCGCCGCCGCGCTGTGCTTCGAGATCACCGAGACCGCGGCGGTCACCAGCCTCTCGAACGCCGCGTTCGCGATGCAGGAGCTGAAGGCCCGCGGCTGCAAGTTCGCGCTGGATGATTTCGGCACGGGGCTCTCCTCATTCATGTACCTGAAGAGCCTGCCGGTGGATTTTCTCAAGATCGACGGGCAGTTCGTGCGCCGCATCGCCGAGGATCCGGTCGATCGCAGCGTGGTCGAGGCGATCTGCAAAGTCGGACGCACGCTCGGCATCGCCACCGTCGCCGAGTTCGTCGAGGCGCAGCCGGTGCTCGATGAGCTCAAGCGCATCGGCGTCGACTACGCGCAAGGCTTCCTGCTCGCCAATCCGTTGCCGATCGCGCAGCTGCGCCCGTAGCCGCCTCCTGGCCCGAGCCCGGATGCCGTGCCCCGGCGGCGCATACGTATTCCCGGTCTTCGCCCGCCGGCAGACACACTTTCCTCACCCTTTTTACGCCCAAGCCGAGCATACTGCGCTGCCGCGGCGCTCGCCGCGAGCCAAAGGCCTTTGGCCAATGACGGGGGATGGGGGATGGGCAACGACAATTCCAGGCTGGTGGTCGCATTGACGTTCGTGGCGGCCCTCGGCGGGCTGCTGTTCGGCTACGACACGGCCGTGATTTCCGGCGCGGTGAGCGCGATCGATCATTACTTCATCGATCCGCAGCACCTGGCGCAGACCGCCGCGAGCAGTCTGTCGGGCTGGACGATCTCGAGCGCGCTGGTCGGGTGTGTGCTCGGCTCGGCGGTGGCCGGAGTGATCGCGAACCGCCTGGGACGCAAAGGCGGGCTGATACTGGCGGCGCTGATGTTTCTGCTCGGCTCGATCGGCTCGGCGGTACCGGAGCTGGGACTGGGCGTGATCGGGCGAATGGGCCCGGCGGCGCTGACGCCGTTCATCTGCTACCGCATTCTCGGCGGCATCGGGGTGGGGATCGCCTCGATGATCTCGCCGCTGTACATCGCCGAGATCGCCCCGAGCGAGATTCGCGGACGTCTGGTCTCGTTCAACCAGCTGGCCATCGTGATCGGGATCCTGGTGGTGTACTTCGTGAACTGGTTCATCCAGTCCCTGGGCTCGACGCAGTGGTACTACGCGACGGCCTGGCGACTGATGTTCGCCTCCGAGGCGGTGCCGGCGCTGTTGTTCCTGGGGCTTTTAATGTTCGTGCCGGACACGCCGCGCTGGTTCGTGATGCGCGGGCGCACCGAGGAGGCGCTGCAGGAGCTGCGCAGGGTCAACGGCGAGCAGGCCGCGCCGGGGATCCTGGCGGATATCGAGCGCACGCTCACGGTGCGCAGCGAGCGGCTGTTCGCCTTCGGGGTGCCGGTGCTGCTGATCGGGATCGTGCTCTCGGTGTTTCAGCAGCTGGTGGGCATCAACGCGGTGCTGTATTACGCGCCGCTGATGTTCAAGAACCTGGGGGCCTCGACCAACTCGGCGTTTCTGCAGACCGTGGTGGTCGGAGCCGCGAACGTCGTGTTCACGTTCGTGGCGATCGCGGCGGTGGACCGGCTGGGTCGCAAGCCGCTGCTGGTGATCGGCTCGACGGTGATGGCGGTGGCGATGTTCGCGCTCGGGGCGCTGTTCGATGCGCGCACGATGGGCCTGTCGGCGCTGGTGGCGGTGATGGCCTACATCGGCGGGTTCGCGCTCTCCTGGGGCCCGGTGGTGTGGGTGCTGCTGTCGGAGATGTTCCCCAACTCGATCAAGGGCAAGGCGATGGCGATCGCGGTGGCCGCGCAGTGGCTGGCGAACGTGTTCGTGTCCTGGTCGTTCAAGGTGATCGACGGCAACGCCTGGCTCAACACGCACTTCCACCACGGCTTCGCGTACTGGATCTACGGGACGATGAGCGTGGCCTCGGCGCTGTTCGTGCTGCGCTTCGTGCCCGAGACCAAGGGGCGCACGCTGGAGTCGATCCAGGAGCTCTGGCACCACCACCGCCGCGACGCGGCCGTTTCGGTGCCGGCCGCCGAGTGAGCCGCGCGGGCTCGCGCCGCCCGCGGCGTGCGGGCGGCGGGCCGCCAGGGCCGTTCGCGGCCGGATCACCCGCGGACGGATTCGCGCGTACAGGTGTAGCGTTTATGAAGACAGGATGTTCCACCGACGGTGAACGGGCATGAGGCCGCGGATGAACGCTCCGGGGACGGTGGACCTCAATCGGTCGATACCACCTATAACCACCGCCCACGTGTTCGGAAAGTCTCGTCTTCGTATAAAAATGCGGGTGCGAGATGAGCCGCGCCGAATCGCGGTGTCGGGGGAAGGATCCATGTCGATTCGTCCGTTGCTGGTGGAACCCATTGCGGCGACGGACCGGCATATGGCACGCCTCGAGCCGAGCATGCCTGCGACGCTGCGCCGGCGTGGACGGGCCTCGAGGATCTGCTGGTGACCGAGAGTGACTCGCCGCAGTAGTGCTGTCGGGTGCGCATGTCGGGCGCCCGAATGTACCCGCCGCGATTTTTCCTATACCTGGTGTTCGCCGGGGAGGGCGCGGTTCATCAGGACGGGCGCGAGGCGGGGCTGTACGGTGGCGACTTCACCTTGTGCGACGGTACTCGCCCGTATGAGGTCGGCTGTCCACGGGGCACTCGCATGCTCGTTGTCGGAATTTGCGCCGCGAAGCTGCGCCGCCACGTTGCCTGTCCGGAGCTGCTCGCCGCTCATGCGATGCGCGCGGCCGGCGGAGTCGGCACTCTGCTGTCCGACCTTCTGCGCGGCTACTGGTGCGACTGTCGCCACGGCCTCGGCGCGGGGGCGATCGAGCAGGTGGCCGCGGCCATTCTCGCGCTGCTGGGCGCGGCGTATGCGCAGGTGCCCCGGGCTCACGACGGGCGCTGCTCACGCGGCGCCGCGCACCGGATCCGCGTGCTCAACTACATTCATGCGCATCTGTACGACTCGGATCTGACTCCGGCGCGGATCGCCGTCGCATGCCGGATCACCGCCCGCTACGTGCATTACCTGTTTTCCAGTGACCGCGAGACCGTCGCCCGCTACATCCTCAGGCGCAGATTGGAGGCCTGCTCGGAGGCGTTGCTTGCCGACAGCCAGCGCGGCCGTACGGTGACCGCCATCGCCTTCGACCATGGATTCAATAGCGCCACGCACTTCGGCCGGGTCTTTCGCGCCTATTTCGGGATGACGCCGCGGGACTATCGCGCGCGCGCCGATGTCGCACCACAACCCGCCGGAGGCGATCGGGCCGCGGCCGAACCGAGGAGGGGCTGCTGAGCGGCCGCTCGCGCCGGGCCGCTGTTCGGTCCATCGTCACGCCATTAGGCTCGCCGGGTGATCACCCCTATAATGGCGAATGCTGGAGCTTCGGCGGTTCGATCTCAATCTGCTGATCTCTCTCGATGCGCTGCTGCACGAGAAGAACATCAGCCGCGCGGCCGAAAGACTCTATGTGTCACAACCGGCGATGAGCGCCGCCCTGCACAAGCTGCGGGAGCACCTCAACGATCCTCTGCTGGTGCGCGTCGGACGCACACTGGAGCTGACGCCGCGCGGGCAGTCCCTGGTCGAGCCGGTTCGCGAGGCGCTCCTGCGGATCCAGGCGACCCTGGGGGCCCAGCCGGGATTCGACCCGAGCACGGCGCGGCGCGAGTTCACCATCATCGTTTCGGAGGAAGCGATGCCGGATCTTCTGCCGGCGCTGGTGAGGCGGCTCGCCCTCGAGGCGCCCGGCATTTCCTGCCGCGTGCAGCTGATCTCCGAGAACATCCTCACCCGCCTGGAGTACGGCGAGGCGGACCTCGGCGTGTGCCTCGACTGCCAGGGGCTGTATGGAGTTCGGGCGTGGCCCGACTCGCTGCGCATGGTCCGATTGCGCCCGGTACGCTGGGTCTGCGCGGTCGATGCCGAGCACCCGGAAGTCGGTGATACCCTGACGGCCGAGCTGTTTTATTCGTTGCCGCACGCGTTCGGGGCGCCGAGCGCGTATTCGGTCAGCACCGAAGAGCTGGTGCGACGCCTGTTCGATATCCATCTGACCGTGCAGCTCGCCGTGCCGAGTCTGCTGCACCTGCCGCTGGTGCTGACCGGTACGAGGTACGTGGCGACGCTGCCGGAGCGGGTGCTGAAGATGGCGCCGACCGCGATGTCGCTCAAGAGCTTTCCCACGCCGTTTCCCTCATCTCATCATCAAGAACTGTTGCTCTGGCACAACCGCCAGGAGCCTGATCCGGCTCATGTCTGGCTGCGCGAGCTGATCGTGCGGCTCGGCGCCCAACTTCCCTGATCGAGCGCGCGAGGATCCGACCGGCGTGACGGGGATCCCGGCGCGTGGCGCACGCGGCCAGGATTAACGTTCCTAATGGATTAATAGGGAAATTCCGTTTCCGATTCAACGCATCCGCGGGTCATGATCGACCCTGTTCCACGATGACGCGTGGGACTGCGGCGATCCGACGGTTTTTCTTGGGGATGTCATGACGCGTTACGCCGATGCGGCGCTCACAGCCGGTGATGTCGTGGGACTGACGATGGGAGTGACGTCGGGCCTGCGAGACGACCGGGTGATCAGCCGGCGCGGGGCGCGGCGCTGAGCGCCATGGAGTCGAATGTCGGAAGCACGCAGCCGGCCGTCCGCGCCGGGTGCGCCCGCGGTATTCACGCGACTGATAGGTGGCATTACAACTTTGGATTCCCGGTTGGGCGCGGGGCCGGGTACTATCGCTATAGTTGATAGCTAAAACGCGTCGCTTGGCCGCATCACCGTCGGTCCTCGCCGGCGCGTAGAAGCGGCGATCAGTCCGTGCTGTCTACTTTTTTTTGGGGGGGGGTTATGCGCTTAAAATCGACTACCGCGGCGGGCGCCGTATTGCTCGCCATGGTTCAACTGGCCGTTGCCGGGAATGCGCCCGCACGGATTCACACGATATCGGGCCTGCATGCGGCGCGTTCCGCATCCAGCGCGGCGGCGGTGCTGCCGGCACGGCAGCAGATCAAGGGCGCGGCGAAACCGGCCACGGCGCCAGCGCAGGGAATCAACCCATTCACCGGGCAGCAGAACGTCCCACAGTCTCCGCCGCCTCCGGCCTCGAAGCTGCAGGAAGTGGTGGTCACGGCGACCGGCACCAACATTGCGGGGATCGCGCCGGTGGGCACCGAGGCGATCACGATCAACCGGCAGGAGCTGGATTCGACGGGCTTGACCAGCCTGAACCAGGTGATGCAGAACCTGCCTCAGGTGAGCAACTCGGCGCCGGCCGGGGTGGCGAATTATCGCCAGGGCGGCACGTCGGGATACGGCTCATCGTTTGGTGGTGCGAATCCGGCGCAGGGCTCGGCCATCAACCTGCGCGGCCTGGGAGCCGGTGCGACGCTGGTGCTGGTGGATGGGCACCGGGTGACCCCGACGGGCACGGCCGGGGTGTACACCAATGCGGATCAGCTGCCGTTGGCCGCGGTGCAGAGCATTCAGATCATCGCCAACGGCAACTCCGCGATCTACGGCTCGGATGCGGTCGGCGGTGTGGTCAATTACATCATCCGCAAGAACTTCAACGGGGTGCAGGTCTCGCCGCGCGCCACCTGGGCCAACGGTTACACCTCGCAGGGGGTGTCGGTGGTCGGCGGGCACACGTGGCGGCACCTCGGCTCGCTGGGGCGGGGCAACTTCATGATCGCCTTCGGGTACGAGCACCGCAGCCCGATGCTCGACAGCTCGAGCCCCTACCTGTCGGATAACTTGATTCCCTTTGGCGGCGTGAACAACGAGATCCGGGGCAGCTCGCTGACCACCGGAGCGATCAACGGCGGGGTGGGACCGGGGCAGCCGGGCGAACCGGGCAATGCCAGCGGCGGAGCGGGACCGATCGCCAGTCCCGGAGCGCTGAGCAACGTCGGGTGGTGTGACAACTACAATCCGTTCGGGGCGTGCACCGGGTATCTGTACCGGGGGTTGCCGGCGGGAAATACTGGGGTGCCGACCTACGGGCAGACCCTGGCGCAGCCGAGCCTGGCCGACCGGTCTTTGGAGAACCAGTACCTCGGCCGGCAGTGGCGCTATCAGGTCGCGCTGTTCTACAACCAGCAGATCAACTCGCGGCTGTCGGCGTTCTTCGAGGGGCTCTGGACCAAGAGCGACGTTTACACGAATCAGTCGCAGTACCAGAGCGACCAGCCGCCGGTGGTCACGGTCAACCCCGGCTCGCCGTACTACATCGCGCCGCCCTCGCCGGCGGGCGGACCGATGACGATTGACCTCTCGCCCACCGCGCTCGGCATTCCGCTGTACGGCACGAACAATCCGGACACCAACTGGACGGCGATCGCGGGGCTGAAGGCACATCTGTGGGGGGACTGGCTCGCGAACCTGTCGATGTCGGTGGGTCGGGACATCACCTGCGGTGAGTGCCAGGTGAACGATCAGCTGGACGTCGGGGCGCTGCAGTACTACGTGGACACCGGCGCGATCAATCCGCTGACCACCACGCGCCTGACTCCGGCGCAGCTGGCCATGTTCATGGGCACCAACGTGCAGTGGAGCCACATGGGAATGGAGGACTTCGTGCTGAAGTTCAACGGCACGGTGTTCAAGCTGCCGGCCGGGCCGTTCAAGATGGCCTTTGGGACGGAGGTCCTGCACCAGACCGAGAGCATCGCCAATGGGGCGAGCCGCACCGACGAGCCGGCGTATGGCATTTACGAGAGCTCGGCATTGCCGCCGGTGGGCTACGAAGGGGTGGGATGCGCCGCGCCGCTCGCCTGCCCGCCGCGCACCCGTCCGGATCAGTTCGCCTGGGACAACATCGTGGGCAAGAGCCGTCTGGTCGGCTCGTTCTTCACCGAGTTCTACGTGCCGGTCATCGGGCCGCAGCAGCACGTGCCGCTGGTTCGCTCGCTGCGGATGGACGCGGCGGTGCGCTATGATCATTACTCGGACTTCGGGGGCACGACGAACCCGCAGATCTCCCTCACCTGGGTGACGAGCCGGGCGCTGCGGTTCAACGGCTCCTGGGGCACCTCGTACCGGGCGCCTTCGCTGGTGGATCTGAATCCGTTCGTGTTCTCGGTGAAGACCTACATTCCGGGCTTCCCGACCAATACGGGCAATCCGGCGATTCCGCAGTTCGCCAACGTCGGGTACGTGTTCGGCGATCAGTCGAATCTGAAGCCGGAGACGGCCAAGACCTGGTCGCTGGGCTTTGATCTGACGCCGCGGCAGACTCCGGGTCTGGATGTGTCCTCGACGTTCTACGACATAAATTATTCCAATGAGATCTTCGGGCCGCCGCTGTTTCCCGAAGCGCTGCTGAATCCGGCGGATTATCAGCTGTACAAGTCGTACATCCACCCGGTGAGCAACCCGGCGAACTGCTCGGCGAGCAATCCGGATTACGCGCCCGGCATGCAGCCGTTCCTGAATGCGGTGGGGATCTACGGGATCGTCACCCCGGCGGAGCTGTGCACGACGAACCTGTGGATCGACGGGCGCACGACGAACATCGGCTCGATGACCGAGCAGGGCGTCGACATGGACGTGAAGTACCACAAGGAGACGCCCTTTGGGCTGTGGCTGCTCGAGTTGAATGCGACCAAGGTGGTGACCGAGAAGCTGGCGCTGGCGCCGACGGCGCCGCAGACGAGTATCCTCGGCCAGATGGCCAACGGCGGGGTGGTGCCATGGCGCGGTCGAGCGACGCTGGGCTGGAACAAAGGCCCCTGGAGCGCGACACTGTTCTGCAACTACGTCGGGACGTACGAGAACGACGAGCCGCTGCCGGGCCGGCCGAACACCCAGGTGGCCTCCTGGACGACCTTCGATCTGGATCTGGGCTTTGACTTCGGGGCGATCTACCAGTCGGGCTTCATGCAGAACACCCGTGTGTCGCTGAGCGCGCAGAACCTGTTCGATCGTACGCCGCCGCTGGTGCTGACCGCGGGGGGCGCGGCATTCGATGGCAACAACGCGAACGTGTTCGGCCGGATCATCACCTTGCAGTTGACGATGGGGCTGTGATGGGTGCGTATAGGGTGAGTCTTGCAACCGGAGGATCCTCGATGAACGTAAAAAACGAAGGGCTCAGGCATTCATGGGGCCTCAAAGGCGGCGCCATCCTGACCGCGATGATGCTGGCGGTAGGGTGCGGGCCGGCCGCGGCACGGGCCGCGGGCAATCCGCTGGTGGCGCGGGTCGAGGGCGGGCTCGTTCGCGGACAGGTGCAGCACGGGGTGATCGCCTTCAAGGGCATACCCTTTGCGGCTCCCCCGGTGGGGGCGCTGAGGTGGGCCCCACCGCAACCGGTGACGCCGTGGCACGGGGTGCGCCCGGCGCTGAATTACGGGCATGACTGCATGCAGATCCTGTTTCCGGGCGATGCGGCTCCGGAGCGCACGGTGCCGAAGGAGAACTGCCTGTACATCAATGTCTGGCGTCCCAAGGGCGCCGCGACGCACAACCTGCCGGTGATGGTGTGGATCTACGGCGGCGGGTTCGTCAACGGCGGGACGTCCCCGGCGGTGTACAACGGCACGCCCTTCGCCCGTGACGGGGTGATCCTGGTGAGCTTCAACTACCGGCTGGGCAACTTCGGGTTCTTCGCCTTTCCGGGTCTGACCCGCGCGGACAAGGGACAGATGCTCGGGGACTACGCCTTCATGGATCAGCTGGCGGCCCTGAAGTGGGTGCAGAAGAACATCCGGGCCTTCGGCGGCAATCCGCACAACGTCACCGTTTTCGGCGAGTCGGCCGGCGGCATGTCGGTGAACAACCTGCTGATCACGCCGCTCGCGAAGGGGCTGTTCGAGCGGGCCATCATCGAGTCCGGCGGCGGGCGGCCGTTCTTTCCGTACCGGCCGTTCTCCGGAGCACCGAATTCCGCGGAGGCGATGGGGGTGAGGCTGGCGCGTCACTTCGGCATCGAGGGAGACGGCGTGCACGCCCTCGCGCAGCTGCGGGCCGTACCGGCCTCGAAGCTCGTCGAAGGATTGAACATGGGGACGATGATGAGCGCGGAGAAAATGGGCTATGTCGGCGGCCCGATCCGCTTCGGTCAACTGTACATGGGGCAGCCGACCGAGGTGTATGCCGAGCACCCGAACATCGGCAACCATGTCCCGGTGATGATCGGAACGAACAGCGCGGATCTCGGCTTCCTCCAGGCGAAATCCCTCCATGCGCTGTGGGCGATGTTCGGGCCAAAGGCGGCCGAGGCGCGCGCGGCCTTCGATCCCACCGGGCGGCTGACGCTGCAGCAGGCGGCTTGGCTGGTCGGCGGAGCGCTGATGATGGACGAGCCGGCGCGCGCCATCGCCCGGATTCTCTCGTCGCGCGGCCAGCCGGTGTACAACTATCGCTTCTCGTACGTCGCCACCTCGATACGCAACACGCCGTTCGGCAGGCTCGGGGCGATGCATGCCTCCGAGATCCCCTTCGTGTTCGATACCGTGCGGGCCCATTACGGCGCCAAGACCAGCGCACAGGACGAGCGCGTGGCGCGGCAGATGCACGCCTACTGGGTGGCGTTCGCCAAGACCGGCAAGCCCGACCCGAAGGGTCTGCCGCCCTGGCCGCGCTTCCACACCCGTTCCGACCGGCTGTTGAATTTCACCGGCCATGGACCGGTTGCGGAGGCCGATCCGTGGCGGACCCGGCTCGATCTGGCCGAGTGGTACTCCGAGCATCACCCGGTGCGTTGAGGCAACGGGCGGTGCTGATGCGCCATGCGCGGGACGCACAGTGAGGAAGCACCGGACGCGTTGTCCTTCCGGGAAGGAAGGGCAACGCGGCGCCGGAGCGCGTGCGGTCTGATCTGACGGGTGAGCGGCCTGCTGAGGGGGGGCGAGCAGTTGCGGCGGGTAACGATACCAACTTGCGGGGGAGCGGCTCGTGCGCCGGCGTTCGGGGTGGCGGACCCGCCGAGCCGCGGATGGCCGATGCCCCGGGATCGCGCCGTGCATACGACGGCACGCGACGTGTCGGCATGGTGAAAGTTGAAACAGTCAAAACCGCTCGCAGCCGATCGGCGCCGCCCGGGCGCCGCATGAGTTGCGGTAGGATCCCCCTCGAGTGTGCCGTCAGGAGACTGGATATGACGTCTCGATTCACCCAACGTACCCGTGGAGCGCGGCTGCTGCTGCTTGCCGCCGTCGGCGCCGCGGCGCTCGGCATGAGCGCATGCAGCACCAAGACCGAG
>JAKCDC010000013.1 GCA_021838635.1 Pseudomonadota bacterium
ACGTAGATGATCGGCGCGGAGTCGATCAGGAGGAGCGGGTTCTGCGGCAGTCCCTTGAGGCTTACCGGTTCCATTCATCTCTCAGGCGGCGCAGCGTCGCCCGACTATCGCGCCCATAAAGGCCGCGTCCGCTGCCGGCAAGCGGCAGCAGTGAGCGCTGCATGCTGGCTTCGGGGTGTTCCGAGATCGGCGCCAATATCGCCACCGGCCGACCATGTCGGGTGATGATCGTCTGCCGGCCTTGCTGAGCGGCGATCAGCAGCTGCGGCAGCTCATTGCGCGCTTCCTCGGCGCCCTTTCGCAATGGCTTCGTCATGACGGTCTCCGCTATGCAGAAAGTGTACAGTCTGTACGGTTCCAAGTCAATTGGGAACGACCGGCAGGCGAAGCTTCTCAACTCACCTTTCAGTACCGCCGTGGCGCTTGTCGGCCACGGCCGGTCACGCAGCCGCTCAAATCAAGGGCGGTAATGCGGCCATTCCGCCTTGACGTCCCGACACGCTGGCGCGTCTGCATGAGCTGGCCCATGCCGAGAACGAGTCTCCAACCGTCATCCCCAAATGCGCTGCATTTCTCGAGAATTCAAACCGGCCTCGTCAGAGAAAAATTATCCGGATTTCGGGGAAAACAGCAAACACCCGGTGGGCTGTTAATCCGTTGGTCGTTGGTTCGAGTCCAACCCAGGGAGCCAATAAAATCAACTATTTAGATGACTAAGACGGATCGCCCGAAGGCATCATCCGCCCGCCCGTTACACCAATGTTACACTAAAGCCGAGCCTCGCCCTCACTGAGGTGTAACCCGCCGTCGTAGATACCAGCGCCGCGACGGCGGTACGTTCCCACGTGCCAACACCCGTGGACGTACCGAGGACACGAATAGCCCCTTAGTCGCCGAAACTGACGTCGCGCTGTTCGCTGCAGCTCTCGCGCTTCAAGTTCACCTGCCAGGCGTCTCGCCGCGGGAGCACGTAGATCCGTCGATATCCAAACCGCGGCCGCGCATGCGC
The DNA here is from genome assembly GCA_021838635.1 of Pseudomonadota bacterium. Lineage (GTDB taxonomy): Bacteria > Pseudomonadota > Gammaproteobacteria > Steroidobacterales > Steroidobacteraceae > 13-2-20CM-66-19. Next base: position 1,010 of record JAKCDC010000013.1, read on the forward strand.
CAGATATCCCATCCGCAACCGAATCGCCTCCTGATCTCCCCGGCACCTGCGACAGCCATACAGGGACCGTGAGATCTACGCCAGCCGGCACGCCTGGCTGAGACTCGCTCCGTACGCGCTCTGCATCCGCTCCACGAGCGCACGGCAGCGGGCCGGCTTCAAACTTTTCTTGCACGATCTCGGAGAGGATATGGAGGATATGCCTGTCGAACGACAGCCCGCCCCCGCCTCACCCTCCTTCCCCCTCTCTCACCGACACCCGCCCCGCACGCGCCCTCGAACTCACGGGTACTCGCTCTTCATCTCCCCAGTCCACACAGCTCGCGGTCGCCGGCCAGCCCCGCACACGAATTAAGCGACTGCCGGCGACCGCTGAATCCCTCCCTCAACCACACGTCGACACGTATCGCTCGAGCTCGCTCCGGGTGAAATACGTGCGCGATCCATCCTTCTGCGGTTTCAACGCACCGTCGCTGATGCAGTTGTAGAGCTGTGCTCGGCTCATACGCAACATCCGCGCCGCCTCGACCACCTCGAACCGCAACGCCGGCGCTGCGGCCTCACGTATCGAATCGCCCGATTTCTCTTTCATGATCGCACTCCTCTACAGGCTTCATTTACCCTGTAGAAGATCATCGCCAACAGCAGATCATCTGTCCGCTTCAGTATCCGGGGAGTTTGCCTAGAAATTAGCTCGTCTGGCGCGCGTTGTATTCATGCGGCTAGGCGCACCAATAACATCGCACCATCAAACATTAGCCAGATATAAACTTCGTTGTCCGTTCGGTTGCCCCCAACGATCCCGCGGCTTCGCGACAAGACGCGGAAAGACACACCTGGACACGCACGCGAAACGCATTTCGATCACACGCAAGATCCGCCGATCCAGAGCGGCTTCGCGGCACCCGCAGAAACCACCACGCACGATCACGGCCCGAGAAATCCCCTCACCGCGCGCCGGGAGCACCGCTCAAGTCTTGCTATTTATATAATTATTTGTATATTATATTGATGCAGCACAAGCCCATCGAGTTCCGCGGGAGCGCACGCGAGGATCTGCGGGCGTTTCCTCAGGCGGCGCGGCGGGAAGCCGGGTTTCAGCTCGATCGGGTCCAGTGCGGGCTCGAGCCTGAGAACTGGAAGCCGATGAGCACCATCGGCGCCGGCGTGCGGGAGATCCGCATCACGGATGCTGCCGGAGGGTTCCGAGTAATGTACGTTGCGAAATTCTCCTCCGCCCTCTACGTGCTGCACTGCTTCCAGAAGAAGACCCAGCGCACGCGCGAATTGGACATCGAGTTGGCGGCCCGGCGATATCGCGAACTGTTAAGAGAGCTACGATCATGAACCGCAAACGCTATGACAGTGTCTGGGATGCCATCGAGGAGACCGTCGAGGAGGCGCAGAACATGAAGCTGCGCTCTTCGCTCATGATGGCTCTGCAGGAGCATATCTCCCGCGCCAAGCTCAACCAGGCGCAGGCAGCCAAGCTTTTCGGCGTGACCCAGCCGCGGATCTCGAACCTGATGCACGGCAAGATCGACCTCTTCGCCATCGACACGCTCGTGAACATGGCGAGCGCCGCCGGCATACGCGTCGAGATGCGCTTGCGCAAGGCCGCGTAAGTCGAGGCCACCTAGCGAGCGCACAAGACCGCTTGAGCGAGCGCCCGTGCGATCACCTTACGCGACGGGCGTTTCGCGACGGCCCGATCCCACCGGGACCGGGGGCTGCGCGGCGCAGCGCTCGGCGTGCTCGAGCGTTTCCCGGAGCGACACCAGCGCCCGCGCCACATAGATTTTGGCCATCCGATCACTGATCCCCATGGCCCGTCCCACGTCTTTGAATGGCCGGTCCTCGAGAATGCGCAGCGTGAACGCTTCCTGGCATCTGGAGGACAGTGCCGCATGCGCACGCGCAACGCACTCAACGCGCTCGTGCGTCCCAAGTACCGTCTCAGTCGGGTGCGCGAGATCCGCCGAATCGCTCATCGCGCCCCGGAAGTAGTCATCCCTCACCGTACGGTGCCGGCTCCAGTCTGTGGCCAGATTGAGCGCACTGCGCCACACGAAGCGGTCCAATTCCAAGATCGGCCTCGGTGCTCTCCCGAAAGCACCCTCGCGAAAGCGCACTCCGCCCCGCCGCACCTGACTGCGGTCTCCTCGTGCATTGACTGAGCCGCCTCCAGGTCGCGCTCACTGAGCGCGACCTGACTCTGGTGCGCCCGTCCCGCCGATCTGCAACGTCGATTACGCGACAGGCATTCGCGCCTCGCAAAATGCAGGACTCCGCGCTCTGGGGCCCGTCGACCTCACCGACCGGCCGAGCGCCCGCGCGTCTCGCCCCGGACTGCGCGCAAGTCTCCAGATCCAACTTGACACCACAGCGTCTTTCCACGACCTTTTGGTTGTGGATAAACTCGGCATGACCTTCGCAGCCTTGTCCGACCCAACGCTCCGCGCCATGGTGCAACGGCTCACGCTGGGTCCGGCCACCATCCACGCCCTGACCCAGCCCTTCAATCTCTCCCAGCAGATGATCTCAAAGCACGTGGCCCGCCTCGTGCGCGCACACATCGTCGTCAAGCACAAACGCGGACGCGAGAGCGTCTGCACTCTCAGCCCCGCTGCTCTCAAGTCGGTTGCCGATTGGGCGATCGACTTCCACCGCCTCTGGGAGGAGAGCCTGGATAAGTTCGCCGCAGTCTTACACCAGATGAAAGTCGAGGAGACCCGCCATGGCCGAACAAACCACGCCAAGCCCCGGCGCTCAAACCCAATCCACACCCGGCATCGCCGCCAATGAAACCCAAATCATCACGCGAATTTTCGACGCGCCGCGCGCGCTCGTCTGGAAGGCCTGGACCGACCCGGCATACGTCACGAGGTGGTGGGGCCCAAAGGGCTGCACCTCCCCCCTCTGTCGGATCGACCTGCGCGTCGGTGGTCGCTTCACCTATTGCATGCGCACGCCCGACGGCCGTGACTTCTACAACGGGGGAAAATTCCTCGAAATCGTTCCCCTCGAGAAGATCGTCTGGCTTTGGTATTTCGCCGACGCCGACGGCAACCGCGTCAACCCGTCCCACTACGGTTTCCCCCCCGAGGATCGCGAAGGCAATATCGACGAGATCCTCTTTGAGAACATTGGCACCCACCGGACTCGGCTTACCTTCAAGCGCAACGACCCCACCGCCACCCCGGAAGAGCAGGAAGGCGCCGCCGATGGCATGCGGCAGATCCTCGACAAGTTGGCCCGAGTCATCGCCGAGCTGATGCGAGATTCGTAGCTCCACTCGTCGGAAGTGATTTCCCGTATTGCGAGCGGCGTGCATTCCTGCCGCGCGCGGTGGCGTCTTCGTGTGGAGATTTGCACCATGGCGAAACTTGTCTACGCACTGATGCAGTCCCTCGATGGCTACGTCGACCACATGAAGCTTGGGCCGCCTCCATCCGCGGCTTCCCGTCACTTCACCGAACAGGTGCGCGGTCTCACGAGTCTTATCTACGGACGACGCACGTACGAGATCATACGATATTGGGATGAGGACTTTCCCGAACGGGACGCGGGGGACGGCGATTTCGCGGCCGCATAGCGGACCCATCCGAAGTGGGTCGTGTAGCGATCCCTCAAGTCCGTTGGCCCCAACGCTACGTTGGCGGCAGCGGATCCCGAGACGACGATACGCAGGCTGAAAGCTGAGCGGGCCGGCGAAATTCAAGTTGCCGCACCGGTCCAGGCGCAAAGCCTGAGCGAGGCTGGTCTTATCGATCAATATCGGCTCTACCTCCACAACACGGTGCTCGGCGGCGGCCAGCCATTCTTCGGCGGCAACCGCCCTCATTTGCACCTCGTCGGCAGCGATTTGATCGCCGATGACGTGATCAGGATGTCATACGTTCCTTACACCTGGACCACCAGCTATGACACAGGGGAATACAGTCTGGCGCGCGGCGAACGACATCGACACACACGTTTATTTCAAGACAGGTCGTGCCCGAAACCCGGTCAGTGACGCTTTCCATCCAGAGACAACCTGATCCGCCAGGCGTAAATGTACCTGCGGATACATCATCACGCGAAAAAAATGGAAGAGGCAACTTCAGAGCGTCCCTGCTGTTCTCGTCGGGGATTCTCGCGACTTATCCCAGCGTCGGCGTATCGCACGACAATGTCCGAGCGGTGATCGATGGCATCACACACCCGCTCATAAAAAATGGATTGGATTCCCGGCATAGCCGTCGGGGTCGTCATTGATGGACGATCGCGGATGTTTGATGACGGTATGGCGTGGTTGCGTATTCACAGCCCAGTCACGGCGCATACGTCGCTCGAGAGCGACTCTACCCGCAAGACCTTCACCGCAACGCTCGCGTCATACGCCATCGTGACGGGGCGCATGGCGCCAGTAAGCAAGGTCGGTCGCTGTAGTCCATCGCTGCGGGGACGGACTTCAGTGCAGGACCCGATCGCGATCACGCGCCGTGCCGGTGATCGCGACAGGATCGTGATTCAAATGCTGCATGCGACGGTCGCGAGAGCATCCGGCGCCAAGGTTCCGGCGGAATCGTGGGCAATCCTCCGTATCTGACTACACAGAGACTATCGGTCTCTTGCGCGACGCGATACTCTCCAGACTCAATTGCGTCAGTGCCGTTGGCCCGCATATGAACCTGCATCTTTATTTTGCCTATTGCCTCGCAGTTACAATTCTCGTCCTGATACCGGGGCCGGTCGTCACGCTCGTCGTCGCCAATGCGTTGCGCCACGGCAGCCGGACGGGCCTGGTGACTGTCGCGGGCGCGGGAATCGGCAATGCCCTGCTGTTGACCGCGACTGCGATCGGACTGGTCGCATTCTTCGCACTGTTGAGCCACATCTTCGAGGTCGTGCGCTGGGCGGGCGCGCTCTATCTCATTTGGCTCGGAGTCAAAGCGTGGCGGTCCCACGGCGCCCAGGAAGCGGCATTCGCAATGGCCGCGGAACGGTCGTGGCATAGCGCGTTCCTGCAAGGATTCCTGGTGGCGATCACCAACCCCAAGGCACTCGTTTTTTACATCGCCTTTCTGCCACAGTTCGTCGATCCCAAGTTGCCGATCGGGCCACAGCTTCTGGTCTTGATCGGCACGATGATCGTCGTTGGCCTGATCTTCGACGGATCTTATGCGCTTCTGGCCGGCCGCGCGCGAACCTGGCTCACCGCGCCCGGGCGGCTCCGGCTGCAACGTCGCATCAGTGGGACTCTGCTGATCGGCGTCGGCTGCACTCTGCTTCTTGCCCGAGTGGGGCGGTAACGCCCCCAACGCAAATCAGCCCCAGCCTTGGAGCCGGGGAAAAATCGGGCCTGACGAGAATGAGATCGAGTGTCGCTCGCTGGCGGTATGCCGCGCAGCGCCCTCCCTATCCAACTCGGCATCGCCACTGCCACCCTACCGAATGAAGGCGTTTCGAATCGATGGATCCGTGCGCCAGAGTCGATCGCCCATTGGACTCTCTCGAGGCGCAGCGACGCCCTGCCCCCCAGTCTCTCCATGATCACTCGATATCGTGCCCCACCCGCCATGCGCTCACCCATCGATTGGCCTGCGTGAGCTGCGCTGCCGTCATATGCGTCGCGATCAAATGACGCACCTGCCGCGCATGGGGCGGAGGCTGCGCGGATGCCGCCGAGATCGCCACCCACGCATAGCCCCGTTCGATATTTTTCGCCAGCACGCGACCAGTCATGTATTGCACCCCGAGCAGGAGTTGGGCGGGTGGGTCACCGGCGATCGCCGCTTTGTGAAACCAGGCGAGCCCCTCGCGCGAACTCTGCGGCGCACCCTCACCGGTCTGATAGGCCTCGCCCAAATAGTACTCACCATGGGGATTTCCCGCCGCCGCCGCCTGCCGGTACCACTTGACCGCGCGAGCGTAGTGCCCTTGCTGCTGGTCGAGATCACCCAACAAATCCTGGGCGTTCGTATATCCCCGCATCGATGCCTGCCGCAGCCAGAAAATGCCGCGCGCGGGGTCTTGCGAAACACCCTGTCCGTCCAGGTACGCCAGGCCGAGCGCGGCCTGCGCCAGTGCATCGCCTCCATGTGCTGCCCGCCGAAACCATCGGTCCGCCCGCGAGACACTTTGCGCGACGCCTTCGCCGTCTTCGTAGAGCGCACCTATGTTCTCTTCGGCGTACGCGTCCCCTTGAGCGGCCGCCTTGCGAAACCACAGTAGCGCCGTTTGGTCATCGAGCGGCACGCCCCAGCCTTTGCGATACAAAAAGCCGATGAGCGCCTCTGCGTCCGGATCCCCCTGAGCCGCGGCGGCTCGAAACCACTTCAGCGCCACGCCGTAATTGCGCGCAACGCCGAGCCCATGGGCATAGAGCAACCCGAGATTGAATTGGGAGTTGGAAACGCCCGCCGCGGCCGCTTTGCCGTACCATTTCGCGGCGCGGCGATCATCCTGCGCAACACCCCGCCCGGTCTCATATAGATACCCCAGATCGCACTGCGCCGCCCCCACACCCTGCAGCGCCGCCTTGCGCAACCAGAATGCCGCCTTCGGGTCATCTTCGCGGACGTTCACACCGCGCAGATAATCTGAGCCGACCGTGAATTGGGCCGCGGGATCGCCCTGAGCAGCCGCCGCATGCGCTGCGGTGAAATTCGCGGGCGCCTCGACCACCGTAGGCATAACCAATCGAGGCACCGGCGTCCAGCGAGATCCCGGCACGACACGCGCCGCTGCGGCGGTCAGCGTCTGCGGGCCCGTCTCGGGCGTGCTGGCACACCCGGCCAGCAGCCCCAGAAGCACAATGAGGGTCGACCTGCACACATCGAACTTCATTTCCCCTCCCTCCCGCGCGTGTCTCCGCGCTGTTTCTAGTTCTGTCGGTCGCGCACGGACTCGATGCGCCCGCCGCGGCTCAAGGCCGCACGACGATGCGCTTGCCGTACGGTGTCAGCGACAGCCGTGCCAACTTCAGATGCTGTAGTGCAAAGGGGATTCCAATGATGGTCACGGCGAAGAGCAGTGCACAGACGAGATGCCCGAGTGCCAGCCACAAACCACCGAAGATGATCCACACGATGTTGCCGATCAGGGCCAACAGGCTCGAGGCCTCGCTGCGCGCCGGGTCATCGACGATGTCCCGTCCGAATGGCCAGAAGGTGAATGCGCCGATCCGAAACGCCGCGATGGCGAACGGGATGCCGACGATGGTGATGGCCGCCAGGAGCCCCGCCACCCACCATCCCAACCCCGTGACGAATCCACCGAAGATGAACCAGAGAATATTCCCGAGTACGCGCATGAGACTCCCTCGCGCCTAGGATCTGAGGGAGCTTACCGCTTCTGGGGATCGCGAGCATCTCCACCGGGACTCACCGGGGGGCGGTGCCGCGATCGGAACGCCATGGGTGCGGCCCGCCAGCGCATCCGCGAGCACCTATGCCGCGTTCAGCCGTTGCAATGCCGCAATACGCGCCTCGAGCGGCGGATGGCTCATGAAGAGGCGGCGCAGCAGCCCGTGCGTGCGCACGCCGGCAATGCCGAAGGCTTGGAACTGTCCCGGCAATGCGGCCGGCTCGGTGCGCTCGAGGGCGTGCAGCGCCGCAATCATGCTGTTGCGCCCGGCAAGCTGCGCGCCGCCGGCGTCCGCCCGGTACTCCCGGTGACGCGAGAAGGCCATCACGATCACTGTCGCCAACACCCCGAACACGACCTGAAGAATGATCACCGTGAGGAAGTAGAACATCCCTCCTCCGACCCGATCATTGCGCTGCCCGCCGATGGCCCCGTCGATCGCGGTGCCGACGACCCGCGCCAGAAAGATCACGAAGGTGTTGAGCACCCCCTGCACGAGCGCCAGCGTGACCATGTCGCCATTGGCGACATGCGTCATTTCGTGCCCGAGGACGGCACGCACCTCCTCTGGACCCATGCCCTCGAGCAATCCGCGACTGACGGCCACCAGCGCCGCGTTGCGCCGAGCGCCGGTGGCGAAGGCGTTCATGGCGGGCGACTCGAAGATGCCCACCTCGGGCATCGCCAGATTGAGCCGCGTGGCGTGCGACCCCACCGTTTCGAGCAGCCAGTGCTCGGTCGCATTCTGCGGGGCGTCGATCACCCGGACGCCCATCGAGGTCTTGGCGATCCATTTCGAAAGCGCGAGGGAGACGAACGCACCACCGAAGCCAAACAGCGCGCTCACGATCAGCAGGCCATTCAGACTGACGCCGCGGACCGCCAAATACCGATCCAGGCCCAGAAGCTCGACGACGACGGTAATCACCGCGAGCACGGCGATGTTGACCGCGGCGAACAGAACGATGCGCTTCATGCCGCCCACTCCTTCCGGGCCGTGCGCAGAGGCATTGCCGGGAAGCCTGAGCCATCAGACGGTCACGGTCATCCGTGAATGTCCTTATCGGGTCGGCCCGACGCGCACGCCCTCCACGACGCGTCCGCTCCCCCGAGACGCGCCTCCCGGGCGATCAGCACCCGCTGATCGCCGAGCCACCCCGCCGGCGACCGGCACGGTCGCGCTGGCGGGCGACCGCTGACGCCAGACGCTCGAGCACCTGCACCGAGTCGGCCCAATCCAGGCATCCATCTGTGACACTCTGACCGTAAACGAGTGCCTTGCCCGAAACGAGCTCCTGGCGGCCCGCGACGAGATTGCTCTCGATCATGACGCCGCCGATCCGTCGCTCCCCGGACTCGATCTGTGCGGCAATATCCTCGACGACGAGCGGTTGGCGCTCAGGTCGCTTGCCGCTGTTGCCGTGACTGGCATCGATCATCAAGCGGGTGCTGAGTCCTGCCGCCAACGTTTCGCGGCAGACCGCCTCGACGCTCGCGGCGTCGTAATTCGGGACGTGTCCGCCGCGCAGGATGACGTGGCAGTCCGGATTGCCGGCCGTCGCCGCGATCGCGCTGCGGCCTTGTTTGGTGACGGCGAGGAAATGGTGCGGCTGCGAGGCCGCACGCACCGCATCGACCGCGATGCGCACGTTGCCATCGGTTCCGTTCTTGAAGCCGATCGGGCAGGACAGGCCGGAGGCGAGCTCGCGGTGGATCTGGCTCTCGGTGGTACGAGCCCCGATCGCACCCCAGGAGACCAGATCGGCGATGTACTGCGGGGTGATCATGTCGAGAAACTCGCAGCCGGCCGGCAGACCGAGTTCATTGATCTCGACCAGCAGCCCGCGCGCCAGCCGCAGGCCGTCGTTGATGCGAAAGCTGCCGTCGAGCTCCGGATTGTGGCTCAGGCCCTTCCAGCCCACGGTGGTCCGCGGCTTCTCGAAATAGACCCGCATGACGATCTCGAGCGAATCGGCAAGCCGCGCCCGCTCACTCGCCAGGCGCGTGGCGTACGCCTGGGCAGCCTGCACATCGTGAATCGAGCACGGCCCGATCACTACGGCGAGCCGCTCGTCGCGGCCGTGCAGAATGTCCTGCACCGCCCGGCGCGCCTCGCTCACCGTAGCGGCCGCGCGGTCCGAACAGGGGCGTTCGCGGACCACCTCTTCGGGCGTCGCGAGCTCGGTCATTCCGCGAATACGCAGATCGTCAGTCTGAGAGTGCATGCTGGGCTCCGGTGGCGAGTCCCCGGGGCGAAAAAAAACCGCCAGGGGACTGGCGGTTCTTTGGGGTGTTTCTCGTCTCGACTAGATCATGAATCCGACAACAGCCCGCCAACCGCCTGCGAATGCGGCCAATAAAATCGATAATACGCAGAGCGGAGGGTGTGAGACTTGGGCACGTGGTAGAAATACCATGGCGCGCGCGACTCGGCAAGCACGAACGCGCCGCGCCGGCCGCACCTCCGCGCTGAGAGCCGACCGCACCGTGCGCTTGCCCGCCGGGCCGCGCCGGCACCGCCGTGCTCGAGTCGACGCACCGGCGTGGCCCGCCGGCCTCGATCGCTGCGCGGTCTGCACGGGCAGCTCGCAGCACGGCGCGCGGCGTGCGCCGATGCGGTGACGGCACGTGCTATGATCTTTAAATACCGCCGTATTTCAGCTGAAAGCCGCCACTCCGGACGATGCACTCCGGCGCGCGACACCGCGCGTTCGCCCCGCAATTGACCACGGTCCGGGACGCAGAAGGACTCGATGCCGACTGCTCGACGATCGTCCGGCAGCCGCGCGGATACGGCATCACCCGCAGGCGCCCTTTGACGCTCGAAAGCCAGACCATGTCCGAGACCAGCGCTCTGCTCACCGACCTGTATCAGCTCACCATGCTGCAGGCGTATTTCGACCAGGGCATGAATGACAAGGCCGTGTTCGAATTCTTCGTGCGCGAACTGCCCGCGACACGCGGCTTTCTGCTCGCCGCCGGCCTCGAGCAGGTGCTCGAGTACCTCGAGACGCTGCGCTTCAATGACGCGGAACTCACCTGGCTCGCTCGCTGCGGACGCTTTCACCCGCGCTTCGTCGCCTCACTCGCCGAGCTGCGCTTCACCGGCGATGTCGTGGCCCTGCCCGAGGGGTCGGTGTTCTTTCCCAACGAGCCGATTCTGCGCGTGGTGGCCCCGCTGCGCGAGGCGCAGCTGGTCGAGACCCGGATCATCAACCTGCTGCAGTTTCAGTCCCTGATCGCCGCGAAGGCCGCGCGCGTGCGCCTTGCCGCACCGCACCACCTGCTGGTGGACTTCGGTTTACGCCGCGCGCACGGCGCCGAGGCGGGGCTGCTGTCTGCGCGAGCCAGCTACCTGGCCGGATTCGACGGCACCGCCACGGTGCTGGCGGGCATGCGCTGGGACATTCCGCTCTACGGCACCATGGCGCACTCGTTCATCCAGGCCGCGGCGGATGAACGCATCGCGTTTGAGCATTTCGCCCGCTCGCATCCGCAGGTCAATACGTTGTTGATCGACACCTACGACACCGAGGCGGCCGCTCGGGCCATCGTGCCACTCGCCAGGACGCTCGCGGCCGACGGCATCCAGATCCGCGCCGTGCGCCTCGACAGCGGCGATCTCGCCACACTTGCGCGCCGGGTGCGTCAGATCCTCGATGAGGCCGGACTCGCCTCGATCGAGATCTTCGCCAGCGGCGGCCTCGATGAATACGCGATTGCCGAGCTCGTTGCCTCAGGGGCCCCGATCAGCGGCTTCGGAATCGGCACCCGGATGAACACGTCGGCCGATCAGCCCTATCTGGAATGCGTCTACAAGCTGCAGGAGTATGCCGGAGCGCCCCGCCGCAAACGCTCCGAAGGCAAGGCGACCTGGCCGGGCCGCAAGCAGATCTGGCGCCGCTACGATGCCGACGGTCGCATGGCCGGTGACACGCTCACGCTGGAGCACGACGTCGCGCCCGGTGAGGCGCTGCTGACACCGGTGATGTCCGCCGGAAAGCGACTGGCCCCCGCACCGCCCCTGGCCGCGGTACGCGCCTTCGCCGCCGAGGAGCTGCGCCGCCTGCCCGAAGCACTGCGTACGCTCACTCCCGAGACCCCCTACCCGGTGACCATCGCGCCAGCCCTCGCCGAGCTCGCGCGCACCGTTGACGAACAAACCCGCTGAGCGCGCCGCCCCGATACCGTCAGATGACGCGATGACGCGCGAACTGCACCGCCCCACGTACCACGCGGTAGACGAACCAGATCCACACCGGCACGAACACCACAGAGGCGAACCCGAACGGTGCGCAGAATCCGGCCAGGATCGACCAGATCAAGAACAGGAACGAGGTGCGCAGGCGCCATTGGCGGTGGCTCTGCAGCACCGCATCGCGCCAGGCGGCCGCATCGGCACGGGTATCGCGATAGACCTCGTACCAGATCGTAAAGACGAACAGCACCGTGCCGAGGGCGAGCGCGGCATAGGCGCCCCAGGAGTCGCGCAGTTCGTGCGCGGACTGCGGCGCCGTGAGCGCCCCGTCGGCCCCGAGCGCCGTGATCACCGCCCGATCCTCCACCAGCGCTCCTTGCTGGTGATGACGCGACTCCAATAAAGCTTGTAGAGCAGGTAGGTCAGTATGGAGAGCGCCAGGAACAGCCCGAGAATCCACGGTCCGAGGCGCTCGCGTTCCTGCTGATGCGGGTGAGCCACCGCGTAGAGGAAGGACACGATGTCGCGCGCCGTCTGGTCGAACTGCGCCTTGGTCATAGTGCCTTGCGTCAGCGGTTGGACGCCGACGGCGACCTTCGCCGGGCTCCCGAAGCGCAGCCCTTCGACCACGACCGGCTTCTGCAGCCCCTGCATCGAGGCGAACACGTCCGGCATGGCAACGTTGTATCGCACCGTATTGTTAACGCCAGTGGGCCGCGACGGATCGACATAGAAGGACGTCAGATACGTATACAGCCACGCGGGCGAACGTCGCTCGGCGATCACGGTCAGATCCGGCGGCGCGATCTTCACGTACGCCTCCATCAGCGCCGCCGGCATGTTGCTCGTGATGGTGTCGTGATAATGCTGGCCGTTCGTGCCGATCGTGGCCAGGAACTGCGCGCGGCTCAAACCGAGCACCTTCGCCAGCGAGCTGTAGCGCACGCCCTGCAGCGAGTGGCACGCGACGCACATGTGCACCGCGTACAGCGCTCCGTTGCGCAGCGCCGCCTTGTCCTGCAGGTTGACCGTAATCGGCCGCAGCGGCGGTACCGTACTCGCCACCGAGCCCCACGCCGCACCGCATGTGGCCAGCAGCACCGCGGCCAACGCCAGGACGGGACGATGCCGGCGCGGAGAGTATTTCTGTGTCATTGCATGAACCTGCCGAAATGAGTTCGTCTGTGTTTCGTCCATGGCCGGCGCTGCCCAGCCCCGAGAAGCGCCGGCCGACCTGTGCTCAGTGGAAGATCCCGCCGGCAGTGAGCCGCTCGGGCAGCTTCGCCGCATCGCGCGTCAACGCCGGGAAAGCAAGCGCCCCGCCAAAGACCACCAACAGGTACAGCGCCGGAATCCAGTCCGTGAGCAGCATCAGGTCCCAGCCATGCGCATGGATCGAGTACATCCACACATCGATCAGCCATACCGCCGCCTCGGCGAGCACCAACCAGATGATCTTGGCGCGCACCGTGCGCTGCCGGTTGAAAAACGGCAACACGAGGAAGGTTGAGTAAAACACTTCGGTGACGTGCAGGCCGTACACCATGTTGTGTTCCGTGGCGAACCCATGCGCGATCCAGCCGAGCCAGAGGAAGGACGCCGCCATCATCAGCACATTGAACTTGTAGAGCACCGAGCGGTAGCGGATCGAGCGGATCGGATTTCGGTCAAGCAGCGGCAGGAATGCGAGCAGCACGAACGAACCGCCGAACGCCATGATCCCGTAGAGCTTGTCCGGCACGCCGCGCAACATCGCGTAGAACGGCAGGAAGAACCACAGCGGATGGATGTCCGCCGGCGTGTGCAGAATATTGGCCGGAGTGTAGTTCAGCTTATCGAGCAGCAGACCCCAGCCGGCCGGGTTGTAGAACACGAACCAGAAGAAAATCACGAAGAACACACTGACGCCGAACAGATCCTTCACCGTGTAGTACGGATGGAAGGGAATTCCGTCGCGCGGCCAGCCGGACTCGTTCACGTTGTCGTGAATTTCGATGCCATCGGGGTTGTTCGAGCCGACCTGATGCAGCGCGATCAGGTGCACGAGCACGAGCGCAAGCAGCAGCATCGGCATCAGAAACACATGGAAGACGAAGAATCTGTTCAGCGTCGGCAGATCGACCACGAACGAGCCGCGCATCCAGGTCGCAATCGGTTTGCCGATCACCGGCAGCGCGGTCACGAAGTTCGTCACCACCGCCGAGCCCCAGTACGACATCTGCCCCCAGGGCAGCAGATAGCCGAGGAAGGCTTCGGCGGCGAGCGCCAGGTAGATGAAGATCCCGACCAGCCAGAGCAGTTCGCGCGGCTTCTTGTACGAACCGTACATCACGGCTCGGTACATGTGCAGGTAGACCAGGAGGAAGAAGGCCGACGCCCCGACGATGTGCATGTAGCGGATCAGCCAGCCCCAGCGCGAGTCGCGCTGGATGCCGCGCAGCACCGACCAGTACGCCAGGTGCGGATTCGGCTGATAGTGAATCGCGAGGAACAATCCGGTCGCCAGCTGCATCACCAGCACCAGCATGGCGAGCGAACCGAAGAAGTACCAGACATTGAAATTCTTCGGCGCCGGATAACGCGACACCTGGCTGCGCCAGGTGGCCGAGATGGGCAGACGCTGATCGATCCAGCCGAACACACCACTCGTTTTTGATGGCTTGCTGTTGTTCATGGATTTGAAGACCTTGCAGTTCGTACGTTGCCGCCGCATCGAGAGGCTGTCGCGCCCTCGTTCGGCGCCGCTCGGCAGGAGCGCCTTCAGTGCGCCTTTGGCGTACTCGGCGCACCGTGCAGCTGCGCGTAAGCGGTGAAATTCTTCGGTCCCGTGCCAAGCACCTGGTCGGGCTTCAATGCCGCCAGATAGGCAATGACCGCGTTCTCCTCATCCGGCGTCAGCGCCCGTGAGATGGTGTACATCACTTGCCCGGGACTATTGGTGCGCCGGCCGCTCGCGAAGCGCTGCAGTTCCCCGAGCATGTAGGGGGCATGCTGGCCGGCGAGCGCCGGTATCGCCATCGGACCGTTGCCCTCGCCGTTCAGCGCGTGGCAGGCCGCGCAGGCCGGCAGGCCCTCGGCCGCATTGCCGCGCTGGTAGATGATTTTTCCGAGCTTCAACTGCGCGGCGGTCGCCGGCGCCTGACCCACGGCGGTATAGGTCCACATCGGCTTCAGCTGCGAGAAGTACGCCGCGATGGCCTTCAGGTTCGCGTGCTTCGGTGCGGGCGGAATGGTCATGGCCATTCCATCCATGATGCTCGACTTGCGTGCCCCGCTGCGGAAGTTCTCCAACTCCTTGAGGATGTAGTTGTACCTCTGGCCGGCGAGATTCGGGTGCGACGGACTCATGCCGATCCCGTTCATGCCGTGGCAGGCGGCACACACTGTGAGCAGAGCCGCGCCCTGGGTTGCGGCGCCCGCCGGCGGCAGGCCGTGGTAATCGTCCTTGCCGTACACCGGGGGGAGAATGGCAATGGCGATCAGGAGTGCGGCCAACGCAGATTTCATTGCGGTCGTTTCCTTCGTTGATGGATTGCTGATGTGCGGCGCGGCGACGCACTCACCAGATATCGGGCGACCAGTTCTTCTTCGCCCCGGACGCGTCCACCTCGCCGATGCGGGCCACGGTCGCGGACTTCCAGAAGTAAGGCGGGATCGGGATATTCAACGGCGCCGGTGACCCCTCGATCACGCGCGCGGAGAAGTCATACATTGAACCGTGACAGGCGCAGTGAAAGCCGCCCGGCCACCACGGCGTCACGGTGTGCGGCGCGGGCCGGTAACCGGGAATGCACTGCATGTGGGTGCACAGCGCGACGGCGATGAAGTATTCCGGCCGCAGCGCCCGGTAGTTCCCGTTCACGAACTGGGTGGTTGGCTGTTGATTCTGCGTGCTGTGCGGATCCTTCAGTCGCTGCAGCAGCGAGGCTTCCTCGAGCGTCTTGAGCATCCACGGCTCGCGCCTGAGGATCCAGATTGGCTTCTTCTTCCACTCAGCAAGAATCAGCTGTCCGGGTTCGATGCGGCTGACGTCCACTTCGATCGGTGCGCCGAGCGCCTCGACGGCCTTGCCCGGGTTCATGTTGTCGATTAGCGCATCGGCCAGGAGCCCGACCGCACCGGCGCCGAGCACCCCGGCGGTGCCGATCAGGAAGTTCCGCCGCGCCTTGTCGGTCTGCGGCGCGGGTCGGATGGAATCCATGACCACGTCTTGTTCTGCCTGCTTCGCATCATCTCTCATGGCTTGCGCCTTTCTGCCGTCGGTTCTGCTGTGCGGTGAACTGTATACGAGCCGGATGGAGAGCGCCTTGCCCGCGCGGTCGGCTCAGTCGGATACGTGCGCAGCGGCGCGCCGCACCGGGTCGGCAACGCCGTTCGTCGCGGCGGCCGGCCGTGCATCGCGCCAGCGGTGGGAAAATCGGTTGTTTCGACAAGAATCAGCACCCTCGGCGCACGTCCCGGCCGCCGGTACCGCCCGCCGCAGCGCTGCTGCGTTCGGGCGTAACCAAGGGCGCGTTCGACTCCATCTGCGCGCAGATGGTATCGGTCGCGACGCGTTACGCTCATACGTATTCACCGCAATGGTCACGGGAAAGATCTGATATTCATCAACGAGGCGCGCGTCCGAGCGCCGCTGCGCAGAGCATATGGCTTTGCCGTATAGTGCGCGCACTTTTCCACACGACACAGAGTGCGATGGACTCGAGTGACTGGGGTGCGGCCGACTACGGCCGCCTGTTGAGTTACGATGCGGGCGCGGATCTGCTCGCCGGCCGGATCATTCTGTTGAGCGGAGCGTCGCAGGGCATCGGTCGCGCCGTCGCGCTGCGCTATGCGCGGCACGGCGCGCAGCTCGTGCTGCTCGACTGGGATCGCGCGGGACTGGAGTCCCTCAACGAGGAGATGGCGAGCCTCGGCACTGTCGAACCGCTGCTCTGTCCGGCGGATCTGTCCGGCATCACGATCGCCGGCCTGCGCGAGATCACCGGGCGCATCGATGAGCGCTTCGGACGACTCGACGGACTCCTCAACAATGCCGCCTGGATCGGCGCGCTGACGCCCTTCGAGCACTATCCGCCGGCGACCTGGACCAAGGTCATGAACATCAACCTGGCGGCACCCTTTTTCCTCACCCAGTGGTGCATGCCGCTGCTGCACAAGTCGCCCGATCCGGTCGTCGGCTTCTCGCTGCATGCGGCGGACCGGGCGTTCTGGGGCGGCTTTGCCATGGCCAAGGCCGCGCAGGAAGCGCTGATCGGCGTGTTGGCCGACGAGTATCACGCCAGCAGTGCGCATCCGGTGCGCGTATTTGGGATCGACACCGGGGCCATCATGACCCCCGGAAGGCGGCTGCACTACCCGGGGGAGGCCGCTGGCACCCATCCGTCCCCGGACGAGG
Organism: Pseudomonadota bacterium; assembly: GCA_021838635.1. Classification (GTDB taxonomy): domain Bacteria; phylum Pseudomonadota; class Gammaproteobacteria; order Steroidobacterales; family Steroidobacteraceae; genus 13-2-20CM-66-19. Next base: position 17,956 of record JAKCDC010000013.1, read on the forward strand.
TCACCGGACCCTACCTGTACGCCATGGGACCTCAAGCCCGCGAACGCAGTCCTCTGCTGCTGCGCGCGGCGGCTCGCTAGCCGCTCGAACGCCCCGGCCGGGCGCCGGGTGCCGGGCGAGGCTGTGCCGGTGAGCACCGGCGGCCACGATCCTCATCGCCCCAAGGACGGCCGTTCCCAGCGGAATCCCTCCGCCCTTCGTGGTAGTTTCGCGACCATCAGCCCACCGCAATCTCGGATTCCGGACGCGCCATGCCCGACTCTCGCCCCTCCGCTGCCGCTGCCGCACCCGCGCCGCGCCAGACCCGGCTCGCCGATTACCAGCCGCCCGCCTACCTCATCGATACGGTCCGACTGGAATTCCTCCTCGACCCGCAGGCGACCCGGGTGCGCTCGGCGCTCGCGTTGCGCCGCAATCGCGCGCTCGAGCGCCCGGCGATGCTGCGGCTCGATGGAGCCGGGCAGCCGGTGCTCGCCATTGCCATCGACGGCGTCGCGCTCAGCGCCGAGCGGTGGCGACTCCAGGGCGCAACGCTGCTGATCGATGCGGTTCCGGACACCTGCCTGCTCGAGATCGACACGCGGATCAACCCGACCGCCAATACCGAGCTCTCGGGTCTGTACGTCTCGAACGGTGCCTTTTTCACCCAGTGCGAAGCGGAAGGCTTCCGCCGCATCACCTATTTCCCGGATCGCCCCGACGTGATGGCGCGCTACACGGTGAGCATCACCGCCGATCCGGCCACCTGCCCGGTGATGCTCTCGAACGGCAACCCCGGGGCGCTGGAGATGCTGCCCGACGGGCGCCACCGCATCACCTGGATCGACCCGCATCCGAAGCCCTGCTACCTGTTCGCACTGGTCGCCGGTCCGCTGGTCGCGGTGCGCGACCGCTTCACCACCCGCTCGGGCCGCGAGGTGGCGCTGGCGATCTGGGTGCGCCCCGGGGATGAGGGCCGCTGCGCGCACGCCATGCGCTCACTGCAGGCGGCGATGCGGTGGGACGAGGAGCGCTTCGGCCTGCAGTACGATCTCGACGTGTTCAACATCGCCGCCGTGTCGGACTTCAACATGGGCGCGATGGAGAACAAGGGCCTGAACATCTTCAACACCAAGTGCGTGCTGGCGGACCCCGAGACGGCCACCGACGCCGACTACCAGAGCATCGAGTCGGTCGTCGCCCACGAGTACTTCCACAACTGGACCGGCAATCGCGTCACCTGCCGCGACTGGTTCCAGCTGTCGTTGAAGGAGGGACTGACGGTCTACCGCGACCAGGAATTCAGCATGGATCAGGGCTCGCGCGCGGTGAAGCGCATCGGCGATGTGCGCGTGCTGCGCGAGGCGCAGTTCCGTGAGGACGCCGGTCCGCTTGCCCATCCGGTGCAGCCCGACCGCTATGAAGCGATCGACAACTTCTACACCGCGACCGTATACAACAAGGGTGCTGAAGTCATCCGCATGATGGCCACCATCATCGGTCGCGATGCATTTCGCCGCGGCATGGACCTGTACTTCGCCCGCCACGATAACCAGGCCGTCACCATCGATGAGTTCGTTGCGGCGATGGCGGACGCCTCGGGCGTCGATCTGAGCCGATTCAAGGGCTGGTATCACCAAGCCGGCACGCCCGAGCTCACCGTCGCCGACGAATACGATGGCGCCAGCGGCCGCTACGTGCTCACCGTCACCCAGCGCACACCGCCGACCCCCGGCCAGGCGCACAAGACTGCGCTGGTGGTGCCGCTCGCCATGGGCCTGCTCGATCAGACCGGGGCCCCGCTGCCGGTGCGGCTTGCCGGGGAATCGGCCGCACCCGCCGGCTCGCGCGTGCTGCTGGCCGATGCCGAGCAGTCCCGCTTCGTGTTCGACGGGCTGCCCCGCCGGCCGGTCCCCTCGCTGTTGCGCGGGTTTTCCGCCCCGGTGCGCCTCAACGGCTTGAGCGCACCGCAGCTGCGGCTGCTCGCCACCCATGACAGCGATCCGTTCGTACGCTGGGACGCCGGCCAGCGCTATGCCACCGATGCACTGCTCGCGATGGCGCAGGCCTGGCGCGGCGGCCAGGCGCCGCTGCTCGAACCGGCGGTGATCGATGCCGCGGCCGCGACGCTCGCGGCGGCCGATGCCGATCCGGCCTTTGCGGCCGAGGCGCTCGCGTTGCCGGGCGAGGCCTACCTCGCCGATCAGCTCGAGCGGGTCGACCCGGAGGCGATCCACGCGGCGCGGGAGGCGGCAAAGCGCGCCGTTGGGCACGCGCTGCGCAAGGAGCTGCATGCCGCCTACGAGCGACTCACCGACGCAGGACCCTACCGCATCGACGGCGGGTCGATCGGTCGGCGCACCCTGCGCAACACCTGCCTCGCCTACCTGCTCGCCGCCGGCGAGGCCGACAGCCTGAGGCTCGCCAAGTCGCAGTTCGACCACGGCGGGAACATGACCGACGTGCTGGCGGCACTCGCGGGGCTGTCGCATGTCGAGTGCCCGGAGCGCATCGAGGCGCTGCAGGCATTTCATGCGCGCTGGCGCACCGATGCGCTCGTGCTCGACAAGTGGTTCGCCATCCAGGCGTGCTCCTCTCTGCCCCAGACTCCCGCGGCCGTCCGCGCACTTGCGGCGCATGCGGATTTCGATCTGCGCAACCCGAACCGCGTGCGTGCGCTGGTCGGCATCTTCGCGAGCCGCAACCCGGTGCACTTTCACAGCGCCTCCGGTGCCGGCTACGCCTTCCTCGCCGACACCATCCTCGCGCTCGATCCGATCAATCCGCAGGTCGCCGCCCGGCTGGTCGCCCCGCTGTGTCCGTGGCGGCGCATGGACCCGACGCGCCAGGACCAGATGCGCGCCGAGCTGCAGCGCATCCTCTCGGCCACACGTTTGAGCCGCAATACCCACGAGATGGCCGCGCGCGGACTGGCCGCCTGAGTGTCGGGGCGCGCAGTGGGATGCTCGGCCGGCGGCCGGTGTGTGCGGCGGATGGGCGGCCCCACGAGCGGCCCTGAGCCGATGCGCCCCATTCCATCGATGGGCTGTGTGCTCCGCCCCAGCACGGCGCACGCCGCTACGGCACAATAGCGCAGGACGCTGCGACACACCGCCCACGACTCGCGGTGCAACGCCCGAGGTTCCCTGCCGTCAGATGTGGGGCACACGAGCGCCCCTGCGGGTCGTCCTCGCCCTGGAATCCCCTCGGACCGACGCCCCGGCGCGATGCAGCGCTCGACGGACCCTACGGCCGCGAAATCCGTATGGCCAAGGTCAACTCTGCGGTTGACACAGGGGGGGCAGACCGGGCAAGTTCTCCGACTGTCGCTGATTAGCGACGTTGTCGCCGGGATCCGCTCGCCCGACGGCTGGCGGAAGGGGTGGGCGGCGGCAGCGATGCCGATGCTGGAACCCCCGCGAGTACGGGCTCGCACCACGAGACGGATCACGGACTGTGCCGCTGGACGGCGCGGCCGGAACGATACATCTAGTTTTTCGAGCGGCTGCGGCCGCGACGGCGTGCCGGGCCGCAAGGCCCGCCGCTGCAGCAGCGCCGGTGGAGAATGTGCATGAGTGTTGAGCCAGAATCGCTTCGGGTCCCCCCATGGGAGGGCCACAAGCCGCTGCCGCAGCATCCCTGGTGGCGGCGGCACAGCGGCTGGATCGTCGCCGGGCTGATCGCACTACTCGCCGGCGCCGGCTGGGCCTGGCAGGTTCGCACCCGCAACGTGGCCCAGGTCGCCCTGAGCAGCCTGTCGATCGGCACGGTGGAGCACGGCACGTTCCCGGTACGGGTGAAGGCCACGGGTAAACTCTTCCCGGCCCAATCGCGCTGGATCGCCGCGCCGACCACCGGCGTGGTCGAGCAGGTCTGGGTCGAGCCCGGTGAGCGAGTTCGGCGCGGCGCGCCGCTCGTGACGCTCTCGAACCCGCAGCTGGCCAACTCCGCGCAAAGCGCGGTGGCCGCCCTGGCCGCCGCGAAAGCCGAGCTGATCGCACAGCAGCAGAGCGAACAGAGCGCCGTGCTCAATGAACGCTCGACGATCGCGAGCATGAAAGTGCACCTGGAGAGTTCCGCGATGCATGTCGCGGCCGACCGCAAACTCGCCGCCGAGGGCATCGTCGGCCACTTCCAGTATGCCGATGAGAAGCTGCGCTACGGGTTGCAGCAGAAACAGCTGCACCTGGAGGAGCAGCGCCTGACCCGTCTGAAGTCGGGCAATCGCGCACTGCTGCGCGCCGAACGGGAGCGTGTCGAGCAGCAGGCGGTGTTGACGGCGCTGCGTGAATCGGAGCTTGCCAAACTCACCGTACGGGCGCCGGTGGGCGGCCAGATCGAGGAAATCAACGCCCAGATGGGCCAACAGGTGTCCCTCGGCGCCGACCTCGCGCGCATCAGCTCACCCGATGCGCTCATGGCGCAATTGCACGTGAGTCAGTACTCCGCGGCGAGCGTCAAACCCGGACTGCGAGTCAGCATCGACACGCATGATGGCATCGTCGCGGGACGGGTACTGCGCATCGATCCGACCGTCAAGGGCGGTGTGGTCACGGTTTACGTGCGTCTCACCGGTACGCCGCCCGCCGGCTCGCGCGCAAACGAAAGCGTGGATGCGACGCTGCGGGTCGCGACGCTACACCACGTCGATTTCGTCGCCCGACCGGAGGGTGTTGCTAGTGGTAAGAAGGTGCGAGTCTTCGTAGTGACGGCCAAAGGCACCCGGGCCGTGCGGCGGAAGGTCCGCTTTGGCGTCGGCTCGATCCATCGCATCGAAGTGCTCTCCGGGCTGCATGCCGGTGAGCGCATCGTACTCTCGGTGCCCTCGGCCTATCGGGATGAGCAGGTGCTCGAGCTGCATTGACCGGTGCGGCCCGACCGCCCGCGCATCGCCCTCAGTGTGCGGCGGCGGCCAGGTCGATGGCGGTCCACGCCATCGCGAGCGCCCCCTCGGCGAGCGCCTGATCGGCGTCGGGGCTGACGCAATGAGCGGCAAACTCCGGCTGGTGATTGACCGCCGGCAGAGAATTGATGCCGATCATCGGATGAATGGATGGGACGGCGAGCGAGACATTACCCATATCGGTCGATGCCGTCGGCCGGTGCTCCCACACCTCGGGGTTCGGGAACGAACGCCCGATCTGCTCCGCGTTGCGCCGATACAGCTCGGCCATGCGCGCGTCGTGGCGCATCTGCGCATACGGCTTGGTGCCGCCGACGAACTGCACACTGGCGCCGGTGGCGAGCGCACCGGCCTCGAAACAGCGGTGCACCCGTTCGCGCAGCTCGGCCAGCTGCTCGAGCGTTTCGGCGCGGATGATGTAGCGAGCCGAGGTGCGCGCCGGCACGACGTTCGGCGCATCGCCGCCGTGCGTGACGATGCCGTGAATACGATCGGTGTCGCGGATGTGTTGGCGCAACAGCCCGATGGCGGTCTGCGCCACGGTCAGCGCGTCGGCGGCATTGATGCCGAGCTCGGGGAATGCCGAGGCATGGGACGCCTTGCCGGTGCAGTGGACGTCGAACATCGAGGCGGCGATGATCTTCGCGCGGCACATGTCGATCGGCGCCGGGTGCACCATCATCGCCGCGTCGATTCCGGCAAACGCGCCACGCTCGAGCAGGAGGATCTTGCCGCCGGCATCGCCGACCTCCTCGGCGGGCGTGCCGATCACACTCACCGTGAGGCCAATCTCATCTGCAACCTGCGCCGCGGCGATGGCGGCCCCGAGTGCAGCGGCGGCGATGATGTTGTGCCCGCAGGCGTGTCCGATGGCCGGCAGACTGTCGTACTCGGCACAGAACGCCACGTGCAACGGACCGGCGCCGGCGCGCGCCCGAAAGGCGGTGGGCAAATCGCAAATGCCCTTCTCGACCGCGAAGCCGGCCTCACTCAGGCGCTCGCACAGCCAGGTGCTCGCCTTCTCTTCCTCGAAGCCGAGTTCCGGATGCGCATGGATGCGGTGACTGAGTGCGATCAAATCGCTGCGCACGGATGCGAGACGCTCGCGCGCCCCGGTTTTGGCATTGATCATCGCGGTCCCCCGTCGATGCTGGCGCGCAGCAGCATAGCACCGCGCGCAGCGGCACAGTGAACCCCTCAGTGCTCGTGCCGCGCCTGACAGCCGAGCAGGCGCGCAAGCGCCGCGAGCTGCTCGGCTACAGCCGGTAGCAGATCATCGAGCGTGACGATGCCGAGCAGCACACCGGCCGGATCGACCACCGGCGCGCGCCGTACGCCGCGCCGACGCATCAGCTCGATCGCGTCGGTGAGTTCGCTCGACTCGCGCAGCGTCAGCAGATCGACGCTCATGACCTCCCCAACGGTCAACGTAAACACGTCTGCCCGCTGCGTGATCTCGGCGCGCATGACGTCCCGGTCGGTGACGATGCCGAGCGGCCGAGCCGAGGCTCCAGGCCGGTCGACCACAATCACCGCACCCACATGATGGCGATGCATTTCGCGCACCGCATCGAGCACCGGTTCCTCGGCCGTAACCGGGTGGACATCGCGACTGCACAGATCACCGATCCGCATGGGCGCACCTCCCGCACGGCCGACTCTGGCACCGCCGTGCCCCCCGGACCATCAGCACTCATACGCATGGCACCGCGCCCGGCGCCATGCGTCAATCACCCCAAGGAGGTGCTCCGCCGTGAACACCGGACAGATCGCGAGCATACCGGCCGTGACGGTGCCTGTTGGAGCCTCGCTCGAACAGGCCGGCGAACTCATGCTGCGCTGGCACACCGGCGCGGTGGTGGTCACGGAGAATCTCGGCGGACACCTCCGTGTCGCCGGCATGCTCACCGACCGCGATGTCGTGCGTGCGCGCCTGAAGCACTCCGGCGCACTCTCAACGCTGAGTGTCGCGGACGTGATGACGGTGCAACCGCTGGTGCTGGAGGCGAACGTCGGCATCGACAATGCGCTGCGCAACCTGCAGGCCCGCGAGGTGCGCCGCGCACCGGTGGTCGATCGTGACGGCGCGCTGCTCGGGGTGGTCTCGACGGACGATGTGCTGCGGGTCATTGCCGCGCAGCTCGGCGGGCTGGCGCAGCTGGCCAGTCGGCACAGTTACCCCGCAACGTCCTGAGCGCCGGAGACGCCGCCGGGTTCATCTTTCGTTCAAATACAAACGTTTGCACCCAAGCGAGAGAGTGGCTCGTCAAGAACTCCCCACGGCGCGCATACGTTGCTCCCGGCATCCCTGCCGGTCCGCGCTCGGTATCGTACCGTTATCAGATGCCGTGGCACCCGCTGCGCGCAGCGGACAACAACCGGAGGGTTTCATGCGGCGAGCAGGCGCGCGGAAAATGGTCCCGCCGGTACACACGGCCCGTACATGAGCACCGAGCGCGGGACACAGCCGGCGAGCGAACTGAGCGGCGAAGCGGTGCTGGCGACGCTCGATGCGACCCCGGCGCAGCCGTGGCTGCACGGGCTGCTCGCGGCGCTGCCGATGGCCGCCGCCATCACCGATGAGGCGCTGTGTCTGCTCGCAGTCAATCCGGCGTTCTGCGCCGTGCTCGAGCGCAGCGCCCACGCGCTGCTGGGCGTGCGCGCCGGAGCACTGCTCAGTCTGGAGGCCTGGGAGCGCGATTTCGAGCTGCGTCATCTGCCGCTCGAACCCGGCCGCAGCCGCTCGGCACCCGCGCACGCACGCCGCCTGGATGGCACGACCGCCGAGCTGACCGTGACGCTCGCGGGACTGGACGCGCCGAGCGAGCGTCCACTGCACTTGATGACGCTGCAGTTGCAGGGCACGCCACCGTCGGCGCCCGAGGAGATGCCCGCTTCGATCGAGAGCGAAGTCCCGATCCTCTGCCGACCCTTGCTCGATGCCAGCGGACGGCCGGTGCCGATCCTGGCGCTGCAGTCCGGACTGTTGCGCGGCGCCGATGTGCGCCGGCAAATCGAGCGGGTGGCGACCGTGATGCGCCGCGAACAGCGAACGGGAGTGAACCGCACCTACATCGTGCCGGTACCGTTCAGCGTTTTCGCCGAACGTGAGCACTCGATGGCGTTTCTGGCCGCGTGCCGCGCGCTGCCCGACACGCTGCGCCAGAGCCTGATGCTCATGCTCGATGCGCTGCCGCCGAACCTGGCGCACGCCCCCCTCGCCGCGGCACTCGAGGCCCTGCGTCCCTTCGCCGGCCAGCTCGCGCTCGCCCTGGATACGCCCGATGCGCTGCCGGAGTCGCTCGCGGACCTCGGCATCGCGATGCTCGCTCTGCCCGCTGAGCGCCTCGCCGACGGCTATCGCTCCGACCCGCAGCGTCTCGCGGCACTGGCGCCGCGGCTGCGCGCGCACGGCATTGCGCTGCTGAGCGCCCACTGCACAACGCAGGCCGATGCGCAGTTCGCCCTGCGCCTGCAGGTCGATTACCTGTGCTGCACCGCAGAGCTGCGCGAGTTACCGCGCTCACGCCTGTTTGCCCTCTCGGGCGTCGACGGACCCGCCGGGCGCTTCCCGCTGCTGCCGCACACCGCGATCATCGAGGCCACCGACAGCGGCATTGTATATATCGACGCGACGCATCCCGAGCAGCCCATCGTGCGCGTCAACCCGGCCTTCCTCACCATGACCGGTTACGCCGAACACGAGGTGCTGGGGCGCAACTGCCGTTTCCTGCAAGGTCCGGACACCTCCCGCGAGGCCGTAGCGCAGATCAGCGCAGCGATCCGGCGCGGCGAACCGGTCCGTTGCGAGCTGCTGAACTACCGCAAGGACGGCTCGAAGTTCTGGAACCAGCTGCTGATCTCCCCGGTACGCGACCACGCCGGACGCGTCATCGCCTTCGCCGGGATGTTGACCGACGTCACCGCCCGACACGAAGCGCTGGCCGCCCAGGATCACTTCGCACAGATGCTCGAGGGCATCAGCGATACGCTGCCGGGTTTCCTCTACCAGATCAGCCAGCCCGCCGAAGGCGAGTCGCACTTCACCTATCTGGGCCATTCCGCCGCGACGCTGCTCGGGTTGAACGCCGAGGAGGCGCTCACGCCGCGGGAGTTCTTCGCCCTGACGCTGCCGGAGGATCGAGCCCGTCTCGGGCAGCGCTGGCGTGAGGCCACCGCGACACTGAGCAGTTTGGATCTGGAGTTCGCGATCGAACGTCCCGACGGCCAGCGCCGCTGGCTGCGCTCGCGTGTGCGCCCGATCCGCCGCGCCGACGGACAGATCCTCTGGAACGGGGTGACCTTGGATGTGACGCCGGAGAAACTCGCCAAGGATGAGCTGACGTACCTGCGCGATCACGACCCGCTGACGCGCCTGCCCAACGCGAAGAAATTTCACGGCGAACTCGCCGCGTACCTCGCCGCGGCGCGCGCCGGCGCTCAGCGCGCCACGCTCTACATGGTCGATTTCGTGCGCTTTCACGAGATCAACGACACCTACGGGATGTCCACCGGGGACCAGATCCTCACTCTGATCGCCGGACGGCTGCAGGAGGCCTTCCCCGCCGCGAGCCGCTTCTACCGCCTGCAGGCCGACCAGTTCGCCGTCCTCGGCAGCGCGGCGCACTCCGAGGAGTGCGCCCGGCAGATCGCAGCGGCGGCCGCGCCGATCCTCTCCGCCCCGTTCAGTCTGCCCGGCGGTGCGATCAACCTGCCGGCGCGCATCGGCCTGTACATCGACGCCGGCGATGCCGCCCAGGAGGACAGCGTCGAGAGTGCGTTGGAGTTCGCGCAGCGCGCGGACATCGCGCTGCACGCCGCCAAGCGCACCGCCCGGCCCGGCATCAGCCTGTACAGCACCGACATCGACGACCGGTTGCGCACCAACGTGATCGTCAAGCAATCGCTGCGCAGTGCGATCGAGCACCAGGAATTCGAGCTGCATTACCAGCCGATCGTGCAAATCAAGACCGGCCGGATCCTCGGCGCCGAGGCGCTGGTGCGCTGGAACCATCCGCTGCTCGGCATGCAAAGACCCGACAGCTTCATCCCGATCGCCGAGGAGTCCGGTCTCATCGGACCGCTAGGCGCGTGGATCCTGCGCGATGCGCTGCGCGCCGCGGCCCGATGCCGCTTGTCACAGCAGCCCCCGCCGCGGATCGCGGTCAACGTCTCAGGCGTACAGATCTCCGATCCGGAATTTCTCGCCACCGTCGAGTCGGCGCTCGCCGAGACGGGTGTCGACCCACGCATGCTTGAGCTCGAGCTGACTGAGACCTTCCTCATCGAGCACAGCACGGAGACCTCGCACACGCTCGCCGCGCTGCGCAGGCTCGGAATCCGTATCGCGATCGATGACTTCGGCGCCGGCTACTCCTCGTTCCATTACCTGCGGCATCTGCCGGTCGACAAACTCAAAGTCGACCGCAGCTTCATCCGCCACCTGCAACCGGCCGCCGACGGCGACGTTTCGATTCTCAAGGCGATGGTGGCGATGGCCCGCAGCCTCGACGTCGAGCTGGTGATCGAAGGGGTCGAGACGCCCTATCAGCGCGACGTGCTCGCCGGCATCGGCTTCGAAATCGCCCAAGGCTATTACTTCGGCCGCCCGGTACCTCTGCCGGAGTTGATGCGCCAGCTCGCCCGACCGAACGCGCTCGACGGCACGAGCGCAGCGGAGCGCTGAAGGCCGTCGAAGGTGTTGCGTTGACCGCCGTCGACGCGCGCGCTAAAGTGGGTTGAACATAATGACAAACGGCGTCGCACAGGCCCTTGGACCGCGCCAAACCTACACGACTCGAACGCGGCGCGGCCCGGCGGACGGCCCCTAAGCGCGCGCCACGAACCGGCGCGCAGAACACCACCTGGGTACTCACGGCCATCAACCATGCGCATCGAGCCGTGATGCGCGCCTCCTGCGAGGAGGACCTGTATCAATCGGTCTGCGAGGCCCTGACCGACCAGACACGCTTCGCGCTCGCGACCATCGGTGTCGCGCAGAACGATGCGGAGCGCACGATTCGAGTCGTGGCCGCCGCCGGTACGGCGCGCGGGTATCTCGACGGGTTAACGATGCGCTGGGACGACACCCCGCTCGGGCAGGGGCCGGCCGGCTGCGCGCTGCGTACCGGGGAGGTTCAGTTCAACGACGATCTGAACGCCGACACACGCTTCACTCCCTGGCGCGAACGGGCCCTCGCCTTCGGACTGCGCTCCTCGTTCGTTCTGCCCGTGCGACTGCCCGGTGGGGCCGTGGCGGTATTGCTCAGTGTCTACTCCGAGCAAAAGTCGGCAGTGAATGCCGAGCAGCTCGAGCAGTTCCGCCTGCTCGGGGATGATCTGGGCGTGTGTCTGGAGGTGCTGCGCAGCCGCGCGGCGCTGCAGGCCGCCTGGGAGCACCGTGAGCGGCAGGACCAAGAGCTCGCCGTCCTGCATCGGGCCTTCGAGAACAGCGTCGCCGCAGTCGTCGTGACCGATAGCCAGAACCGCATCGCCGCAATCAATCCGGCGTTCGAAACGCTGTTCGGCTACCGCGGCGAGCACCTGCTGGGACGCGACCCGTCGCTGCTCGCCTCCGGCCGACACGGCGCGGAGTATTTCCGCGCGATGTGGAGCGAACTCGGCGCCCTCGGGCGCTGGTCCGGCGAGATCGTCAACCGCGGCTGCGACGGCTGCGAAATCGTCTGCTGGCTCAACATCACCGCCGTGCTCGACGCCCAGCAGCGCGTGACGCACTACATCGGCAGCTTCCGCGACGTCACCGAGCAGATCCACTCCATGGAGGCGCTGATCCGCGAGCAGCGCTTCGCCAACGCCATCATGGAGAGCATGCCCGGCATCGTTTACTTCTACAACCGCGCCGGACAGTTTCGCCGCTGGAACCGCAACTTTCTGGAGGTCAGCGGCTACAGCGCGCAGGAGATCGAGCGCATGCATCCGCTTGATTTCTTCGACGCCGGGCACCAGCCGCTGCTGAAGGAGCGGATCGAGACCGTATTCGAGCGCGGCGAGGAATCGGTCGAGGCGCCGTTTCGGACCAAGTCGGGGCGGACCCTACCGTACCTGTTCACCGGCCGCCGCCTGCACTATTCGGGAGAAGACTTCCTGATCGGCGTCGGCATCGACATCAGCCAGCGCAAGGCCGCAGAGGAGGCGCTCGATGCACAGCTCGCGCGTCTGCAGAGCCTCTCGCGCCAGGTGCTCGAGATCCAGGAAGCCGAGCGTACCGCCCTCGGCCGGGAGCTGCACGACTCGGTCGCGCAGGACATCGGCGCTGTCAGCCTGAACCTCACCATCGTGCGCAGCCTGCTCGGGGTGCCGCTCGAAGCATCGGTGGCGCAGCGCTTGGACGACTCGGAGATGCTGCTCGGGGATGCCGCGCAGCGGCTGCGCGATGTGATGGTGGAGCTGCGCCCGCCGGGCCTCGATGAGTTCGGTCTGCTCGCCGCCCTCGGCGAGCACGCGCAACGGGTGGGTCGCCGCGCCGGCTTCACGGTGACGATGCACGGCGCGGAGCCACGACCGCCCCTCAGCCCCACCGTTGCGATCGCGCTGTTTCGGATCGCGCAGGAGGCGCTCAACAATACTGTCAAACACGCCAGGGCAAGGCACGTCGAGATCCAGTTGCGGACCGCAGAGGACACCGTACGTCTGACGGTCCGCGACGATGGGATCGGCTTCGATTGCGCGGCGCGCGCGGCGCGTGGCGATGGCGGCATGGGCATGCTCACCATGGCCGAGCGGGCCGAGTCGATCGGCGCACACTGCGGGGTCGAATCCGCCCCCGGGGCCGGCACGCACGTGTCGATCACGCTGCCCTGGCCCCCCCCGGCCGGCGCGAGGTGAACCGATGGTATCGAGCCGCATCCGGGTGTTCATCGCCGACGATCACGCGCTGGTGCGCGACGGGATCGTGGCCATTCTCCAGGCCGCCGCAGACATCGAAGTCGTGGGCACCGCCGCCAATGGCCGTCTCGCGCTCGAGCAGATCGTCGCGCTCACCCCCGATGTGGCCATTCTCGATCTGTCGATGCCGGAACTCGACGGCATCAGCCTGACGCGGCAGATCCTCGCCGCACGCCCCAAGACCGCGATCGTGATCCTCTCGATGCACTCCTCGGCGCAGCATGTGTTCCAGGCCCTGGAGGCCGGTGCGCGCAGCTACCTGCTGAAGGAGAGCGCCGGGCGGGAGATCGCCGAGACGGTGCGCGCGGTGCACCTCGGTCGGCGCCACCTCGGCGGGCGGATCGCGGAGATCGTCGCCGAGGGCATCAGCAACCGCCGCAGCACGAGCCCCATCGAGAGCCTGAGCAACCGCGAGCGTGAGATCCTGAAACTCGTCGCCGATGGCCTCTCGAGCGCCGAGATCGGCCGCCGGCTGAGCCTCTCCCCGAAGACCGTCGACACCTACCGTAGCCGCCTGATGCAGAAGCTGCAGATCACCGATCTGGCCGGACTCATCAAATTCGCCATCCTGCACGGGCTGACGCCCCTGCAATAGACCCCGGATCGAGAATTCCCTACAGACCCGCCCCAGGCGGCATGTTGGAGTGCGTGCTGATGAAGCGATCGAGCCCTTTGTCCATGACAATGTCCCCCACGGAGGGTCCAGATACGGACGGTTCCCCGGCGATCCGGATCCTGATCGTGGAAGATCACGTCCCCACCGGCAAGGCCATCGCGGCGCTACTGCACGGGACGCTCGGCCGCAGCACGCCGGCCGGGCGCAGCATGACGGTCGCCACGGTGCGCGACGCGGAGAGTGCATTGGAATCGGTGCGCGACGCTCCGCCGGACGTGGTCGTGATGGACATCTCCCTGCCCGGCATGAACGGCATCGAGGCGACGCGCCGACTACGCGACATCGCCCCGGCAGTACCGGTCATCATCCACTCGCGCAACGACACGAATGTCTACCGGGCCATGGCCGCCGAAGCGGGCGTCCGTGCGTTCGTCAGCAAGCAGGACACCGCCAGCGAGTTGCCCGTCTGGATTCGCAGCGTCCTCGAGGAGGCCGCCGCCGGTTAAGGAACCCGGGCGCGTCCGCGAGGCTTGCGCTCATCGCCGGGACCGATCTCGACCGGGCGCACGCCGCACCCCGAATCCCGTAGCCGCCCGAGGCAAGGTCTGAATACGGCCGCGCACCCCTGCGGGCACAGCAGCGCCGCGGCGAGCGCCTCGTGGTTCGCTTGCCTGCCGCCACCGGCCGCTGCGCATCGACCCGACGTCCCGAGCGCTCGCAGGCCCCGTGACCGGCCACGGGCCGATCCGCTACAGTGCGCACATGTGCGGACGTTACATCCTGGCCCAGCAGGCGAAGTTCGAGCGTGCCGTGCGCCTCGGCCGCGTACACTGGGAATTCACCGCACGCTACAACGTCGCACCGTCGCAGCCCGTGCCGGTCGTGCGGGCCAACGCCGGCGTGCTCGAGGGCGTCATGATGCGCTGGGGGCTGATTCCCTCCTTCGCGCACGGCGTGCCGCCGAAGTACTCGACCATCAACGCGACGGTGGAAAAATTGACCACCTCGCCGGTATGGCGCGGGCCCTGGACGCACGGGCAGCGCTGCATTCAGCTTGCCGCCGGCTTCTACGAGTGGCATCTGGAGGACGACGGGCGTAAGCAGCCGTACTTCATTCGCCTCACCGACGCCCCGGTGTTCGGGTTCGCCGGCCTCTGGGACGCCAGCATCGCGCCCGCCGGCGGACCCATCGAGAGCTGCGCTCTGATCACGCTGCCCGCCAACACGCTGATGCGCCACATCCACAACAGTGCCCGCCATCCCGGGCGCATGCCGGCGATCCTCGCGCCCGAGCAGTTCGACGCCTGGCTCGCAGGCGCACCGCAGGCGGCACTGACGATGCTGCACGCGTACTCGCCCGAGCGCATGGCGGCGTATGCGGTGAGTCTGAAAGTCAACAGCCCGCGCAACGACGGGCCGGAACTGATCGAGCCGCTGCGCGCCTGATCGGGCCGTCGGACTCCGTGGCGCTCCTCGGGCACGCACCGCGCGACGCTGCGGACTCCTTAGGATCAGGCCGCGGCCACGGCGGGCGACCCATCCCGGCGGACGGCGTCCGCACCGTCTTGCACCGCCGAGCGGCTCGCAGCGCCCCTTCCGATCGCGAAGTAACGCCAGCCAAGGGTGTGCATCTGGGCCGGATCGTAAAGATTACGGCCGTCAAAGATCACCGGCTCATTCAGCCGCTGGCGCATCTGGGCAAAATCCGGACTGCGAAACTCCGGCCACTCCGTCACGATGGCAAGCGCATCGGCGCCCTCGAGCGCCTGCAGCGCCGAGGCGCACAATTCAAGGCCGCGGCGCGCCCCGAACAGCCGCCGTGCCTCGGGCATGGCCACCGGGTCGTAGGCGCGCACCCGCGCGCCGGCCGCCCACAGACTCCCGAGCAGCACCCGGCTCGGCGCCTCGCGCATATCATCCGTGTTGGGTTTGAAGGCGAGTCCCCACAGCGCGATCGTCCTGCCGTTCAGATCGGGAAAATGCGCGCTGAGCTTCTCAAACAGTCGGTGCTTCTGTCGCTCGTTGACCGCCTCGACTGCCTGCAGCAGCGCCGCTTCGCACCCGACGCCGGTCGCTGAGCGCACCAGCGCTTTGACGTCCTTCGGGAAACACGAGCCGCCGTAGCCGACGCCCGGGTATAGAAATGCATGACCGATCCGCGGATCCGCACCCATCCCCTGACGCACGCTCTCGATGTCCGCGCCGGCCCGCTCGGCGAATCCGGCCAGTTCGTTCATGAAGCTGATGCGGGTGGCGAGCATCGCATTGGCCGCGTACTTGGTCAGTTCCGCAGAGCGCACATCCATTGCGATCAAGCGGCTGCGGTTGCGCGTAAAGGGCTCGTACAGCTCGCGCATCAGCCCGATGGCCCGCTCGCTCTCAGCCCCAATGACGATCCGGTCGGGCTTGATGAAATCGGCGATGGCAGCGCCTTCCTTGAGAAACTCCGGGTTCGAGACCGTGTCGTAGGGCACCGTCGCGCCGCGCCGCTTGAGTGCGCCAGCCAGCGCGGCGCGCACTTTCTGCCCCGTGCCCACCGGCACCGTCGACTTGGTGATCACGACTTTGTATTCGCTCATGCGGGCCCCGATCGTCTCGGCGACCGCCAGTACGTGACGCAGATCGGCCGAGCCGTCCTCCTGCGGCGGCGTGCCCACTGCGATCATCTGAAACACTCCATGCGCGACCCCAGCATCCGGATCATCGGTGAAGACCAGCCGGCCGGCCGCACCGTTGCGCTGCAGCAGCGTCTGAAGACCGGGCTCATGGATGGGTACCTGGCCGCCGCGCAGCAGATCGATCTTGTGCCGATCGACATCCACGCACATGACCTGATTACCCGCATCGGCCAAACAGGCCCCGGTGACGAGCCCGACGTACCCTGATCCGAAAATCGTGATGTTCATGATCGATCCTATGTTTCACTCGGGCCCGAGCCGGCGCAGCGCGCCGTCCGCAGACCACTCGAATGCCCACAGCACCCCGGAGGGCACCGCGAGCTGACGGAACTGCGCGAGCGGACGCCGCTCGGCAATCAACGCAGCGAGCCGGATCATCCCGGCATGCGAGACGGCCAGCACCGCACCGGCGCGTCCGACCGGCCAGGGCGGGCGGCAGAGAAAATCGCTCAGCCGCTCATGCGCATCGGCCAGCGACTCCCCGCCCGGGAAGCGGAATGCCTGCGGCGCCTGCTTCCACCGACGCAACATCCGCGGCCACCGCAGCTTCACCTGCGCCTGGGTAAGACCCTGCCAGGCGCCGAAATCAATCTCACCGAGACGCGCATCGGACAGCACGGCGGCCCCACCGCACGCGGTTGCAATCAGCGCCGCGGTCGCCGCGGCGCGCTGCAGCGGACTGGACACGAGCAGCAGGTGCGCATCGGCGTTCAGCCGCTCGCCAATCCCCCGGGCGGTGGCGGCGCCCGCGGCGCACAGCGGCGGATCGGCCCGGCCCTGATAGCGCCCCTGGAGGTTCCACTCGGTCTCCCCGTGGCGCACGAAACACAACCGCATGGTCGGATCGGCCCTCAATATGCGTACGTCACACCGAGCGTCACGCGCTGCCCCGCATGAATCCCCTCACCGGCCACATCCTGTTCGTACTCGATGAACGGCTTCAGATGTGCGCTGACCCGATACTTCAGCCGAATACCCGGACGCAGCAGGTCATATCGCTCGGACCGATCCTGCACCGGCAACGGCGAGCGCAGCGTCAGGGTGCGCACATAGAAGACCTCCACCCCGAGCTCGATCCGGCCGGTCACGCGCGTTTCTGCGTCGACCTCGGCGCGCAGCTGCGCCACACCGCCATCGAGAAAGATCCGTGGGCCGCTCTTCAGCGCCACCCGCCACCGCCGCCCGGCCATGCCGATCTGAAAATCAGGTTCCAGTGCGGTATGACCGACACCCAGGGCCGGATTCGAGCGTATCGAGCCGCTCGCGGCCACCACGTTGAGCGCGATCGAGTCGGCGAAGCGCGCGCGCTGCACGAGCGCAAGATTCACTCCGATCTCTTGATCTTCAACGCCCGTGGCGCTCGCCACGGAGCGCACGTGATGATGCACGCGGATCTTCTGCACGCGCGCGGCGCGCAGGTCATATTCGAGCGAGAGCCGCGCGCCGAGTCCCTGCACGCCGGTGATGCGCAGCATCGTGTAGCGCAGCTCGCTGCCCGGCAGCGTCGCGGTGCCGTACTGACCGGGCAGGAACACCCGCGTGGCGTCGTACTGTCGCAGTGCGAAGTCGACCGCACCGTTGCCGGCCGCCGGCACCCACGGGTCGGCATGGGCCACCCCCATCCGCGCGCAGAGTGCGAGTCCCGCCAAGCGCCCGAGGCGCCGTAGGCTGCGCTGCGCACCGCTCATGCCGGGACGGCCAGCCGCAGGTGCGCATTCGCCGCCTCGCGATGGGCCTGCCACAGACTCGCATAGGCGCCCCCGGAGTGGAGCAACTGCGCATGGGTGCCCCGTTGCACGATCACCCCCGCCTCCAGCACCAGGATCGTCTCGGCGGCCATGACGGACGCCAGACGATGGGCAATGAGTAACACCGCGCGGGTCCTCGCCAGCGACTTCAAAGCACGCATCAACCGCTGCTCGGTCAGCGGATCGACGCTGCTGCTCGGCTCATCGAGAATGAGCACGGACGCCCCGCTCAGCATCGCGCGCGCCACGGCGACGCACTGACGCTGACCACCCGAGAGCGTCGCGCCGCGCTCGCCAACGACGGTATCGAATCCGTCCGGCAGCGCCGCGAGAACCTCATCGATGCCGGCTGCGCGTGCCGCGGCGATCGCATCATCGCGCCGCGAATCCTCCCGCCCGTAGGCAATGTTGGCCCAGACCGACGCATGAAACAGCTGCGGCTCCTGTCCGATCAGTGCGACGCGCGAGCGCACGTACCCCAGACTGAGTGCGCGCAGATCACACCCGTCGAGTGTGACTGCCCCGGCCTGCGGATCGTGAAAGCGTGCCGCGAGCGCTGCGAGGGTCGATTTGCCCGCCCCGGTCGGCCCCACCAGCGCAACCGTTCGCCCCGGCTCGAGACCGAAGGAGACCTCGCGCACGGTGGCGCGCTCTGCACAGTAGCCGAAGGTCACCTGATGAAATTCGAGGACACCGACGCAGCGCTGCGGATCGCGCGCCGCACCCGGTTGCCCCAGCGCGCCCGTCTCGCCCCAGTACTCCTCGATCCGCTCCAGGGCGACCGCGGCGCGTGCGAATACCCGCCCGGCTTTGGCCAGCTGCCGAGCCGGGGCGACGATGGCGCGCAGATAGGCGAGAAACACCAACAGATCCCCGGCGCTCAGCGTTCCGTTCAACACGAGCACCGCGCCGTACCAGGCGATTGCGCCGGTGGCCAACGCGATGGCCAGATTCATCGCCGGGGCAAAGCCCGCTTGCATCCGGTTGCCCCGCAGCGCAGCCTCCATCACCAGTCGGGCACGTGTCGTGAAGCGATGCTCCTCGAACGACTCGCGCGCACAGGCCTGCACCAGCTGGATGTTGCCGAGAGTCTCCTGGACGGCACCGCTCTGCTGCCCTTCCTGCCGGCGTGTCTGGCGCGCCGCGGTGCGAATCGCCGCGGCGAAATGCCGCGCGATGCCGATCAGCACCGGTGCGACCGCCAGAGTGAGAAGGCCGTAGCGCCAGTTCATCACCAGCATCACGATGAGTATCCCGCCGATCGTCAGCAGCTGCGGCAGCAGATCGAGCCCCACGGCCGCAACAAACTGCTGTAGCGCATTGACGTCTCCGCCGATGCGTGTGGCGAGCTCCCCGCTCAAGTGCGCGCGGTGAAAGGACTGCGGCAGACGCAGCAGATGGGCAAAGAAATCCCGCCGGAGGGCAAAGCCGATCCGCTGCGCCCCATCGAGCAGCAGGCGATTGCCGAGATAGGCGAGCGCAGCATCGAGGATGCCGAGCACCACGATTGCAGCGCCCAGCACGTGCAGCAGTTGCAGGCGGTGCAGTTGCGGATCCGGCAGCAGCGCGGCCCACGCGCCGAGCGGCTTACGCAAGATGACGCTGTCGACGATGAACTTCAGCGGCCAGGGCAACAGCAGCGCCACCGCCGCACGCAGCGCCATTGCGGCCGCGCCGCCGCCGAGCCGCGCGCGCTCGCGCAGCAAATACGCGGTGAGCCGCCAGCGAGGTGGCAGCGGCGTCATGCCGCCGCTCCAACGCGTGCGGCATCGGCGAGCCTCGCCACGCATGTGACGATCCGCTCCCAGCCGCGCCCCGCCATGCGCTGCTGCGCGGTGCGTCCCATCAGCGCGCGCCGCTGCGGATCATCGAGCAGCGTGATGATCGCCCGGGCACAGTCGAGCGCATCGTCGGGGTGATACAACAGCCCGCTCTCGCCGTCGTCGATCAGCTCGGTGAGCTGGCCGATGCGCGGGGCGACCACGGGGCGGCCGCCGGCGAGCGCCTCGATCACCTTCAGGGGCGAGAAATAGAAATCCGCGGCCGCCTGATACGGCGCCACCACCACGTCGCACGCTGCGGTCCACCCGGGGATCTCCACGTGCGGGACCCGGCCGAGCGCACTGACGCTGTTGCGCCACGGCGCAGATGCCACCGTATTGCAGAATGTCTCCCACCGCGGTCCGTCGCCGACCGCCAAAAGGTGCACATCGTGCGTGTCGCAGACGGACCGATACGCCTCGAGCAACAGCTCCGTGCCGTGCCAGGCCTTGAAGCTGCCGACGAAACCGATGACACCGGTCTGCGCACCCACGCCCAGGCGCGCCCGCAGCGGCGCGCGATCCTGCTCACCGGCGGCAAACCGCCTCAGGTCGACCCCGTTGGGCAATACGTGGATGGCGCTGGCACGCTCCGGCACACGCGCCGCGATGTACTGCTTGACAGCGCTCGATACCGCCACGATGGCCGAGGCGCTGGCAAATGCGGCGCACTCCATGCGCCGGGCGATCGACTCCAGGCGCAGGCCGCGGAAGCGTTTGTGCTCCTCGACGAGCGGTGCGTTGACTTCCAGAATGCGCGGGCAGCCGAGGGCCGCGGCGATCCGGGCCCCCGCGCTGCCAAAGAGCGCGTGCCGCTCGTAGATGAAGTCCGGTACGAACTGGCGCGCCTGGAGCAGGCGCTCGAGGCGCGCCGGGAGCGCGCGGTCGTAGGCGATTTTGGCGTGTTCTGCGTCGATGAGCGCCGCGTAGCCGGCATCGGTCTTCGCGCCCGGTTGCCGCGCCTGCCCCCCCTCGGGCTCGTCAGTCCGCTGCGGCGGTAACGGTGCGATCGACACCGGCGGGGCCTCGTTGCCGCTGCCGAGCCGCGCACACACCAGCAGCACTTCGTGACCCAGAGCCGCGGCGGCCCGCACGAACTCCCGCACGTGCACCGAGGCCCCCTTGTCGCCGAGTACCGGAATGCCCTGATCAAAGTTCAGATACAGAATCTTCACCGCGCCCCCTCCCCGAGCACCGGGGCGGCCCCGGGGAGATCCCCGGCCACCGGCTCGTCGCTCAACGCTCCATCCGCGCAGCACTGCGCGCCGTCGATCAGCGCATGCAGGCCGCGCGTCGTCTGCCACAGATCGAACTCCCGGGCGAGTACCGAGCGGGCGGTCCTGGCGAGCGTCGCCGCGAGGGGCGCATCGGCGAGCATCCGGCACATTGCCGCGGCGAGCGCCACCGGGTCGCGCGACGGCGCGAGCAGCCCGGTCTGTCCGTGGCGAACCAATTCCGGGATGCCCGACACGTCACTCGCCACCACCGGTACGCCGACCGCCATCGCCTCGGCGATGACGTTCGGAATTCCGTCGCGATCACCGTCCTCGGCGATCCGCGGTGCGAGCACAAACAGGTCGGCCTGGCGGTAGCGGCCGAGCAGATCCCGGTGCGTCATCGACCCGCTGAAGCGGACCCGCTCGGTGAGACCGAGCCGCAGCGCTTCGGCGGCCAGCGCGCTGCGCAGCGGGCCGTCCCCGACGATCTCGCATTCGAAATCCACCCCCTGCTCGCGCAGCCGCGCACAGGCGGCGAGCAGGTCCTCGTGTCCCTTCTTCGGGACCAGCCGGCCGACGCAGAGAATCCGTGCGCGCCGCCCGCCAGCGCGCACCGGGGGGGCCTCGAGGGCCGCGAAGTGCTGCAGGTCGATGCCGTGATACACCAGATGAACGCGCCGCGGATCGAGTCCCGGGGCGATCTGCCGCAGATAGTCGGCGTTGTATGCCGTGCAGGTCGCGACGAACGCGGCCGCATGCAGATGCCGGCGCAGAATCCTCGGGCGCGCCAGATAGATGTCCTTGGCGTGCGCGGTGAAACTGAACGGAATGCCGCTCATGCGATGGGCAAAGTGCGCGACCGAAGTCGGTGCATTGGCGAAATGCGCATGGATGTGCCGCACCCCGGCACGGCGGCAGAGCGCCGCCAGCACCCCGGCACGGGCGAACTGGCGCCACAGCGACATCGGATGGCGCGAGGTGAGCGTGCGGCGCAGCGCAAGACCGACAGTCCTGAGATACCGCAGCGGGGCCGCGCCGAGCATGCGCGCGTGTGCACCGAGCACCCGGCGCACCTGAGCGTCGAGCCGCGCGGGGGGCGAGTGGACCGGGGCACACACCTCGGCCACCATGGGATGGTGCGGCGCTGCCTCCGGGGGCAGCAGGGAAAAAATGATCAGCCGCTCACCGAGCCGCTCCATGGCGCGGATCTCATTGAGGATGAACGTTTCGGTCAGCCGCGGGTAGCGCTTGAGCACGTAGATGACCGGTCCGAGGCGCGCGGCGCTCATGCCGCCCCCTGCACGCGCGGCGCGGCGCGCCGCGCGCGGCCGGCCAGTTCCACCGCAATGCGCTCGGCCCCGCGCAGATCCACATCCCCCCACAACCGCTCGTGCGGGACCGGCGCGGCGAGCGCAGCGGGCACCCGCTCGGCCAACGAGGCCGCGAGCCGCTCATCGGCCGGCACGCACTCGCACAAACCCAGCCCCGCCAGCAGCCCGGCGCGCAATTTCTGCTCCTCGCGCGGCACGCTGCGCGGCACTAGAATTGCCTTCTTGCGCGCCGCCAGCAGCTCCACGCTGGTGTTGTATCCGGCCATCGACACGACCAGTTCCGCAGCGCCGATACTCGGCACGAGCTCGGTGGTGTACCCGAGGATCTGTACGTCACGCCGACCGGCGACCGCGGCCTGCAGCGCAGCGCTCTGTTCAGGGGGCATGAGCGGTCCGGTGACGATCACCGAGAAAAATGCGTTCTCCTGCCCGGCACACAGGCCGCGCACATACGAGTGCATGAGAAAGTGGCCGTCGCCACCGCCGCCGGCCGTGACCAGCACCACCGGCCGGCCGGCCGCGCGCTCAGCATCCCAGCACACCCCCATCGCCGCCGCCGCGCTCAACTGCTCGGCGCGGGACCGGCCGAGGACATACCCGCAGTACTTCACGCGCTGCGCCGCCGCACCCGACAGTCCATAGGCCGACACGACATCAAAGAGTCGTTCGCTGCCGTACACAAACACATCGTCGTAGGCGTGCTCGATCAGCGCATGCACGTCTTGCTCGGCCCACGAGCGCCGCACGGCGGCCGGACCGTCGAGGATGTCGCGCAGACCGAGCACCGTGCGCGTCTCGGGCAGTTCGTTGCGGATCAGCGCGAGCGTCGAGAGCAGCTCACCGTTCATGCCGCAGGGCGCATGATCGACCAGCAACACATCCGGCCGCTGCTCCTCGATGAGTTTCATGATCAGCGCCTCGCGATACCCCTTGGTCAACCCGAACAGCTGTCCCGGGGCGCGCGCGGCATATTGTTCCGCACCGGTCTTGACCACCGGCGGCAACGGCTGCACGTGCAGTCCAGGCGGTAGCGTCCACTGACGAATGACCGGCGAGCCGGTGAGCAGCCACACCTCGAAGCGCGGCTCGCTGCGCAGCAGCTGATCGGCGATGGCCAGATTGCGGCGCAGATGCCCGAGTCCGAACGTGTCGTGCGAGTAGATGCACACCTTCGGCATCACCGCGGCGGCGCACACGCCGCCGAGAATCCGCTGCGCATTGAAGCGCCGTTCCAGATGAGTCCTGGCTGACACGCATTGATCCACGGTTCACCTATTCTGTCCAAGTGCAAAGCCGGCCGAGGTTTGCCCGACCGAGACGGCTAGTCCGAACGTGAGACGGGGGCAGCGAGCCGGATCAATCGGCGCAGTGCGCATCTGTCGCCGTGTGGGGACACATCGGGGCCGACACGCCCATCGGGCACGGTTGGAGCGCCCCCGGGGTGATCCGGGCGCGGCGAGTGCCCTCAAGCTCAGAAGTGCCAGCGCACGCCCAAGATCGGCGTGAACAGCAGCCACGGCGCGCGTGTCTGAGTCAGCATGTACTGGCCTGATTCGGCGCGGTGCACCGTGTAGTTGTAACAGCAGGTGCTCGCCGCGTCGGTCGCATCGTAGATATCGAGGAACGTCTGCAGCGTGCCGCGGCCGAGGCGGCGTTGCCAACTCAGGCGCAGATCGAGCGTGAAGAACGACTGCAGGCGCGCGCTGTCGAAGCGGCCGAACGCGAGCTGCACGGCCGCCGGATTACTCCAGCTCGTCGCCGAAACCTGCAGAGGCGTATAGGGCCAGCCACTGTGCCACGTGAGCGAAGCGGCGACGCTGAACGGTGTGTGGCGCCACAACGCGTTGAGCTTGACCGCATTCGGCTCATCCCAGGCGCGCGGGATCCACACCCCCGCGATCCGATCCTCGGCACGCGACCAGGCGTAGGACATCGTCGCGCTCAACGCCCGACTCGGATCGGTCGCGAAACTCAGCTCCACCCCATACATCCGTGAACGCTGCGCGCTGATGTGCAGCTGGTCGACGGCCAACTCGGGCAACAGCGGAAACGGTGAGAACAGGTAAGCGGTGTAACTGGAGGCGGATCCTTCGTCCTTGTAGTACAGCTCGGCGCGGGCCGCGCTGCGCCCGAGAAAGCGATGATCGAGACTGAAGTCCGTCTGCGTCACCCGCCGCACGTCCGGAGGATCGAACCGGCCGTTCTCGAGGTGCGGATCGAGCACGTTCGCCTGGGTCTGCTGACCCCACCCGAGCCGCGCGGTGGTCCGTGTCGTCAACCGGTAGCGCAGATTGGCTCGCACATTCCACTGCGCATCGGACGGTCCGCCGATGTAATGACGGGCGTTGCGGCGCACGCCCAGATCGACGGTGGCGCGCGGTGTCGCCTGCCAGCGGACCGATCCGTACAGCGCATACGTGATGGCATGTGCGGCGAGCGTCTCGTTGGCGAGAGCCAGGCGCGAGGGTTGGAGATCCGGATAGAACGGTGCGAAGAACTGCGCCGAGCCGAACGAGATATCGACCAGCTGCACCCAACTCATCTGCGCCCCGAGGTGCCAGTACCAGTGCGCCGCCGGCGCAGCGCGCAGCTCCTGGCGCACGGTGTAGACCGCGTGCCAGCTGTGCTCGAACAACGAGCCGGTCACGATGTTCGGATCCGCCACCGTGCCGCTGACGTTCTCGTGGGACTGCTCCGCCGAGACCACCGTGGCGCTGCCCAGAGTGGCGCTGAAGCGATGATCGAGCCGCAGCCAGACATAGTACTCCCCGCCCGAGACGCCTTTGCTCTGCGCACTCTCGCTGCCGAAGTACTTGCGGTGATCATCGATGGCGAGCGCGCCAGCGGCGATCTGGGTGCGGGCGTTGGCACGCCAAGTCACATGCACAATCAGATCATTGAGCGTCGGGGTACCGACCCCGGAGTTGATCCAACCGACCGGGGCAAACTGGTTCTGCAGCCGCAAGTCGGCGAATACCGTGCCGCGCCCGTCGGCAAAGGGCGTGCCGGCCATCGCGCTCGCGCCCTGCTCGGAGAGCTGCAGATCGACCGTGCGGCGCGTGATCTGCCGCGGCCGCATGCTCACCACCCCGCCGATCGCATTGCCGTATTTGATGGGCGCAAGTCCGGTCCAGGCGGTGACCGAGTCGACGGCCATCGGATCGACCGGACTGAACAGACTCTGCAGTTCCTTCAGGTGATACGGCTCGTGCAGCGTCACACCGTCGTAGCGGTACAGGACTTCATCGTCGCGACTGCCGCGCACGTGCGTGCGCGCCGTGTACCCGGCGGCCGTCGTACCTGGAATGACCTGCAGCGCGCGCACCGCATCGTTGTGCGTCTCGGGTGAGTTCTCCAGCGCCACGCGCCGCACCGAGCGACTGGAGGAGATACGCGTCTGATATCGGCTGGTCTGCACCACCACCTGATTGAGCGGCGGTTGCGGCAAACGGCCCGGCCGAGGGGCCGCCGGACGCTCGGGGGCCGGCACGATGACATAGGTGTCACCGGCCACGCGGCGGGCCGCGAGTCCGAGCGGACCGAGGAGGGAGCGCAGTTGCTCGAGCGCGGTCGCACCGTGCACCGCGTGGCGGGCCCGCAGCTCCGGCGCAACCACCTGCGAGCTGTAGATGAGACGTATTCCCGTTCTGGCGATGCGCTGCAGGACCTGAGTGACCAGGGGATGATCCGCTCGTGCGCCCGCCGCCAGGGCGCAGGGGCCGGCTGCGATCAGCAGCGCAACCCACACAGGGCTAGAACATCGCAATCAGTACCGCCGTCTTGCTTCAGCTGCCTCGGCTCGTGGGACTCGGCATGCGGATCCGCAATTCGCCGGGAACCTTCGTATCATATTCGAAGCGTGTCGTTGCCATGATGGCCACCAACGCCTGACTCGGCGTCAACCCCGCGATGCTCCCCGACAACCGAGTGTGGCGCACCGCGTTGGCCGTGCCGCGACCGACCAGCACCAGCCGCAATCCCATCTCGTGGGCATACCAATCGAGAAATGCCGACAGCGGTCGACCGTCGATCGGCAGATCCGGCACCAGCGCATCCACCCACGCCCACTGCGGACCGTAGGGACTCACCGCCCGGCGCTGCACCTGCCCCCCGCGGAGCACATCGACTTCCTGACCCGCGATCAGATGCTGCACTTTTCCGGAGACATCCCTCACCCGCACCTGGCCGCTGCGCACGCTGACCGCCATCGCCGCGGAATCCACCCGGACCTGGAACTGCGTGCCCAGGTGCGAGATCCAGCCGAACGGCGTGTTGACGATCAACGGCGGCGCGTCGCGGGCCGACTCGCTCGTTTCCACGTACATCCGTCCGGCCGCGAGCCGGACCTCGCCGCCCGGACCGATCCGCAGGCGGCTGTTCGGTCCGAGGCGCATCGAGTCGGCCGCCACGGTCATCAGCACGAATCCGTTGCTCGCGGTCTGCACGGTCGTCCCGCTCGGCAGATGGGTGCCGGCGGCGATCAGCCGCTGCTCGGGCCGCGCCTGCACTGTCACGTCACCGCGCACCGCGACCAGTGTGGCATCGGCCGGCGCCCGCACCGCGCGCCGGTTCAGGCCGATCCAGAACAGCCCGGCGGTCAGTACCACCAGGGCGGCCGCCGCGGCGAACGCGCGCACGCCCCGGCGCAGACGGCGCTGCGCGGTGGCCTGCTGCCAGGCCTGCTCGACCGCGGCGCGCACCTGCTGCTCGAGCGGCGCCGCCGGCGCCGGCCGCGGACCGGCCTCGGCGATCATGCGCGCAATCTGGTCCTGCCCGTGCGTTCGCGGGTCTCGCTCACTCGTCATGGTGCTCCCCCGGGACTCGGTAACAGCGTGCTGCCCACGTCCCGGAACGCCTGCCGAGCGCGGGCGAGCAGGGACTGAACGGCGATGACGCTGACGCCCAGTCGCGTCGCGATCGCTTCCATCGACAGATCTTCGAGGTATTTCAGCTCAAGCACCTGGGCGTAATGGCTGGGCAGGTAATCGAGCGCCGCATGCACGCGCGCAGCCAGATCGTCCCGATGTGCCACGGCGTCCGGCTCGCCGGCCGCATCGGCCGGAATCGACTCGAGGATGCCGCGGCTGTGCGGATCGTCCTCCAGTTCGACCAGCCGATGGACGTAGGTCTGTTCGCGCCGCAGCCGGCTCAGATGATCGGACAGCTCACGGCGGGTAATCTGGCACAGCCAGGTGAACAGGCTCGCCTCGCCGCGGTAGGTCTCCAAGCGCCGCACGCCGCGCGTGAGCGCCGCCTGCACGATGTCGCGTGCCGCTTCCTGATCGTCATTGACGCGCCGCAGCGTGAAGCGGAACAGACGGGGAAAATAATCGGCGAAAAACTCGTTGAATGCCGCGCCGTCCCGCGACATCAATCGCTCTGCGAGTTTTCGATCCTCTTCGTGCATCAGCCGGCGCCCGCGACGGGTTGCGATGATGCTATTAGAGGGGGGCGCGGCGGTAAATCAATCGCCCGGCGGGCGCTTCAGCCGAGCCAGTGGTCGAAGAGTTTGCGTCCCCAGTACATCCCGAAGCCGCTGCCGACGCAGCTGAGCACAATGGCCGTTCCCATGCCCACGTAGGCGCCCAGGGCCCAGCCCACGGAGCCGAGCACGGTGGTGCCGATGAACGAAAACGTTCCGCGCATGATCGCTCTTTAATACTCCGGGGCCGCGGGGCGCGCCAGGAACTGTGCCACGAAATGCCGGCCTGCCCGGCCTCACAGCGCGGCGCGCAACTGCCCGATGGCCTCGGCAAACTCCTGCTCCTCGTAGGACGCGAACGCCAGGCGTAAGTTCGGCCGTACCGCCTCGTCATAGGCATAGTGTCGGCCGGTGAGCACCTGCCAGCCCCGCCCCTGCAGGCGCTGCGCCCAGGCCTCCACGTCGATGCCCGCGGCCGCCTGCGCCCAGAGTGTCATGCCGCCCGAGGGAGGGGTGAAGCAGAGCGATCCCTTAAGCTCACGTTCCAGCACACTCACGCCCTGGTCGCGCCGCGCCCGATAGGCGCGCCGGGCGCGCTGCACGTGCCGCTGCAGCTCGCCGCGCTCGAGCAAATCCGCCACCGCGCACTCCACGGCGTGATCGCCCTGGCGGTCGATGCCGGTGCGCAGCGCGGTGAGGAGCCGCGGCAGCGGCGGGGGCGCCAGCAGGTAGCCCAGGCGCACCCCCGGGGCAAGCACCTTCGCCAGCGTCCCGACGTACAGCACCACCCCGGCGCGATCGGCGCTTGCCATGGGCAGGACCGGCCGGCCGTCGTAGTGAAACTCGTGATCGTAATCATCCTCGATGATTGCGAACCGCTTGCGCCGGGCGAGCTCGAGCAGGGCCATGCGCCGCGGAGCACTGAGAGTCACGGTGGTCGGATACTGATGATGCGGGGTGACGTAGACGGCGCGCAGCGCCGTGCGTTCGGCGAGGGCCTCGAGGGCGGCGACGTCCAGGCCCCCAGCATCGAGCGGCACCGCCGCGAGCGCCGCCCCGTGTTGGCGGAACACGCGCCACGCGGGCCGGTAGCCGAGCGCCTCCACCGCCACGGTATCGCCGGGCCGCAGCAGCGCGCGGGCCGCCAGCTCGAGCGCCATCTGGCTGCCGGAGGTCACCACGAGGTGCGCGGCATCGGCCGCAATGGCGCGTCGCGAGCGCAGCAGCTCGACGAGCGCGGCGCGCAACCGCGGATGGCCTTGCGGATGACCGTAGGCGAGCAGATCCGCTGCGCTGTGGCGCAGCACCCGCCGATACGCGCGCGTGAGCTCGCCCACCGGTGCGAGTCGCACGTCCGGCGCGCCCTCGCTCAAGGGCCGCAGCCGCCCCCGCGGCGTCTCGGCGTTTCGCCCGTCCGCTGCGCGCACCTCGAACCCGGCCGACCCCGCGCTGCTGACCGGGTTCGGGCCGGTGCGCCGCAGTCGCTGCGGCGTTCGCGGCACCGAGTGCGCAATGAACGTCCCGCGGGCCCGTTGCGGCTCAGTCCAGCCCTCTGCGGCCAGCTGCTCGTAGGCTGCAATCACGGTGTTGCGATGAACGTGCAGCTGGCGCGCCAGCGTGCGGCTGCCGGGCAACCTCGCCCCCGGCCGCAACCGACCGCGACGCACCTCCGCGGCGATGGCGCGGGCGATACGGCGCGCCAGCGGCTCGGTGTCCGCCTCGTCCAAGCTCAAGACGATCTCCCACCGTGCAACTGGTCTATTTATTTTCAGATAACTGGCCCTTTGCGACAGACCATTCTACGGCCACCCTGTCCGTCCCGACAGCCCGCAGGAGCGCCGATGAGTACGCTGACCGTCACCCCCCGAACCCGCCTGGTACGCCGGCCCGATCGAGGGTCCTTCGACCGAGCGACCGTCCACGCCATCCTCGATGAGGCCCTGATCTGCCACGTCGGCTTCGAGGTCGACGGTCAGCCCTACGTGCTGCCGACGGTCTACGTGCGCATCGAGGAGCATCTCTACGTGCACGGGTCGGTCGGCAGCCGCATGCTGCGCTCGCTGCGCGAGGGGGCACAGGTGTGCGTCACGGTGACTCTGCTCGATGGCCTGGTTCTCGCCCGCTCGGCGTTTCACCACTCCATGAACTACCGCTCCGTGGTGCTCCTCGGCCGCGCGCAGGAAGTGACTGAACTGCCGGAGAAGCGTCGGGCGTTCGATGCACTCCTCGAGCACATCGCCCCCGGCCGCAGCCGCGAGGTGCGCCCCGCAGATGACCTGGAGACCCGGGCCACCACCGTGTTGCGCCTGCCGATCGAGGAGGCCTCGGCCAAGATCCGCACCGGTCCACCGATAGACGATGAGCGCGACTATGCGCTCGGCTGTTGGGCCGGAGTCGTACCGCTGGCGCTCACGGCCGCTCAGCCGATTGCCGATCCGGCGCTGCCCGCGGCGATCCCACTGCCGCCCTCGCTGCAACCCTACCGACGGCTGCGCTGACAGGTCCGTTCACGGCGCGCTGCCGAGCTCAGTCACCAGCGTGCTCAGCAGCGGCGCGATGCGGCGCAGTTCGTCCCGGTGCGCAGCCGACAGCCCGGCCAGGGTGCGCTCGGCATTGGCCGTCAGCACGAGAATCGCACGCCGGCGGTCACCCGGGTCGGTGCGCCGGCGCAGATAGCCGCTGCTCACCATGCGGTCGACCAGCTCGACTGCACTGTGGTGGCGGATCACGAGCCGGTCAGCCAAGTCGCCGACGGTCATCGGCACCCCGCCCGGAGCGCCCTTGATGGCGAGCAGTGCCTGGTGCTGGCGCGGTGCCAGACCGGCCGCCGTCGCCGCCGTGGCGCTGAATGCCAGGAATCGCGCCAGCACGTGGCGGAACTGCGCCAGCAGCTGGTAATCCGCGAGCGACAGCTCGCGCGCGCCCGAGCGCTCTGCCGCCGATCCGCTTGCGCTAGGGGACATGGGACACTCCGCTCTGGTGAACTCGCACAGGACCGCATCGAGCGCACCGCCTACGCCTACCGGGCGGTGCGTGCCTCATTATTCCTTCCCGGCCGGTGTCCCACGTAGGTAGATGTCCGGATCAAGCCGCTCCATGTGCCGCTCGGGATGGGCCACCGGCCGAAAGCCGAACTGCGCGTAAAGACTCTGAGCATCGTGCGTCACCAACGACCAGCGCCGCAGTCCCTGCAGCCGCGGGTGCTCAAGCGCCGCGCGCATCATCGCCTTGGACAAACCGCGGCCGCGATGCGCCTCGAGCACGTAAACGTCCGAGACGTAGCAGAAGATCGTGTAATCGCTGACCAACCGGCACAGCCCCACCTGGGCGCCATCCGGGGCGTACAGTCCGATGCACAACGAGGCCTGCAGGGCGCGCCGGACGATCTCCACGGGGATGTTCTTCGCCCAGTACGAACGGCACAGATACGCATGCACCGCATCGACATCGAGACGGGCCGGATCGTCCGAGAGGACATAGCCGTCCACGCATGCCAGTACCCCCGCCTGCGGTTGCGCCTGCGCTGCGATCATCGGCTGCGCCTCAGACCCAGAGGTCATTCTGCGCCGTCCGCGGGCCGCCCTCACACCCGGTATTGAGCACTCCGCGCGGCTCGATCAGCAGCACCTGGGTTTCCTCCAGCGCCGAGGGTTTGTGCCGGCGCCCCTTCGGCACGACGTACAGGTCGCCCGCACCGAGCTCGACACTCTCCCCCTCCAGATCGATCCGCAGCCGCCCGTGGAGCACCAGAAACGCCTCATCGGTGTCCGGATGATCGTGCCAGATGAACTCCCCCTGCAGACGCACCAGCTTGAACTGGTAGTCGTTGAGCTGCGCGACGACCCGCGGCGACCACAGTTGCGTGATCTGCTCGAACTTACTGCGAAGATTGATGGCCTGAGCGCCCATGCTATCCCACCCTGCGGCCGTGCGGGCCGGCAAAGGTCCTACCGTAGCAAGAGCTCCGTGCCGGAAACAACCCCCCGCCCCCGCAGCACAGGCGCGACGCGGGACGGACGCGCCGCTGGGGCGCAACCCGAGGGCACCCGGACCCGCTCACAACACCACGGCATACACCACGACAAACTTGTTGGATGTTGCAATAAAACGGTAACGCGCACGCATTACACTTCATCTCAACGGTAATACAGCCGCCGCAGCGTGTGACAACATGCTCTCCAGCAGCGATCGAGTCGATACTGAATTGACGGCGACCGAGGCGCACGCGCGCAGCAGGACTCTCACGGGACGGGGCGCGCATCGCTCCGACCACTTCGATGGACGTTGTTTCTTCAACCCGCACGCGCACACCGGCACGCGCTGGCGCGATCTGCTGCGCTGGGCGCTGACCGCGCGGCCGCGCCCCTGGCCGCGGCACATCGCAAACCGCTCGCGCCCGGCGCCCCCCGCGCGCCTCGCGCCGCGGCAGCTCGCGCTCACCTTCGTCAACCACATCACCTTCCTCATCCAGTTCCCGGGTCTGAACATCCTCACCGATCCGGTGTATTCCGAGCGGGTCAGTCCGGTGCGACTGCTCGGCCCGCGGCGGGTGCGCGCGCCCGGCCTGCCGTTCGAGGCGCTGCCGCCGCTCGATCTGGTGCTGATCTCGCACGATCATTACGATCATCTCGACGTCAAGACGCTACGGCGCATCGAGGCAGTGCACCGCCCCCGCTACATCACGGGCCTTGGCACCGGCGCTCTGCTGCGGCGCATCGGATTGACGCGCGTGCACGAACTCGACTGGTGGCAGTGCCTGCATCTGCCTGGGGCCGGCGCCGACATCACCTTCACCCCCGCGCAGCACTGGTCGGGGCGTGGCTTATTTGCGCGCAACCGCACGCTCTGGGGCGGCTTTCATCTCGGCTGCGCCGACGGGGACGTCTACTTCGCCGGCGACACCGGCTACGGGGCGCATTTTCATGAGATCCGCCGCCGGCTCGGCGCACCCGACCTCGCGCTGCTGCCGATCGGTGCCTATGCACCGCGCTGGTATGAAGCGGCCAATCACATGAATCCACACGAATCGGTCCAGGCGCACCTGGATCTCGATGCGGGCGTGTCGGTCGCGACGCACTTCGGCTGCTTCCGCTTAAGCGATGAGGGCTTCGAGGAGCCGCTGCACGATCTGGCCATCGCGCGTGCACAGCACGGTGTGCCGGAGCGCGCATTCATGGCGCTGGAGACCGGCGAGACACGCCAATTCTCGCTCGCGCAGCTCGACCGCGAGACCCGCGCGCAGGACGCGGCCGCCTGAGAGGACGCCGGCAGTGCCCGGCGGCGGGACCCTTGGAAGGGTCCGGGGCATCCCGTACAGTGTCCGGATGCGACTCACCGGCACCCCGCGAC
Source organism: Pseudomonadota bacterium (assembly GCA_021838635.1). Classification (GTDB taxonomy): domain Bacteria; phylum Pseudomonadota; class Gammaproteobacteria; order Steroidobacterales; family Steroidobacteraceae; genus 13-2-20CM-66-19. The sequence goes on from JAKCDC010000013.1 coordinate 50,924, forward strand.
GAGGGCGAACGCGACTGTGTGCGGGCGGTCCCGCGCCGACATGAGCGCTGAGACGCGCGGCATCAACGCCCCGCTCTGGGCACTGGCCGCGCTGGGATTCGCCGGCGGTCTCGGCGGTGGCGTGGTCTTCCCGATCCTGCCGATCGTCGGTCAGGCGCTCGGCATCGCCCCGGCGATGATCGGCCTGATTCTCTCCCTGAACCGCATCACCCGCCTCGGCGTCAATCCCTTCACCGGCCATCTGGTCGATCGCTTCGGCGCACGCTGGCCGCTGACGTGCGGATTGCTGATCGAGGGCCTGGCCACCTTGTGTTACACGAGCGGGTTAGCGAGCCGGGACCCGACCGCCTGGTTCCTGCTCGGTCGGGCGATCTGGGGCGTCGGATCCTCGCTGTTGATGGTCGGGGCACTCACCGGGGCGCTGATGGTGAGCACGGCGGCGGCCCGCGGCCGTGCCACCGCGCTGGTGCGCATGGCGCTCAGTTTCGGCGTGCCGGCCGGGCTATTGCTCGGCGGTCTGGTGGCCAACCTCGTCTCGGTCCGCGCCGCCTTCCTCGCCGCGACGTTCATCACCTTCGGCGGCATGGTGGTCGCGTTCTTCATCGCACCGCACGCCCGCGGTGAGCTCACCCCACAGCGCGAGCGAGCGCCTTCACCGGCCCGGGCGGTGCTGCGCGAGCTGCTGCGTCCGGGCCCGCTGTGGATCGTGTGGCTGTTCAACTTCATCATCTTCTTCTCCGCGCAGGGGGTGATCCTCGCCTCCCTCGTACTCATCGTGCACGAACGACACCTGATGCTACCGGGTCTGAACGCCGAGGGTTCCGCCGGGACGTTGATGGCGGTCATGCTGGGGACCTCTGCCATCGTCTCGTGGATCACCGGGCGCTCGATCGATCGGCGCGGCAACAAGAGCGCCGTCCTGCTGCCGGCGGCGATCTGTCTGGCGTGTGGGTTCGCCGTGCTCGCCTTCGCCCCCACGCTGCTGCCGGCGGCAGCGGCACTCGGCATCATCGGCATCGGCCTCGGCGGCATCAGCGTGCCGCTCATCGTGATCATGGGTGAGCTGATCCGGCCCGAGTGCTACGGGCGCGCGGTCGGCATCTACCAGGTTGCCGGGGACATCGGCGGCAGCCTCGGGCCGATCACGGGACTCGAGGCCATCGCACGCTTCGGGCCGCGCGCGCCGCTCGTGATGCTCGCCGCGCTGTTGCTCGGCACCGTGCCGCTCGCCCTCGTCCTCCGTCGCCTCGAGCGCCGCCTGCACCGCTGAGACGGCGAGCCGCCCGCTCGGCTCAATGCACGCCGTGCATGAGCTTGCGGATCGGCTTGGCCCCGAGCAGATACACCAGACTCAAGGCCGTGCCATACACGAACAGTCGCACATAGACATGTCCGTAGTCCTCGATGGCCGGGCGGGCCGCACTGCCGGCGCCCGCGGTGAGCGTGGCGATCCAGCCGGCCAGCTGATACGCGATCGCGTAGCCGAAGAACCACCCGCCCATCGCGAAGGAGGCATCCTCGGGCGCGGCAAGCAGCCCCACCAGGCCGTACCCGATCGGCGAGAGCGCGAGCTCCCCGATCGTCTGCGCCAGATAACACCCGGCGAGCAGCCCCCAACCGGTCTTGCCGTCGGCGGCGAGGCCGTAACGGATCCCGAGCGCCATGATGCCGTAGCTGAGCGCGACCAGCAGCAGTCCGATGCCGAACTTGGTCGGTGTCGAGGGGTCCTGACCCCGTTTGCCGAGCCACGGCCACAGCAGCGCCAGCAGCGGGGCAAAGATCAGGATGTAGAGCGGATTGGCCGACTGGAACAGCGTGTAGTTGAACGGCGCGTTCACGTAGTCGCGCGCGAAGAAGTTCAGCGACGTCACGCCCTGGAAACTGAGCGTCCAGAATCCGACCAGCGCGACGAACAGCACCAGCAGCGCGAGGTAACGCTGGGTCTGCACCCGATCGCCGCGGCGGATGCACGACACCACGAAATACAGCACGAGCGCGCCCATGAACACGTACATCATCGCGCGCAGGATCTGCGGGTGCGCAAGCAGCATCGCCGTCGGAACAATCAGCGCCGCGAGTGCGACCAGGACTCCGAGCAGCGCGCCACGGCGCGCACCGGTGGCCTCGGCCGGCACGTTGGGCTTCAGTTTATGCATACGCAGCTGAAACAGCACTGCGGCGAGCAGCTCACCGACCGCCGCGGCGATGAACCCCCAGCGCAGGCCGAAGCGATGACCGACGAAATCGGCGCAGATGAACGGCGCGATGAACGAGCCGAGATTGATCGCCAGGTAGTAGAGCGTATACCCGCCCTCGCGGCGCGGATCGTTAGTGGCGTAGTTGCGCCCGATGAGCACCGTGAGCGGAATGGTCAGGCCCACGGCGAGCGCATAGAGCGCCAGCCCGATCTCCATCCCGAACAGCGTCGGCAGCGCCATCAGGACCAGCCCCGCCACCAGCAGCCACATCCCGAGCGCCACGGAGCGCAGCTCGCCCAGCACTTTGTCGGCAACGTAACCGCCGGCAATCGGCGTGGCATACATCAATGCCAGAAATCCGCTCGCCAGCAGATCCGCGTGGCGCTGGGCCGCCGCGGGGCTGAGCGTGCCGAAGAACTGCTCGGCGATGTACGGCGTCAGGTAGGCGCGAAATCCGTAGAAGCAGAAGTTGAAGCCGACCGTGACCGCCAGCAGCATCCACAACTGCCGCGGATGGCCCCAAAGCGATGGCGCGGCGCTGCTGCTGCCGGTCTGCGTATTCTCATCCTGCATTCGAATTCTCCGCCTGCGGCGTCGATCTTCTCACTGTGCAGCGCCCCGCCGACCCCCTCCGAGGGCGCTGCGCCCGACCGGGACCCGGCCGGCCAAAGCGGCGATCCTACCAGCTCGCCGGTGCAGGGCGTGATTGCCCGGCCCGGCTGCCCACAGGCGTCCCCGCTATACTGCGCGCGTGACGCCGGGTGAACTCTACGCCGCACGACTCGCGAGCCGGGACGCACGCATCGCCGCACTGCAGCGCAGCGATGCGCGCTTCGGTGCGGCCCGTCTCGCCGTGGCCGCGATCGGATTGCTCGCCGGTTGGATGGTCGGCTACGCGCATTGGTTCCCGGGCGTCTGGCTGACGGTACCGATTGCGGCATTCGCCGCGCTCGTCGCAGCCCAGTCCCGCCAACGACGCGAGCTGACGCGCACGGTGCGCGCGGCCGAGTTCTATCGACGCGCCATCGCACGCCTGGAGGACCGTTGGGCCGGCACCGGGATCCAGGATCACCCCCGCGACGATGCGCATCATCCCTATGCGGCCGACCTCGATGTGTTCGGCCGAGGGAGTCTGTTCGAGCTGCTGTGCACGGCGCGCACGGCGATGGGGCGCAAGACCCTCGCCGACTGGCTCCTCGGCGCGGCGGACAGCGCGCAGTTGCACCACCGCCACGAGTGCATCGATGATCTGCGCGCGCGGCTCGATCTGCACGAAGCCCTGGCAGTGCTCGGCGAGGCGGACGAGGCGCCGGTGAGCGCGCAGCGCCTGCTCGCCTGGTCGCGCGCGCCGAATATGCTCACCGCCCGTTGGATCGGTGCCCTCGCGGTGGGCTTGCCGACGGTGCTGCTCGCCGCGCTGCTCTGGGGCTTTCTGCGCGATCAGTGGCTGGCGGCGCTCGCGGTGCTGGTGATCGAGGCGGCCGTGCTGTATGCGCTGCGCCGCGTGCTGGTGCCGAATCTGAGCGCCGTTGCGGGCGTGTACGACGCCGATGGCCTGCGCACCTGTGCCCGGTTGGTCGAGCGCATCGAGCGTGAGCCGTTCGAGGCCCCCGCACTGCGCGCGCTCGTCGCACCTTTCGGCCGCGGCGAGCGGCGCTGTTCCGCCTCCCTCGCCCGACTCGCCTGGATCGGCGCGTTTGCCGAGGCGCGCGAGGCGCTCTCCGTGCGTTGGTTGCTCACCGTGCCGCTGCTGTATCCGCTGCAGGTCGCACGCGCCGCTGAGCGCTGGCGCGGCGCGCATGCGGCGGATGTGCCCGGCTGGATCGAGGCGATCGGCCCGTTCGAGGCCCTCGCCTCACTCGCCCAGTTTGCCTTCGAGCACCCTGACTTTCCGTATCCGCAGCTGTGCACCGACGCCGGAGTGTTTACGGCGCAGGCGCTCGGGCACCCACTGCTGCCCGCCAGCCGCTGCGTCCACAACGATGTGAGCCTCTCCAGTGCCGCGCCGGTGCTGCTGGTGAGCGGCTCGAACATGTCCGGCAAGAGCACGCTGCTGCGCGCGGTGGGGCTGAACGTCGTGCTCGCCATGGCCGGCGCCCCCGTGAATGCCCGCTCGCTGCGACTGGCGCCGCTTTCGATCGGGGCGAGCATCCGCGTCAATGATTCGCTGCAGGAAGGTCAGTCGCGATTCTCCGCCGAGCTCACCCGACTGCGCCAGATCGTGGCGATCGCCGAACGCGGCGGTGCGCTGCTGTTTCTGATCGATGAGCTGCTGCAGGGCACCAACTCCAAGGACCGTCGCATCGGCGCCGAAGGACTGCTGCGCACGCTGATCGATCTGAAGGCGATCGGCATCGCCACGACGCACGATCTGGCGCTGACGGAACTGCCCGGCATCGCCCTCTCGGTGCGCAACGTCCATCTGCGCGAGACGATGCGCGATGGAGTGATGCACTTTGACTACACGCTGCGCCCGGGGGTCGTCACGACCAGCAATGGCGTCGAGCTCATGCGCGCGATGGGTTTGCGGGTCTGACGGAGCGCAGGACCGGCGTCACGGGCGCATCCTCCGCCCCTGACCTTCGAGTGCCCTGCCGTCGCGGGAAATCGGGGGGCCGCTTGCAATTGGTCTCTTGACGCTTCAAAATACCACTCAGCCTCGGCGAAGGCACCACTCGCGGCCGCAGACCGGCCCGCGCGCCTCGCCGTCCCTCACGGTACGACGAACCCAGAGCCGCCATGACCTACGCCTCCGTCAATCCCGCCACGGGTGAAACCTTCGCCGAGTTCGAGCTGCACGACGCCGAGTTCGTGGATGCGGCATTGACCGCCGCCGTCTCGGCGCAGCGCGCGTGGGCACGCACACCGCTCGAGGAGCGTTGCGCTCGGCTGCGGCGAGTGGCCGCCGAATTGCGCCAGCGCAAGTCACGGCTCGCCCGCCTGGTGACCCTCGAGATGGGCAAGCCGATCCTCGAGTCCGAGGCCGAGGTGGACAAGTGCGCCTGGAACTGCGAATTCTACGCGGACCACGCCGCGCAGTTCCTCGGCGATGAGATCGTCGCGAGCGCCGCCGCGGACAGCCGCGTGCTCTATGAGCCTCTCGGCGTGGTGCTCGCGATCATGCCGTGGAATTATCCGCTCTGGCAGGTGATGCGCTTTGCCGCACCGGCGCTCGCGGCCGGCAACGGCTTCATCCTCAAACACGCCAACAACGTGCCGCAGTGCGCCGAGCAGCTCGAGCAGCTGATGCGCGCGGCGGGCATACCGCACGGGCTGTGCACCGTGCTGCGGGTCGACAGTACACAGGTCCAATCCCTCATCGAGGATCGGCGCATCGCCGCGGTGACGCTCACCGGTTCGACCGCCGTCGGCCGGCAGGTGGCGGCCGAGGCCGGCGCGGCCCTGAAGAAGCAGGTCCTGGAACTCGGCGGGTCCGACCCCTTCATCGTGCTCGAGGACGCACCGCTCGAACTCGCCGCGCAAACGGCGGTCAAGGCCCGCTTCACCAACGGGGGCCAGAGCTGCATCAACGCCAAGCGCTTCATCGTCGTCGAGTCGATCGCCGACCGCTTCGTCGAGCGGTTCCTCGAACACGTTCGTGCGCTGAAGGTCGGCGATCCGCTGCAGCGCGAGGTCACCATCGGTCCGATGGCCCGGGACGATCTGCGCTCGGCACTGCACCGCCAGGTGCAGCAGACGGTCGCACAGGGGGCGCAGCTGCTCGGCGGCGGAGCACCCGGCACCGGACCGGGCTTCTTCTATCCCCCCACGGTGCTCGACCACGTCGCCCCGGCCATGACGGCCGCCTGCGAGGAGACCTTCGGACCGGCCGCCGCCATTCTGCGCGTGCGCGGTGCCGAGGAGGCCGTGCAGCTGGCCAACAGTCTCGACTACGGACTCGGTGCTGCCCTCTGGAGCGCCGATGTGGCGCGCGCCACGGCGCTCGCGCGCCGGATCGAGGCCGGGGCAGTATTCATCAACGCCCTGGTGGCCTCCGATCCGCGCCTGCCGTTTGGCGGCATCAAACAATCCGGCTACGGCCGCGAGCTCGGCGCGTGCGGCGCGCGCGAATTCACCAACGTCAAAACCCTTTGGATCGGACCTACCCGCTGATCCGCACGCCGCGAGGACACCCATGACTGTGCACACCCCGTCGAACGCCGTGCTGCTGAAGCCCGAGACGCTGCCCCGCTACGAGCGAGGCGGCGGCGCCACTACGACGCCGCTGGTGACCCCGGCGGTCGGTGACGCCGGATTCATCACCGGCTACACCGTCTTCACCGCCGGTGCGGAGATTCCGTTCCACAGTCACAACTGCGCCGAGAGCGTGATCCTGATCGAAGGCCGCGCCGCACTCGACATCGACGGTACGGCGTACGAGCTGAAGCCGCTCGATGCCACCTACATTCCCCCCGGCGTGTCGCATCGATTCCGCAATCTCTCGGCGCACGAGCCGATGAAGATCCTGTGGATCTACGCCCACGCGAACGCCACCCGCACGCTCACCGCCACGGGCGTGACCCATCCGGTCAGCGCCGAGCACGGCCGGCACCCCTGAACCCCGAGGCAACGCTCATGAACCTGCTCGTGCTGCCCGGCGATGGTATCGGCCCCGAGATTACGGCTGCAGCGATCGAGGTGCTGCACGCCGCCGATCGACGCTTCGGTCTCGAGCTTCACCTCGAATACGACGAGGTCGGCTTCGTGAGCCTGGAGAAGTACGGCACCACGCTGCGCCCCGAGGTGCTCGAGCGGGCGCGCGCCTACGAGGGCATCATTCTCGGCACGCAATCGCACGCCGAGTATCCGGCACCTGAAAAAGGCGGCCGCAACATCTCGGCGGCGTTTCGCGTCCAGCTGGATCTTTATGCCAACGTGCGCCCGGCACGCACCCGCAGCTACCTGCCCTCGAACCTCAAGCCCGGCAAGCACATGGACCTCGTGATCATGCGCGAGGCGACCGAGGGGTTCTATCCCGATCGGAACATGAGTCGCGGCTGGGGCGAGATGATGCCGAGCCCCGACATGGCCTTGTCGGTGCGCAAGATCACCCGTCACTGCAGCGAGCGGATCGCGCGCCGCGCATTCGAGCTGGCGATGTCCCGGCGCCGCAAGGTGACGGCCGTGCACAAAGTGAACAGCTTTCACATGAGCGACGGGTTGTTTCTGGAATGCGTCCGGCAGGTGGCACGGGAGTTCCCCGAGGTCGCCCTCGATGACCTGCTCATCGATGCGTGCACCGCGCATCTGGTGCGCACCCCCGAGCGCTTCGATGTGCTGGTGGCGGAGAATTTCTACGGCGACATTCTCTCCGACCTCGCCAGCGAGCTCTCCGGCAGCCTCGGACTCGCCGGCTCGATCATGGCCGGCGATCGGCTCTGCTGCGCGCAGGCGCAGCACGGCTCCGCCCCCGACATCGCCGGGGCGGACAAGGCCAATCCGACCTCGATGATCCTCTCGGTGGCGATGCTCCTTGAGTGGCTCGGCAACCATCACCGCCGGGAGGCGTACCGCGATGCCGGTGCCGCCCTGCACAGGGCCGTCGAGGCGGTTCTGGCCGACCCTGCGACCCGTACCGCGGATATCGCCGGGCACATCGGCACGCGCGCCTTCGGTACGGCGGTCGCCGCGGCACTGCAGGGGTGAGCGCGCTCCCCTCGAGTCGGACCGACCCCGGTATGCGATCATGCCGCGACCCTGTCCGCCGAGGATCGCCATGATCATCGAGATCGCTGACTTCAAGATATTGCCCGACTCACGCGAACAATTCGCCACGGCGATCACACACGCCGCCGCGCACGTGCTGGCCAAAGCCGACGGTTATCGCGGCCACCGGATCCTCGCCTGCCGCGAGTCGCCCGGGCGATTCGTGCTCACCGTCGAGTGGGACTCGCTGCAGGCCCATACGGTCGGCTTCCGGCAATCGCCGGCCTTCGCCGAATGGCGTGCGCTCATCGGACCGTATTTCGCCGAGCCGCCGCATGTCGAGCACTTTGACCTGCTCGCCGATGGGTGAGGCCGCGTGAGCCCCGCGAGCGAGCACCCGCCACGCGCACTCAGCGAGCAGCTCGCCGTTCGGATCGAGCAACTGATCCTCGACACGCCGCTCGAGCCCGGCAGTGCGCTGGTGGAACGTACTCTGGCCTCGCGTCTGAGGGTGTCACGCTCGCCGGTGCGCGCGGCACTGAAGATCCTCGCTGAGCGCGGCACCGTCGGACCCCGCGCGCAGGGCGGCTACGTCGTGCAGCGGCGGCCGAAGAGTCTGCCCTTCGGCGCATCCTTCGAACACGGTCCACCGGGAGAGGCGACGTACTTGAAGATCGGCGAGGACCGTCTCGCCGGCCGCCTGCCGGAGCGCGTCTCCGAAAATGATCTCATGCGCCGCTACGGGCTGACCAAGGCGACGCTTGCGAGCCTGCTGCGGCGCATCGCCAATGAAGGGTGGATCGAAAGACTGCCCGGACACGGCTGGCAGTTCCTGCCCGTGCTCACCTCCGGTGACACGTACGACCAGGCCTATCGCTTTCGCATCCTGCTCGAGCCGGCGGCCCTGAGCGAACCGGGCTTCACGGTCGATGAGGCCGCGCTGCGCCGCTGCCTTGCCGAACAGCAGGCCCTGATCGACGGTGCGGTCCGCTGGGTCTCCCCGGCGCAGCTGTTCGACGCCAATACGCGTCTGCACGAGACCATCGCCGCATGCTCCGGCAATGTCTTCTTCCTCGACTCGCTGAAGCGGATCAACCGGCTGCGTCGCCTGATGGAATACCGCACCACGGTCGACCGCGACGCGGCCGCCCGCCGCTGCAGCGAGCACAAGACACTCATCGAGCTGCTGCTCGCCGGTCAGCGCCAGGCGGCGGCGGATTTCATCCGGCTGCATCTGCGCGATGCGGCGAGGGAAAAAGCGATGGGCCGGCCGCCGACACTCGATGACTGAGCGCGGTCCGCGCGATTCAGCTCGCCACCTGTGCCGCGCAGTGCACCGGAAAATTGACGGATCGGGCGATGAAGCACAGCCCGTGCGCCTGCTCGTGCAGCGCCAGCGCCCGCGCGCGATCCCCGCCGGCGCCGATGCGCACCCGAGGCCGCAGGGTCACACCGATGAACGCGCCGCCGCCGTCCCCGGTCTCCTGCATGACGCCATGCGCCTCATCCTGGTAATCGAGCACGTTGATTCCGTTGACGGCACACAGGTGCAAGTACCAGAGCATGTGACAGCTCGCAAGACTCGCCAGCAGCAACTCCTCCGGGTTGTGCCGGTGGGCATCGCCGCGAAACGCAGGATCGCTCGAGGCGGCGATCTCGGGCTTGCCCTCGACCAAAATCACGTGGTCGCGCGAGTAGCTGGAATAACTGCGCGTACCTGTGCCGCTCGGATCGCGCCACAAGATCCGGACGTCGTATTCGTGCTGCTTAGTCATCTGGGCGCGCCCCCCATGCCTGCACGACGATCGCCGCCGCATCGGGACGGTTCACGACGAGGATGAGCCGATGGTCATGGTCACTATAGAGGACATCGATGTTGACGCCCGCCTCGGCCATGCGACGCGTCAGGCGCCCGAGCTGACCCGGCTCCTCCTGATTCAGACGCACGGCGAGGACCTCGCGATCCGCCAGGACCCTGATCCCGGCGTTGGCGAGCGCGCACCGCGCGCGCTCCACGTCCGCGACGAGGAAATGGGCAAGGCCGTCGCCGGCACAGACGAACGCGCCGCCGCCTTCGACACTCACCCCGGCGGCGCCGAGCGCCTCGCCCATCTCGGCGAGCGAACCCGGCCGGTCCGCCAGTTGAATCGCCAGATCTCTCATCACTGAACTCCCTGAGGCGTCGTCGACTGGACTCGCCCCCGACCCCACCGATACCGCTCAGCGCGCATCGCACCGTTCAATCGCCGACCATTCGAGCGAAAAGCGACGTTTCAGCAGCCTTCGCCCGACCGGCGTCACGACCAATACGCGCGACCCCTCCCTGCGCCGCACCGCGCGCTCGTCTTCGAGCTGACGGCACAGTGCCGCTCCCAGCCATCCGGCCAGGTGCGACCGGCGCTCGGTCCAGTCCAGGCAGAGCCGCACCAGCGGCCGGCGCAGACCCGACGGTGCGTGCAACTCGAGCGACTCGAGCCAGACACCCCCGGCCCGGGTCAGGATTGCGCCGGTGCCATCGGCAACGACATACCGGCGTTTGAGCGCATAGTCGCAGAGCGCAACGCCGAGCCGACCGGCCACGTGATCGTAGCAGCGCCGTGCACAGCGGATGTCGTGTGCGAAATTCGTCTCCGGCATCGCATCCATGGCCGTTCGCGACAACACTTCAATCGCCTCGGCGACCTGCTCGCTCCCGATGCGATACCAGCGCTGGCGTCCCTCGGCTCGCACGGCCAACAGTCCGCCGGCAACCAGGTTCGAAAGATGCGCACTCACCGCCTGCGGCGTCGCACCGACCTCATTCGCCAGCGCACTCGCCGGCCGCTCGCTCCCGTCCATCAGCAAGCCGATTATGCGCGCACGCACCGGATTGCCAATCAGGGCTCCGATACGGGCGATGTTCGGCATCTCATTCCGGTGGGACATGCCGGAATTGTCCGCGAAGAATGCCCGTCGATGCTACAGATTAATCTGAAACGATTCGGCCGCGGTGCTGGCACTCTTCGCGGATGACCTCTGAGGCGGATTTCGTCGCCATCTCCCCGGACATTCTCTATTTCGGGACTCCGGTGGCCGTGCTGAGCAGCCTCGATCCCGATGGCACCACCCACCTCGCCGCCCTCTCGAGCTTCTGGGCCCTCGGTGAGCGGATCGTGCTCGCTCTGACGGTCTTCGGGCAGAGTGCCGCCAATCTGCGCCGCCACGCAGAGTGTGTCCTGAACCTGCACTCACCTCTTCAATGGCGCGAAGTCGAGCGGCTCGGCCACACCACCGCTCGTGCACCCCTGACCGACTATCATCGGACCGCCGGCATTGTCTACGCCAAGGACAAATTCGCCGCCTCCGGTTTCACCCCGCTGTCCTCGCAGTGCGTCACGCCCGCGCGCGCCGCGCAATGCCCGGTTCAAATCGAAACCTCAGTGACCGCGGTGCACCCTGCCGATCAAGATGCTCCCTTCGTCCACATAGAGACCCGCAAGCTCCTGGTGCACGCCGAGCGCGCAGTACTCGATCCGACCGGCACACGCGTCGATGTCGGCACATGGTCACCGCTCCTTTACGTGTTCCGTCACTATTTCGGCAAAGGCCCCCATCTGGGCGCGAGATTCCGCGCGGCGCGCGACACGGACTAAGATCCCCCCCGATCCAGAACGTCTGCGCAGATCCACCCATCACGGGGCCGCCGAGTGCAGGACCATGCGCCACGGGTCCGCGCCCGCAGCGGCCGGGCGTACGCGCCTCCGTATCCGGACCACCACCGGTGCGCCTTTTTGCGAGCTCGGATATGTCACGTACGCCACACGCACCAATCCCCTGTCACCGCGGCACGGATACATCCCTTGGTGTTCGGCGTCCCGCGCAGTATGCTCGGTCCGCACTTCTTCGGCCGCAGATCCGTTGCGCACTGCGGGCCGCCTGGCCCCAGCGCAGAGCGAGCGGCCCGCGTCCATCGCATCAGGAGTCACCGGTGAACAGTCCCTCTGCCAGCGCGTCCGCTCACGCCCCGATCGACGTGGAATGGGTCGATGGCCTGACGTTCGAAGCCGGCCGCCCACACGGCCCCAAGGTTCGCATCGATGGCGATGCACAGAACGCACCCAGTCCGTTTGACCTGCTGCTCGCAGCGATTGCCTCCTGCGCCTCGGTGGATGTGGTCACCATCCTCAGTAAGCAGCGCACGCCGGTGCACTCGCTGTCGGTGCGCGTCGAGGCGCGACGTGTCGACTCCGTGCCGCGGCATCTGGCGGGCGCGACCCTGCATTTTCGCATCAACGCGCCCGGCACGACCCCCGAGAAGGCCCAGCGGGCCGTGGAACTGTCGGTCACCAAATACTGCAGCGTCCGCTCCTCGCTCGACACGGAAGCGCCAATCACCTGGACGATTGACCTGAGCAGCTGAGCAAGCCCCACCACCGCACGCCGCCGACGGCAGCGCTGGCGGAACAGCGGGCGAAACTCACCGACGAAACCCAGACTGAGGCCATCGCCCAGACGCTGAACGAGCGCACTGGGCGAGTGCACCGCAGCCGAAGCAGACGCACCCGATGAGCTCACGCCTGATCGGCCGTCAGTTACACCCGTCACCGCAGCACGAGCGGCGGCAACGGCGCATGCACTTTTGCCAACGCCTTAGCAACCGCTTGTAGGTGCCGCTTCAGCCAGCGCCTATCCGGCGCCAGCGCCTGGGTGACCTTCGTGCTGCCAGACCAATGCCCCTGACGCACACGCTGGAAAATGACCCCGTCAATCCACTTCCCAGCCGCCTGAGTACGCACCCGCGCAATGATGAGCGCTGTTTTTTGAGCAGACGGCATAAGCAGCAGCGCGGTGACGACATAAATGTAATGCCCGGGGAACTGCCGATCCGGAATCGCGAATGGAAAAACCAGCGGCGCATGCAGCGAGCGAAAGGTACTCGCCATCCGGGCAGCGATCTGCCGCGCGGTGACCGGCGAATGATGGGCGCCGTGACGGAGCGTGTAGTTGATCATGAGCATGTCACTCGCGCCACCCTGACGCGATCCGGACGGCAAATACACAGTGCTGACGCCAATTCCATGATGGACACTGCGACTTAAGACGTAGCGTCTGCCCATGAACGCTATCGATGTCGCCGTCGGGCCCGGATTGGCCGCCACCGTCGCCATCCTATGTGCCGCAGCCGCAGCGGCTGCCGCTGCGCCACATAATGCCACTCCAACCAACATCATCCGTATGAGATGTTTCATCGTTCGCTCCGTGAAACTCCCAACACTACTTTTAATCGTCAACACTACGACGCAAGGCCTTGGTCCTGCCACGCCTGTCCTTAGACTCCAGGCGCCGCTTCCTCGACCCCACCGTCGGCCGAGTAGCGATGCGCTTCTTGGGCACAACCGAAACACTGCGGATAAGTTCCCGCAATCTCTCGAGCGCCGCCGCACGATTGCGCTCCTGGGTGCGGTGCTGCTGCGCCTTGATGATCAGCACCCCCTCTTTGCTGATGCGCTGATCGGACACACTCAGCAGCCGCTCCTTATAGAAAGGGGGCAATGATGAGGCGCCGATATCAAAGCGCAGGTGAATGGCGCTCGACACCTTATTGACGTTCTGTCCGCCGGCGCTTTGGGCCCGCATGGCAGTCAACTCGATCTCCTCCAGGGGAATGGAAACCTGGGCTGAGATCGGCAGAACAGTGGATCGATGGTCCATATGCGAAGTATGCGGGGAGCGGACCATAACTGCACGCGGTATGGCGCGTTGGGCAGCCGGCGCGGCGCATCTGATGATTGCATCGGACACGGCACCCGCCTCCGGGCGGCTGAAGTCCCGAGCGTCGCTCGCTTGGGCGAGAACCCCTACAGGCTGACCGCTCCCCGGGGACCCGGACCGCGTACACGTCCCGTGCAATGACGCAGCGCTCTGCCGGCATTCCCGGCATCACGCAAGGCGACCGGGAAAGCCTGCGCCGCCGTGCTCCCGGACGTCCACGTCCCGAGCGTCCCCCATGAGCCGCCTCGGGCATGCCGGAGCGCCCCGGTTTGGTTCAGCCCGCGACCGATCAACCGCACGATTGACGATAGTACTCTGCTGCGCAGTCCAGTGGTGACACCTGCCAGAGGGGACATTCAGCTGGGCAAAAATCCGCTGTTGGCCGGCGCAGGATGGCATTGGCACGCGTCAGCTCCACATTCTGCCGTTCCGGCGCCTTGAATTGACGGTTGAGAACGTGCGCCGCATCCGCGGATTTCGAAATCCGCTCTGCCCGCACGCATCGCTCGGATGCCTCTCGCCCCGTGAACACGCGGTTGTTCATCGGGCCTATTCCCTGCGGAGCCTCACTACCGCAATTGCCGTTTTCAATGCTGGCCTGGAACGGTCAGGCCGGCGTGCAGATTTTCTTCGCCATTTCTCGCCTTCTCATCACCACGACTTCCATCAGGCGATGGAAGGACCTCTTCGCAGTGCGCGCACGGCTGCTCCGATTGCGGCCGGCTGGAGCGACAGTTGCTGGGTGGGATTCGCACCCACTGGAAGACCGTGCCTTTGCCCGGCGCACTGCATAGTGCAGGCTAGGCGACGTCGGCGTCACTCATGGCACTGGAGGCGAAATCCTCCTTCTTGCTCATGCCTCGCAATTCTCCGGTCTGTCGGGCCGGCAGCGCTCCCTCGAGCCACGCCGTGAACTCGGCCGGCGCCAAGGGCGGACTGAGATAGTATCCCTGCGCACTGTCGCACCCGAGTTCGCGCAGCAGCTCGAAGCCGCGAAAATCCTCAACCCCCTCCGCCACCACCTTCAGTCCCAGACTGTGGCCGAGCTCGATGGTCGAATGCACGATCGTGGCGAGATTCGGATTCTCGCTCATGCGGCTCACGAAGGCCTGATCGATCTTCAGCTCCTTGACCGGAAGACGCATGATGTAGCTCAAGGATGAGTAGCCCGTTCCGTAGTCGTCAATGGACAACTGCACTCCCTGCTGCGCAAGACGATCGAGAACCCGTTGCGCATGCTGCGGATCCTCCATGAAGCCGCTCTCGGTGATCTCCAAACACAGCATCTGTGCCGAAACGCCGTGCTCATCCAGAAGCGCGGCGATTCTCTCCGGCAAATCACGGCTGGTCAGATCGCGTGCACTGATGTTGACGGAAATTTGCAGCGGGCGCCCTTCCCTGCTCCACTGGCCGCACTGCGAGATCGCCTCCCTCAGGACCCACAAGGTGAGCGCCTTGATGTATCCGGTATGCTCCGCGAACGGGATGAACAGAGCGGGCGGCACCAGTCCGCGAACCGGGTGAACCCAGCGAATCAGCGCCTCTGCCGCCAAGACTTTGGACGATGACAACGTCATCTTCGGCTGATAATAGAGCCGCAACTCCCCCTGCTCTACCGCGCGGCGCAACTCACTGAGCAGCGACAGATGTTCCTGTTGACTGGTGTCGTAGCTCGAGTCGTACACACTGTAGCCACTGCGGGTTCTCTTGGCGACGTACATCGCGATGTCCGCATTTCGGACCAGCGTCTGCAAATCCCCGCCATGCACTGGAAATGTCGCGATCCCGATGCTCGCCCCGACATCGAGCGGCTGCTGCTCATAAAGTATCGGCTGCTCGAGAACCGCCACGACCCGTTCGGCCAGACGGACGATTTCCTCGCTCCCTGAGTCCTCCAGAAGCACCGCGAATTCATCGCCACCCAACCGCGCAATGCAGCTGGCGGCGCTCAGAACCGAGCGCAGACGCTCGCCGACTTCCTTCAGAACGTGATCCCCGACACCATGTCCGAGCGTATCGTTCACGTACTTGAATCGATCAAGATCCATAATCAGGATCGCCAGACAGCGCTTTTGGGCACGCGCACCCGCAAGAGCTTTTTCCAGGGATTCCGAGAATTGCGAGCGATTCGGTAAGTGCGTCAGAGGATCTTCGTACGCGAGTTTAAGAATGCGCTGCTCGCGCTCGGCGATCCCCGCTCGCATGTGGTCGAGTCCCCGGGCCAGCGTTCCGATCTCGTCATCCCGGCGGATCGCCACCAACCGCGAGTAATCACCTTGCCTGATGCGCTTGACCGCATCGAGCAACGCCGCAAGCGGTCGTGTGAACCCCAGAGCGATCAAGATGCTGCCGAGAACGGACACCAGCAGGCTGAAGATGCCAAGACCCACCAGTGTCTCGCGAAGCGCCCGGAAGCTTGCCAGCGCCGGTGCGATTGGCTGGGCGAGCACCGCCATGATCTTATCCGGACCATGCGAATTCAGCGGCAGCAGACGCGTCAGCTGCGCACCGCCGGGCATCTGCAGGACGGCGTTCTTAAGGTCTGCGTTGCTCAGAGAAAGCCGCAACGGCAACACCCCGGCATCGCTCGAGGGCAGAGTCGTGGCCGCCACCGTCCAATGCGCGTGCCGTTCGACTGCGAATGACACCTGCAGCCCGGTCAGTTGACGCAGCTGCTCGGCGAGCGCTCTGTCGAGCGGGAAGCAGACGATCACCCAGCCAATGGTGAGCGGCGCGCGCACGGGCACGGCGATGAGCTGCATGGCATGGCCGTCGAGCATGCTGATCGAGGTCGATTGCCCCCGGGCCGAGGCCGCCTTGATGAGCGCCGGCAGCTCGAACGGACGAAGCGCCACGGAGGAGCGCAGCGTATCGGCGACGATCTCACCGTGCAGGTTCACGTACAGCACGGCGCGTGCGCCAATGCGCTTGCCGTAGTTCTCAAGGGCGGACTTAACGGTTTGCGGATTACCGACGGCGACTGCAGCGCGGAAGGAAAACCCGGACGCCAACACGCGGGCCGACTGAACCTGCTGCGCGGCGTTCTGCGCGAGCGTTCGCGCAAAGACTTTCTCACCAATACCGAACTGCTGCTCGATTTTAGCACGCGCTGCGCTGTAGCTGGCGCGATTCATCAGCACGAATTCAGCGATCTGTACCAACCCGATCAGGGTCACGAGAAATACGATCAGCCGAAATCTCAGACTGCGAACGCGCATGGTCGCTACATCCGGTGATGCGCCGACATTCCGGGCATCGTCGGCCCGTGCTGGGGCATTCGCCCCGCCTTAAGGCGGAAGGTGATCTGATGCGGCGGTGCGCCCGCGACGATCGGCAAATTTCGCGGTGCGCTCGCTTTGCGCATACCGACGTCCCAGGCATGTACCCTGTAATCACCGACGCGCAAGTGACGCAGAACCACGGATCCGTCGGCGCCTGTTTTTCCGAAATACGGGGTTTTCACCACCAGGAGCCAGGCGATCATATTGTCGTGAATCTGACAGCCCATGACGACAATGCCGGGCTTATCGAACTGGATTGGCGGCTCGTCCCTGCCCGCGTAGAGCCGCAGCACGAAGGTCTTGGCGGGTGAAAATGAATAGACCGAATGCAGGATGTTGTCGCTGTTCGGAAAGTCGACGTACGTGCCGACCTGAACCACATTGACCTGTGGGGCAAACTGCCGATGCACCTGGTCGATGATTGCGGTGCGCGGCTTCGTGTACGGCAACGGTGAGTCGGGAACCGCGTAGACCACGGCGTCCTTCAGGGGCCTGCCGGCGAGATCCAGGACCCGGATCCGTAAGGTGGCGGCCGCTGCACAGATCGGCATGGTAGTCGCTGCGATCGACACCGCTGCCCAAGCAGTTGCCGCCCAGCGCATTTCAATGTTTCCTCGGAGGTGGCCCGACTTTCACGTCCACGACATCGGGCTCCAGCGGCGCAAGGAGAGCAAGCAGCTGGTTCCGATCACGCAGGCTGACGTGATGCAGTCGCATCTGACGGCGCAGGATCTGCACCAGGCCGAAAAACTGGGCCTGGGTGATGCCGAGATTCGCATGGACTGCGCGGATCGGGATGCCCGTGTATTTGCACCCGCCACCGGTCAGTTGGCAAATATACGAGGTCAATTCCCGCTTGACGCGGCCCAGATTGACATCCCGAAAGGACTGATTGAGCTTCGGGTCCGCCGCAACCTGATCTATCGTCACTGACACGAAGGCTGCGACGACCTTCGTTCCGCCCATTTGTGCGTACAGTGACGGGTGCGCGGAGGCCCCGGAGACGGAAGCGGCCAGCATCGAGACCGCCGTCAGCACCCTCAGGCCGGTCATAGGCCGGGGTCGAATCGGCATTTTGGCACCCTCTTATCGATTTAATACACAGTCTAAAGGGGACTGGGCACCGGGAGCGGTACGGCATTCACAGTTACGGCAACGGACCACAGTTCACGGAATCGTCGTGTACGAGCCGTGATTGAGCTCCCAATAGCCGAAAGACGTCCGGGTCGCACGACGAATGTAGTAGGACAATTGCAGCTCCCTAGGCTTGCGGACCCACATCGATGCCGCTCTTTCCGCGAAATCTGCCCTGTGCCGTACTGCGTGCAGCCACCCTCCTTGGCCTGATGTTGCTGTCCGGGAACGCATGGGCGGGGGGGCGACTGCTCGGCACTGGCGGCATCACCGACATCGAGGGCAGCGCCGGCGGTGGGATCACGCCGTGGGCGCTCATCGCGGGGCTCGAGACAAATGATCAAATCGGCGGTAGCGTTTCCTGCACGCAAGTCGCCCCGCAAGACTTTCGCCTCGACTCCTGCGGCCTCGCCATCGGCATTGACGATCGGGTGGAATTCTCAGCCGACCAGCTCCGGCTGAACCTCGGTAACACCGTGCCTGGGCAATCGATTCGCCTCGAGGTCTTCGGCGCAAAAGTCCGACTATTCGGGGATGCGCTGCTCGACCAGAATCACTGGTGGCCGCAGGTCGCCCTCGGTTTCCAATGGAAGCACAACGAGGACTTCAATCTCGTACCGCGCGCCCTCGGCGCCACGCACGCCAACGGGCTCGACGTGTATCTCAGCGCAACGAAAATATGGCTCGCCGGACCCTTCGATCACACTTGGTTGGCGGATGTCACCTTACGGGAGAGCGAAGCCAACCAGATCGGTTTGCTCGGCTTCGGTGGTGACCTCGGCGGATATCACCTGCTCGCCGAGGGGAGCCTCGGGGTATTCCTGACCGATCACATCGTCTTCGGGGGAGAGTATCGACAAAAGCCAAACAACCTGTCGACTTTTCGCGAAAGCGATTGGCAAGACATTTTTTTGGCGTATTTTCCGATCAAGAATCTTTCGATTACTGCGGCATTTGCCAATCTAGGCAACATTGCCAACAAGTCCGGGCAACGCGGCTATTACGTATCGCTGAACGGCAGCTGGTAGCCGGTCCGCGCCGATCACAACTATTCAGACACCGCACGAGCGGGTGTCTTCCTCCGATCCCCCGATGCCGCCGAGCGGCCATTGCCAGGCGCCGCGCTGCGGCTCCCGATAGGACATCATCTCTAACGGCATCTCAGCTCGCGGTGGCCCGCGTGCGAGATTCGGTCGCGTTCTACTCGAGGACGTTGCGAGGCAACGCCTTGGTCTTGCCCCGCTCGTCCTTCGATTCGAGGCGCCGCTTTCGCAACCCCGCGGTCGGCCGCGTGGAGATGCGCAGCTTCGGCACCACGGCGGCGCTGCGGATCAGTTGCTGCAGTCTCTCGAGCGCGCCGGCACTATTGCGCTCCTGGGTGCGGTGCTGCTGCACTTTGATGATCACCCCCCCTCCTTGATGATGCGCTGATCGGACACGCTCAGCAGCCGCTCCTGGTAGAACGGGGGCAAGGACGAAGCGCCGATATCGAAGCGCAGGTAAATGGCACTCGACGCCTTATTAACGGTCTGTCCGCCAGCGCTTTGCGCGCGCACGGCCGTCAGCTCGATCTCATCGAGCGGGATGGAGACCAGGACTGAAATCGCCAGAACGGTGGATCGATGGTCCATGCGCCAAATTGCGGAGGGTTCGGATCCTGAGTGCACGCGGCACGGCGCAGTGGACCGCCGGCGCGTCGATTGCCTGACGACACCCGTTACCGGAACCCCCCGGCGGCGCGAGTACGGTTCTAGCGTGAGTCCCGTGCCATGCGCGCGCAATATTTCGCGCGGTCTTCCCGTGAAGCGAGTTCAACCGAACCGTCTGGAGTCGGCATTGGCCTCACCCCGGACCTCCAATGGTGCGAGGACCGAGCGATTCGGATTTTTTTTAGACGGCACCCCTATTTACTTTGATTGGTGCCCGGGGTACCTTCCGCGCCGTATTGACTTGATACCCTGAGGTTTTCCCCAGTTGGACAGTAGCTGTATGAGCGGTGGCAGGAGTCGCGCCCGGCGCGACGCGCTGCGCTCGGCAGGCTGGCACACGGGGACCGAGACCGCAGCAGTCCGCTGAAACGCGGACTGCCGAGCGCCGAGGTCCCTCGGCGCTGACTCCCAGTCACCCTCCGTTTCTCTCAATCAGGCAACGTGCTCCAGTTAGCGGAGTGCGCGTATTGCTCGGTCGTCTTCATTCATCACGAAATGAGCGGCTGGCTGTGCTCCCGTTCGTGGAACGGGTTTTTGCGCGAGCAAACCCAATGCTCGACGGTGGTGGATCATGATTGAAAAGCACGACATCGGACGTGCGACGCATGGCGCACAGGTGCGAGCCGATAGCCGGGCGGGCGCTGCGCGGGTGGATCGCTGCGGACCGGGCGGCGTTGGCGGGACATGGCAGCTCAATCCGGCCTGCGGCCGAATCGAGCTGTGCTGGCATGTCGCCTCGGCGCGCCGCGCCTCAGCGAACGTCACGGAGCCTCCCAGGCGGTGGCACCGCACGGGCCAAACGTGTGATGCCGTGACGCGGGGCCTTCCACGGGCGACTCGCCGTTGCACGATGCATGGAGCATGCGCATGAATAATCCGGCCGAATATCGGGAGTTTCGCCCCTGCGCGGACTGCCCCCCGATTCCGGAGGGGCTGCGGCATCGCTTGCGCGACAGGCTGCACATCGCCGAACTACACCGCAACGCGACGAACTGGCGCGGTCGCCTCGTGCTCGCACTCGCCCTGCTCGGACCCGGGGTGCTGGTGATGCTGGGCGACAACGATGCCGGCGGCGTCATCACCTACATGCAGACCGGCGCCGCCTACGGACTCGGGCTGTTTCTGCCGCTGATGGTCCTGCTGGGGGGCGTGGCCTACGTGGTGCAGGAGATGACCGTACGCCTGGGGGCGGTCACTCGCCGCGGCCACGCCGAGCTCATCTGGAAGCGATACGGTCCTTTCTGGGGATGGTTCTCGCTCATCGATCTGATCGTGGCCAATGTGCTCACCCTGATGACGGAGTTCATCGGGATCCGCCTAGGAGGTGAAGCGCTCGGCCTCTCGGCATGGCTGACGGTCCCGGCCGCCCTGGTCTTCGTCACCGTGGTGCTGGTGTTCCTGCGCTACTGGACCTGGGAGCGCATTTCCCTCTTCGTCGCGGCGTTCAATTTGGTCTTCGTTCCGCTGGCGCTCCTCGCTCATCCGCATTGGCACGCGGTGGCGCTCGCCTTCGCGGGCCACGGATGGATCGTCCCCGGAGGGTTCCTGTCGGTCACTTTTCTCGTGCTGATCTCGGCCAATATCGGCACCACGATCGCACCCTGGCAGCTCTTCTTCCAACAGTCCTGCGTGGTCGACAAGGGCTTGCTCGTCCAGGACATCCGCGCCGGACGACGCGATCTGCTGCTCGGTGTCATCGGCATGGTGCTCGTGGCCATGGCGTTGATCGTGCTCGCGGCGCAAACCCTCAAAGGCGCGCCGAACGCGCAGCAGCTTGACGCCGGCGCCATCCTCGGGGCAATCCATGCCAAGCTCGGGCAGGACATGATGGCCCTCTTCGCCCTTGGCCTGATGGAGGCGGGGCTCATCGCTGCGATCGTCATCACCGCGAGCAGCGCCTGGGCAGTGGGCGAGGCCTTCGGAATCGACCGGTCGTTGAATGCGGCGCCACGCCAGGCGCTCGGGTTCTACCTGCCGGCGGTCGTCGGCACCGCGGTGGCCGCGGTTCTCGTCATGATCCCGGGACTCAATCTCGGCTTCTTGAACCTCAGCGTGCAGGTCATCGCGACGGTCTTCATGCCGGCGGCAATGCTCTTCCTGCTGATGTTGCTCAATGACCGGGAGCTGATGGGCGAGCACGTCAACTCTTCGCGGCGCAATGCCGTCTCGATTGCCATCATGATCGGATTGATCGTCTGCAACGTACTGTACGGCCTCGCGACGCTCTTTCCGCACGTATTTGGAGGATGACCCATGAAGGAGCTGAGTGATTTTCATGCAGGGGAGATTCGCCAGCTGATCGAGCAGGAACGCTGGGACGAGCCGCTCGCGCAGGTCAAGCGGACCCGTCTGAGTTCGCGCCAGCAGATCGTGTTTTGGGGATTGCGGGTCTACGTGGTGGTGATGACCGTCGTGGTCGTCTGGGCGTTCCTGCACGGCGCCGCCGGATGATCCGCTGATCGGGGACCGCGATCCCCATCCCCGGCCATGACCGGTGTTGCCGTCGATTTTATTGTGATCCGTTGCGTCAGGGTAAAAGTAGACCTCTGGGTAAAGAGGGCGTTTTTCAGACAGAGGTGGTCGCGGTTTTTCGGGCAGGGGTGTAAGTGGAAATCTGCCGGTGCAATATAGCAACCGGAGGGCAGAG
>JAKCDC010000048.1 GCA_021838635.1 Pseudomonadota bacterium
CATGAACAGCGCCTGCATCGCCGGGCGGGTCATGCGGTAGATGAACCAGGCGAAATGGCGCGGCCCGAGTCGCACCGTGTGCTCGAAGCGCCGCAGCGCCGCGCGCCGCCGGCGCGGCTCGCGCAGGCAGACGTCGAGCGCTTCGGCCGCCGCGATCCCGCCGACCATCGCGAACAACACCCCGGAGGAGAACACCGGATCGACGAACGAGTACGCATCGCCGATCATCAGGTGGCGCTCGCCGTGTGCCCGAGTGCAGCGGTAACTGTAACTGCCCGTCGCTTCGACCTCGGTGGCGAGCTGCGCGTCGGTGAGGCGCGCACTCAGGTCCGGCGAGCGCGCGATCGTGGCGAGAAAGAACGCGCGCAGATCCTGGCCGCGGCTTTTCATGTAGGAAGGCCAGACGACCGCCCCGACGCTGGTGACCCCGTCGGCCAGCGGAATGAACCACAGCCATCCCTGATCGATCCAGAACAGCGAGATGTCGCCGCAGCGCGCATCGTCCGCATCGCGCCGCGCGCCGGCGAAGTGCGCGAACATCGCGCAGCTGGCGTGCTTGCGGTCGCGCCGCTTGTTGCCGAGGCGGTTGCCGAGGAAGGTGTCGCGGCCGGAAGCGTCGATCAGGTAGCGCGCCTCGAAGGTATGGATCACGCCCGCCTGCTCGGCGTGCAGGCGGACGCGGCGCGGATCGGTGAAGTCCACTTCCTGGGCGCGGCATTCCTCGATCACCTGGGCGCCGAGCTCGGCGGCGCGCCGGATCAGGATCTCATCGAACTGCGAGCGGCGCACCTGGTAGGCCAGCGGCAGCCGCTTGTTCCAACTCTCGGCGAACACGAAGCGCTGCGTGCGCGCATCGCTCGGCGAATGGAACTGCGCGCCCCACTTGGGCATCCCGATGGCGCGGATCGACTCGCCGACCCCGAGCCGCTCGAACAGCGGCAGGTTCGCCGGCAACAGCGACTCGCCGATGTGGAAGCGCGGGTGGCGCGCCTTTTCCAGCAGCACGACCCGATGGCCGCGCTCGGCGAGCACCGCCGCCGCGCTCGCGCCGGCCGGCCCGCCGCCGACGATCAGCACATCGCAGCGCCGCGCCTCCGAGCCGTCCGGGCCGCTCTGCCGCATGGGCGCTAGTGCGGCGTGTGTCCGCGCAGCGCTCTTGCGGCCCGGCGAGCCTCGTGCGCCACGGTGTGGCCGACCCGTTTCGCGCCGTGCGCCACCGCATGGCCGAATCGCTTCGCGGTGTGCGCGATCGTGTGTCCGGTCCGTACCGAGTCGCGCTTGATGCGCCGCCGCGCCGGGCGGGTGTCGCGCCGCACCGCGTGGGCGAGGCGGCGCGATTCATAGGCCACGCGGTGGCCGACCGTCTTGGCGTCGCGCGCGATGTCGTGGCCGACGTGGCGCAGGTCCCGGGAGAGGTGGCCGGGGGCGGCCTGCACGGCGGGGGCGCACAGCGCGGCGAGCGCGGCGGCGCAGATGAGCACTGATCTGGGGGTTTGCATGGGAGCACGCTCGACGAACCGATGGCGAATGTTACCGTACGCCGGCACGAGCGGTGCCAATTGTGATGCCGATCGGGCACACTTGGGTGGATGAGCACCGAGCGGCTGCCGATCTCCGTTTTGCGACACCGCTTCTTCCCGGGACGTTGGGATCTGGTGGCGTTCGTGCTCGTGTTCGGGGCGCTGGCGTTTCTGGCGCACTCGGCGGTCGGTCTGACGCACCCGCTGTCCCGCCTGACCTCCGAGAGCATCTCGCTCAGTCCCTGGGCGCTGCCGGACTACGCGGCGCAGACGGCGCTGCGCATGCTGGTGGCGATGGTCGCCTCGCTCGTCTTCACGTTCACCTACGCGACGCTCGCGGCCAAGAGCCGGCGCGCCGCGGCGGTGCTGATCCCGCTGCTCGACATCCTGCAGTCGGTGCCCATCCTCGGGTTCTCGTTCACCATCGTGTTCTTTCTGTCGCTTACCCCGGGACGCGCGGCGGGCGCGGAGATGGCGGCCGTGTTCCTGGTGTTCACCAGCCAGGCGTGGAACATGGCCTTCAGCTTCTATCACTCCCTGCGCAGCATCCCCGCGGAGCTCGATGAGGCCGCGCGCGCCTTCCACCTCGGGCCGTGGATGCGCTTCTGGCGCCTGGAGGTGCCTTTTGCGATGCCCGCGCTCATCTGGAACATGATGATGTCGATGTCGGGAGGATGGTTCTTCGTGGTCGCCGCCGAGGCGATCAGCGTCGGTAACACGACGGTGACCCTGCCCGGCATCGGCTCGTACATCGCCCGCGCCATCGCCGCGCGCGACCTGGGGGCCATCGGCTGGGCGGTGGCGGCCATGACGCTGGTCATCCTGATCTACGACCAGGTGATCTTCCGGCCGCTGATCGCCAGCGCCGACTGGTTTCGGCTCGAGCAGGAGGCGCGCCTCACCCCGACACGCTCCTGGGCGCTGACCATGATGCGCCGCTCGCGGCTGCTCGCCTTCGGGGGCAACGCGTTCTCCGGATTGGTCCGCCTGGGATTCAATCGCGGGTCCGCGCCGCAACACCGCTGGCGCCCCTGGCGCGCCGGGCCGCGCGGCCGGCTGGGCGATGTGCTGTGGTTCACCGGGGTGGCCGCGCTGGCCGGGTTCGTGATCTGGCGCACCGGACAGTACATCCTCGCGCACGTCACGCCGCTGCAGGTGCTGCACGTGGTGGGGCTGGGGGGACTGACGCTGCTGCGCGTGCTGGTGCTGATCGCGCTGGCGAGCGTGATCTGGGTGCCGATCGGGGTGTACATCGGCCTGCGTCCGCGCGTGGCCGCCGCGATACAGCCGGTGGCGCAGTTCCTGGCCGCGTTTCCCGCCAACCTGCTGTTCCCGGTGGCGGTCTCCGCCATCGTCACCTACAAGTTGAACCCGAATATCTGGCTGAGCCCGCTGATGATTCTCGGCACCCAGTGGTACATTCTGTTCAACGTCATCGCCGGCGCCTCCTCGCTCTCGAGCGAGCTGAAGGAGGTGGGCAGCAACTTCAGGGTGCGGGGCTGGCTGTGGTGGCGGCGGATCGCGCTGCCGGCCATTTTCCCCTTCTACCTGACCGGCGCGATCACCGCCGCCGGCGGCTCGTGGAACGCGAGCATCGTGGCGGAGGTGGCCGACTGGGGCCATCACCATCTGGTGGCCGCAGGCCTGGGCGCGTACATTGCCCAGGCGACGGCCGCGGGGAGCTTCGCGCGCACGGTGCTCGGGATCGTGGTGATGAGCGTGATCGTGGTGACGCTCAACCGCGTGCTGTGGCGGCCGCTGTACGCGCGGGCCGAACGCAAATACCGCATCAGCTGAACCGGTCGAAAGCCGCATGAACGCCAATCCGCAGATCCATGCCGAGCCGCTGCTGCAGGTGCAGGGCGTAGGGAAGAGCTTCTGGAAGTCCGACGGCGACGAGGTGGTGGTGCTGGACGATGTCAGCCTGACACTGCGCCGCGGCGAGATCGTCGGCCTGCTCGGGCGCTCAGGCTCGGGCAAATCGACGCTGTTGCGGCTGATCGCGGGGCTCGATGCGCCCACGCAGGGCGCGGTGCGCTATCTGGGTGCGCCGGTGGCCGGACCGGCGGCGGGTATCGCGATGGTGTTCCAGGGATTCGCGCTGTTTCCCTGGCTGACGGTGCTCGGCAACGTGCAACTCGGCCTCGAGGCCATGCGCATGCCCGAGGCCCAGATGCGCAAGCGCTCCCTCGAGGCCATCGACCTGATCGGACTCGACGGCTACGAGTCGGCCTATCCGCGCGAGCTCTCCGGCGGCATGCGCCAGCGCGTCGGCTTCGCGCGGGCGCTGGTGGTGCATCCGAACATCCTGCTGATGGACGAGCCGTTCTCGGCGCTCGATGTGCTCACGGCCGAGACGCTGCGCACGGACTTTCTGGAGCTGTGGAGCCAGGGAGAGCTGCCCATCGGGTCGGTGCTGCTGGTGACGCACAACATCGAGGAGGCGGTGCAAATGTGCGACCGGCTCCTGATCTTCTCCACCCACCCGGGGCGGGTGGTGAGCGAGATCCCGGTGGATCTGCCCCAACCGCGCGGGGCGCTCGATCCGGCGGTGCGGGCCCTGGTCGATCGGGTGTATGTGGAGATGACCGCCCGGCCGCGTATCGCGCGCGCCGGTCAGCGCGCCGAGCCGGTGGCCGCCGTTGCGCGCATCGACATGCCGCTCGAGCACGTCTCGACCAACCTGCTCTCGGGTCTGATCGAGGCGGTGAGCGCGCCGCCCTACGAGGGCCGCGCGGATCTGCCGGCGATCGCCCAGGCGCTGCACATGGAGGCCGACGACCTGTTCCCGGTGGCCGAGGCGCTGCAGACGCTGCGCCTGGCGGAGGTCGAGGGCGGCGACATCCGCCTGACCGACGCGGGCCTGGCGTTCGCGCGCTCCGAGACCGACGAGCGCAAGAACCTGTTCGCGCACCAGCTGCTGGCGCACGTGCCGCTCGCGGCGCACGTGCGGCACGTGCTCGACGAGCGCAGCGCCCACCTCGCGCCCAAGAGCCGCTTTCTCGACGAGCTCGAGGACTACATGACCGAGCAGAGCGCCGAGCAGACGCTGCGGGCGCTGATCAGCTGGGGCCGCTACGCGGAGATCTTCGCCTACGACGATCAGCGCCAGCTCTTCAGCCTGGAGAATCCGGCGTGAGTCCGGCGGAGGCGGGCGCGGCGACCCACCTGCTGATCGTCGATGATGATGTGGAGCTGTGCACGATGCTGGCGGAATACCTCGAGCCGGAGGGCTTCGCGGCCGAGACCGCCGACAGCGCGCCGGGCGCCCTCGATCGGCTCGGGCGCGGCGGCGTCGATCTGGTGGTGCTCGATGTGATGCTGCCGGGCCTGTCGGGCTTCGAGGTGCTGCGCAGGATCCGCGCCGTCAGCCGCGTGCCGGTGTTGATGTTGACCGCGCGCGGCGAGGAGGTCGATCGGGTCGTGGGCCTGGAGATGGGCGCCGACGACTATCTGGCCAAACCCTTCAGCCCGCGCGAGCTCGTGGCGCGCATCCGCGCGATCCTGCGCCGCATCGCGGAGAACCCCGGCGCCGGCGTGCTCAGCTTCGGGCCGCTGACCCTCGATCCGCGCGCGCACCGGGCCATGGTCGACGGACGGGACTTGACGCTCACCAGCGCGGAGCTGCGCATCCTGGAGCTGTTGATCCAGGCCGACACGCGCACCGTCAGCCGCGAGGAGCTGATGCTGCAGGCGCTCGGCCGGCGGCTGTTGCCCACCGACCGCAGCCTCGATACCCACGTCAGCAATCTGCGCCGCAAGCTGGCGCGCCACACCGAGAGCGTCAGCATCCAGGGCGTGCGCGGAGCGGGATACGCGCTGGGTCAGCGCTGAGCACACGCCATGCGCTCCTTGTTCTGGCGGATATTCTGGTCCTTCTGGCTCGCCACCGCGGTGATCCTCGCGGGCACCGTGACGGTGGCCGTGGACGAGGCATTTCATTTTCGCGACCAGATGCCCTGGGTGCAGCGCGGGAAGTTGTTCCAGGAGGCCGCGCTCGCCTTCGAGCACGGCGGTCCGCCCGGGCTGAAGCGCTGGACCGAGCGCCTCAAGGGCGGGCCGTTCTACTGGCACACGTTCGTCATCGGCCCGAACGGGCGCGACGTGCTCGGCCGGCCGCTGCCGCCGGTGATGCGCGACTTTCTGGTGCCCGGCCCCACCGGTCCGAGCCACAGCCAGCCGCCGCCGTTCGGCGGCGCGCTCGTGCTGACCACGCCCCAAGGGCGGATGTACCAGGTGATCGAGACGGATCTGCGGCACCATCCGCTGCTGTTCTTCGGCGCGCTCGGGCTGCCCGGTGTGCCCGGCACCACGATCGCGCTCGCGCTGGTGGTGAGCACGCTCACGTGTTTCCTGCTGGCGCGCTACCTCGTGGGCCCCATCGACCGGCTGCGCCAGGCGGCGCGCGCCGCGGCCGCCGGCAACCTCGACGTGCGGGTCGGGCCCAGCATGCGCGGGCGTCATGACGATCTGGCGCGCCTGGCGGCGGATTTCGACGCCATGGCCGAGCGGGTCCAGGGACTGCTCGAGTCGCGGCAGCGGCTGCTGCGCGACGTGTCGCACGAGCTGCGCTCGCCCCTGACGCGGCTGCAGCTGGCGCTGTCGCTCGCGGTGCGCCGCGAGGAGTTGCCGCGCCAGTTGGAGCGGATCGGGCGCGAGGCGGACCGGCTCGAGCAGCTGATCGCGCGGGTGCTGAAGCTGGCGCGCCTGGAGCGCCCGCCGCGCGAGATCGCCGGCGAGCCGCTCGATATCGGCGTGTTGCTCGCGGGAATCGCCCAGGATGTCGCCATCGAAGTCGATGCGCGTGGCGGCTCGCTCACCGTGCGCGCCGAGCCGCAGTTGATCACGGCGGCGGATCGGGAGCTGCTGCGCAGCGCCTTCGAGAACGTGATCCGCAACGCCGTGCGCTATGGGGCGGCGGGAACCGAGGTGTGGGTCGAGGCGCGCCACGGCGCCTCGGGGCCCGGTGTCCGGCCCGCGATCGATGTTACCGTGTCTGATCACGGACCCGGCGTGCCGCAACAGGATCTCGCGGCGATCTTCGAGCCGTTCTATCGAGTCGATGCGGCGCGCGACCGCACGCAGGGCGGGGAAGGGCTCGGCCTGGCGATCGCCGCGCGTGCCGTGGCGCTGCACGGCGGGCACATCAGCGCGCGTAATCTCGAGCGCGGCGGGTTGGCGGTCACGATCTCGCTGCCCGTGCGCGAGTGCGCCGCGGGGTAAATTAAGCCTGGCGCTTTCGCACGCTTTTCCGTTACACTTCGCGCGATGAAATCCGGGACTGTCGTCGCCATTGCTGTAGGATTGAGCATCGCGGTTGCCGCACTCGCGTTTCACTTCGAAGTCGCCGCCCGCTCGCGCGCATACGCTGAGTTGCGCGGATTGCGCACCGAGACGACCACCGATCTCGATCACCACGTCATCAACGCCACGCAGGCCGCCGTGCTCGACAACCGGCTCGGCGAGGCGCGGTTGCAGATCGAGGAGGACGACGTCCGGGGCGCGCAGAAGGTGCTGCACGCGGTCAAGACCGACCTCGGCGCGCCCCACACACGCTCGGCCTGAGCGGCGCGTCGTCAGCGGGCGACGCAGGCGCTGAATCCCTCTGAAATTCTCTCGAGCGCCGTGGCGGGAACGCGGGCGTATCATTAAAATTCATTCTCATTCCACACGGCACTGAGACCGTAGCCCCGCCGCGCGAAGTGTCCGACCCGCCACAATCCGAGCCGATCGAGTTGCCGCCGCCGGGCGAGTCCGCCGCGCAATCGTCCGAGCCCGCGCAGCGCGAGCTGGATCTCTCCGATAAGACCGGTGAGACCGCCGCCGCGGCGCAGGCGTCCGAGCCGCTCGTCGCGCTCGATGCGCCGCCGGTGTTCGTGCCGGTCCGGAGGCTTCGCGACCGCTTCGAGTACCGGGCCCAACGTCTGCTGACCAGTCGCGGCCGCCGGCTCTTTCTCCAGGTGGGGCTGCCGTGGTTCGCGGCCGTGGTCGTGGGCCTGGTCGCGTTCCTGTACGCGCGCTGGATTCGCGACGCCTACGGTCTGTTCCGCGATCTGATCCACGGCCGCGCCTGGCTCGCCTTCATCATCACTCCGGGACTGACGGTGTTCGCGGTCTATTGCACGCGGCGCTGGTTCTACGGCACCGAGGGCGGAGGTATCTCGCAGGTGGTGGCCGCGATCCACGGCCCGCGCGACAAAGACGACTCGGTGATGAAGAACTTCTTCGGCTTGCGGGTCATCGCCGGCAAGATCCTGGTGTCGCTGCTCGGCTTCCTCGGCGGCCTGAGCATCGGGCCGGAGGGTCCGACGGTGCACCTGGGGGCGGCCATCATGGCCGAGACCCGCCATTTCTATCCGTACCGCACGCAGGCGCTCGAGCGGCGGCTGCTGCTCGCCGGCGCGGCCGCCGGGCTCTCCGCCGCGTTCAACACCCCGCTCGCCGGGGTGATCTTCGCCCTCGAGGAGCTGGCCCGCGACTTCGAGACGCGCACCAACGGCACGATGATCACCGCGGCGGTGTTCGCCGGTCTGACCACGGTCGCGCTGGCCGGCAATTACATGTATTTCGGCCAGCTCAACGTCAGCTCGCACGTGAGCGTGGAATTCGTCTTTCCGGTGATCGTGGCGGCGGTGCTGTGCGGGTTGCTCGGCGCGGCGTTCTCCTACGCGCTGCTGCACTGGCGCAGGTGGCTGCCTTCCAGGGTGAGCGATTTCAAGTCCGGCAAGCCGCTGTGGTGGGCGTTCGCGCTGGCCATGGTCATCGCGACCGTCGGGGTGGCCACCCACGGTCAGACCTGGGGCAGCGGCTACGACCAGGCGCGCTCGCTCCTGCACGGCACGGCGCCGCTCAGCATGGCTTTCGGAATGACCAAGTGGGTCTCCCTGGTGCTCACCAACCTGGTGGGAATTCCCGGTGGATTGTTCTCGCCGTCGCTCTCGATCGGGGCCGGTATCGCGCAATGGGTGCACGCGATGTTTTCCTGGACGTCCATGGCGGCGGTGATCGCGCTGTGCATGGCGGGGTATCTCGCCGCGGTCACGCAGTCGCCGCTCACCTCGTTCGTCATCGTCATGGAAATGACCAACGGCACGGCCATGGTGATCCCGCTGATGGCGGTTGCGCTGGCCTCCGCGCGCCTCGCCGGCCTGTTCACACCGCCGCTCTACCATGCGCTCGCCGAGGAGCGCTACTACCACTACGAGCCGCCGCCGGAGAGCGCCCCGGGACGCGCCAAGGCGAACGCCTCGGCCGCGGCGTAAGCCCTCGACGGGGGCGGGCAACGTCCCGGTGCGCCGGGATCTCGGTGTTGACTGCAACTTTCCCTGTTGCTGTGTGTTTTCCTGGCATCGCACAGGAGATTCGTTATGAGCGCCGTTCGCAACATCATCGTCGTCACTCTGGCCGTTCTGGTCACCCTGGCCAGCACCGCGCTGATCATCTCGCCGGTCGCCTTCGCGCATTCGGCGCAGGTGGCCCAGCCACATCACGCCGCGCACGCGCTCCTGGGGCGCTCGAGCGGCGCGCCGCGTCGGTCTGCTGTCAGCGGTTAGGCTGCGCCGGCGCCGGCAGGGACGCTCGCGGCGCGCGCTCTAGGACCGGAATTCTGGCAGGGGCATCGGCCGACCCGATACTGTCCACCGTCATGCCCCCAAAGCGGCAACTGCGGCTGTACAGTTCGGATCCGCGAGCCTTGCGCTCCCCGAGGTATCCGGTGTTCGCGCAGTCCAAATCCGCAGGCTCCCGGCCGCGCAATCCGCAGGGACCGGGACGGAACGCTCCCGAAGCGCGGCGAGCCGAGTGAGCACCCCCGCCAGAGCGTGACAAGTCCCCGACAAATCTTGAGAATTCTCGCCCCAGCCGCCCACTGAACGGTGCGGCCACAATGGTAATCTGAGCATCCATGGAATCCCAACACGGCGGGCAGGCTGATCTGCCACCCACGGCGGCGCAGTCCGATCCGGCAGTCATCCGGCGTCACCGGCGCATGGCGATCATCGGCCTGCTGGCCTTCGTCGGCCTGATCGCATTCGCGATTCTACGGCATCACACGGCGATCCGGCCGGGCGGTTTGCGCCACCTGGGACCGATGCCGGTGGCCGTGGGCAAGGTCACCACCGCGGACGTGCCGGTCATCGTTCAGGCGCTGGGCACCGTGACGCCCCTGGATGTCGTGAGCGTGACGCCGCAGGTGTCCGGGCCGCTGGTGAGGCTGCCCTTCAAGGAAGGCCAGATGGTGCGTGCCGGGGCGCTGCTCGCCCAAATCGACCCGCGTCCTTTCCAGGCGGCTCTTGCGCAAGCCCAGGGTCAGCTCAAAACGGCCGAGGCCGCACTCTCCACCGCGCGGCTCGATCTGGGCCGGTACAAGCGCCTGGTCGCGCAGGACTCGATCGCCGTGCAGACGTACGCCGACCAGGTCGGCACCGTGCAGCAGGATGCGGCGACCGTCGAGGCGGACAAGGCGGCGGTGGAGACTGCCCGGCTGAACCTGAGCTACTGTCGGATCGTCTCGCCGGTCGCCGGTCTCGTCGGCCTGCGCCAGGTGGACGTCGGCAATCTCGTGCAGGCCAACCAGAGCACGCCCATCGTCGTGGTGACCCAGATGCAGCCGATGTCGGTGGTGTTTTCCGTGCCGGAGACCAATCTGCAGCAGATCTTCCAGCGGCTGCGCGCGGGGGACCGGCTCTCCGTCCAGGCCTACAGCCGCGACATGCGCCACCTGATCGCCACCGGACGACTGGGCGCCATCGACAACCAGATCAACACCACCACCGGTACCCTGCAGATGCGGGCGATGTTCAACAACAAGCGCCTCGAGCTCTTCCCCAACGAGTTCGTCAACGTCAAGCTGGTGGTGCGCACGCTGAAGCATCAGATGGTCGTGCCGGGCGGGGCGGTGCTGAACGGCCCGTCGGGCTACTACGCCTTCGTCGTGCAGCCGAACGACACGGTGCGCATGCGTCCCATCGTTCCCGGCCCGACCGACGGGCGCATGATCGCGATCCTGCGCGGCTTGAGCCCCGGTGAGACCGTGGTGACCGATGGCGGCGACCAGTTGCGCGAGGGTGCGCGGGTCCGCATCCCCGGCCAGAAGGCTCCGCCGGCTGCGGCCGCCGCTGGCGCGCGCAACGTCCGCTGCGCGCGCCTGGCGAAGGCGCGGCGTACGGCGAGCGGCCGCCAAGCGAAGGTACTCGCGCGCGCCGTCCAGCGTCTGGGCTGCGCCCGGCAGGCCGTACACACATGAACCCGTCCCGGCCTTATATCCTGAGGCCGGTCGCCACCTCGCTCCTGATGGTCGCGATCGTCATCCTGGGCGCGATCGGCTATCTGATGCTGCCCGTGTCGACCCTTCCGGAGGTCGACTATCCCACCATCGTGGTCTCGACGTACCTGCCGGGGGCCAGTCCGGATGTGATGGCGGCCACGGTGACCGCGCCCCTGGAGCGCCAGCTCGGACAGATGTCGGGTCTCAACCAGATGTCCTCCAAGACGTCGGCGGGCGCTTCGCAGATCACGCTGCAGTTCGACCTCAGCCTGGAACTCGATGTGGCCGAAGCGGAGGTGCAGGCCGCGATCGACGCGGCGAACCGGCTGCTGCCCCCGAGCCTGCCGGCGCCGCCGATCTACGCCAAGGTCAACCCCGCGGACGCGCCCATTCTCACCCTGGCGCTGACCTCGCGCGCCATGCCCATTACCGAGGTCGAGAGCCTGGCCGACACGCGCATCGCGGAAAAGCTCTCCCAGATCTCGGGCGTGGGTCTGGTGAGCCTCAACGGCGCGCCGAAACCGGCGGTGCGCATCGCGGTGAACCTCAATCAGCTCGCCGGCTACGGGCTGAGCCTCGATGACCTGCGCACCACGATCGCGAATTCGAACTCGGATGCGCCCAAGGGCAACTTCGACGGCCCCGCGCACGCCTATACCATCAACGCCAACGATCAGATCACCAGTCCCGGCGAGTACGCGAATCTCGTGGTCGCATACCGCAACGGCGCGCCGGTGTACCTGAAGAACGTGGCCAAGGTGTGGATGGGCTCGGAGAACAACCAGCTCGCCAGCTGGGTGAACAACACCCCGGCGGTGCTGCTGAACATCCAGCGCCAGCCGGGCGCCAACGTCATCCAGACGGTCGACCGCATCCGCGAACAGCTGCCGCAGCTGCGCGCCTCGCTGCCGGCGAACGTCAACCTGCGGGTGGTCACCGACCGCACCCAGACCATCCGCGCCTCGGTCGATGACGTGCAGTTCGAGCTCGCCCTGGCCGTGGCGCTGGTGGTCATGGTCATGTTCCTGTTCCTGCGCAGCATCCCGGCCACCATCATCCCGAGCCTGTCGGTGCCGGTGTCGCTGATCGGCACCTTCGCCGTGATGTATCTGGCGGGCTTCAGCCTGGACAACCTGTCGTTGATGGCGCTCACCATCGCCTCGGGGTTCGTGGTCGATGACGCCATCGTCATGATCGAGAACATCTCGCGGCACATCGAGCGCGGCAAGCGGCCGCTGCAGGCGGCGCTCGACGGGGCCGGGGAGATCGCCTTCACCATCGTGTCGCTGACCATCTCGCTGATCGCGGTGCTCATCCCGCTGCTGTTCATGCGCCAGGTCGTCGGCCGGCTGTTCCGCGAGTTCGCCATCACGCTGGCGATCTCGATCCTGATTTCCGCGGGCGTCTCGCTCACGCTCGTGCCCATGCTGTGCGCCAAGATCCTGAGCTCGCATGCGGACACCCTGAGCAAGCAGGGCAAATGGGCCCACGTGGCGGAGGCGTGGTTCGACCGGCTCGTCGAGGCGTACCGGCGCGGGCTGAACTGGTCGCTCGCGCGCCAGCGGCTGGTACTGTGGATCGCCGCCGGCACCCTGGTGCTGACGGTGGTGCTGTACATCGTCATTCCGAAGGGCTTCTTCCCGCTGCAGGACACCGCGCTGGTGGAGGCGGCGACGGTCGGCCCGCCGTCGATCTCCTTCAAGGCCATGGCCGCGCGCCAGCAGGCGCTCGCCGAGGTGATCCGGCGCAACCGCAATGTCGTCAGCCTGACCTCGTTCATCGGGGTGGGCAGCAACAACATGACGGTGAATCAGGGGCAGATGCTGATCAACCTCACGCCCAAGGACGACCGGTCGGTCGGCATCACCACGGTCATGAATCAGCTGCGGGCGGCGGCGCGCACGGTGCCCGGCATCCACCTCTCGCTGCAGCCGGTGCAGGACCTGACCATCAGCTCGATTACCGGCCGGGCGCGCTATCAGTTCATTCTCGGGGCGGCCACGCGGTCCATTCTGACGCCCTGGGTGCCGAAGTTGCTGGCGGCGCTGCGGCGTTCCCCGGAGCTCGCGCACGTCTCGACGAGCTACACCGAGGAAGGGCGCACCGTCCAGATCGACGTCGATCACGGGACGGCGGCGCGTTTCGGCATCACCGACGCGACCATCGACAATGCGCTCTATGACGCCTTCGGCCAGCGGATCATTTCCACGATTTACACGCAGTCGAACGACTATCGGGTGATCCTCACGGCCAATCCGACGCTCTCGGACACGCTGCGCGCGCTCAATACGTTCTATGTTCCCTCCGCCGCGGGCGGGCAGGTGCCCCTGGGCTCGATCGCGCACATCACGGTCAAGGATGCGCCGCTGACCCTCGATCACCTGGGCCAGTTCCCGGCGGCGATGTTCTCCTTCGACACCGCGTCGGGGGCCTCGCTCGGGGCGGCCGTCGATGCCATCCGGTCCGCCGAGCGCAAGATCCTCCTGCCGGTGAGCATCACCACCACATTCCAGGGTGCGGCGCTCGCCTTCGAGTCCTCGCTCACCAGCGAAGTGCTGTTGCTGCTGGCGGCGATCGCCACGGTGTACATCGTGCTCGGCGTGCTCTACGAGAGCTACATCCACCCGCTCACCATTCTCTCGACGCTGCCGTCGGCGGGCATCGGGGCGCTGCTGGCGCTGATGATGGCCGGGGAGAGCCTGAACATCATCTCGATCATCGGCATCGTGCTGCTGATCGGCATCGTCAAGAAGAACGCGATCATGATGATCGACTTCGCGCTGAACGCCGAGCGCGAGGACGGCATGAGTCCGCGCGATGCGATCTTCCAGGCGGCGCTGCTGCGCTTCCGGCCCATTCTGATGACCACGGTGGCGGCGCTGTTCGCCGCGCTGCCGCTGATCGTCGGCACGGGCACCGGCTCGGAGCTTCGGCGGCCGCTCGGCCTGTCGATCGCCGGCGGGCTGCTGCTCAGTCAGCTGCTGACGCTGTTCACGACTCCGGTGGTGTACCTGTTCTTCGACCGGCTGGCGCGGCGGGCCAAGGCCTGGGCCGGCGTGCCGGCGCACGGCTCGGGACCGCTGTCGATCGAGCCGCCATGAACATCTCGCGCCCGTTCATCACCCGGCCGGTGGCCACGACGCTGCTGTCCTGCGGGCTCGCGCTCGCCGGACTCATCGCCTACTTCCTGATGCCGGTCTCGAAGATGCCGCAGGTGGACTTTCCCGCCATCGTGGTGCTGGCGCAGCTGCCCGGGGCGAGCCCGAACACGGTGGCCACCAGCGTCACGACGCCCCTCGAGCGGCGCCTGAGCTCGATCGCCGGGATCGACCAGATGACCTCGCAGAGCACCGAGGGCCAGTCGGTGATCGTGCTCATCTTCAGTCTGCGCCGCAGCATCCACGGGGCCGAGAGTGACGTCGAGGCGGCGATCCAGGCGGCCCGGCAGGACATGCCCGCCTCACTGCGCGCGAATCCGACGTACTGGGCCTACAACCCGTCCGAGGCGCCGATCCTGATCCTGGCGTTGACCTCGAGAACGCTGCCCATCGGACAGGTGTACAACGCCGCCTCGACCATCATCAAGCAGAAGCTCCTGGAAGTGCCCGGGGTGGGCGAGGTCGATATCGGCGGCAGCTCGCTGCCGGCGATCCGCATCAATATCAACCCGCGGCAGCTCTTCCACTACGGCATCGGCCTCGAGGACGTGCGCGCGGCGATCGCGGCGCGCAACGCCGACAGCCCCAAGGGGGCGATCGCCTTCGGGGGGCGCCGCTACCAAGTCTACGTCAACGATACGGCCAGCAAGGCGGCGCAGTACCGCAATCTCATCATCGCCTATCGCGACGGCGCGGCGGTGCGCCTGGGCAATGTGGCCACCGTGACGCACGGCGTCGAGAATGTGCGCACGCTGGGATTGTTCGATGGTCATCGCGCGGTGGCGCTGATCATCCGCAAGAAACCCGACGCCAACGTGATCGCCACGGTCGATCACATCAAGGCGTTGTTGCCGGCGATCCGCGCCAGTATTCCGCACGGCATCAGCGTGTCGGTCACGCACGACGAGACCACGTCGATCCGTACGTCGATGCACGATGTTGAGATCACCCTGCTGCTGGCCGTCCTGCTGGTCGTGACGGTGGTGCTGGTGATGCTGCGCAACCCGCGCGCGGCCCTGGTGCCGGCGGTGGCCGTGCCGCTTGCGCTCATCGGCACGCTGGCGGTGATCTACCTGCTCGGCTTCAGCCTCAATAATTTCTCGATGATGGCGCTCACCGTGGCCACGGGCTTCGTGGTCGACGATGCCATCGTGGTGATCGAGAACATCACGAGGCACATCGAGGCCGGCGAGCCGCGCCTGCGCGCCGCCCTCGACGGGGCGCGCGAAGTGGGTTTTACCGTGCTCGCCATGAGCTCCTCGCTGATCGCGGTGTTCGTGCCCATCTTGTTGATGGGCGGAATGGTGGGACGGATTTTCCGCCAGTTCGCCCTGACGCTGGCGATCACCGTGGCCCTCTCGCTCGTGATTTCCCTGACGACCACCCCGATGCTGTGCGGGCGGGTGCTGCGCCCGCACCTGCATCCGGGGCGATTCTTCCGCGCCGTCGAGCGGGCGTTCAACCACATGCGAGACTTCTACGACCACACGCTCGCAATTGCGATCCGCCACCGGCGGCTGGTGATGCTGGCGCTGTTCGGGGTGGTGGCGCTGAACTTCTACCTGTTCGCCATCGTGCCGAAGACGTTCTTCCCGCAGCAGAGCTCGGGCAACATCAACGGCTTCATGGTGGCCGATCAGAGCGCCTCGTTCCAGGCCATCCAGAAGAAACTGCGCTACGTGGTCGGCATCGTCCGGCGCAACCCGGCGGTCGCGCACGTCGTGGCGTTTGCCGGCGGCGGCGGCTTCGGCGGCACCAATACCGCGCACATGTTCGTTTCTCTGAAGCCGCTGGCGCAGCGCAAGCTCACGGATGATCAGGTCATCGCCGAGCTGACCCGGTCTCTGTCCGGACTCGCCGGCGCGCGCCTGTTTCTGAAGTCGACCCAGAGCGTGCATTCCGGCGGGCGCCAGGGCTACGGCGAGTACCAGTACACGCTGCTGTCGGGCAACCTGCAGACGCTCAACACGTGGGCGCCGCGCATCGAGCGGGCGCTGAAGAAGGATCCGCAACTGCGCGACGTGAACTCCGACCGCCAGGAGGGAGGCCTCGACGTGCGGCTGCACATCGATAGGCAGCGCGCCGCGAGCCTGGGGCTGAACCTCTCGAACATCGACAACACGCTGTACGACGCGTTCGGCCAGCGCCTCGTCTCGACCATCTACGAGGACATGAACCAGTATCACGTGGTGATGGAGGTCGATCCGAAGTTCTGGAGCAGTCCATCGACGCTGAAGGATCTGTACGTCAGCACGGCGGGCGGGGCGCTCTCGGGCACCGAGGCGACCATGGCCGCGGCCAACGCCTTCCAGTTCCCCGGCGTGAAGCCCAGCAACGCGGCGCAGAACTATGCGCTCAATCAGATCGCCAGCAGCACCGGCGGGGCATCCACCGGCAGCGCTCTGAGCACCCAGCCCGAGACGATGATCCCGCTGGCGGATGTCGCCAGCTACGGACCGGGACTGACGCCGCTGTCGGTCAACCATCAGGGGCCGTTCGTCGCCACCACATTCTCGTTCAATCTGCCGCCCGGTGAGGCGCTCGGGACCGCCACCGCGGCCATCGAGCGCACCATGGCCGATCTGCATGTGCCGATCTCCGTGCACGGGGAGTTTGCCGGCAATGCCCGGCTGTTCCGCAAGACCGTCGCGGAGGAACCGCTGCTCATCGTGGCCTCGCTCGTGGCGGTGTACATCGTGCTCGGCGTACTCTACGAGAGTCTCGCGCAGCCGATCACCATTCTCTCGACCCTGCCCTCGAGCGGCGTCGGGGCGGTGCTGGCGCTGCTGGTGTTCAATCGGCCGTTCAGCCTGATCGCGCTCATCGGGATCATCCTGTTGATCGGTGTCGTGCTGAAGAACGCCATCATGATGGTGGACGTGGCGCTGGTGGCGCAGCGCACGGAGCGCGCCGAAGCGGCGCGCGCCATCCACGAGGCGTGCCTGCTGCGGTTCCGGCCCATCATGATGACCACCATCGCGGCGATGCTGGGCGCGATGCCGCTGGCGCTGATGACCGGGCAGGGCTCGGAGATGCGCCAACCGCTCGGCATAGCGGTGGTGGGCGGACTCGCGATCAGCCAGGTCCTGACGCTCTACACCACACCCATCGTATACATTTACCTCGACAGCTTCCGACTATGGTTCGCCAGAACGTTCACGCGCCGCGGCCGCTCCGCGCAGCCCGCCGAGGGTATCGCCTCATGATCCGACGAATCCGACCGCTGGTTGCGGCGGCACTGTGCACCGGACTCGCCGCCTGCGCCGTCGGCCCCAATTATCACCGACCCTCGGCGCCGGCCGCGACGGCGTTCCGGGAAGTCAACGGCTGGGTGCCGGCCACCCCGGCGAAGATCGTTCCGACCGACTGGTGGTCGATCTACCGCGATCCGGTGCTCTCGCGCCTGGAGCGTCAGGTCGATGTGTCGAATCAGACACTCAAGGCGGACGTGGCGGCCTACTATGCGGCGCGCGAGGCCGCCGGCGTGACGCGCGGGAGCCTGTTCCCCTCGATCACGCTCGGGGCCGGCCAGACGCGCAGCGGCGGCGGCGCGGCCAACCAGTTCAACTTCGGCGGGGCGCGCACGGCCAACGAGTTCGGCGCGAGCGGCAGCTGGGACGTCGATCTGTGGGGAAAATTGCGGCGCGAGCTGCAGAGCGCCAACTACCAGGCGCAGGCGAGCGCGGCGGACGTGGCTGCGGCGCGCCTGTCCGCACAGGCGTCGCTGGCGGCGGATTACTTCCAGATGCGTGCCGCCGAGCAGCAGCTGCGGCTGTTGAAGATGGCCGTCAAGGATGACCGCAGCGCGCTGCGCATCGCGCAGAACCAGGTCGCCGCCGGCGTGACGACGCTGGCGGACGTGTACTCGGCGCGCACCACACTCGAGAGCACGCAGTCGCAGGAGCAGAGTGCGGAGCTGACGCGCGCCGAGATGGAGCATGCCGTCGCGGTGCTGATCGGCGAGGCGCCTTCGCAGCTGACGCTGGCCTACGGCACCCTTGCCGCCGAAGTGCCGGTGGTGCCGGCCGGTCTGCCCTCACGGCTGCTGCAGCGCAATCCGGGCGTGGCCGCCGCCGAACGCACGATGGCGAGCGCAAATGCCCAGATCGGCGTGGCGGAAGCGGCGTGGTTTCCGAGCCTGACCCTCTCGGGCGCGTACGACTTCGAGTCCTCGACGCTCGCGAGCCTGATCAGCGCGAGCAATGCCGTGTGGTCCTTCGGGCCGTCGCTCGCGGAGAATATCTTCAACGGGGGCGCGACGGTGGCGCTGGTCCGCGAGGCGCGCGCCACCTACGACGAGGAAGTGGCCAACTACCGCCAGACCGTGCTCAATGCGTTCCAGCAGGTCGAGAATGACCTGGCGTCGCTGCGCTATCTGCAGTCCGAGTACCTCGAGGAGCACCAGGCGGTGGTCGATGCCAAGAAGGCGGCCACCTTGACCCTCAATCAGTACCGGGCGGGCGTGGCCGACTACACGACGCTGCTCAGCGCCCAGACCGCGGAGCTCACAGCCGAAGTCACGCTGGTCAGCTTGCAGAGTCAGCGGCTGGTGGCCAGCGTCAGTCTGATCAATGCGCTGGGCGGAGGGTGGGACCGCTCCGAGCTGCGACAGCCGAACGATGGCATACACGCGACGCTCAGCAGCACGGTGAGCAATACGGTGACCAACCCGTGAGGTGATGTCGGGTGCCGCCTATTGTAGGTCAACCGGCATGGGAGCGGGCGGCCCGGGCGGGCGCCCGTGGAGGTTCTACGCGCGCGTCTGCTTCGGCGCGTTCTGCAGCGCGAGCCAGTGCAGAATGTCGGCGCGCCGGACCAGACCGACGACGCGGCCATCCTCGAGGACCGGGACCTGGTTGATGTCCCGCTGTGCGAGCACATTCAGCACCTCGAGCACGTCCTCGCCGGGCCGGGCCACGACGACCTGTTCGGGCGAGCGCATGGCCTCGCGCGCGGTCATGGCGCGGCGCTGTTCCTGGGTCAGGCGCTCGACATCGCGCTGGAACACGATGCCGAGGAGCCGCGTGTCGTCGCCGACGACCGGATACGCGCGCTGGTCGCTGCGCGCCATGTATCCGTCAATGAGGGTTTCGAGGGGCAGCTGTGGCGGCACCGTCTCGAAGCGCGTCAGCATGAGCCTCGAGACCGGCACGTCCTGCAGGATCTCCTGCGTCAGCAGCTGGCGGTAGCTCACCAGCGCCGCGTTGTTGAGGAACCAGCCGATGAAGGCGAGCCAGATGCCGTTGATGAGCCCGCCGCCGAGTATCGGCATCGAGAACCCCAGGACCATGGCGATGCCCGCGCCGATCAGCAGCCAGGCGAAGGCCTGTCCGAGCGCCGAGGCCCAGCGTGTGGCGCGCCGCAGGTCGTGCGTGGCGCCCCACATGATCGCCCGCAGCACCCGGCCGCCGTCGAGCGGGAAGGCCGGAACGAGATTGAAGATCGCCAGCACCAGATTGATCTGACCCAGCCACAGCAGAAGGGTGCGTCCGGGGCCGAGCGCGACGAGCGCGTGCTCGACGCTCGCGACGTTGGTCACGTCGACGCGGGTGATGCCCACGACGCCCAAGTAGAGGCACAGAAAGCCGATGGCCAGACTGGTCAGTGGACCGACAATCGCAATCCACAGCTCCGCCACCCAGCGCCCGGGCTCGTGCTCGATTTGGGCCATGCCGCCGAACACGTACAGCATGATGCGCCGCACCCGGATGCCGTAGGCACGGGCGACGAGGGAATGCGAGAGCTCGTGGGCGAGCACGGATGCGAAGAACAGCACCGCGGCGGCGACCGCGGTGAGCCAGGCGGTCATGGGGGGCCAGGACGGGTGCCACTGCGGAAATACGCCCGAGGCCAATCCCCAGACGATCAGCAGGAAAATGATCAGCAGGCTCCAGTCGACGGTGACGTCGATGCCTGCCACACGCATGAGGTGCAATCCGCGCACGAGCGCATTCTAGCAGTCCGCCGCGAGGCCGAACCGCCGGGCGAGCTTCTTCGCGATGTCCTCGCTGACCGCCCGCCGCAGCGGTACTCAGGCCACCTTCCGCTTCGCGACCGGCTTGACCGACTCGAGCTCTTCCAGTTTGGCGTTGCGGACCTCCCAGAGGTCCACCGCGTCCTGCATGGCGAGCCAGCTCTCCGGGCTCGTATCGAGCAGCCTCCCGAGCCGCAGCGCCATCTCGGTCGAGAGTGCGCGCTTCTCGTTCAGCAGTTCAGATACCAG
>JAKCDC010000094.1 GCA_021838635.1 Pseudomonadota bacterium
TACTTGCAGTCCCAAACCGCATGGCTGCTGCTCTTGTAGTCCTTCATCGTTCTGATGATATATCCAGCCGACCCTCCCGTCGCCTAAAGGCGAGGGATTTACGGATCCCCTACGGGGGACTTTAAATAACCCCGGAGTACACTAGTTCCAATGCGGTGGTTGCGCCCTAAGTCCCTCACAGGACTGATGCTTCTCGGTCTGGCGCTCCTCGCGCTGCCGTTGCTGGTGGCTATTGTCACGGCTGCGCTGCAGTTTAGAACGCTGTCGATCGCCGGCCAGAAGATCATCATCGAGGGCGTCACCTCGGCCCGCGAGAGCCAGCGGCTGTTCAGCGAGATCGACTCGCTCGAGCGCACGGCCCGCCTCTACGACGTGCTCGATGACCCGAAACTGCTGCAGTCCTATCAGCACGAGGACAGCCAGCTCACCGCCACCCGCCGCGAGCTCACCGTGCATGCCAGTGCCGCGACCCGCGCGACGCTGCAGCAGCTCGCGGCCGTGCAGCAGAAGATCCGCACCCGGGTGCTCACGACCCCACCGGGCACGCAGGCGGCCAATGCCGCCGGACTCGGTACGCTGTTCGCCACGCTCGGTGGTCTGGTCGATCGCACGGCGCAGGAGAGCAACCAGCACATCGACACCGAGATGGCCTCCCTGCGGCGCATGACCGAGGAGGCCCGCGAGCGGCTGTTCTGGCAAGCGGCGCTGCTGCTGCCGCTCACCCTGGTGGCGATCTACATGCTGACGCTCGCCATCGGACGGCCGCTGCGCCAGATCGACCGGGCCATCAGCGATCTCGGCCACGGGCGGCTGCATGAGCGCATCGCGGTCACCGGTCCCCATGACCTGGAGCGCCTCGGCGGGCAGCTCGAGTGGCTCAGGCTGCGCCTCAATGAACTCGCCGAGGAGCGCAATCGCTTCCTGCGCCACATGTCGCACGAGCTGAAAACGCCGCTCGCGAACATTCGCGAAGGCACCGATCTGCTGATGGACGGAGCGGTCGGGCAGCTCGATGCCGGTCAGCGCGAGGTGGCGGCGATCCTGCGCGACAACGGCATCCAGCTGCAGCGCATGATCGAGAACCTGCTCTCCTTCAGCGCCTGGCAGACCTCGAGCGTCGGGCTCGATCCGAGCGAATTTCGCCTGCGCCCGCTGGTCAAGCAGGTGCTCGAGAACCAGCAGCTCACCGTGCTCTCCCAGCGCATGCGCCTCGATGTGCAGGTCGATGACGTGATGCTCTACGCCGATCGCGGCAAGGTGCGCCTGATTCTGGAGAACCTGGTCTCGAACGCGGTAAAGTACTCACCGAAGGGCGGCACCATCCACATCCGCGCCCACAGTTCAGGTCCCAACCTCATTCTCGACGTCGCCGATAATGGCCCCGGCATACCGCCGGAGGACCGCGAACATGTATTTCACGCGTTCTATACCGGCCGGGCAGCCAATGGCATCTCCGTCAAAGG
Source organism: Pseudomonadota bacterium (assembly GCA_021838635.1). GTDB lineage: Bacteria > Pseudomonadota > Gammaproteobacteria > Steroidobacterales > Steroidobacteraceae > 13-2-20CM-66-19. The sequence goes on from JAKCDC010000094.1 coordinate 1,464, forward strand.
CACCGGCATCGGGTTGTCGGTGGTGCTGGAGTTCGTCACGGCGCACGGCGGCACAGTTCAGATCATCGATGGCCAGTATCCCGGCGCGCACTTTCGCATCCGTATGCCACGCGTCGTTCGCAACCAACCACCCGAGCGGGGAAACCAAGTTCATGCCGCCTGACACGAAGTCGATTCGCCGCGTCGCACTTGCGATGACGGCGCTCACCACCCTGGCGCTCGGCGCATGCGCCAACACGCCGCTGCTGATGCCCTATCCGAGCACCCATCACGCCGTGGCCAAGACCTCGCCGCCGCCACCGAGTCCACAGCGCGTGAGCACTGACTTGAAACAGCTGCACACGTGGTTCAACGCGCCGAGTGCGATGCAAACTGAGCAGCTCATGGCCGCCGAGTCGGCCTACCAGCACGGTCACTCGCCGCGCGACACGCTGCGCCTCGCGCTGCTGCTGGGCATTCCGGGCACGCCAAGCACCAATATGCCGCGCGCCCAGCGCCTGTTGTCAGGTCTGGTTCAGGATCCGACCGATCAACTGTTGCCAAGTGAGCACACTTTGGCCCAGTTGGCGCTCACTTTTATCGCAAACCGGTTGACCGTAGAGGCAGAAAGCCGCACCCTACAAACGGCCGATGCGGCGAAGATCGCGCAGTTGAAAGCGCAACTCGACGCCGTCACCGATCAAGATGTCGCCCTGAAGCGACAACTCGAACAGGCCCGCGCCAAACTCGCCGCGATCGCCAACATCGAGAAGTCGCTCAATGAGGGCAAACTAGGTACGACGGGGCCTCCACAGTGAACATGGTTGCTTCTATGTTGCCGGGCGAACAACGCAAGGCACCGCTTGCGCCAACACGGCACAAGCCGCGCATCCTCGTGGTCGATGACGATCCGGGATTGCTCAGACTGCTGACGATCCGGCTGCGCGCCGAGAACTACGAGGTCGAGGCCGTCGAAGGCGGGCCGCAGGCGCTCGCCGCCGCGGGCCGGTTTCGGCCGGATTTGGTGATCACCGACCTGCGCATGGAGCCGATGGACGGCATTGCGCTCCTGAAGGAGCTGCAGGTGCGCTGGCCGGGACTGAAGGTGATCCTGCTCACCGCCCACGGCACCATTCCCGATGCGGTACAGGCGACCCAGATGGGCGCGTTCGGCTTTCTGACCAAGCCGGTGGAGAAGCAGGAGCTGCTCGATCAGGTGCAGAAGGCGCTGCGCATCTCGGGGTTCGGCGCCTCGGACGAGGATTGGCGCGCGCAGATCATCACCCGCAGCGCGGTCATGGAAGAGAAGCTCGCCCAGGCGCACATGGTGGCCGGCACGGATGCACGCGTGCTCATCACCGGAGAGAGCGGCACCGGCAAGGAATTGCTGGCCAAGGCCATCCACCTTGCGAGTCCGCGGCGCAACCGCGCATTTGTCGCCATCAATTGCGGCGCCATGGCCGAGAACCTCCTGGAGTCGGAGCTGTTCGGCCACGAGAAAGGCGCCTTCACCGGCGCCACCAGCCAGCATCGGGGCCTATTCATGGCCGCCGACGGCGGCACGCTGATGCTCGATGAGATCGGCGACATGCCGCTTCGGCTCCAGGTCAAGCTGCTGCGCGTCCTGCAGGAGGGGCTGATCCGCCCCGTGGGCGGCACCCAGGCCCTGCCGGTGAACGTGCGGGTCATCTCGGCCACGCACCGTGATCTGCAGCAGTTGCTCGCTCAGGGTCAGTTCCGCGAGGACCTGTACTACCGGCTGAACGTCGTGCACATCGAGATGCCCTCGCTGAATCGTCGCCGCGAGGATATCCCACTGCTGGTGGCCCATTTCCTGGCGCAGATCGCCGCGGAGACCGGCCAGCGCAAAATCTATGCGCCCGAGGCGGTGGAGCTGCTGGCGACGGCCGATTGGCCGGGGAATATCCGCCAGCTGCAGAACGTCGTTCGCCAAAACGTCGCACTCTCGCAGACTCCGATCATTCCGGTGGAACTGGTCCAGCAGTCCCTCGGAGGCACCCAGGGACACCTGCCCTCCTTCGATGAGGCCCGAGACGAGTTCACCCGCAGCTATCTGTCGCAGATTCTGCAGATTACCGGCGGGAACGTCACCCAGGCTGCCCGGCTCGCCAAACGCAACCGCACCGATTTCTACAAGCTTCTGGCCCGCCATCAGCTCACTGCCGACGAGTTCAAGCAGCGCTGAGTCTCTCCACGGCCCCCCTCCCCCTGGGGCCAAAACGTGAACTGGGTCACGGATTGACCCTCGCAACTGCCGATTGCGGCTAAAGACCGCGATCCGGTGCGGCGGTCACCTTGACACAGGAATAAGCTGTCACGCGCTGTTCACGGGAGCGAACTAGAGTGTTCGCAAATGAGTTAAACTCATCGGCCCGGTCGGCGCGGCATAGGATGTCGCGCGCGTATGGATTGGCGCACAAGCGTCCCTGAGAAGATTTGAAGGGGTCATCAGACCGACATGAAACCTGAACGCACTGAGTCCGAGGATCCCCGTCCGAACGCAGTGGACGGTAATGCGGGTGAATCCCCGACGGCCAAAGTTCGCCGGCTCCGTCCGGTCAAGCCCCCCTACGCGTGGGATCCCTTTGAGGTCTGGCGTACGCGCGTCAAGCCGAAGAGCGAGGACGAGACGGCCCCGTAAGCGGCCGTCAGGGCGCTTCAGCGCCCCTTGCCGAGGAACACAACCTCTGCGGTCTGTAGCAGGATCGCAAGGTCAAACAGCAGCGTGTTGTTCTTGACGTAGTACAGGTCGTACTGCAGCTTCTGCAGCGCATCCTCCTCGGAGGATCCGTACGGATAACACAGCTGCGCCCAACCCGTGATACCCGGTTTGACCGAGTGACGCTCGTGATAGTACGGGATGCGCTCGGCCAAATCCGCCACGAATTCCGGGCGCTCCGGCCGAGGTCCCACGAGACTCATCTGTCCGCGCAGCACGTTCAGCGTAAGGACTC
>JAKCDC010000095.1 GCA_021838635.1 Pseudomonadota bacterium
CCCAATGTCGGCAGCTTCCTGATCAAGCTCAAGAGCGACCGCAAGCACACCACCGAGCAGGTCCTCGACCATCTGCGCGCCGAGTTCGACCAGCGTTTCCCGATGATCCGCTGGGACTTCAAAGGGTTTCTCACGGACCTCGTTGGCGACCTGCAACTCGCCCCCTATCCGGTGGAGATACGGCTCTTCTCCCCGGACCTCGCCTGGCTCGAGAAGACCGCGCCACGGGTCGAGGCACAGATCAAGAAGATCCCGGGCTTGGTCGATACCTTCGACGGCTTGGTGGTGAGCGGACCCACGATCGATCTGCGCGTGCGCCCCGAGCAAGCCGCGCGCTTCGGGTTGACGACGCAGGACATCGCCGACGCGGTCAACAATGCCCTGCTCGGCAGCACCTCTTCGTATGTGCTGCAGGGCGATCGGGTCGTTGACGTGCGCGTGCTCGCCGCTCCGAGCAGCGTCGATCGATTCGCCGCGCTAGCCGATCTGCCGCTCCGTACGTCAACGGGCGCGATCGTGCGGCTCAATCAAGTGGCGACCGTGCAGGAGCGCCCCAACGAGGTGGAGCTGAATCGGGACAATCTCCGCCAGGACGTCATCGTCTCGGCGCGCTTGCAGGGCATCGACCTCGGCACCGCCATGCGCGAGGTGCGCGCGACGCTTGCCAAGGATGCCTGGCTGCCGCCAGGGAGCGTGCAGTTCGCGGGACTCTACCGGCTGCAGCAGCAGTCGTTCCAGGATCTCATGGCGGTGCTGCTCGCCGCCATCCTTCTCGTCTTCACGGTGCTGGTGATCGAATTCCGCTCCTTCTACGAGCCGATCGCGATCGTATTCGGCGCGGTGCTCGCCCTCTTCGGGGCGATGGTCGGCCTCTGGGTGAGCGGCACCACCTTGAACATCGTCTCCTACCTCGGCGCGATCATCGGTGTCGGCATCGTCGCCAAGAACGGCATTCTGGTGCTCGACTATTGCCGGCAGCTGCGCGGCGAGGGCGTGGAGCTCGTCGAGGCACTGGTGCGGGCCGGTCACCGCAGGCTCCGGCCCGTCCTCATGACATCGCTCGCGGCGGCCCTCGGCATGGTACCGCTCGCCTACGGTGCCGGCGCCGGCGCGCAGATGCTGCAGCCCCTCGGGATCACCGTCATCGGCGCGCTGTGCTTCTCCGTGCTGCTGTCGCTGATCGCCACACCGGTGGTTTATTACCTGCTCATCAGACTGCACGGATCGTTTCCGCCAAGTCAGTACGTTGGCGAACCAGACGCGGTAGAGAGGTAACCGTCTTCCCGAGGCCGTCTTGTAGGGTGGCGATGCGTGGTGCATTTTCGTCGGTTCAGGACACGTGATGTGCGTGTCCATGATCGAAGGAGATGGACACGATGCAAGAGCGAGACGTTATCGAAGAGTGCGCGGACGGGCGTCCGCGGAGACGCCGGGAGTATTCGGTGGCGCACAAGCGCAAGCTGGTTGCGATGGCGATGGAGCCGGGGGCGTCGGTTTCGCAGATTGCGCAGCGGCACGGGTTGAACGCGAACCTGTTGTTCACGTGGCGGCGGCAGAAGGAATACGCGCCGGCCATGCAACCGATGGTGGCGCCGAAGCTGTTGCCGGTGGCGATTGCGGCACCGGAGCCGGCGCGGCGTCCTGGCGAGGAATACGCCAAGGGCGATTCGTGCATCGAGGTGGAGATCGGCGCGGCACGCCTATGGTTGCACGGCGCGGTCGACATGGAAACGCTCTCCGGCGTGGTTCGCCTGTTGCGGGGTGTCCGGTGATCGGCCTGCCGGCGGGGAACGAAGGTGTGGATCGCTGCGGGCCACACCGATATGCGCCGCGGTTTCGATGGGCTTGCGGCGATCGTGCAAATGCAGCTACAGGCCGACCCGTTCTGCGGTCACGTATTTGTCTTCCGGGGGCGGCGTGGTGAGCGCGGTCACGTTCTGTGATGGTTTTTTGATCAGGATCGGCGAGGGTTGTTCGGCGTCAGATTGATGCTGGCGAGCGCTGTTGCGACGCTGGTTGCCGGGGGGTCGTCCGGAGGCGGTTTTCGTTTTGGTTTCCATCGAGCCGGTTTTGGTTTTTGGATGTTGACCGGCTTGTGGATAACCGGGGCGACGGTCAAGGCAGCGGCCCCGGTTTGATCTGGCGTCAGAACGGTGGGGCTGTGGGTTCCGGGGGCGTTGCCGAACGCTGCTGCATCGAGGCTTCGCGTTGTTGACTGCGGTAGCGCAGGATCTGGCCCAGGAACTTGCCATCGAGTCGGTAGGCCAGCTCGGCGAAGAACCCGGTCAGCGCGACGGCGGCCTCGTCGGACAGCGGGTGCTGTGGGGATCCGTCCGAGTTGATTTTCAGCGCATGCGGGGTGATCCCGTTCGCGCGCAGCATGGCGAGCACCGCGGGTCCTCGCCCCTTCAAAGCGCCGTTTGTGCCCCACCCGCATACGACCAAGCCAGCCGTCCTTGCGCGCTCAAGTAACGCTCGATCGTTATCGGACCCCACGGGATCGTTGACTTCGTAGAGCATGCGCGGGTTGGTGGAGCAAAAGGCGAAGAGGTTGCAAACGGTCAAGCCGCCGTACCCAATTATCTGGGCGCGGCGCTGGCAGCGCTCAACGGTTGGATCGTTGTTATTTTCGTTGGCGATGGATGGATTGAGCATGATGAACAGCGCGGTGGGACGTGACTCGTCCCAAATCCGCCAAAGCACGTACCGATAGCGGCGATCGGCGGAAAAGCGTGCGCCTTGGAAGTTCTCGAATACCTGCGCTTGGAACGGTTCCATGCTGTTCAGGAAATGCCGTGTGCGAGGCATTCTACCTTGCGTCGACCATGATGCCGCGGGCGAGTTTAGCCGGAATGCGCAGGCCGTTTATTTCCGCGAACGTGACCGCGCATTTCGGTAATCGTGACCGATTGGCTCGGGACGTCGCGAAATCAGATCAGCCGCCGCGCCGGGCGGTGGGGGCGCTGCCACAGGCTTCCATACCGATCAGGCACGCCGGGCATATCGGCGAAGAGCTCGATGACCTGGTGGCCCTTGAGTTGCCTTCTCAGCACCGACTTGCCATGCTCGGTCACGCCGTGCACTTGGAACACGGTCTTCACCATGTCGATGCCAACCGTTGTAACATTCACGGCGGATGGTCCTGCTCGGTCAAGTGGTGGTTGAGCTAACGCTTCCACTTTGCACGTCGACGCCGTTACGGGTTGTGGCGTCCATCCCATTGCATATCGGGCGCGTTGGAAATGGGGGGTTCATGAAACATTCTCTGGCCGCGTGGATCTGCTCTGGTGTTCTGTTGGGCGGCTGTGCATCGAATGCTGTTACCGTGAGCATTCCATCGGAAGCCGTTCTGCCAACGGCCTTAGCCCACGTCAGGGTGCGCGACATGCGCTCTTTCAAAGGGTCCGCAAGCCAACGCGAGGCGGCATTTGGCGTGCCGATGGGCTACGTCAACTTTGATCCCCCAGAAGCCACGCTGGTGAAGAACTTGTTGGAAAACCAGCTCAGTGCCCTGTTGCGCCAGAGTGGCGTCACGACGCCGCAGGACTTTACCTGCGATATGACCGAGTTTCGCGTCACCACCAAGGCAACAATGCTCTACTGGGACGTCGTCGGACATATTCGGCTGATTCTCAAGCATGGCAGCCAGACCCTCACGCTCTATGGCACCGACGGCACTCGAACCTACGTCTGGCCGGGTAAAGAGGTGATTGCAAAGGTAATCGATGGATCGCTCGCACAGATCGCCAAGGAAATAGAACAAACTGGCCCGGAGCTTGTCGGGCCAGGAGCGGCTTCGCATGAAAAATAGAGCTGCTGAACTCGCCAGGAAAAACATTCGCAGCACGACCGCTGCCGGCCCGAATGCCGTCGGTAATCACCTGACTGACACCTGTCTTCAGGCTGCTTCTTGCGTCGGCTTCTGGTTCTCCGTTCTCGGTCGCGTGCACTCTGCCAATTCACAGTTGCAACCGACGGGCCGGAAACCCGCGCCAATGCGGACCCTGGAGCGGTGAACGCTCACCGGCAAAACAGAGAACAGAGAGGGAAATTCGGAGGAAGTGACGCCCGAAACAAGGGGTGTGGCGGGGTGCCGCTCATCGGCGAAAGGCCCGGAACCGCGCCAACACTGGCGTTCTAGGCAAAAAAAATCCCAACCGGATAAGGGTTGGGATTTCACATTATGGTGGAGGCGGCGGGAATCGAACCCGCGTCCGCGAATGATCCGCAGACGGTTCTACGTGCGTAGCCGGACTATTTTGATCTCATCGCGCGCTTAGCCGTCCGACGGGCCGACGCGTGACCAGTCACTGGGTTCAGA
>JAKCDC010000096.1 GCA_021838635.1 Pseudomonadota bacterium
CTTCGTCGTCGGCACGGTCGGCCGCTTCGATCCGATCAAGAATCTGCCCATGCTGGTGGCGGCGCTGGCGCGGGCACGCGCGGGCGAGCGCCGTATCCGCGGCCTGCTCATTGGGGATGGCCCCGAGTTCGGTGCAATTCAGGCGCTCATTGCACGGTCGGGCTTGACCGACGCGGTGCGCCTGACCGGCTTTCGCGCCGATGCGCGCCGGCTCGTGCAGTGCCTCGACCTGTTTGTGCTGGCAAGTTTCAGCGAAGGCACTTCGATGGCCTTGCTCGAAGCCATGGCCGCGGGTGTTCCGGCGGCTGTGACTGCGGTGGGCGGCAACCCGGAAGTCGTGCTCGCCGGACTCTCCGGCTGGGTGATACCGTCCGAGGATACGGCAGCGCTTGTCGACGCGATTCTAGCGGCGGCCCGCGATCCGGCGGTTTGTGAGCGCTATGCGCGTGCCGGCCGGCACCGCTTTGAGGAGCATTTCACGTTTCCGCGGATGATCGGCCGCTATCGGACCCTGTACCGATCTATGGGCGCGAGCCGCGCCCAGGAGTGCGCATGAACGGTGCCTCTTCAGCCCGCGGCGGGTCAGTTCGTCGTGCCGTCAAGGCAGGTGTCTTCGCGCTCGCTCTCTTGGCGATGCTGCCGCTGATTGCGCTTGCGTGGCTCGAGAAGCGATTCACCCGGACCGAGGTCATCTTTGGTCTTTTCGGCCAGGCGCTGGCGGTGGTCCCGGGGTTCCCGGGGCATTGGCTGCGCGCCGCCTACTATTTCGGCACCCTGGATCGATGCTCCTGGGAGGTCCGGATTGGTTTCGGCACCCTGTTCAGCCACCGCTCGGTCACGATCGCGCGCCACGTGTCGATGGGCGCCTACTGCATGATCGGCCATGCGCGCATTGGTGAGGATGTGATGATCGGCAGTCGAGTCAGCATCCCGAGCGGTAAGCGCCAGCACCTGGACGAGCAGGGACGGTTGGCGCCGGTGGCCCGGTTCGAGCCGGTGGCCATTGGCGCGCACTGCTGGATTGGCGAGGGTGCAATCGTGCTCGCGGATGTTGGCGGCGGGTGCATCGTCTCGGCGGGCGCCGTGGTGATCGATGCGGTGCCGTCCGGCAAGCTGATCGGAGGCAACCCCGCCCGCGTGATCCGGGACGTCGCGCGCGCGCCCGACGCCGCAGCGGGCTGATCCCAATGTGCGGAATAGCCGGTTTCGTGAGCTTCGACGGGCATGCACGCGACGAGGCGGGCGCGCGCCTGAAGCGCATGACCGATGCGATCATCCATCGCGGACCGGACGAAGAGGGATACTTCGTCGACGACCACGCTGCACTCGGCCATCGGCGTCTGTCCATCATCGATCTGTCGAGCGGGCAGCAGCCCATGGGTGCGGGCGACGGCCGCGTGCAGATCGTCTTCAACGGCGAAATCTACAACTACCTCGAGGTCCGAACCGAGCTCGAACAGCTCGGTCACCGGTTCCGCACGCACTCGGATACCGAAGTGCTGCTGCGCGGCTATCTGCAGTGGGGTGAGCGCAGCGTCGAGAAGATGAACGGCATGTTCGCCTTCGCGATCTGGGATGTGCGCGATCGGCGCTTGTTTCTCGCGCGCGATCGCGTCGGCAAGAAGCCGCTGTATTACGCGCGAACCGGCGCCGCGGTTGCCTTCGCCTCCGAGCTGAAGGCCCTGCGCGCCGCGGGACTGATTCCCACGGAAGTCGACGCCGAGGCGCTGGATTGCTATTTCAGCTTTGGCTATGTGCCGGCGCCGCGCACGATTTACCGTGGCGTGCGCAAGCTGCGCGCGGCGCACACCCTGACGGTAACAGAGTCGGGCGATACGGAGCGCAAATACTGGGCTCTGAGCTTTGCCGAACCGGTGCCGCAGACGCTCGATGCGGCGACCGAGGCGCTCGGCGCCTTGCTCGATCAGGCGGTGAAGTGCCGCCTCATGAGCGAAGTACCGCTCGGCGCCTTCCTCTCCGGAGGCATCGACTCCTCGCTGGTGGTCGCTGCGATGGCCCGGCTTCAGGACCGGCCCATCATCACCCATTCGATCGGATTCAACGAGCGCGAACACAGTGAGTTGCCGGTGGCGGCTCGGGTCGCCGCCCACCTCAAGACCGACCACCACGAATTCACGGTCACACCCGATGCGGCCAGTGTGCTCGAGCGGATCGCCTGGCACTGCGATGAGCCTCTGGCTGACTCGAGCGCACTGCCCACGTGGTATGTCTGCCAGATGACCCGGCGCAGCGTCACCGTGGCCCTGTCCGGGGACGGCGGGGATGAGGGATTCGGAGGTTATACGTTCCGCTATCTGCCCCACGTCCTGGAATCACGTCTCCGGCACCGTCTGCCAACGGCGCTGCGCGCACCACTGTTCGGGGCTGTGGGGCGGCTCTGGCCAGCCTCCGCCGCGCTGCCGAAGCCGCTGCGGCTCAAGACCGTCCTGGAGAATCTCGCGGTCGGGGATGCCGAGGCGTTCTACCGCGATCTGGTCTGGTTGCGGCCGGACACTCGGCAACGGCTTTATGCGCCCGGATTCCTGGAAACTTTGCGGGGTTTCACACCACTCGAAGCGATGGCCCCCTATTATGTCCACAGCAGCGCCGCCGACGCCCTGGGGCGAAGTCAGGACACCGATATCCACTTCTACATGACCGACGACGTACTGGTAAAAGTGGACCGCATGAGCATGGCCCATTCGCTCGAGGTCCGCGCGCCACTGCTCGATTACCGGATTCTGGAGTTCGCGGCCCGTCTCCCGAGTGCGCTCAAGATGAATCACCGTGAAGGCAAGCTGCCCTTGCGAAAACTCGCCGCCCAGCGTCTGCCCGCGGAAATCTGCGGCCTGCCGAAGCGGGGCTTTTCCATTCCCGCCGCGCAGTGGCTGCGCGGGGAACTGAGACCTCTGGTCGAGGACGCGCTGTCGAATACGCGAGGACTGGCCGCGGAGGTCTTGCGTGCCGATACGCTGCAAGGGCTCTGGCATGAGCATTTGAGCGGAGCGAGGGACCACAGCGTATTCCTGTGGGGGCTGATGATGCTCGGCATGTGGCAGCGCGCCGCGGCTCACCCTGCGGCGAGGCCCGCGTAGACCGCCGTGAGCAGCCTGCCCTCAATCGCGCCTGTGGGCCACCGTCCGATCCGGGTGCTGCAGATCGGTAATCCCACCGGCCTCTATGGCGCGGAACGATGGATTCTGGCGCTCATTACGCATCTGTCCTCGGCGCGCGTCGAGTCGTGGGTGGCCGCCATCAAGGACGCGCCGGATCTCGCGGCACCAGTGTGCACGGCTGCGGCACAGAGCGGATTTCGCACACAGATCTTCGAGTCGTACGGCAAACTCAGCTGGTCCGCCATTGGCCAACTGCGTGAATTCATCGCGGCGCACCACATCGATATTGTGCATACGCACGGGTACAAGACCGATATCATCGGTCGTCTTGCGGTGCGCGGCACCGAGTGCAAAGCTGTCTCGACGCCACACGGCTGGGGTGCGACGCCGGGGCTTCGGCTGAAGCTTTACGAGACGCTCGACCGGGTGGCGCTCAGGTACTTTGATGCCGTTGTGCCACTGTCACGAGCGATGTTCGACGGCTTGAGTCATCTTGGGCTGGGAAAAGAGCGGCTGCACTTGATCGAAAACGGCGTCGATCTCACGGAGATCGATGCCACGCAGTCTCTGCCGGACGACCTGGCGGTGCTCCGCGCCGGCGGCGCCCTCGTCATCGGCTATGTCGGTCGCCTCGATCGAGGCAAGCGGGTCGATACCCTGATCCGGGCCGTGCACGCGCTGCCGGTTACAAACAAGTTCCTGTGTCTGGTGGGGGAAGGGCCGGAGCAGTCGGCCCTCGAGCAATTGGCGAGAACGCTCTTCGCGCCGGATCAGTACGCATTCCTGGGCTTTCGGACCGACCGGATCGCCCTCATGCGGGGGTTCGATCTCTTCGTGCTGCCCTCGATGCACGAAGGCATTCCCCGCTGTCTCATGGAGGCGATGGCGGCTGGAGTCGCCGCCATCGCCACCGACATTCCCGGATGCCGCGAACTGGTCATCGACAAGGAGACCGGCATGCTGTTCCCCGCGGAAGACGCAGTGGTTCTCACCCGGCACTTGAAAACGCTTAGCGTCGATCCGGAATTGCGCGCACGGCTGGCACATCAAGGCCAGACACACATCCGCCAAAATTTCTCGGCACAGGCGATGGGGCAACGGTACACCGTACTCTACGAGACGCTCATGGAACGAGCCGTTCTCGACATACCCGCGC